>JBMFQE010000001.1:0-507131 GCA_049968755.1 Bacteroidales bacterium
CAAACACAATAGTGATAAAATTGCGAACATGGGTGTTCCATCATACCTTTAAAAATTAATTTTATTATGATGAAATTATTTTTTTATATTTGTTGAAACAAAATAACCTTATCTGCAATTACTAACCTGGCACCGAATCTTATGCACTTTAATTTTGAGGAGTATTATAATAAATTAAATGAAGATGGCGAGGTTATATTAGCCTATCATGGTACAATTACGGCAGATGGCGTAAATGGCGTGCTGGAGGCAGTAGAATCTAAGCTCGATGGAATGGGGGTCGACCCCAAGGTTAAAAAGAAAGTTTACAATGTGCTGGTTGAGGGCTTACAAAATTTATATCATCATATTGATGAACTACCACCAGATTTTGAACAGCGTTTTGCCCATAAGTTTGGCGTAGTGGTAGTACGTAAAAAAGAAGACACAATAAAGATTACACTAGGTAATTTTATCAATGCCAAAAAGACTGCATATCTTAAAGATAAAATTGACAAAATAAATTCGCTTTCTGAAGAAGAGCTAAAAGATATGTATAAATTTATCCTCAATCATCAAAAACTCTCGGTGAAGGGTGGAGGTGGGTTGGGATTGCTCGATATGGCAAGGAAGTCGGGGAATAAGTTGCACTATTCTTTTTATGAGTACAACCCCGATTACAATTTTTATAGTCTGGATGTGACTATTAATTATGCATAAAAACTAAAATAAATAAAAGCAGTGTGTTATGGAACCATTGATTATTGAAGGTACAGCCAAAACTCCCACAGTTAATTTCAATGCGTCGGAAGGACTGATTGAAATTAAAGGACGTTCTATTCCCGAAAACTCCATAGAATTTTATAAGCCTCTGGTTGACTGGCTGGATGAATATGCAAAGTCGCCCGCCCCGCATACCACCGTCAACATTCAACTGGAGTATTTCAACACCAGTTCGTCGAAATGTATTCTGGATGTATTTAAAAAGCTGGAAGCCATTTATAAAAATAAGAACGACGTTAAAATAAACTGGTACTACGAAGAGGATGATGAGGATATGCTTGAGGCAGGCGAAGATTATGAATCGATCATCCGTGTGCCCTTTAACATGATTGAAATCGTAGACTGATTAGGTAATTTTCCTTAACTACATCAGCATAGAAAAATGCTGTCCAATTCATCATTACTGTAATGTGACATTTTCGAATCCCTATTTTAAAAATTATGAACGCTTAGCTCACCTCTAAGCGTTTTTTTCTGCTCATGCAAGTTAGTAAATCCCCGAATGCATACTATTAGATACCTTACTTCTGTTTTTTTCACTAATGTCCAAAATACCTCGCCCCTAACCCCTCTCCTTTTTTGAAGGAGAGGGGAATCCAAAGGGGTGAAGTTCTTTAGGGAAGTGCTTTTGAGCAAAAAGGAAAATACTTCATAACGAATTAAAAGCAAGTATTATTTATTTTTATTCTAATTATTTTGGATAATAGTGTATACTTTGTTTAATACCGGTAAACAATAAACCTTTTTAAACTTTTTGTCTCATATATTGTTAATTGGGGGTAAAGTATTTTATGTAAATGGGCAATTTTTCCATCAAGGACTTAGAAAAGCTTAGTGGTATAAAAGCACACACCATTCGCATTTGGGAGAAGCGTTACGGGTTAATACAGCCATGCCGTACTACTTCCAATATCCGCTATTACAACGATCAGGAGCTAAGGCGACTGCTAAATATATCCATTCTTATCCGCAATGGATTTAAGATTTCGCAAATTGCGCAACTTACCGAAAACGAGATTGGTGAAAAAGTGCTGATGCTCTCCCAGCAGTCGGGCAAGGCTGACGAATTTATTGAAAATATGATTGTGAGCATCATGGAGTACGACGAGGAAAATTTCGAACGTTATCTGCTCAATCATATTTTAAAATATGGGATGGAAGAAACTTTTATCAAGCTCATAATACCGCTACAGGATCGTCTGGATATTTTACAACAGACCAATACCCTTTCGACTACGCAGGTACGATTTGCCTACTACCTGGTACGGCACAGGCTGATAATTGCTATAGATTCGCAAAGGGAAAAATTTAATCCTGCCGCCGATCGTCCCGTAATTTTTCTCTTCGAACCTGAAAAAAATGAGGTATTTTCCCTCTTCCTGCAATATGTACTGCGAAAAAATGGATTTCCGAGCCTTTATCTGGGTAGAATTACCAACCTTGCGAGTATAGAAAAGCTCATAGCGCAAAAAACTTTTCAGCGGATGATTACCAGCCTTTCGTTGCCCATAATCACCGAATCGTACCAACATTTTCTGACCAAGCTTTCACAAATTTTCAAGGGTGAAATTTTCCTTTTCTTATTGCATCCTATTGATAGCAGCGATATAGAATTTCCCTCAAACGTCCATATCGTCAACTCATTTGCCGACTATGCCAGGTTGGTTGAAAATGTTCAAAAGCCTCAGATGATCATGTAAAATCAACCAAACCATATTTTCCCTACCCCATAAAAATGGGGTTAAATATGGAGTTTATTTACCTTCTAACATCTTTTCAGCTATTTCCTGCTGTATAATACGCATAACCTCGGGCAGGGGACGATTCATTTTTTTTGCAATTTCCATGCAGTCGTCATATTCAGCTTTAAACTTAACCACATTAGGTCCAAATGACTTCTTCACCCTGACTTTTCCCAGTGAAGTTTCGAGGGTTAATATCTCGCGGTTCAGCATCCATTTGTCAACACCCAATGCCCTTACCCCCAGGGTTGTGGTTTCGTTCAAAAGAATTCGTTTGACATCCTCAAAGATATCCTTGTTACAAAGTACCGAAATTTTCTGAGCCGGCCGCATTTTTTTCATTAAAACAGGCGTTAGATAAACATCCTGAGCACCCACCTCGAAAAGCCTTGCTACTACATGTTCATACAGTTCAGGATTCATATCGTCGATATTACACTCGACGAGAAGTACCTGCTCAAATTCAAAGGCAGGGCTTTCCTCTTGATATTGCCCCATGAATATACGTAACACATTGGGGATGTCGGAATCTTTGCTGCCAGCGCCATAGCCAATTTTTACGGGCACAAAAGATTTAACATTCTGAAAATCATCTACTACTGCTGACAGAATAGCTGCACCCGTTGGCGTGGTTGCCTCAAAAGGTATTTTGCCCAGGGTAACGGGTATATTCTGCATTAGCTCGGCCGTGGCTGGAGCCGGCACAGGATATACTCCATGAGCACACTGCACCATTCCGCTACCAAGCTCTACGGGCGAGGATACTATTCGGTCGGGACTTAGATAATCGATGCAAATGGCAGCTCCCACAATATCCACAATGGAATCTACTGCCCCTACCTCATGAAAATGTACCTGCTCGGCGGGTAAATTGTGAACTTTTCCCTCGGCTTGGGCAAGGCGCTCGAAAATTTTAATACTCAACGACTTTGCCCTGATACTCAGCCCCGATTCTTCAATCACCTTGCGAATATCCGCAAAACTTCGATGCAAAGGTTGCGCATCGTGCTTATGTCCATGCTTTCGAACGGTCGATGGCAGCTGGTCAACCTGCACTGTTTGTGATTTCGATTCAGTCAAGTGTACCGAAACCCGTGTCGACGAAATACCGTGGGTCACAATTTTCTTTACCTCGAGCCGATACTCCGTGAGGGCTAACTTTTGAAGTTGTTGCTGTATATATTCAACAGGCACTCCAAGGTCGATCATCGCTGCCAGATGCATATCGCCGCTTATTCCAGCAAAACAGTCGTAATATAAAATTTTTTTCATCTGTATAAAATTTTTTAACCCGATGAAAATCACAAATTAATATCATGTTGGTATTGTCATCCATTCACTAACAATTTGTAAAGATATTTATTGGCCATAAAAGTAAAAAGCGTAATTTAGAACTAATTCAAATTATGCGGCTTTAACACCTTGTTAACAAAGCTTTGGAGCTTTCATGCAAAATTTTACAAGAATTTTACAAAAGTGAAATAAAATTTTTAAAACAAAACACAAAGTCTATGAAACGGAGGGAATTTCTGGTAAAGGGGGTAAGTGCCGGACTTGCAGCTGGTTTCCTGGCCAATAATGCACATATTTTTGCATCAGGGAATTCATTAGGTATTTCAAAGGAAGCATACGATCTGGTTGCAGTGATGGGTGGAGAGCCCGATGTAATGTTTGACAGGGCAATTGCCGCGCTGGGAGGTATTGGCAAATATGTAAAAAAGGGTATGCGAGTGGTAGTTAAACCCAATATAGGCTGGGATAAGGCACCTGAATATGCTGCCAACACCAATCCTATACTGGTAAAGCGAATTGTTGAGCACTGTCTGCAGGCGGGGGCCAAAGAAGTGCTGGTATTCGATAACACCTGCGATCAGTGGCAACGTTGCTATTCCAACAGCGGCATTGAAAAAGCCGTTAAAGATGCAGGGGGTAAAATTTTGCCCGGTAACAGCGAAAGCTATTATCATCCTGTAAATATTTCTAAAGGTAAACGATTGAAAGAGGCTAAGGAGCACGAGGCTATCCTGGAATCGGACGTATTTATAAACGTACCTGTGCTTAAAAACCACGGAGGTGCCACGCTGACTATTGCCATGAAGAATATGATGGGTATAGTATGGGACAGAGGATACTGGCATCGCAACGACTTGCATCAATGCATTGCCGACTTTGCAAGCTACCGCAAGCCTACCCTCAATGTCATCGATGCGTACAGGGTGCTAAAACAACATGGACCAAAAGGGGTATCGCTATCCGACGTGGTGACCATGAAATCTCTTATCGTATCGGAAGATATTGTAGCGGCCGATGCCGCTGCAGCCAAACTTTTCGGACTTAATCCTGCCGATGTGGGTTATATTCAATTAGCCGCTGAAATGGGTATTGGCAACATGAATCTCGATAAATTGAATATCGGAAGGATTAAAATTTAGATTGCATGCTTGAAAACACCCCCTGTCCTTAAGGGTTATATTTTCAATCGAAAAGAGGGTTTTTATGATGGCTTATCTGAAGTATCTTAGAAGAGGCATTGGTTTATTGTTTTTGTTAATACTTACGATATCCTTTCTGGGCATTGAGGTACCGCTAATTCATACCGCCACCGGGCTACAATTTATCCCCTCTGTGCTGAAATTTTTGATATCCCTTTCAGCAGCGGGATTTTTGCTGGTAATCGTGCTTACTTTGTTGATGGGGCGAGTATATTGCTCTACCATTTGCCCGCTCGGAGTATTGCAAGATGTTATTTCCCGAATCGGACAAAAGTTCAGAAAACGAAAAATATACCGATACTCAAAGCCAAACAACTACCTGCGATACGGATTACTTGCCGCGACTTCTATTTCGCTACTATCAGGAAGCATTCTGGCATTGGTCTTACTCGACCCATACAGCCTGTTTGGGAAAATTGCAACGGGTATTTTTCGACCAGCATTTGTAATAATTAACGACAGTCTTTCGAAAGTTTTTGAGAACACGCAAATACTCATTCCACCTATTGGATGGAAAAATTTTAGCCTGTTAGCTCTGGGCTGGAGTGTGGCCATGTTTGTCGGTATTATCCTGTTCAGCTATCGAAGGGGAAGATTATACTGCAATACCATTTGCCCTGTGGGCACTTTGCTGGGATTGATCAGCCGATTGTCGATTTTTAAGATTCGGCTGTTGCCTGCCAATTGCACGCGTTGCGGAAAATGTTCGACCGTATGCAAAAGTGAGTGTATCGACATCCGTCAGCAAAAAATTGATTTTGATCGATGCGTGGCTTGTTTTAATTGTTTGTCGGTATGTAAGGAAAATGCTTTGACAATCAGGGTAGTTCTGGGAAATCGACATATCGGCGCTCCCATTGTAGATAGCACCGATAGTAGCCGACGTTTATTTCTGGAATTTATGGCTGCTGGTATAGTGGGGTCGGGCATAGTAGCAACGCTTAAAGCCCAGAGCCATGAATCAACGTACAAGAATAGTATTCCTGTACGAAGGAAACATACCGTAACTCCGCCAGGTTCGATTTCGGTTGAGCATTTTATGGCCCATTGCACCGCATGTCAGCTATGTGTTAGCCAGTGTCCTACGCATGTACTGAAGCCATCTTTCAGCGAATATGGACTGAGTGGCTTTCTAATGCCACATATGAGCTACGACGAGAGTTTTTGCAACTATGAATGCACGGTATGTACCCATGTGTGTCCTACAGGGGCATTGCTTCCTTTAACCAACGACCAAAAAAAAACGCTTCAAATTGGCAAAGTCGTTTTTATAAAAGAAAACTGTATTGTTTATACTTCCGAAACATCGTGTGGTGCCTGTGCTGAACATTGCCCCACGGCGGCTGTACATATGGTTCCCTATAAAGGATTTTTGCACATCCCGGAGACCAACCAGAGCATTTGTATAGGTTGCGGTGCATGCGAATATGCCTGTCCTGCCCTGCCCAATAAAGCCATTTATGTTGAAGGCAATCCGGTTCATCTTCAGGCTCAAAAGCCTAAAGAGCAAAAGCAGGATACTGTCAGCCCGACCGATTTTCCCTTTTAAATGCCCACAAAGTCTTGTGTCGACCCCTGCAGGTAACTGTATGAGTTAAAAATAATCTGTACTTTTGCCAAAAACAAAGCTATGAATGCTGAATACATTCGTAACATACTGGAATCAGTTAAGAAAGGTGAAACCAGCGTTGAGCAGGCCATGGAGTCGCTCAAGCAGTTACCATATACCGATTTGGGATTTGCCAAAGTGGATCATCACCGACTGCTACGTAGGGGTTATCCCGAGGTCATCTTC
Organism: Bacteroidales bacterium; assembly: GCA_049968755.1. GTDB lineage: Bacteria > Bacteroidota > Bacteroidia > Bacteroidales > DTGW01 > JAKPGM01. The sequence goes on from JBMFQE010000001.1 coordinate 6,792, forward strand.
TGTGCAGGGAAAACGCCCGCACAGGTAAAAGGCATCATTGAAAGCATGCTACCCCACGGGGAGAACATACTGGCCACGCGAGCAAGCATTGAGATTTTTCAAGAAGTAAAATCGTGCCACCCTGAAGTAAATTATAACGAACTGGGACGAACGATCACAATTCGGCAAAAAGCAATTACGCCAACCTCGAGTTATATTGCCATTGTAACGGCCGGTACGTCCGATATTCCTGTTGCCGAAGAAGCAGCAGTAACGGCCGAAATATTTGGTAACCGCGTTGAAAGAGTCAACGATGTCGGCGTAGCTGGCATCCATCGTTTGTACGACCGACTGGATATACTTCGTGGTGCAAAAGTGCTGGTTGTTATTGCAGGTATGGAGGGTGCACTCCCCAGCGTGGTGGGAGGTCTGGTGGATAAACCAGTTATTGCAGTACCTACAAGCATTGGATATGGTGCCGCTTTTCAGGGTATAGCTGCTTTACTGGGCATGCTTACTAGTTGTACCAGTGGCATAGGCGTTGTTAACATCGATAATGGATTTGGAGCTGCATATCTCGCCAGCATGATCAACAAGCTTTAAGTGCCTGGAAATGGACAGCATCGCTGAATGTATACTGCTCTCAACGGCTTATCATGCTCCCATACAATATTATTCTAAGTTAATCCGCTACAAACATATTTATTTAGAACAATGGGAGAGCTACCTGAAACAATCGTACCGTAACCGTTGCTACATTCTATCGGCCAACGGCTTGTTGCCCCTTACCGTTCCCATTGTTCACACCGGTGAGAAAATGCTTATTACAAATGTGAGGATCGATTATTCCAAACGCTGGATTCCCATGCATTTGCGTGCGATTGAATCGGCCTATCGATCTTCTCCCTTTTATCTTTATTATTACGACGATATTACAGCAATCTATGAAAAAAAATTCGAATTTCTATGGGAGATGAACCTGGCATTCCTAAAACTTAGCCTTCAACTCTTACAGATGGAGGTAGAAATAAAATTCACTGCTGGCTATCAGCAGGTACCCCAACCTTTCGATGATTTCACCCAGGTAATTCATCCAAAAAGAAAATTTCAGCAACCCGATCCTGACTTTATTCCCAAACCCTACCATCAGGTATTTAGCGAAAAATTCGGTTTTGTGCCAAACCTTAGCATACTTGATCTTCTTTTTAATACAGGTCCCGAGGCCGTTTATTGGCTTAAACAGACAATTCGTTCAAATTAAGGTATCTGTCAGCAAAGTAACTCACCAATAGCATTTTATCTTCTTGCACGAAACCGATAAAACATTTTTCCATTTTCAATGTTTATGGTACATTAAAAAATGATAGACTATGTTATTGGTGAATGAAAATGCAGGGAAAAACATTCGTGTGGTGAGCGTCTCGGACGATTTAAATAAACTTTATAAAGTGATGGATGTGAGGTCATTAACCAGAGATGCCTATATATTGCGATTGGAACGGAAAAATTTAAAATTCATAGCAGGTCAGCATGTGAGGGTACGCATCCCCGATCATCAACAATTCAGGTTATATTCGATTTATAGCGGTGAAAACGATCCCTATATCGACCTGCTTATCAAGGAAGTGCCTACCGGCGTTTACAGCCAGTTGCTTCGCAAAAAGAACCGTGGTGATTTGTTGGAGGTAAAAGGCCCCTCGGGAAGCTTTACCCTTAACCCCCAGCACCTGAAAAGCGAACGTTTTCTATTTGTTGCCACGGGGACAGGTATATCCCCTTTTCATAGCTATGTCCTGTCATACCCCGACTTTAACTACCATTTGTTACATGGGGTGCGATACGCTTTTGAAGCCTATGAAAGTCATGTTTATCCCGAAAATAAGATTACCATCTGCACCACGGGCGATGACAAAGGACATTTCCAGGGCAGGGTAACCCGCTATCTCGATGAAAAAATTAAATCTACCGATTATCTGGTATATCTATGTGGAAACTCCAATATGATTAACGATGCCATCGATATTTTGAAAGGAAAAGGATTTAAGAACGACCAGCTATTCATTGAAAGTTATTTTTAGTCTCGTCAAAGTTTAATCAACGCTAAATCATATTGACCGCAGGGGCATAGATTTTTTGCGTATGAGGAAAAACTTCGTGCTCTTGCGGTTTTTATTTGCATTACTATAATTAGACAGCAAATTAATTTTCTTATTCATGCTATTAAATGCACCAGGGTTCGAATATTATTAGATGTTAACTGCATTGCAGCCTGGAGGTACTCATTATTGCCTATTTAGCTAATGACTTAAACTTGTTGTATATTTTCATTTGTGTGAAGTGTCTTGATCATTCATGGTATAGGTCTGGAAACACATCTGGTTAATTTGCTAATTCGCTACAATGGGTTAACTTTGTTGCGATACCACATTTTTGAAAGTATGGCCATGCACGGAGACAGTAATGATACATTTTGCATATCCGGCGATGATTTTGACTCGTATTTTGATATTTGTGCTGAAGTCTGGTACCGTTGTTAAAATGGACCTTACGGGCAATAGCCTGTTTAATTGGGAGTATAGTAAAGAAACTGCAGCAGCTAACTGAGTGATTCGTTTGACCCAAAATATTAAGTACCGATGAAGCATTTCATCCTGTTTGATGACCGAAGAACCGACCTTTTGCCATTAACATTTACAAGACCAGTGGCCGACCTGCGCATTGGAATATTAACCATCCGGGAAAAATGGGAAAAGTATTTGCAGACGTCAGCCTCATACTTTACCGAGCCTTATTTGCAGGAGAAGTATCCGATGCAAATGGGTGAGGATAATTATTTTATCAACGGATCGGTGCTACCCGATGAATCGCTGGTGCAGGCGGTGCAAGCATTGCGGGAGGGAGAATACCTGGTAAAAGCTAACACTATCTTAGCTGCGCATTTGGGACCAACAGCTGCAGCTGAGTTTGCCAACGACATTGCCCGCGCCGAGCATACCGTTACATATAGAGCAGACGTGTTGCAGGTAAAATACTCCTACGACATATTTGTATTGAATGGAAAGGCATTGGAACAGGATTTCAGATTGATTACCGAAGGCCGGACTAGTATACCACTCAGCCGAAGCAACGGTATTATTACGGGCGAAAACATTTTTGTCGAAGAGGGTGCCAGGGTTGAATATGCTGTCATCAATGCTTCGGCAGGGCCTGTGTATATCGGGCGCAATGCCGAAATTATGGAAGGTTGTATGATTCGAGGCCCTTTGGCTCTCTGCGAAAATGCCCAGCTGAAAATGGGCGCAAAAATATATGGTCCCACCACTATTGGTCCCAACTGTAGGGTAGGGGGGGAAGTCCAAAATGTAGTTATATGGGGAAACTCCAATAAGGCACACGATGGCTTCCTGGGTAATGCAGTACTGGGCGAATGGTGCAACATAGGTGCCGACAGCAATAACTCCAACCTTAAAAACAACTATAGCGAGGTGAAATTGTGGAATTATACTGCCGAAAAATTTCTTCCAACTGGCCTTCAATTTTGCGGATTAATCATGGGCGACCATTCAAAATGTGGAATCAATACGATGTTTAATACCGGAACAGTTGTGGGTGTGAGTGCCAATATCTTTGGGGCCGGTTATCCCCGTAATTTCATTCCCTCCTTTTCGTGGGGTGGATATCAGGGTTTATCGGTGTATCCCCTGCCCAAAGCCCTCGAAACTGCCGAAAAAGTCATGCTTCGCAGAAACCGGCAACTCACCGATGTCGATAAGCGTATCCTTCAACATATTTACACAATCACCGAAAAATATCGCCGTTTTTAGTTGGTCTTTCTGGCATAACCCTTGATAAATGAAGACGCTATAACTTTTGATAATTTGTAACGTATTGAACAATAGTTGTATTGGTTTTAAGTGCGGTTAAGAGTTAAGAAGGGTATATGTCAGAATGTCAGTCTAAAAATTATTAAAACATGAAAAAGGACCCAAAAAAAATGAATTCAGGTAAAATACATATTTATATTAGCTCAATCGACGATAACAGCTTTTCCGACGATGTCGAATTTGTTCCTATTATTTCCGATGACCCCGATGCCATGACAAATAAGGACGACATTCCCGAAGTGCTACCCATTTTACCTTTGCGCAATACAGTTCTTTTTCCGGGGGTGCTCATTCCTATCACGGTGAGCCGGCAAAAGTCGATGCGGCTGATACGCGATGCGTATCGGGGCAACAAAATCATAGGAACTGTAGCGCAGAAGGATGCTAACATTGAAGAGCCTTCCCCTGATGATCTTTTTAAGGTGGGAACCATTGCTCAGGTTATAAAAATTCTGGAGCTGCCCGACGGGGGAACTTCGGTGATTATCCAGGGGCGCAGTCGATTCGAAATTGAAGAAATGGTGCACGAGCGTCCTTATTTTAAAGCAAAAATTCGTATTCGCCCCGATGAATTTCCCGACCCTGAGGATCCAGAATATTTGGCTTCGGTAAGCTCTATCAAGGACTTGTCTTTGCGCATCATTCAGCTGTCCAACAATGTTTCACCCGAAGCTACTTTTGCAGTAAAAAATATTGAGAATCCTGCCTTTTTGATAAATTTCGTTAGCTCCAACAGTAGCATAAATACGCCTGACAAACAGCAGCTGCTTGAGACCGATAATCTAAAGCAGCGTGCCATGAAGCTTATTGGACATCTGAGTCGTGAGGTTCAGATGCTTGAGCTTAAGAATCATATTCAGGCAAAGGTAAAAATGGAAATCGACCAGCAACAGCGCGAATATCTGCTTCAGCAGCAGATGAAGACCATTCAGGATGAGCTGGGCGGTAATCCGGTTGAACAGGAAATAGAAGAACTGCGTAAGAAAGCAAGGCACAAGAAGTGGAGCAAGCAGGTGGCCGAAACTTTTGAGAAAGAGCTTAATAAGCTCCAGCGGATGAACCCTGCTGCACCTGAATTTTCGGTACAGCTCAATTATCTTCAGACCCTGCTCGAGCTTCCCTGGGGTCAATATACAACCGATAATTTTGACTTAAAGCGTGCCCAGAAAATTCTCGATGAGGACCATTTTGGGCTGGAAAAGGTCAAGGAACGTATTCTCGAACATCTTGCAGTACTAAAACTAAAGGGTGATATAAAGGCCCCTATCCTGTGCCTGTATGGGCCGCCGGGGGTTGGCAAAACTTCATTGGGTAAAAGCATTGCCCGGGCGCTTAAACGAAAATATGTCAGAATGTCATTGGGCGGATTGCACGATGAAGCCGAAATTCGTGGGCATCGTCGAACCTATATTGGTGCCCTACCAGGCCGCATTCTGCAAAATCTCAAAAAGGCCAAATCGGCCAATCCCGTTTTTGTGCTCGACGAAATTGACAAGGTGGGCAACGATTTTCGGGGCGACCCTTCTTCGGCATTACTCGAAGTTCTGGATCCTGAACAAAACAACGCTTTTTACGATAACTACATCGAGATGGAATTTGACCTCTCGCGGGTAATGTTTATTGCTACGGCCAATAATATCAATGCTATACATCCCGCTTTGCGCGACCGTATGGAACTCATTGAGGTAAGCGGTTATATTGTTGAAGAAAAAATTGAGATTGTTAAAAGGCATTTGTGGCCCAAGCAGCTGGCCAATCATGGCATTAAAAAGAACTATGTTTCCCTCTCGGACGAGGTTATCGCTTTTATCATCGAAAATTATACCCGTGAATCGGGGGTGCGTGAACTCGACCAGCGCCTGGCTAAGATTTGTCGGTACATAGCCCGGCAAATTGCCCTTAACGAACCCGTAAAGAAACATTTAACCCTTGAGGATGTGCAAAAAATTTTGGGCGCTCCCATTTATCTCAAAGATAAATATGAGGGTAATGATTATATAGGCGTGGTTACAGGTTTGGCATGGACTGCTACCGGTGGCGAAATATTGTATGTGGAAACCAGCCTGAGCAAAGGGAATGAGAAAAAGCTTACCCTCACTGGTAATCTGGGCGAGGTGATGAAAGAGTCGGCTGTTATAGCGCTTGAATATATTAAGGCTCATGCCGACCAGCTGGGTATTAACCCCGATGTCTTCAATGAATGGAATGTTCATGTGCATGTGCCCGAAGGAGCTATACCCAAGGATGGCCCATCGGCCGGAATTACCATTGCTACCTCTATTGCCAGCGCCTTTACCAAACGAAAAGTTCGCAAGAACCTGGCCATGACCGGTGAAATTACCCTTAGGGGGAAAGTTCTGCCGGTAGGCGGTATCAAGGAGAAAATACTGGCTGCCAAGCGTGCTGGCATTACCGACATCATTCTCTCGGTCGATAATAAAAAGGATATAGAAGAAATCAATGAGATATATTATCGTGGCCTGACCTTCCATTATGTTCGTAATGTAATGGAGGTTTTGCAACTGTCGCTCGAGCTTGCTGAACAAGAACCAACTCAACAGGCACTTCCCGATGTGCAGTATAATGCAGAAATACAATCATAAGGGTCCGGGGAGTTAACTACTCCCCGTTTATTTTTTTCGACATTTTTACCGTTTGCCACTGAAGAGATGCGGTGGCAACAATGTAAGCAGGCAGTGAAAGATAGTAAGGAAAAATATGGTATAGGATATAGAACATTACCAATCCTACGATGCGACCTATTTCGGAAAAAAATTCCACGTCGGTAAGGTACTGGTATCCATCGGCCTGGGCGCTTGTCTTGATTTCTTCGGTGGCTTTTAGCATGGTTGCCCGAGCCGGATAGTTGAGAATAGATTCGGTGAAAAACATGAAAACTATCAGAAAATAGGTACCCAATGCTGCAGCGAAGGGTAAAAACAACGAAAACAATAAACTACCGGCTAAAAATATGTAAAATCCACCTCGCATGATACGGGTTCGGTGCTCAATAGAGGACCGGCTGCTAAGATAATAGATGGTTAAAATCGCCAGAAGGTAGCACAAGGCATTCAGGGTTCCTACCATATTTTCACCGCCAATAAATTTCATGATAAATACAGTGGGAACCACAAAAAATGCACTCTGATAAAAGCCTAAGTAAAAAAACATTTTTCTCACCTTTGTCCACAGAGCATTCGTTTTTACTATCAAAGAGGTGTTTTTGCGGTAAAAATGGTTGGGAACTCGAAGGGTGAATAGGGTAACCAGTATAGCCAGTCCAAGGGCTACGGTAAGCACCGAGCGGTAGGCAAAAGAGGCACTGAACCAGTGATGTTTTATGCCTAACCCTATATATACCCCAATGATGAGAGGAGTAAGAATGCGGCCTGCACTGATAAGTATGTAGTCTATACCGCTAAAAAAATCGCGGTTGTTGTCGGTTGTCAGGTGCAGGCTCAAATAATTGCGTGCCGACCAATATACACCGCTACCAAGCCCCGTAAAAAATCCTGCCGCAATCACAATAAGCATATTGACCCGGTGAGGGTTTAGCGAAAAAAGCTGAAAGATAGTCAGAAACATAAGCCATACCCCACCAATCAGCAGGTTACGGAATGATATCCTCGATGCTGCTAACCCGCTTACGACAAAACCTGCCAGTATGCCAAGAAAGGTGAAGATGCAATACACAATGTTTTTACTTAAATCACCCTGAGTGGCTTGAAAAATAAAGGTGTTTGAAAAAATTAAATAGAAGGGGTTAAACAACCCGAAAAAAAAGTTTGACGTAATAAATTTTCTTGTTTCGAAAGGGAATGCTAAAATCCTAACCTTTTGTTGATCGATATAACCTGCAATAGTGCGATAAACTTGCATTTTTATAATTTAGCCGCAAAGTTACAATAAAGTTATTTTTTCTTGATAATACTCCCGCACATAATTCTGTTTAAGCTTGCCTAAAATTATTCCTCAAACGTTTGCATTAAGGGTTTTCCTGGATTATTTTCGGTTTTATCCTATTTGAATTGTTCAAAAAAAGCTAAAGATAAAATTGAATGTGGCTTTTTTTGTTTAACTTTAAACTAACAATCATTAACCATTTAATTGATAAATCATTAACTATGAAGCGACAATTACTGATAATGTTATTTTGCGGATGGTTTGGATTTAGTCTCTCCGCGCAAGAAATTACGGTTACCGGTAAGGTTACCGATGCTGCTGATGGTAGTCCTATCCCAGGTACCAATGTGGTTATTGAGGGAACAACGACGGGCACAGTGACCAATACAGAGGGGAGCTACACGATTAAAGCCCGACCGGGTTCGACGCTGGTGTTTTCATTTGTAGGTTATACAACCAGAAAAGTTAAAGTGGACGAATCGGGTCAGATGGATGTTACTCTCGATGCCGATGTTATGAATCTTGAAGAGGTAGTGGTAACCGGCTATGGTACCAGCAAAAAGAAAGACCTTACGGGTGCAGTTGCTTCGGTAAGAGGCGATCAGCTAACGAAAGCCGGCGCATCGACACCTGAACAGCTACTCCAGGGTAAAATTGCGGGTGTGCAAATTGTTTCTAACAACGGCGAACCAGGCGCTGGTACGCAGATTAAAGTGCGTGGAGCCAGCACCATCAGGGCTAATGCACAGCCGCTGTATGTAATCGATGGCATACCCCTCGATATGCAGTCGACCTCGCCCGATGGTATTGCAGGGGCAGCCCTTGGAGGTGCGCCGGCAACCAGTCCGCTCACTGCCATCAATCCTGCCGATATCGAGTCGATAGATATTTTGAAGGATGCTTCGGCTGCCGCCATTTACGGTTCACGCGCAGCTAATGGTGTAATTATCATTACTACCAAAAAAGGCAAAGAGGGCACCAGCGAAATCAATTATTCCTCGTCGGTGAGTACCTCACACCTCCCTAAAAAATTGCCTGTTGCTACTGCCAGCAATTGGGTGGCATACCGCCAGGATACTCTTGGTGTTACCGAATACAACTATGGGGCTAACACCGACTGGCAAGACCAAATTTTTCGCAACGCTGTTAGCTACGACCATAATCTTTCGCTCACGGGGGGTACCGCTAAAACTAATTACCGAGCTTCGTTTAACTATACCAACCAGGAAGGTATCATTAAAAAATCGGATCTGCAACGATACAATGGACGTTTGAATCTTATGCAGAAAGGACTTAACGACTACCTTATTTTAGAAGCCAATATCAATGCCTCGCAGATAGTTGAAAACCGTGTACCTGTTGGAGCTACAGGTTTTGAGGGCGACCTGCTGCTCAATGCCTTACAGGCTAATCCCACCTGGCCTGTCTACGACTCTATTGGAAAGCCTTTTCAGGGAACAAAAAATGCTGCTTTCACCTCGCAAGAGCGTAACCCAATAGCTATGCTCGAATATACCAGCGACCTTACTCGAACCACAAACATCCTGGCTGGCGTATCCGGCATGATTGATTTTAAAAATGGATTGTCGTACAAGCTAAGCTTTGGTACCAACTATGCCAATGCCAACCGGTTTATCAATCAGAGCCAGAAACTTTCCTATATGGTAAGTACCAGCGGAAGTGGGCAGATCAATAATAAAGAATTGTACAATTATGTGGTGGAGCAAACCCTGAATTATACAAAAACATTTGCCAATCAAAGCGTAGGAGCCATGCTCGGATATTCGTATCAGCAATATACGGTACGTGGCTCAAACATGAGCGGTGGAGGATATGCTACCGATGGTATCCTGTATACCAACAAAATTGGCGCCGGGCTTAACACCTATACCAATATTAGTTCTTATTTCGATAACTATAAGTTCCAGTCCTACTTCGGCCGTATTAATTACAACCTTATGGAACGCTACCTGCTTACTGCTACCGTCCGGGTGGATGGCTCGTCAAAATTTGGTAAAAACAAGCAGTATGGAACGTTCCCATCCCTGGCACTGGCCTGGCGAATTTCTGAAGAAGAATTTTTGCGCAACATTGGGTTAATTTCTAACCTTAAACTTCGTGTAGGATGGGGACAAACCGGTAACTCTGAAATAGGAACCAAAAATTCGCAATATCTCTACACACCCGACAATGGTAGTAAAGCTATCATAGGCGGAGCTACAATCATTGGACTTAAAATAGCCCGTACCCCTAATCCCGATATTACCTGGGAAACAACTACTTCAACCAACGTTGGGCTGGATTATGGCTTGTTTAAAGGAAGAATTTCCGGAACCGTCGACTATTTCAACAAAGTAACTACCAATCTTCTGCTCGAAGTTCCTGCACCTCCGGGTTCACCAACCTCGACAGTTGTAAAAAATATCGACTCGTGTAAGATTGTTAACTCTGGTCTTGAGCTTAGCCTAACGGCTATACCTGTTACCGGAGAATTTTCCTGGGAAATAACCGGCAACCTTACCTTTATGAGTAACACGGTTAAAAATCTTCCTGTTAAAATGTATAAAACCGGAGCCGCTACGGGTCAGGGACTTACCGATGCCTACGCCCAGATTATTACCAGCAACCAGCCCATGCATGTATTCTATGGTTATAAGATAGATTCCATTGGCGCCAATGGTAAGGTTTACTATAAAAAAGGTACCAACAATCGCGACACATTGGTGTACCTGGGCTCGCCCTATCCTGATTTTCTGTGGAGTATTACCAATACCTTTAAATACAAGGGTTTCGACCTGAATATCTTTATCGAAGGGGTGTATGGGAATAAAATTTTCAACAACACCGCACTGTTGCTCGATAAAACAAACCTACGACAGGCTAAAAATGCCCTTCAATATTTTATCGACGATAGGGTAAAAACCACCACCTACACACCTGTTATTTCCGATCGTTATATCGAGGATGGTTCGTATGTACGTTTGAGCAGCGTTACGCTCGGATATACCTTTAAGCTGAAAAACCAATGGATTAAATCGCTGCGTATGTATGCTTCGGGTTCAAATTTACTTCTTATTACCAACTATAAGGGCTACGACCCTGATGTATATGTAAACAAAGGATTAAACTCTGTGAGCTCGTTTGGCATTGACATAACCAGCTATCCCAAGGCACGTACCTACATGGCCGGGATAAACGTTACTTTCTAAGGCTTGTAAAAATGTTTATTCAAACAATTCAAAATTGTCATACCATGAAAAATACAATCATATATATGTTGTTGCTGTCAATGCTACTCAGTCCAGTATTTGTTTCTTGTAGCATTGATGAGGATATAAAGGACGAAATTACCTCACAGGTTATACAATCGGATCCCTCTTTATTGCCAAACATTATGGCACCGCCACTGGGTCAGTTGCGTAATTTCTGGTATCGCGAATGTGTTTGGGGATTACAGGAAGCTACTTCCGATGAGTGCTTTTTCCCAACTCGAGGTTCCGACTGGTTCGATGGGGGCGTATGGCGCGACGACTACTATCATACGTGGACACCAACCCACCGCGATGTGGTGGCTACCTGGAACAAGCTCAACAACGCCATATCAAGTGCCAATACTGCGCTGCTTAACATCGGCCCCGAAAAGCCCGGCGAAGCAATAGTATTCACCCAATATCGTGCTCAGGCAACTTTCCTGCGTACTTTTTACGAATATTTGCTTTATGATTTATACCGTACTTTTCCTTCACGCAGCCCGTTTGACCTCGATTTTCTTAAAGCTCCTAAAATCTATCGGGGTGAAAAGGGGTACGATACTCTGCTTTTGGTGGCTAAGTCGATTATCCCTAAAATGATCCCCCGCGAGGAGGCCAAATATGGCGAACCTAATCGCGATGCTGCTATTATGCTTGTGGCAAAGCTATACCTCAATCAGGAGGTTTATACCGGCAAGCCTGGCTACGATTCCTGCCTGGTATACCTCGATAAACTTATCCAGTCGGGTCATTACAATCTGGCCAACGACTACTGGCAAATTTTTGCTGTAGATAACGATGTAAATTATAAAAAGGCAGATGACGAAGCCATTTTTGTGGCGGTTTACAACGACGACCAGAACTATGGCGTTGATGATCAGGTACAATGGGTTAAAACGACTTTCCACTATAATCAGCTGGTCGAATTTTCGAACTGGAATGGATGTGCAGCCCCGCACGATTATTTGATAGATACATGGATTAATGGTACTGACACTGCTACCGATGTCCGCTGGCGCGACGATCGCATTAAGGCGGATCTGGGGGTAAATCTGGGTTTCAACTACGGTCAACAATACAGCCCATCGGGTGAGCCCCTCAAAGACCGCAATGGCAATCCGCTAATCTTTACCTTCGAATGCCCTTTCCAGAATGCAACGGAATACAATGGAGTTCGCGTGCTTAAATATCCGCCTCGTATTAAACCGGTTAACCCTGCGCGTTGCCCCAACGATTTCATCATCTGGCGCTATGCCGACGTACTGCTGATGAAAGCCGAATGCCTGGTACGTGCTAATAACGATGTGGCTGGTGCCCTGGCAATAGTTAATCAGATTCGTACCAAACGCAATAGCCCAACCATAACAGCAGCCTCGAAAGACGAGATGTTGCAGAAAATTTACATTGAACGAGGACTTGAGCTCTACTGGGAAGGCCATCGTCGTCAGGATATGATTCGCTTTGGTACTTTCCTGCTGCCCAAGTCGGAAAAACCCGACTCATCGGACTCCAGAGCTATCATTCTGCCTATTCCCCAAACGGCTATTGATGGCACACCGGGTGGCGTGTTGAAACAAAATCCAGGTTACTAATATTGGACCAAAATTTTACTGCTAATTCACAAAATTCAAAGGCCGTCCCCCTATAGGGATGGCCTTTGTTCATAAAATGCAAAACGTGGATTTAAGGACTTCAGAACTTTATTTACCTATAGCTACCCTTTCAACGATTGGGTATAAATACATGGCTCGTACGCGTGGTAGCATGTTTTCGAATATTTTACCATTGCTCAAAAAAGAGCATATAGGGGCACTCAACTGGGGTCTTGTTGCCGGCAAAACTAACACCATTTATGCATGGGATACCCCTATGCCCAGTGGAGCGGAACCTGCTGTTTGGTTTCATGATATCTTCCGTCCCGACGGTTCTCCCTACAAGCCCGAAGAGATTGAGTTGATTAAGTCGCTGTTGCTGCCTTAATGGTACGTTGTAAGTTTTAAGAGTAGTTGATTAGTTATGCGATGGTCGTTTTTGAGGTGACCATCGCTTTTTTCCTGCATGTAACCTCTGTTAAAAAGCTCAAATATTCTGCACCACATACGGCACCTGCACCAGCTTGGTGCGGACAATGAAATCGCCCAATCGTTCGTGTTCGAGACGTTTGGTTGCGAACTGCTGCAGAATATCTTTGAGTATGTTTAAAATGGTTTCCTCGTCGGCCATTTCGCGATACAGCACATTGAGGCGGGTACCCTGTGCGTTAGCGCCCAGGTATAGGTTGTATTTTCCGATGGTGCGCCCCACCAGTCCTATTTCACCCAGGTAGGGACGTGCACAACCGTTGGGACAGCCGGTCATGCGAATATTGATGGGCTCGTTTTCGAGATGAAGCTCAAAAAGTATCTGGTCAATTTTGTCGATCAGCGAGGGTAGGTAGCGTTCGGCTTCGGCAAATGCCAGAGGGCACTGATTGAGCGCGGTACAAGCCAGCGAGTGTTGCCTGAGCCCTGTAAGTGGTTTGCGCGATAGTATGCCTTGTAGGATCGAATCTATTTCGTTTTTTGCTTCCTCGGCCACATTGGCAATGATGATATTCTGATTACCCGTGATAATGAAGGTGGGTTGAAATTTCTCGGCTATAAGTTTGAGGCTCGATTTGAGTGGATAATTTTCGGCATCTTTGATTCGGCCGGTTTCGACAAAGAGGCAGTAGTGCCACAGTTTGTCGTCGCCCTGTGTCCAGCCAAAACGGTCGTTATTGGAAACGAATTCAAAGGGGCGAGGCGGTTCCAGCTCAATTCCCGAACGTTCGGTAAGTTCTTTTTTAAAGGCGTCGAGCCCCATGTTTTCGATGGTATATTTGAGCCGGGCAAATTTGCGGTCGCTACGATTGCCCCGATCGCGCTGGATTTTGAGAATTTCTTCAACAACTTTTAGCATTTTGTCCTTGGGTACGTAACCAAGGATATCGCCCAGACGGGGATGGGTGGCAGGATCCTCAAAGCTCATGCCCATGCCACCGCCGGCCAGCACATTGTAGCCTACCAGTCGATTGTTTTCGGCAATGGCTATCAGTCCAATGTCATTTGAAAACACATCGGTATCGTTGTAGGGAGGCACAGCAATCGCTATTTTAAATTTCCGAGGCAGGTAGGTTGGACCATAGATGGGTTCCTCGTCGGTTCCGTTACCCGCCACCTTTTCCTTATCGAGCCATATTTCGTAATATGCTTTTGTCTTGGGTAAAAGATGATTGCTTATGCGAATGGCATCGAGAAATGTTTCGAAATGTAAACGGGAAAGATAGGGATTGGGACTGCTCATCACATTGCGGTTGACGTCGCCGCAGGTAGCCAGTGTTGTGGTTAAAATTTGGTTAATTTCCTGAATGTTTTTTTTCAGGTTTCGTTTAAGGATGCCGTGTAGCTGGAATGTTTGGCGGGTAGTGAGTTTCATGGTACCATTGCCGTATTTGTCGGCCAACTCGTTGATGGTAAGCCATTGACTGCTTGAAATGATACCGGCTGTCAGGCGAGCGCGTATCATAAAGCTGTAAAGAGGTTCGAGCTTTTGTTTTTTTTCGTTCGCTCGATAGGTCTCGGTCCGTTTGCTGATAGCTGCCATGAAATTTAAGGATATTTGTATCTTCGGGGGCAAGAGCCCCCGTTATTTCTTCATTGAGACTTTCTATCAGCGTGCCACGCAGGTAATTGTTGGCTGCTTTGATTTTTTCAACTTCACTGAGATTGTTGTTGTTATTGCTTGCCATAGTATGTTTTTTTACAGGTTAATTAATAAAGGTCTTCGTGATAGCGATGTTGTCGCTTAATGTTTTTCAGGTATTCCAGGGCCTGATCCTTGCTGAGGTTTTTATTTTGCTTTATGATATCAAGAAGGGTGTCCTGAACATCTTTGCCCATTTTTTTACCTCCGCAAAGATATATGTGGGCACCGTCGTCGATCCATTCGAACACCTCGCGGGCTTTCTGGCGAAGGCGATGCTGCACATACACCTTCTCTTCCTGATCGCGCGACCAGGCCAGATCGATACGGCTCAGTAGTTTCTTTTTGTACCACTGTTGCCAGTCGGTCTGATACAGAAAGTCGGTAGTAAAATGGGGGTTACCGAAGAATAGCCAGGTTCTGTTTGAACGTCCTTTGGCTTCGATATCCTGCATGAATGCCCGGTATGGGGCAATACCCGTTCCTTGCCCAATCATGATGATGGGGGCGTCATCCGATGGGAGCCTGAAGGCTTCGTTTTCATGCACATAGGCGCTAATAATATCGCCGGCCTTAAGATCATCCGCTACATAACCAGAACACATACCCTTTTTTTGCCGGTCATTGAATTGATATTGCAGTTTTCCGATGGTCAGATGGACCTCGCCTTCCTGGTATAGTGGACTGGAGGCAATGCTATAAAGGCGAGGCTGAATAGGGTATAACGTATCGGCCAGCTGTTGTGCCTTAATTTTAATTTTGAATTCCTGCAATACATCCAGCACATCCCGTCCGTAGATATATTCGCTCAGCCGGGCTGTGTCATTGGCCAGTGCATTGATTTCTTCCTTACGGCTTGCCTCTGCCAGTTTGCTTAAAAATTCCCGATTGAGCAGGGTCAACTCAGCCTTTTGTTCCAGGCATTCACGAATCGACATCTGGACGTTCTGGTAAATGACCATTTCTTTGCCATCGCATTTGAGGTAATCTAAAATGGCATCTACCAGAATGGCATCATTGCGGCAGTATATTCCCAGGGAGTCGCCTGGCTGATAAAAGATTTGCTGTTTTTCGTCGACAAGCTCGACGTGGATGGTATCTTTAGTTGAACCACGTCCATTGAGGTGTATGATATCGCTTACAACAAGTGTACCTGGCTGGCTACGGGTGAATATATCAATATTTCGATGCTCTACGGGGGTTGATTCGGTGCGTATGGTAAAGGTATGTTGGGCCGATGCCTGTGCTCGGCTGCTTTTTTCTGCCAGGGTAGCGGTTAGCTCATTTATCCATTTCTCGGCTGTTGGTTTAAAATTCACATCGCAGTCGGCGCGTGGGATGATGCGTTTTGCTCCAAGCGCATGTAACCGCTCATCGATATCCTTGCCTGTTTTGCAAAAATTTACATAACTTTTGTCGCCCAGCGCCAGCACGGCATATTGTAGATGATCAAGTTTGCCTACCTTGTTACTGTGGATGTAGGCATAAAATTCCTCGGCCGAGAGGGGTGGATCGCCTTTCCCCTGCGTGCTAGAGATAATGATGATATTTTTTTCCTTTTTGATCTGATGGGGTGGATAATCAGCTATATCCAGCACTTTGACGGGTATTTGCATTTCGTTGGCTTTGGCTTCGAGCATTTTAGCGACCTTACGACTGTTACCGCTTTGCGTGGCATAAAGCACTGTGTAGGTATCAGCGGTAGCTACCGTGTGCATTTCTTCAACCAGCACGGTGGCTCCTGAGGTAGCTGTTGGGGCTTGCGAAGCGGTACCGTTCCCGGTTTGTATCCCCTGTTGGGTTCGGGCGCCAATAATGCAGCTGAGCAGACCGTGTAGCCAGTATAGTTCCTCGATACTGGCTTTTTTTATGATATCCTCAATGAATTCGTTATTGCCCATAATCTTTAAGGCAGGCTTATTACTTGTGTTTTCCATAGGGATAGATTTTTTTTAACGTAAATTCAATTTTGTTCAATGTATCATCCAGTATTTTCTGTTTATGTGTAAGGCTGATAAAGTTGGCCTCGTATTTTGATGGGGCCAGGTAAATATTGAGCTGTAATAGCTGTTGATGAAAATCAATGAAAAGCTGGTCGGGAATCTGCGACACGGATTGAAAATTCTCGATTTTTTCCGGGGTAAGAAAGATACTGAACATGGTGCCAGAGCTGTGAAAGCGGAATCGATATTTTTCGGCCAGTAACTGCATATTTTTATTGAAATAGGTAGCGTTGTCAAAAATTTTTTTCAGTTCGAGGGGTTGAGCCAGTAACGATAGGGTGGTCAATCCTGCGGTTACGGCAATAGGATTGCCCGCTAGGGTACCGGCCTGATATACGGGCCCCTCGGGAGCCAATAGGTCCATGATTTCTTTTCTCCCCCCCCCACTGCACCAATGGGGAAGCCGCCGCCAATGATTTTCCCCAGCGTAGTAAGGTCGGCTTTAAAGGCATGTTCTTGCTGCGCAGTAACCAGCCGGTGACGGAAGCCAGTGATTACCTCATCGGCAATGATAAGGCAATGGTACTGTGCAGCCAGCTGTTGAATGCGTTCAAGAAAACTGGTTTGTGGAATAATTACCCCCATATTTCCTGGTACGATTTCGAGGAGTATGGCGGCTACTTCGTGTCCTTGTTTTTCGAAAAACTGGGATAACGATTCACTATCATTAAACGGAAGACTAACGGTATGACGGACAGTATCTTCAGGGATACCTTTGCTGGAGGCATGATGAAGGTTGCTCACACCCGAGCCGGCATTGACCAGCAAAGCATCGGAGTGACCATGATAGCAGCCGTCGAATTTTACGATAATATTTTTGCCGGTGTAGGCACGGGCAAGCCGGACGGTAGTCATTACTGCCTCGGTACCGGAACTGACCAGACGAACTTTTTCAATGGTAGGGATTCGATTGCAAATAAGACGTGCCAGTTCGGTTTCCTGCAGGGTGGGTGCACCGTAGCTGGTACCGTTTTTCAGCGCCTGCTTAACGCTTTTAATCACACGAGGATGGCCATGTCCCAAAATAAATACTCCCCACGACAGGCAGTAGTCGGTATATTTGTTGCCATCAATATCCCACAAAAATGCCTCCCTGGCTTTCTGGACAAATATGGGTGATGTACCCAGGTGTTTCCATGCTCGTACAGGGCTATTTACCCCGCCGGGAATAAATCGAGTGGCTTCTGCAAAAGCATCTTGCGACTTTCTTTTGCTCAATTGTTTCATAATTAAGGTTTTGTTAATTGTTCTGCCAGTAAAGGGGCCGCGTAGGAAATGATATAGTCTGCGCCGGCACGTTTTATGGCATAGTGTGTTTCCCACAGTACCGAAAGTAGATCGGCCAGTCGTTTTTCGGCTAGCAGGCTAAGCATCATGTATTCGCCCGATACATGATATCCCACTACTGTCGTATCGGGAAAATTCTGGCGGGCACGAAGTATCATGTCGAGATAGGTGTGGGCAGGCTTGATCATGATCCAGTCGGCGCCTTCAGCAATATCGACTTCAATTTCCGATATTCCTTGACGTATGGTACGGTAATCGAGCTGGTAGCTTTTGCGGTCGCCAAAGGCAGGAGCGGATAGTGCAGCTGTGCGGAAGGGACCATAGAAAGCCGAAGCATATTTGGCAGCATAGGCTAATATTTTGGTTGTCTCATAACCGTTGGAACGCAGGGAGTTACGAATAGCCCACACCTGCCCATCCATCATGGCCGATGGCGCAACAAAGTCGGCGCCGGCTGCTGCGTGGCAAATAGCTATCCTTGCAAGAATACCGATTGTTTTATCGTTATTTATCGATTCGTTTTCTATAATTCCACAATGCCCGTGAGAGGTGTATGAGCAGAGACATACATCGGTAATAATCGTTACGTTCGGAAAATGTTTTTTTAGCCGAGCAACTGAGCGCGAGACAATGTTTTTGTCGTTGTAGGCGTATCTGGCATCCTCCGATTTTTTGTCGTCGGTGGGAATGCCAAATAGGAGTACTTTATTTATCCCCAACGTCAAGGCTTTTTCAACTTCCTTTAGCAAGCTGTCGATGGTATGATGATACACCCCGTCGAAATTTTCGACCGGTATTTTTTCGCTAATGCCTTCCCTGACAAATAGCGGATATATGAAATCTTCGGGCAATAATTTTAGTTCCGCATATTTGTTTCGGGTTTCTTCATCGTATCGATAGGTGTGATGCCGTTTAAATTCCATAGTTCAGCTTTTTAAAGCAAAAAGTAACTTATCTACAAAATTTTACTATATAACCCAGTCGTCGAAGGGCAGCAAGCCCTGTTCGTATAGTGCATTTTTAGTGGTATCGCCTTTTTAGTGGTATCGCCTTTGGCAATGACTTGAATATGGGACGTGCTCTTGTATATTTTCTTAAAATTTTTTACGCCCGAAGGAGAACCAAAAGCGATAATGTCGATTTCAGACAGGTCGACCGGTTCAATGTTTTCCGGCAATTCGTTATTGTATACTATCAGGGTGTCGACATTATATCCCATTTTTCGAAGTAGGCTGGGCATAGTCGTTGGGGATAGGTTAGAACAGGGAATAAGCACGTTTTTTCCCACCAGCGAGTGATTCATAAAAAGGTCAATTATGCCCGACGATGACTCATCGGTAGCTATCCAGTCGGCATTGAGGTGATAATGCGCAAGGACACTGGCTGTATTTTGACCAATAGCAATTATCTGGGCATTGGCAAAGATGCGGATATCTTTTTTTACCTTATTAAGCAATGAAAGGAAGTGTACAACACCCCATCTGCTGGTAAAAACGATCCAATGGTATTGAGCTGCTTTTTGTACTACTTGCTGTAGCTGTTCGTTTGGTTCCACTTCCCTTATCTGGATGAGTGGGGTATGTATAACCTTCCCAAGATGTTCGTATGGTTTTGCCGATGAGCTGGTTACCAGTATTTTATTTTGTTTAGGGGGTTGTCCGGTAATTGAGGGATTAATATGTTCACCCACTATAATCAGGGCAGGCGAATTTACGGAAATATTTCCTGTTGCCAATTCCTGTAAATTAGTGTATACAGAACGTTCGTTATCGCTACCGGCCGATTCAACAATTACAACAGTAGTATTTGGTTTTTTACCGGAATCAATGAGTTTTTGGCCAATAGCGGCTGCATTATAAGCCCCCATGTAGTACACGATGGTATCGGTATCGGGGATGGGCAGATTGTTGGTATCGTGGGCGATACAAAAACTAACGCTACGGGCTAACTCACGACGTGTGAGGGGGATAGCCTGTGTGGCAGCAGCGGCCAACGCTGAAGTGATACCAGGAACAATTTCGACCTGTAAAAATTTCGATGCCAAAAAGTCGTATTCCTCTCCACCACGTCCAAAAATCATTGGATCTCCACCTTTGAGCCTTACTACCTGTTTTCCGGCAATAGCTGCCTGGTACATCATTTCGTTAATCTCGTCCTGCTCACAGGCATGCTTTTCGCGTCGCTTACCCACATATATCAGTTCGGCATCGACGTTGGCCAGAAAAGAGGCATCGAGCAGGTCGTCGTAGAAGATGATGTCGGCCTCGTCAATTGCCCGCAGAGCCCGCAACGTTAGCAGGTCGGGATTGCCCGGACCAAATCCAACCAGATACACTTTTCCATAATTTTTTCGGATATCGAGTGGATAAAACAGGCTTTTCATCTGGGCATCACCAGCCCTGGCTACTACAGCCAGATGACCCTGAAGGGGATGGGTTTTGATGGGTAAGGTTTCGGCAATAAATTCCTCCAGCTCGAGACGCTTGAGCGCGCATTCTGCTACCACCAGGGCGTCGATCTCTCCATTGAAGACTTTGGCTAGTCGTTGGTCGATAGTACCCCTAATGTCAACTATCTCGAGGTCGGGGCGCAGCTGGCGAATTTGTTGCTGTCGGGCGTGCGAACTGCAGGCAATTTTTGCACCGGGTTTCAACTGCGCCAGTTTTTCTTTCCGTCGAGAAACCAGAACGTCGGCATTGGCCAGACATTCGGTAAGAGCCACAAGCTCCAGTCCCGCAGGAATCGGATAGGGCACATCTTTTGCCGAATGAATAGCAAGGTCTGCTTCGTCATTTAAAAGTGCCTCATCGAGCTCTTTGGTAAAAAAATCGGGCATGGTGTTTTCGGTGAGGGGTATTTCTAAATGCTTATCGCCATACGATTCCATAGGGATTAACTTCCATTCAATCCCTTTTATTTTGGCCATCACTTCTTGCGCCTGGGCAAGGGATAAGCGACTATTCCGTGCTACTACCCTGATTTTCATTTTTTCGAAATTTAACCATTTGCCAATAACTTAAATACCTGACGTTCCATGCGTTTAAGTTCGGCTTCCTGCCATTGCATGAATCCTTCCACCTGTGCTTCGATGATACGCATGGCTTCGGCCGACTCTTTCTGGCGAAATGAAAAGCTTTGATTTATATGGCGTTCAATAGCCTCAATGCCATAGTATGTGATGTTGGGTTTATTAACAATTGTCGCATCAACATTGGGAGGAACACCTACATCGATAATTTTGTATGCTTTGGTAGAAAAATTATGGGCTTCGATGATGCTTTCAGGGGCAGCAGCTGCTGCAATGAGCACTTCTGCCTGTGCGAGGGTATCGGGTAGCTGAGACAGAGAACCAAAGGCAATGTTCATATCTTTTCCCAAGGCCTCGGCCCGTGCCAGGCTACGATTTAATAGGGTCAAATGTTTGTATCCTTTCTTAATAAGAAAACGGCATACGTTGCGGGTAATTTCGTTCACCCCAACAATGAGGATGGGTGCAGATAGAGGAAGTTGTTCCTGGTAAGCTGCTATTTGGTATATAGCATTTGCATAGCTAACTGCACCACGAGCTATGTTTGTCTGAGTGCGTACCAGTTTACCCGTGTGCAAAGCGCTCTGAAAAAGCCGGTGCATGAACTTGTCGAGCTTTTTTTGCCTGCTTGCTTGCTGGTAAGCCGTTTTTACCTGATTCTGGATGGCTCCATCTCTCAGCACAGGTGAGTCGAGTCCAGCTACCACCTGGTATAGATGTTGTACCGTTTCCCGGGGTACCCAGCCACTCCCCCTGTAGATCTCGAGCCGCCAGCACGTTTTTATGATAACCATATTTTCTTCGTGCATCAGCTTCTCAAGCCAGGAAGTTTGGCCATTATGATGTCGTATGTTGTATTGATAATGCTGTATCATGGTGGTTGTTTAATTGGGTATTTCAAAAAAACGTCGAATAAGGTTTCGTACCGAAATGGAACGAAGTACATCGTGTCCGTTGGAGCTAACAGCAATGCTTAAATATTCCTTTCGGTAAATAGCCGGCGATACAAAGTCGCATTCGGCTGGTGTGTCGACGACATTAACCAGTATGCCTTTTCGTTGCGCATCGTTTTTAATACGAAGGTTGGTTTCGTGGTGGTTGGTACAGGCGTAGACCAGGAAGGCGCCCTCAAGGATGTTGGCTTCATAATCTTTTTCCTGCCAGGTGACTTCTTTTAGCGCACGAATGCGAGGATCAACTTCGCGGGCCACAACGTGTATCCGGTTGGCATAAGGCAACAGGCTGATAATTTTGTGATAGGCAATACGGTCCCCACCTATTAGGAGTATCTTCCTGTTATATACGTCTATGGCTATGGGCATAAATGATTTTTTCATCATAATAAAATTTAATTTTAAAGGTATGATGGAACACCCATGTTGGGAATTTTATTTTTATCGTGTTTGCGATCGCAAGAACAGGGGTGTTTCATAGTTTATTTTTAATAATGTAATTAAAAATGCAAAAATAATTTATATTTAATTAATATAAATTGTTTTAATAAAAATAACATTATGTAAGCTTTTAATTATATTTTCTTATTTTTTGTAAAATAACAAATTACATCTCTCCATGTTGGCAGTGCCAGCGAAGTATTTTTCAAATAACATAGTCTTCTTCCGTTTTTCTGCCAAACTTGATCCGGTTCCACACGCGTTCATGCGCATAATATAGCAATGTTTTGGTAAGTAGTTCGGTGCCCCCAATGCTGATAGCAAGGACAAATTTACCGGTTATTAACCACGAAATAATCATGGTATCTATGGTACCCAGCAAACGCCAGGATATAGCTTTTATTATGCTTCTTTTCTTATTTTCCATATAGGTAAACTTATTTTTGTAAAAAAAATATTTTAATACGATTTTGTGTAAAATTAAATTATTGATTATCATTATTTTATGTTTAAGAGCAATGTAAATAACCGATATTAAAATGCTTTTAATTATTTTCGCAGTTAATTTTTTTGGGAAGTCAATACTATTTAATAATAAGGTATCAGATTTATGGAAAGAAAAAGTTGGCGCATCAATCATTTGAGGGAATTAGAGTCGGAGGCCATGTATGTAATTCGCGAGGTTGCTGCTCAGTTCGAACGGCCTACCTTGCTATTTAGCGGAGGCAAAGATTCCATAGTTATGTTTCATATAGCCCGCAAAGCTTTCTGGCCGGCAAAGGTACCTTTTCCTTTGTTGCACATCGATACCGGGCACAATTTCCCCGAAACGCTTGAATTTCGTGACCGGCTAATGGAAAAAACCGGAGCCACCTGTATTGTTCGGTATGTGCAGGATACCATCGATGCAGGGAAGGTTGTAGAGGAGAAGGGACCCAATGCAAGCCGCAATGTATTGCAAACGGTTACGTTGCTCGATGCTATCGAAGAATTTAAATTTGATGCCGCACTGGGTGGGGGACGCAGGGACGAGGAGAAAGCCCGGGCCAAGGAACGTTTCTTTTCACATCGCGACGAATTTGGCCAATGGGATCCGAAAAATCAACGCCCCGAATTATGGAATATATTCAATGGCCGCAAACACGTTGGCGAACATTTTCGAGTATTTCCCTTGAGCAACTGGACAGAACTTGATGTATGGCAGTATATCTATATCGAAAATATTGAAATTCCAAGCCTTTATTTTACTCATGAGCGAGAAATGATACTGCGCGACGGCGTGCTGTTACCGCATTGTCCTTATATCATGCTGAAAAGCACCGACCAAATTGTAAAAAAGCAGGTTCGTTTCCGAACCATCGGTGATATGACCTGTACGGGTGGGGTAGAATCTCCTGCCAACACGCTGGAGGATATCATCCGCGAAGTTGCTGTATCGCAAACTACCGAACGGGGTACCCGCTGGGATGACAAGCGCTCCGAATCGGCCATGGAGGACCGCAAACGAGAAGGATACTTCTGATTCGTGCAACGTGCCAAAGTTGTTTTTATTACTTATGCTAAATTTCAGAAAAAACATATAATTAAGAGGATACATGGGAACAATCAACGAACTGGTAAAAGAATATCTTGATAGAGAGTTACTTCGTTTTACTACAGCTGGAAGTGTGGATGATGGTAAAAGTACGCTTATCGGTCGCCTGCTGTACGACAGCAAAGCCATATTTGCCGATCAGCTCGAGGCTATTGAAATGGCCAGCAAGCGTAGGGGGGAAGAACAAATTAATCTGGCACTGCTTACCGATGGCTTACGGGCCGAAAGAGAACAGGGCATTACCATCGATGTAGCTTACCGTTATTTTTCTACCCCTAAACGAAAATTTATCATTGCCGATACGCCAGGGCATATACAGTATACTCGAAATATGGTAACCGGTGCCTCTACCGCCAATGTTGCCATCATTCTTATCGATGCGCGCAATGGAGTGGTTGAGCAGACCATCCGGCATTCGTTCATTGCCTCACTCTTGCGAATTCCCCACATCATTGTGTGTGTCAACAAAATGGATCTGGTCGATTATAGCGAAACAGTATTCAATAATATTTGCAAAGATTACGCGGGTATTTCGGCAAAAATTGCTGTTAAAGACATACGCTTTATTCCCATCAGTGCACTTAAGGGCGACAATGTGGTGAACAAGTCGGACAACATGCCCTGGTACGATGGTCCCAGCCTTATGCATTTGCTTGAAACCATACATATTGCCAGCGATATCAACTACGACGATCCGCGTTTTCCGGTACAGTATGTTATTCGACCCAATACGGATGCTTTTCACGATTATCGTGGGTATGCAGGTCGGGTGGCCAGCGGGATATTTCACGTTGGTGATCCTGTAACCGTCCTTCCATCGGGCTTTACCTCACGCATTCGTTCTATCGATTTTGCCGGAGAAGCTCTCCAGGAAGCCTATGCTCCGCAGTCAGTTACCATCCAGATTGAAGATGATATTGACATTTCCCGGGGTGATATGCTGGTACGTTCGGATAATTTACCCACCGTTGGACAGGATCTTGAGTTGATGATGTGCTGGCTCAACGAAAAACCCATGCAGGTGGGGAATAAATATTACCTGCGGCATACCACCACGGGCATGCGATGCATTGTAAAGGAGATTGTTTATAAGGTAGATATTAACACCCTTAACGAACTTCCCGGGGGGAATACTTTGCAGATGAACGAAATTGCAAAGATTCGGATCCGTACCTCCCAGCCGCTGGTATACGATCCCTATGATAAAAATCGTACCACAGGAAGCCTTATCCTCATCGACGAGGGAACCAACGAAACAGTGGGAGCCGGAATGATCAGGTAGTACGAACCCCTACGCCGGGATACTCGATGCGTGTATGATAGATATTCATCAGCCGTCGCTTAAAGGTGTTGCGAAGGGTTTCAATGTCTTTAAGCGTCAGGTTGGTATCGTTAAGCTGCTTGTCTTTCACTAGATTGTCTATAATGGTGTCGACGAGCGAATGAATATCCTTTTCGGCGTACTTTTTAAGGCTTCGGGAGGCAGCTTCAATGCTATCGGCCATCATTATTACGGCCATTTCGCGCGAGAAAGGTTTGGGTCCAGGATAGGTAAATTTTTCGGGGTTAATTTCTGCATCGGGATGCAGACGTATGTAAGCATGATAAAAATAATGGGCAACGGTGGTACCATGATGGGTTCGAATAAAGTGTATGATTGCTTCGGGCAAATGATATTTTAAGGCCAGCTCTACTCCTTTGTTAACATGTCCGATAATTATCCTGGCACTTTCCTCAAAGCTTAATTTTTCATGCGGATTCGACTGTTCTGAAAGATTCTCGATAAAATAGGCCGGATTTTCCATTTTTCCAATATCATGATACAAGGCACCTGCCCTTACCAGTAAAGGATTCCCTCCAATCCTGTAAACCGCCTCTTCGGCCAGATTGGCTACCTGCAGGGAATGCTGAAATGTCCCTGGAGCTTTTTCGGCCAGCATACGCAGCAAAGGTTGATTGGTGTCCGATAGCTCAAGTAATGTGGCATCGGAGAGGAAACCAAAAATTTTTTCGAAAATATATATCAGGGGTAGTGTCGACATGATTAGTAGTCCATTGCCTGCAAAGTAAAAAAGATTGTCGATATTCAGGTTTTTAAAACTCCCCTCTTGATAGAGTGAAATACCCGTATATACTGAAAAATATGCAACAATGACCCATGCTGAGGTAAGGAACATCTTGTTGCGCCGGTAAACATTGCTCAGGCTCATAATGGCTACTATACCGGCAGTTATATTCAAAAAAGCAAATTCAAAGCTGTTGGGTACGATAAACCCAATCAGTAACATTGCGACAAGATGTACGAATAGCGCAATTCGAGCCTCAAAGAAAGTTTTTAGTAAGATTGGCATAATGGCATAGGGGATCATATACAATCCCACCGGTCGGTAATGTACAATCAAATAGGTGACAAAGGCAAAAGAAACGGTTAAAAACAAAATGAAAATAATTGTATTGGGAGAGTACAGTAAATGCGGAAAATTTTTACGAAAGTAAAAATACATAAGTAAAAGACAAAATAACACAACTATGAGCTGCCCAACCACCACAATGAGGTAGCTGGGGGATAAACCCATTCGTTCCTCATATTCTTTCTTTAGTGATTCCAGAATTTTGTAATTGCGATTATTTACAATATCGCCAGTAAAAATAATCCGTTCGCCAGCCATTATCATGCCTTCAGTCAGGGAAATATTGTCCAGCGCATCTTGTCTGGCCTTTTCGGTGGTGGCTGCATCGTAAAACAAATTGGGTACGATATACTGATTTAGCTGCATGCTCTGGAAATAGGGCATCAGGTCCATCCCCGACGAAAAAACAATTTCATCGTTAAAATTCTCCAGCTCGTGCTGAACATATTCATAGGCCTGTTTTGGGGTAAAAACATTGGAGCGGTCGGTTTCCTGAGCAATATTTCCCTTCACGATATTCACGGTAGGCGATTTTTGCGAGAAAGCCGAATTTTCATCGGGTATCTCCAGAATACCATGCTGGTAAACTTTTTCCAGCAAATCGAATAGCTTGTGATCGGCTTTTATACGTATATCAGGTGGGATTGTCGTGGGATAGCCCGCTGTAAATTCATTCCACAGGTTGGGTAACCTTTTCGATAAAAGCTCTCGTTTTTCTGTCCAGATCCTTGGATTATAAACAAAGTAAGCCGGGAAATTGCGGATAATGCTATCTTTTTCCCTGGCCAGATCCTCATCGGTTTTATAAATGGGAAAATCAAATGGTGCAATGAGTACCTCGTGCAGCCAGGGTTTCCCCTTCTGGTATTCATACTTAAATTTTCCACCCCTGGGAAAAAAGGAAAGTAACAATATCCCTGCTATGATGAAGGTAACAGGTAACCAGTGTTTTTCAAGGAATTTTATGAAGAAATTTTTTTTCAAACGAAACCTTTTTATTTTGGCTTAAAGTTATATTATTTTGTTGGGATTTAAAAGTGAATACCATCAATAAAATGAAGGTCCTTTGCGCTCAAACATATATTCCAATTCGTGCTGCTGCTTCGGATACATCGGAAATGGTCAGTCAGCTGCTTTTTGGTGAGACCTGCCAGGTAATGGAGGAGGCAGGCAGGTGGGTTAGGGTGCGCTGCGATTTCGATGGGTATGAAGGCTGGATTTTTCGTCCATCCCTTATCCTATTGTCCGACGAGCAGCATTCGCAATTAACCCGAATGCCTAAAAGCATTGTTAATGCTCCTATTCTGTTGGCTCATGACCTCAAATTCAAACAGTCGCTGTATATTACGGCAGGGAGTTACGTTTATGAACTCAATTTCAACACACAAACTTTTTGGCTGCTTGACCGGCAATATGCTTACCGTGAACCTATTCCTCAAATTTCACAATCCTATTCTCCCTCACGGATTATCATTGAAACGGCCCTGCAGATGGTCAATGTTCCTTACCTGTGGGGAGGAAGATCGACCTTTGGCATCGACTGTTCGGGATTGGTGCAAACCTGCTTTAAGATAGCCGGCATAGCTTTGCCTCGTGATGCTGCTCAGCAAGCACAATTGGGAGATAAGGTGGCATCAATCGACGATATTCGTCCGGCCGACCTTGCTTTTTTTAAAAATGACCAGGGAAGGATTATTCATGTAGGTATTTTGTTGTCGACCCATCAGATTATTCATGCCTCTAACTTTGTCCAGGTCAATAACTTCGATCAGCATGGCATTCTCCATCCCGGCAAAACAGGCTACAGCCATCGGCTGGCTTTTATCAAACGGATAATTTAAAAACTGCATAACAAAAATCCACCATAATTTTTTTAGATTTCGTGTCAGGAACAGCGGCTTACTCGATGGGGTAACTATCATCAGATTCGTGATGGAACCGAAAATATTTTTGCTATATTTGCCCGCACGAGTTTGAAAAGAAAAATATTGCGAAAGAACATGAATTTTTTCGAGGAACTACGCTGGCGCGGGATGATACACGACTATACGCCTGGGTTGGAGGACCTGCTCAACCGTGAGATGGTTACTGCCTATGTGGGCATTGACCCTACCGCCGATTCATTGCACATCGGGCACCTGGTATCTATTATGCTTTTAAAGCATTTGCAACGACATGGGCACCGGCCTATTGCCCTGGTAGGGGGTGCTACCGGGATGATTGGCGACCCTTCCGGAAAGAACGAAGAACGTAACCTGTTGTCGCTCGAAACCCTGCGTCATAATCAGGAAGCTATAAAACAGCAACTGTCCCGTTTCCTTGACTTTAGCTCCGATATCCCCAACCGCGCCATCCTGGTGAACAATTACGATTGGATGTCGAAATTTTCGTTCCTCGACTTTATTCGCGATGTAGGAAAACATATTACGGTCAACTACATGATGGCTAAGGATTCGGTTAAGAAAAGAATATCCGAAGGCTCACGCGAGGGAATGTCGTTTACCGAGTTTAGCTATCAATTAGTCCAAGGATACGATTTTCTGTATCTGTATCAGCACTACAATTGTAAGCTACAAATGGGTGGTTCCGACCAGTGGGGGAATATTACTACCGGTACTGAACTGATTCGCCGCATTGCCGAAGGTGAAGCCTATGCACTTACCTGTCCGCTCATTACCAAAGCCGACGGGGGTAAGTTTGGCAAAACCGAAAAAGGCAACGTGTGGTTGTCGGAACAATATACCTCGCCCTACCAATTTTATCAATTCTGGCTCAATGTATCGGATGCCGATGCCGAAAAATATATCAAAATTTTCACCCTCTTACCCATCGAAGAAATTGATGAGCTGATTACCAAGCATCGACAGGAACCCCACCTGCGAAATTTACAGAAGAAACTGGCACAGGAAGTCACCATCATGGTGCATGGCGAAGAAGCTTACCGACAGGCAGTTGAGGCCTCGGAAATACTTTTTGGTAAAGGAACCTTTGAAACCCTGAGTCAATTGAGCGAAAAAAACTTTCTTGAAATTTTCGAAGGGGTTCCACAATTTACCGTCGAGCGTTCCGTTATTGAGTCAAAACCTTCGGTGGTGGAGTTGTTATGTCAGTCTACTGCTGTCTTTCCAAGCAAAGGTGAAGCTCGTCGGCTTATTGAAAGCGGAGGACTGTCGATTAATAAGGAAAAAATTAATTCGACAGATGAAAAAATTGGTAGCGAAAAACTTTTGAACGATAAATATTTGCTTGTCCAAAAAGGTAAAAAGAATTATCAGCTGATTGTTGTAAAATAACATCCAAAACCTTTAAACATGGGTAAAAATAAACACAAATCCGACTTTGACATGGGTAATGTCATTAAATACATAATAAAGCGGTCGCGACTACTGCTCATCATTACGGTTGTGGCCTTTGTAGTTTCGGTTGTAGTATCGTTGATGATAAAACCTAAGTATTGTTCTACAGCCATCGTATTTCCTACCTCGCCGGCTTCGGTGGCAAAATCCATCATGAGTACGCAATATGTAACCTCACGGGGTGCCGATATATTGAATTTTGGGCTCGAGGATGAATGCGACCAGCTGTTGCAGGTATTTTTGTCGCGTGAGCTGAAGGATTCCATGAATGTTAAGTTTGGATTGATGCAGCATTATGGCATTAATCCGTCCGACAAATATGCGCTGAGCCGTTATTACGATGCGTATGACGATAATTTCCGTTTTAGGCGTAGTCAGTATAATTCGATAATTGTCAACGTGTACGACACCGATCCGCAGCTGGCAGCCACGTTAACCAGTGAGGTAGTATGCCTGGCCGATAGCCTTTACAGTCGCATGATCCGCGAACGGGCATTAAAAGCCTTTGAAGTAATCAAGAAGGAATATCAGGACATGGATTCGCTCATTGCTACCAAGGAACGTCGCTTGATTGAATTGGCCAGCATGGGTGTGTATAAATACGATGTCCAGAGCAGAGAACTTACAAGGGCCTATTATAAAGCTTTACAGGCTGGCAAAGTGGAGCTGGCCAATCAGATTAAGCAAAAAATGGATATTGCAGAGCGCTATGGTGTGGAATATACCGGCTTACATTACGACTTGCGGGTACTTCGCATTCAACGGGGTGATATACATTACAAATACACCGAGGCCCGTGCCGCACTTGAACAAAAGTTGCCCAATAAATTTATCGTAGAGCATCCTATCCCGGCTGATAAAAAGGCCTGGCCACGGCGTAGCATCATTGTTATTACCTCTACCCTGGGGGCATTTTTGTTTACCCTGTTACTCATGGTTTTTGTGGATGCATTTAAAAAGTACATTTAGGCTTTTTCATGCAAGCTATAAGCAAGTACATACCATATATTGAAAAGTATTTTGGAAGGACCGAATATTTCGCAGTCTTCCTGATATCGCTGGGGTATGTATTCCTGCACGCATTTTTACTGCTGCATGGTTTTGAGTATCTTTTCCTCGCTCCCATTGGAATGGCCATTTTGTATCTGGCTTTTTTCCACCAGGATAGACTTATGCTTTACCTTGCATTTCTGGTGCCCTTTTCAGTGCCCCTGACCTATTTTAGTGGTAAGTTACCTGTAAACCTTTCACTTCCTACAGAACCCATTCTCATCCTGCTGATGATACTTTTGTACATGCGGGTACTCATCGAAAAGAGGTTCGATAAAAGCATACTCGTGCATCCTGTGTCGTTGGCCATTTATTTTTATCTCTGCTGGATGTTACTTACCTCAATTACCAGCGAAATGCCGTTGGTTTCCTTTAAATTTCTTATAGCCAAGCTCTGGTTTATCAGCGTATTTTATTTTCTGGCCATCCAGCTTTTTGTAAGATACAAAAACATTGTTCGGTATGGAATGTACTATACGGCAGGGTTGGCCTTGGTAGCTATTTATGCCTTCACACAGTTGGCTGCAAAGGGTATAACCAGTCAGCACGTGGCTAGCAAGGTGGTACGCCCATTTTTCAACGACCACACCGACTATGCCGCCGCTTTGGCGATGATTCTGGTTTTTGTAACAGGCATGTTTTTTATTCGTCGTTATAAGGTGTCATTACCGGTAAAAAGCCTTTACCTGGGCATATCATTAAGTATAGCGGTGGCGCTTGCTTTTTCATACGCACGTGCTGCCTGGTTGAGTGTTTTAGTAGCAATCGGATTTTATTTTGGTTTCTGGCTAAAAGTACGCTTAAGGGTAATGTTCTTGATTTTGGGTACGTTGATCGCCCTATTTTTTACCTTCCGTACCGATATTATTATCGCACTCGAGCGTAACAAGCAGGATTCGCATAAGGATTTTAGCCGTCATATTTCTTCCATTACCAACATCTCTACAGACGCTTCTAACCGAGAACGCCTTAATCGGTGGGCTTGTGCCATTCGCATGTTCAAGGAAAGGCCGGTATGGGGCTGGGGACCGGGAACCTATCAGTTTCAGTATGCACCTTTTCAGAAGCGATCGGAGATGACTATTATCAGTACCCGACGGGGTGATGTGGGGAATGCGCACAGCGAATATCTGGGACCTCTGGCTGAACAGGGAATATTGGGTACAGTTGCATTTCTGCTCATCATTATTACTACCATGGCTACAGCTTCAAGGCTGTATTTTCGGGCCAAACGACGCAAGGTGCGTCTCATGGCACTTGTGCTGCTACTCTCGCTGATAACCTACTATGTCCATGGCATTATGAATAATTTTCTAGATGCCGATAAGCTTTCAGCACTATTCTGGGGTTTTACCGCAATGATTGTGGCCCTCGATGTGTATCATACTCCCTCCCTGAAAAAGTTGTGAAATGGTTAATCACTTGCTTAAGTGATGTAACGATTAATCACCTCAAATAGCTTATTGATCGAGATAGGCTTTGAAATGTATTCGTTACAGCCTGCATCAAAGGCCTTTTTTCTTTCATCAGAAAATGTATAGGCTGTTTGTGCAATAATGGGAAGATGGGGAAATTGAGCACGTATGATTCGTGTAGCTTCGAAACCATCCATCTCGGACATCTTCAGGTCCATCAATACCAAATCTACCGGATTTTTTTTTACAATGTCTATCGCTTGTTTACCATCATTAGCAAAATATAGGGTAACCGGATCGTTTGCAAACATCTCGCCCAATAGCTGTGCACTTTTCTCATCATCCTCCACAATCAGAATGGTGATGGGTCGATTAATTATCAATGCTTCTGTTTTATCCATTGTTTTTATGGGTTTCAAAGTTTTATACGGTATGGTAAAGTGAAAGGTAGTTCCGTTAGCATTCTGTCTCGAATCTACCCAGATCTTCCCTTCGAGTAGTTCAACAAAAGCTTTGCAGATAGTCAGTCCTATACCGGCCCCTTCATATTGACGCGCGGTACCCTCCTGTACCTGTCGGAACCGGTCGAAAATAATTTGATGATACTCTTCGGGGATTCCTATCCCGGTGTCTTCAACATAACAATGCAAATAATCCCCTTCAATCCAGTATCCCGTTTTTATACCCCCCGAGTGGGTAAATTTAATTGCATTGCGTAATAGGTTCGATAAAATTTGTTTTAGCTTATTGCTATCGGTTACAATATAGGCCTCGTCATCATCCATTTCCAGGTAATACTCAAAATACAGATGCTTTTCTGATATTTCTTTCTCAAATTGTTCTTTGAGTTCCTTGAATAATTTATTAATATTCACCTCATTTTCTTCGATACTAACCATTCCGGTATCTATTTTCGAAAGCTCAATGATATCGTTGAGGATGTTGAGCATTCGTTTACTGCTCTGTTCGATCACGGAAACAAATTCCAGTTGCTTTTCGATTGATAGGTTGGGACGCTTGAGCAGCTCAGCAAATCCGATGATTCCATTCATGGGCGTGCGAATTTCGTGGCTAATGTTGGCCAGAAAAGCTGTTTTGAGTCTATCCGACTGCTCTGCTTTTTCTTTCGCCGCTACAAGCTCTTCCAGCATCTTTTTTCGTTCGGTAATATCTTCCTTAATACCAATAATTCTTGCAATCTTACCCATCTCGTCCTTGACAGGGAATATAAGAGCGCGTTCCCAGTATAGTTCGCCGTTTTTGCGTTTATTAAGAAATTCTCCAACCCAATCATTGCCCGAGAGAACAGTGTTCCATAGCGATTCGTAAAAAGCTTTGCTGTGGTAACCCGATTTTATAATTCGGGGATTCTGGCCAATGAGTTCCTGCAGGCTATAGCCCGACAAAGTAGAAAACTGCGGATTAGCGTATAGTATAGTGCCCCTGATATCGGTAACCAAAATGCTTACAGGACTTTGCTCAACAATTTTTTTGAATAGCAGTAGTTCCTCAAAATTTTCATACAAATTGTTTGTTTTGTCAAGCAGGGTTACCAACGGTGTAGCTTTGTTAAATTTTGCAAAAAAGGTTTCGATATCGGGAATGGTTTCTACAGCTAATCCTTCTGATTCCAGAAATTTTTTAACCTTACCCAATAACTCATTGATCTGTTGGGTAACAATCACTGCCTGTTTGTTTGAAAATGCCACGATTTGCATATTTTGATAACTTAAAGTTAAATAAATATTTTGAAAAGGACACAGTAAGCAGTTATTTTTTGAGAATATGCCAACTGAAAAAAATCAGACGGGTGAGTAGCAAAGTTTACCCCCAATTTGTCATCAGGGAAGTTTATACTATGCTAACGCGTGAAAAGAAATACGACACGAGGCATAATAGCTGTGGTGTCAATAAAAGTTACAATTTGAGACAGCAATTTATCCATTCTGCTTCTATCTTAAAGCCAATAACTACCAAATATTTAAACTTTTATGTTTACATTAAAAAAAACTAAAATATTGATTTTAACGATTTTTTAATCTTATTTTCTTTTTTTGCAGTACTTTTGATAAAATAACCTTTAAATCAAATTATTATGAAAAATCAGTATGGATACAGGTTTTTTACCTGTTCATTGTTAGTCTGTCTGTACATGGAACAGTTCTGACGGTTAGCAATAACCCGTCGGCTCCTGCCCAGTATAATACTGTTTCGGCAGCCATTGCGGCTGCGAATGTTGGTGATACCTTATACCTGCTGGGTTCTAATACCTCGTATGGCGATTTTACCATTCCCAAGCGACTTACTGTCATAGGAGCAGGATACGATGTGGTAGGCACCGATTATAACCTGTCAACACAGGTGGGTTACGTAACACTCGACAGCACGCTGAGTGGACCTATCGACGGGGTGACATTGTTGGGTTTGTCAATGTACGGCATTTCTTATGCTTCGGGCGACTTAGGTTATATTGACAATGTGACTGTAAAACGCTGTAGGATTGGTGGCTATGTATATGTGTCCGGAAGTAATTGGAGCATCGTAAATAATATTATTAACAATGTTACTATTTACATTGGCAATTTTACCAATCTGTTTGTAGCCAATAATGTTTTTTATCAGGGAAGCTTTTATAATTCCAATCAAGCTTCGGTGTATATAATAAACAATTTGTTTTTATACTATAACTCTTCGTATTTGTTTCAAACTGTAAGCAATGCAAATATTTACAACAACATTTTCTATGCAAACTCGGTAACCGTTTACAATTCAGTAAATAATGTTTTTAATAACAACCTTTCGTACAACACAAGTAATTATACGCTACCTCCTGCGGGGAATTCAGGAACGGGTAATATTCAGCAAACCGATCCACAGTTTGTATCACAGAGTAGCATACCTGCACCGGGTTCTGGTACTATTGCTGTTGATAATCTAAAGGA
Source organism: Bacteroidales bacterium (assembly GCA_049968755.1). Lineage (GTDB taxonomy): Bacteria > Bacteroidota > Bacteroidia > Bacteroidales > DTGW01 > JAKPGM01. The sequence continues at coordinate 42,012 of JBMFQE010000001.1, forward strand.
CTTCGATTGGCATTTGAAGGGAACCTCACCGGGTAAGAATGCCGGCACCGACGGTACTGATTTGGGTATTTACGGGGGTAGTTATCCCTGGTCTGGATTTACCGGAATGCCCAACCTCCCTGTTATTGAAAATTTTTATATTAAAAATCCCGTAACCCACAAGGATAGTACGCTTAAAATCTATATCAAAGCCAAAGTACAGCAGTAAAAATCCCCAAAACCAATCGATATGAAAACATTTGTTAAAGTCATAATGACGGGTTTGGTGCTTTGGGGGAATATGATGTTGATAAACGCACAGCAAATAAACTACTGTGAGTACTATATCGACAACGATCCCGGCCTGGGGCAGGGTAATGCCATAGCTGTTTCTGCGGATACACTGGTAGAAATTTCTGCACAGCTTAATATTTCTTCGCTCTCTCGTGGTTCGCATCGTCTGGTATTGCGTTGTCGCGACGACTCTGGACGATGGAGTCTGCTGCAAACCCGTAGTTTTTATGTAAATATTTCTGAACCTGCGGCTTCTCAGCTGGTAGCTGCTGAGTACTGGACGGGTGCCGATCCGGGTCAAGGCAATGGTAGTTCGATTGCCATTACAGTTGACTCGGTGGTGATACTTCAGACCACCCTTGCACCGGTAGTCGGTACGAAACAGCTGTCGTTCCGATTTCGAAGCAATAATGGGATATGGAGCCAGCCTTATAGTCGCACGTATTCGGCCATTATACCCGAAGCACCTTCGAATCAGTTACTGTCGCTCGAATATTTTTTCGACGACAATACTGGCACAAAACAGACTGTGACGGTGGCTGCTGATGCTGTTGTCGACACTTCTTTTAATCTGAGCATTGCCTCATTACCAACAGGTACACATCGGATAAATGTTGCCCTGCGCGATGATGCAGGAAAAAAGAGTCCGGTAAGCATTCGCTGGTTCAATTCTTTACCGCCTGAACCTGTGGATAGCATTGCCCAGTTTGCTATATATCTCGATGACAGCCTGCATACCCATGGGGCAGCAATGCAGCAGGCGATTGTTTCTGCAACAATCTTTAATGATACGTTGCGATTAAATCTTTCGCAGATTGCGGGGGATTATCCTATCTATGTGGCAGGTATTTCCCGGTCGGGGAAGTATGGGTTTCCCTCGAAAATTAAATATTATACCGCCTGTGATGTATTACCTCAGGCTGGTTTTACTGTCGATTCAACCGTGTATGTTAATCTACCTTTTAAAGTACGGAATACCACTCAGTACGGTGATACTGCTACAACCTATCTATGGAGCTATATGGAGGGAAGTAATGAACTTACCAGTACTAAAGTTGAGCCTATTTTTGTGCTAAGTTCGTTGAATACCTACAATATTCAGTTGATTGCTAAAAACGTGGGTAAATGCGCCGATACCGTTATGCAGGCTGTTACTCCCAGCGAAATATCAGGTTGTTTGGGCGACTTTGTGTATGACAATGACAATGGACGTACCTTCAATTTTTACAATGTTTCGGTTGCCAGCACAGGTACGCGCTGGGATTTTGGCGATGGCATCCTGTCGGATTTGCGTAATACATCCCATACCTTTAAGGCCGATGGTCAATACCGGGTATGCATGACAAATTACGAAGCTACCACTAAATGCCTTAAGAAAGTATGCAAGGATGTAGTGGTGGGACCCGTTAAGTGCAAGAGTGTATTTAGCTATTCCGTCGACACCAATAATTCCAACATGCTGCATTTTACCGACCAGTCGCAGGATATGGACGAGTATCTATGGGATTTTGGCGACGGGTGGACCAGCAAACAGCAACATCCAAGCCATACTTACAGCGAGGTAGGAACCTATCGGGTTTGTCATGCCATTAAAAGTACTGCTCTGGGTTGTTACCAGCAAAGTTGCCAGAACATTATCGTGGGCGCCCCAGCCACTACTCCTTTCAACGCTTTTTTTGTATTCTACGTAGACCATTCGGCCAAGAAGGTTTACCTTAGCAATAATTCTACCCCCGAGGCCGATACCTATTATTGGACCTTTGGTGATGGAACATTTGCAGCTACAGAGGATGCAGAACATCAGTATGCAACAAACGGTGCCTATGAGGTGTGTTTGCAGGTTGCTGATTCAACGACAAAGCAATCCGATCGCCATTGCGAAACGGTGTTGGTGGGAGATACCCTATGCAAGATAACGGCCAGTTTCAGTGCTTTTGTCGATACAGCCAGAAAGGTTGTCTTTGTCAACCAGTCAAAGGGGGATAATCTTCAATATTTCTGGAACTATGGTGATGGTGCAACTTCAACAGCTTTCCAGCCCGAACATACCTATGTGCAAAACGGCCGATACCTGGTCAGCCTGGCTGTCGGGAATGCCTCCTGTTTCGATTATACCTCGGCGTATGTTGAAGTTGGTACTGCCCCCTGCAAAGCAGATTTTGCATACCAATATCTGCCTGGCAGCGGTGAAATGAGCTTCTACAATCAAAGTGCTGGTAGTAATAATGCTTATTTCTGGAACTTTGGTGATGGCAACTATAGTTTCGATACCAATCCCACCCACGCTTATGCCCAGCAGGGAAGCTATCGGGTTTCGCTTACGGTAACCAATACTACAAATGGCTGTCAGGATATTCAAACTCAGCAGGTACAGGCAGGGGACGCCAATTGCCAGGCACAGTTCAGTTACTTTGTTGACTCGTTACAGCGGACGGTAAGATTCAGCAATCTTTCTACCGGCAGTTACAACAATCTGCTCTGGAGCTTTGGCGATGGTAAGTTTTCCACGCAAAAGGATCCTTCGCATCGTTATGCGGCTGCAGGATATTTTAAGGTAGGGCTTACCATTATGAATACCTCCAATGGCTGTACCGATTATTACGAAGAGCCTGTTTTGGTAGGCAACTCGCTCAATGACTGTGAGGCCGATTTCTCTTATGTACCCCAGTCGGGAACCCGAACAGTCAAATTCTTCGACCAGTCGCAAGGAAATATTATTGGCTATCTGTGGAATTTTGGTGATGGTACATACGAGTCAGATCAGCATCCGACCCATACCTTCAACACTTCGGGGTACAAAAATGTGTGTTTGATGGTGGTAAATCAAAACTACCTGACAAACATCAAATGTAAGCCAGTGGTGGTCAATCCCGAAAATAAGCAGTTGTGCCGTGCCGATTTTTCGTTTGTGGTCGATTCCCTAACCCGAGAAGCCTACTTTACCGATGTATCGTACGGTTCGCCTAATGGATGGCAGTGGAGCTTTGGCGATGGACAAAAGGACAATTCCCAGCATCCTACCCATACCTACAGTAAGGCCGGCTATTATCTGGTGGGTCTAACGGTTACCAATAATGCTCAGTCATGCACCAGCAAGGTGTATAAACTCATCAACGTTGCTGCCATTGGCAAGTTGAAGGCAGGCTTTGCATACGAACTACAGCAATTCAACCAGAAAGCTGGTGGTTACCCGGTCGACTTTATTGGCGCCGGTTTGGGTGAGGAGGCAAGACTCAAGTGGACCTTTGGCGATACTATCAATGGAATACCCTCAATCGATACCACTACCAATGCTCCTACTCACATATACCAGAAGGAAGGGAAATACTATGTATGCTATGAGGTGTCTGATCCTGTAACCCAGCAAACAGATTCAGTATGTCAATGGGTGCAGACTTCCCCAACGGTTGTATCTACCACAGCAAGCCTGAGCAACCAGGTCTCGGTATACCCCAATCCCTTCATGGATGTTTTCACCATTGAGTATCGTTTGGGAACTGCTGCGGTAGTCGAAATTTCTATCTACGACCTATATGGTAAGCTTATAACTACTGTAATACGAAGCTACAAAGAGGCAGGCCGACATGCTGTTACATGGAATGGTGCCAATCTGCCCAAAGGAACCTATGTGGTTCGTACCCGATATAGGCAGCAAATAATAAGTCAAAACCTTATAGTAAAGCAATAAAGAAGAAAGGGACACCAATGTGTCCCTTTCTTTTACATGAATACAATGATATAAAATGCATTTTCTGCAACTGAACCTGCGCAACTGCTGCCGATAGGCTTTCCTCTTCTTTTGCCTTGATGCAAAAAAGCTAAAGAGCATGGCCATAGAGGAGCTCACTCGCCTTGTACTGGCAGCCCAGATGGGTACAGACTGCGCACATGGCGGCTCGTAGTTGCAAGCGTGCATGATTTTTGCGTAGCTCTCAAATCTAACCACAGAGAACACAAAGAAACACGTAGAGTTTTTTGGGATACATATAGAATTACATAACTGTAGCAGGGGTTCAAAATTTTGAACCCCTGCTACTTTGTCCATTTTTTCATCAGTTGTGAAGCATGAAAAATACATTCAGACAAAAAAGATATTTTAGCAGGAAACCGGTAGATATTTTTTTTATTTTTGTTGAAACCGAAAATTTCATGGCAAAGTCGGCTAAAAGCAAGATAGACAGGACTTCAGCTCCGCCGGTATTACCCCTTGACCTGGGGAAAATGCCTCCGCAGAATGTTGAGTTGGAAGAGGTAGTATTAGGGGCTATCATGCTTGAAAAGGATGCAATTATTTCGGTAATAGACATTCTTAGCCCAGCCAGTTTTTATGTTGAGGCTCACCAGAAGATTTATAAGGCCATTATCGATTTGTTTACCACCGATAGACCTATCGATATTCTTACTGTTACAGAGGAGCTTAGGCGACAGGATATCCTTGACGAAGTTGGGGGAGCCTACTACATTGCCCAGTTAACCTCACGGGTGGCAACCTCGGCCAACATCGAATTTCATGCACGCATCATCCAGCAAAAATATATTCAGCGTGAGCTTATTCGAATCTCGTCAGAAATTCAAACCCGAGCCTACGACGAGTCGATAGATGTCAATGATCTCCTTGATTTTTCTGAGGCCCAGCTGTTTGAGGTAGTGCAGGGAAATATAAAAAAAGAGACGGTACCCATCAACCTGCTCATATCCGAGGCTATCAAACAAATTGAAGAAGCAGGTAAGCGTGACGATCATCTCAGTGGAGTGCCTTCGGGATTTACCCGGCTCGACAACATGACCCTGGGCTGGCAAAATTCCGACCTTATCATTGTAGCTGCTCGACCTTCAATGGGTAAAACCGCATTTGTACTTTCTATGGCTCGCAATATGGCAGTCGAATATAAAAAAGCGGTGGCTATTTTTTCGCTCGAAATGTCTTCGATGCAGCTGGTAAACAGACTCATATCCATTGAAACTGAAATCCCCTCGACAAATATCCGTAAGGGCAAGCTCAGACTTGAGGAATGGCGGCAACTGAATGCCAAAATAAAATCGCTTGAGAGCGCGCCCATTTACATCGACGATACCCCGGGAATTAGTATATTTGAGCTTAGAGCCAAATGCCGACGATTGAAAAAAAAGTTCAATATCGATGTTGTGATCATCGATTATTTACAATTGATGACGGGTCCACCCGATCTGAAGGGTAACCGTGAGCAGGAGGTTAGTGTTATTTCCCGGTCGTTGAAAGGACTTGCCAAAGAACTCAATATTCCTATTATTGCCTTATCTCAGCTAAATCGGGCTGTGGAAAACCGAACGGGTAACAAGCGTCCACAACTTTCCGACCTCCGAGAGTCGGGCGCAATTGAGCAGGATGCCGATGTGGTTTGCTTTATTCACCGTCCTGAAAAGTACGGTATGCTTGTGGATGACGAAGGAAATTCATTGGTAGGCATTGCCGAAATTATTGTTGCCAAGCATAGAAATGGGGCGGTAGGAGATGTACGGCTACGCTTCCGTGATGAAATTGCTCGTTTTGTTGAACTCGACGAAATAGCACCCATTGACGAAAATTTTGACGTGCGTCCCATTATTACCAAAAGCTCACGCATGAATGAGGAGGTAGTTCCTCCCCTCGATGATTTCAAACCCAATACCTCTTTTGACGATGAGACACCTTTTTGATTTATAAAATGTTCTTCAACTCGTCGAACTGATATATCTCAAACGTTGCTTTTTCGTTGTGTTCAATATGGTGGGGATTAAAATATACCTGATCCATCCCAAATTCCTTAGCTCCCAGTATGTCAATATCCCAGTTGTCGCCAATCATCAGTGATTCCGTTTTACGGGCATTAGCCGAAGTTATCGCATACTCAAAAATTCGGGTATGGGGCTTTCGATACCCCACACTGTCTGAGGTGATAATGCGCTCAAAAAAATGCCGTATTCCACTGTTTTCAAGTTTTTGATACTGTACCTCATTAAAACCATTGGTTATCACATGTAAATGATATCGTTCCTTCAGGTAAGTCAGCGTTTCTTTGACTTTTGGAAATAGTTTCGTTTTCGTAGGACTTATTTCAATGTAATCGGCCGAAAGGGTAAGGGCTAAATCAGGATTTTGGATACCAAAAGCATCGAGCGTTTTATAAAATCGATCATCACGCAGCGTTTCTTTGCTAACCTCTCCTGCCATAAACTGCTCCCAGTAATAGTCGTTCCAATAGTAAAATTCGTTCAGGTATTCCTGCAAATCGATACCGTAACTATTGAGTTGTCGCTTATGATACATATCGGTGAGCGTATCTATCGCATTCGTCTCATAATCCCACAGGGTACGGTCGATATCGAAAAACAGATGTTTGTATTTTTTTTGAGCCATTAGCAACATTCTTTATTAATCATCCAACAAATTTCATTTAATTTTGGTGTGTCATTTAAACAATATTTTTACATGTTAACAGCCATTTACGTTTTGTTAGCTTTTCTGGCCGGTGGACTGCTGATTTTTGCCCTTCTTCGTTACAAATATCGTACAGAACTTGCTGTGGCAGAAGAAAAATTGTTAAAATTAGACCAAGATGCAGCAGCGCTAAGACAACAATTGGAAGATAGGCAACAGCAAATCACCGAATTAGTGAGGCAAAACAGTGCATTAGAAGCCCATCAGAATTTTCTTAAGCAAAAATTGGATGAACAGAAAACGGAGCTGGAAAACATGCAGGAAAAGCTCACGATAACCTTTCGAAACCTTGCTAACGATATTCTGGAGGAAAAAGCAAAACGATTTACCGAACAGAACAAGGCTAACCTCGACGAAATATTAAAACCTCTGGGCGAAAAAATTAAGGAGTTTGAGAAGAAAGTCGAAGAAACCTATGATAAGGAGGCTCAGCAGCGTTTCTCGTTGAAGGAAGAAGTTAAAAGATTGGCTGAAATGAATCAGCAACTCAGCGAAGAGGCCCGAAATCTGGTGCGAGCGCTTAAGGGGGATACCAAAACGCAGGGCAACTGGGGGGAAATGATCCTGGAGAGTATCCTCGAGAAATCAGGGCTTATCCGTGATCAACAGTACTGGATACAGCCTACATTCACCTCTGCTGAGGGGAATCGCCTTCGTCCCGATGTGGTGATCCTGTATCCAGGCAACAGAAGTATTGTGGTTGATTCAAAAGTATCGCTGACAGCCTATGAACGATATGTTTCGGCCGATACTGAAGAGGATAGGCAGGCTGCACTGCGTGAACATATCCTATCGGTCCGCAAGCATATTGACGAGCTATCAAAAAAACAATATCAAAATATCCCTGAGTTGCGAACACTCGATTTCGTTATGCTCTTTATTCCTATCGAACCGGCATATCTGCTCCTGATACAACAGGAGGCAGGAATATGGAATGAGGCTTATGACAAGCGTATCCTGCTTATAAGTCCTACCAATCTTATTGCTGCCCTGAAAATGGTAGAAAGTATATGGCGCCAGGAAAAGCAAAATCGAAATGCCGAAGAAATTGCCCGGGTAGGCGGTGAACTTTATGACCAGTTAACCCGATTTGTTGACGAACTCATTGAACTGGGTAAAAAAATACAAATGACACAGCAGCATTACCAAAATTCGATGCAGCGTCTTGCGCAGGGACGAGGCAATGTCATTAAACGTGCCGAACAGCTAAAACTCCTGGGTGCTAAGACCAGCAAAAGCTTTCCGGAAAACCTGATCAATAGGGCATTAACTGACGAGGAAGAAAACGAAAACTAATTAATTTTTTAAAAAATAAAGCAACGAGCAGGTAATTTTACTTTTGTTTGTAAGAAAGAAGTTATCCGATTTGCAATTAGAAACTTACTGGATAAATACGTCAAATCTCCTGTGTGGTGGGCGATGTAGGAGTCGAACCTACGACCCCCTGCTTGTAAGGCAGGTGCTCTGAACCAACTGAGCTAATCGCCCTTGTGCCGTAAAAGCGGTGCAAAGATAGAGGACATTTTTGTTTTTACAAATTTTTTAAACGCTTTTTTTATTGTTGGCTTGATTTTTTTAGTAGATAATGAATAAGCTGCTTAAAATGCCTAAGAGACTATAAAACAAATGCAGCACCTTACTGATGCTGCATTCAAAATAAAACCCCAAAACTAAAACCCTTAAAACCTTTAAAAGCCGAATGTTTTTTGTTCTAAAACATTCACCAGACGCTGATGTAAAAGTATCCCAAGCAAATTGTCAGATAAATGGTGTTTACCCGCACTTTTTTTGCATATATTACTCAAAAAATAATACGTAAAAACACTCAAATAAATAACTCTGCAGTTAATACCAGCAATTTATTTTATTGAAAATGGGGCAATCAGGATATTTCTTTTTGAAATGCAAAATTCAATCGTTCCCGGTAAATTTAACACTATGGCGGATGTTTATTTAATTTCCTCGGCCTGCAGATAATGGTCCTTGATTAGTAAATTGATAGAGACAGCATCAATGGGGACAGCATCAAGTAATTGGGCAGGTATGTCGGCCGTGCCATTGTTAATGCGTTGGGGAAGCAAATCTGATGTCGAACTATTCTGGATGTGGCGCAGGGCAATATTTATCGCCAGGTCGGCCAGCTGCCTGACGGGTTTGTAGATAGTCATACTCTGCTGACCCTCTAAGATAGCTTTACAGGCATAAGGTTCTGCATTTTGTCCTGTAATAAATATAGTGTGTAAGTCAATTGCTGCACCTTTCAGCGCTGCAATGCATCCCCGTGCCATCAGATCCGAACTGCACAAAATAGCTGTTGGGGTATCAAGGCTGAGTTGTAAATATTTTTGCAGCAAATGACGGGCTTCGGATTCGCTCCAATTCTCTACAAACATGCTAAAGCTAATGGTTATATCTCCAACCTCGAGAGCGGGTTGCAAGCGCTTGAGTATTCCTTCCTGTATCCATACCGCATTGATATCACTTTTGTCACCATTTAAAATAATATACTTGCCTCGTGGTTTGCTTTTTATTGCATAATCAGCCAATAATTCGCCAATTTTTCGTGCATCGAACGATATATATGCATCAGGTTTACAACCAACTATCAGTCTATCGTACGAAATTACTTTTACTCCTGCCTCATGGGCCTTTCTTACCATGGCAGCCGCAGTGTAGCGGTTTACCGGATCGAGAATGATTACCTCAGCTCCCTTTTGAAGCATTTCATCGAATTGAATTAACTGTTTGTGCTCATCATTGTCCGATGCAGCAAAAAAAAGCTCAATTTGATTTTCCCTGCATTTCTCAGTTACGTATGCCTGTTCTATCAGGTATCGCTTATTATTCAGGTTGGGCAGAATGAATCCGATTTTGGGCTGTTGTTTCTGGCAGCCATTGGTCAAGCCCGTAATTATCAACAATAGCAGATATAAGGTTAGTTTTTGTTTCACCATAGAAGTTAATTTTTAGCAAAATATAAAATTGTCGCATACGATTTGGGAATATTTTGGTCTAAAAGATGGAAAATTTTATTGGCTTGATAATCTCTGTATTCGTGTTTAATAAAAAATTTTGAATTTTTGAAAATATCTTAATTCCCGATAAATTCATAAATCCAGCCAGAAGTTTGTACGGCTTTTTTTTATCGAAAAGTTATCGTGCTCTGATAATTTATTATGCTCAAAAAGTACCCTGTTTTTCGAAAATTTATCATCCTATTGATTTTCAGTAATTAATAATTTTACCAATAGTCGACATTTCTCTCCATAGTCTTACTGCTGTGGATACAATTGCCTGATTTTAAAATTAAAAAATAAGCAGGTGGATTTTTATAATTTGCTATAAATCTTATATATTTGCAAACCCAAAAAAGAAGTAAAATAGTATAATGTTGATAATTAAAGTTTTAATAAGATGACAAAGGCAGACATTGTAAACGAAATTTCGAAAAGTACAGGTATCGAGAAGGTTACCGTACAGAAGACAGTTGAAGCTTTTATGGAATGCATTAAAGATTCGATGGTAAAAGAAAAAAACATTTACCTTCGAGGATTTGGTAGCTTTATCATTAAGGAGCGTGCCCAGAAAACCGCACGTAATATTTCTAAAAACACAACTATCATTATCCCGGCACACAAGATTCCGGCATTTAAGCCAGCCAAATCGTTTGTAAATAAAGTTAAATCAAGTGTAAGCAAATAATTTAGAATTTTTAAACCTTAAAAAACAACGATTATGCCTTGCGGGAGAAAACGGAAAAGACATAAAATGGCAACACACAAGCGTAAAAAACGTCTCAGAAAGAATCGCCATAAAAAGAAAAAGTAAATTTTGAAACCTTTAAGAGCAAACCTAAAACCTTCAAAGGTTTTAGGTTTGTTGTATTTTTATATTGCCCAACTATTGTGGTATTTTAAGAAAATGCTACCTTTACCTCAGGATTTGTCAGTGAAAAACTTTTTCTGCTGACAAGGGTATTGAGCAATTTACTACTCGATGTTGTTCGATGTAGTGATTTTAGCCGTGGTAATCCGGATTAGCTCAATCATGAATGTTGCTATCATGATGGCTATTGGGATTGCTGGAAAGCAATGCTTTGAAGCAAATTTGTATTATTTTGCTTTTTAAAAATCGATATCTGTGCATAACGAACTTATAATCAATGCAACACCTACTGAAATTGCCATAGCATTACTTCGTGACAAGCAACTGGTCGAGCTGCATAAAGAGAAGAACAATATCCAATTTTCAGTAGGCGATATATACATTGGCAGGGTAAAAAAACTGATGCCAGGCTTGAATGCAGCGTTTGTTGATGTGGGCTCGGAAAAGGATGCTTTCTTGCACTACCTCGACCTGGGACCCCAGGTGTTGTCGCTACAAAAATTTCTGAAGGCTTGCCTGAATCGAAAGGGTAAAATCCCTTCCCTGCAAAAGTTTACCAACGAACCCGATATTGACAAAAATGGGAAAATTACCCAGGTGCTCCAGCCGGGTCAACCTATTGTAGTGCAGATTGTTAAGGAACCCATCAGCACCAAGGGACCCCGCTTGAGCTCAGAAATTACCATTGCAGGCCGAAACCTGGTTTTGCTGCCTTTTTCCGACAAAGTGTCTGTTTCGCAAAAAATCGAATCGGCTGAGGAACGCCAGCGGCTTAAAACCTTGATTCAAAGTATTAAGCCGCGCAACTTTGGGGTCATTGTCCGAACCGTTGCCGAATCAAAGAAAGTGGCCGTTCTCGACAACGAACTTAAAGCTCTCGTGAAAAAGTGGGAATCGGCATTCGAGGGTATCCGGGAAGCCAATATTCCCCAGCGTATTTTAAGCGAATTGTCACGAACTTCGGCAATTTTGCGTGATGCCCTCAATGGCTCTTTCAGTCACATTTACGTCAACGATGAGGTAATTTTTGAGGAAGTGAAAGAGTATATCAGCGAAATAGCCCCCGAAAAGGAAAATATTGTTAAACTTTATCGGGGCAAAACACCCATATTTGAGCATTTTGGCATTGAAAAGGCTATCAAGGCCTCTTTTGGCCGAACGGTTTCGTTAAAAAATGGTGCCTACCTGGTCATTGAGCATACCGAGGCCATGCACGTGATCGACGTCAATAGCGGCAACCGGTCGCGCTCGTCAAAAGACCAGGAAACCAATGCGCTGGATGTTAACCTGGCCGCTTGCGATGAAATTGCACGACAGCTACTGCTGCGCGATATGGGCGGAATTATTGTGGTCGATTTTATCGATATGCAGAGCAACGAACACAAGCAAATGGTGTACGAAAAAATGAAAGCTCTGCTGTCGCAGCAGAAGGCAAAACACAATGTGCTTCCCCTCAGTAAATTTGGTCTGATGCAAATTACCCGCCAGCGCGTGCGCCCAGAAATGCACATCGATACCACCGAAAAATGCCCTACTTGTAAGGGAACCGGCGAAATCTATCCCAGTATTCTGGTGGAAAAAGATATTGAACTGGCTCTTGAAAATTTTATCAAAACCGAAAAGCGCAGGTTTGTCCTCCTACGGGTTCATCCGTATGTGGCAGCCTTCCTTAAAAGCGGACTAATTTCGGTGCGGCTGCGATGGATGTTTAAATACCGTTGCTGGATACGTATTAAGCCTGCTTATGCCTTAACCCTGCTGGATTATAGAATCGATACTTAAAGTCTGAATTTTTGCATAACATTTGCTCGTATGGCCAATATTTTGCTATTTTTACCAAAATATTAGCCATGTCGCAATTGCAAATTGTCGAAGCCTCGGCCGGTTCGGGAAAAACCCACCGGCTCGTGTTTGAATATTTGCGGCTTTTGTTGATTAACCCCAGTAACTACCAGCATATCCTTGCGGTGACTTTTACCAACAAGGCCACCGAAGAAATGAAGAGCCGTATTATCCTTGAACTATTCAAACTCCAGCATATCTGCAACGATACCTGCCCTAAACCCTGTAATTATAATTCAGTTCACCTATCTGTGCTGATAGAACACCTGCAACTCCCACCCGATGTCATAGCCCAAAAGGCTCGTACGGCTTTGTACAACATACTTCACAACTATTCTCGGTTTGCCGTAATGACTATCGATAGTTTCTTTCAGCAGGTACTACGTGCCTTTATGCGCGAAGCTGGCATAGGAACTTCTACTCGTATTGAGCTGGATACCGATTGGGTGATTCAACAGGCTGTCGATCGGTTGCTACTTAATCTCGATAACAACGATGACCTATTTCGCTGGCTCGTCCATTTTATACTCGAACAAATATCCCAGGGAAAATCCTGGAGTATTGCCCAAAAGCTTTACGATATGGCAGAAGAACTATTGAACGAAAAGTTCTTTTCCCTGCCCACGGAGTACCAACAACTACTTTTTAGCGAAAACTTCAGGCAAAACCTGAAGCTCGAGCAATTGTACAGCTTTAAAAATAAATACGAAAATGATCTGAAAGAAAAAGCCAACCAGGCGTTTGAGATTATTGATAAATTTAACCTATTCCCGGATGATTTTAGTGGCAAGAGTCGGGGGATCTTTACCTTTTTTAAGAAACTAAAGGAGGTGAATTACAAAAGTCTTTGCGTCGATCCCCAATATGACGATATTCAAAATTGGCCGCATAAAGAGAGTAAGAACAAGAAATTTGTTATTGAAGCACTTACCAGCGGGGGATTGTACGAATGCTATCGGTCTATCGTTCATTATCTCCATGAAAACCAACAACAATACAACGATGTGGTGGCTATTCTTAAAAATATTTATACCTACGGCGTACTTGCCGACCTTGGAAATTCTATCGATAAGATACTACGGGAAAATGATATTCAACTGTTGAGCAAAACAACCCGCTTTATTAATGAGCTCATCGAAAAAAACGATACCCCCTTCCTGTATGAAAAAACTGGTCGTTACCTAAGACATTTTATTATCGATGAGTTTCAGGATACTTCGTACGTTCAGTGGCAAAATTTTCGCCCGCTTATCAGTGAAAGTCTGGCCAATGATAATTTTGCCATGGTGGTAGGCGATGTAAAACAGTCTATCTACCGCTGGCGTAACACCGATTGGAGCATTCTGGCCCATCGGGCAGAGGAAGATATGCATACCCATGGTTCGGTGCGTATTACACTTGATACCAACTGGCGTAGCCTACCCGAAATTGTCGATTTTAACAATGCCTTCTTTGGCGAATTCCTTATAAGTCATAACGTCAGTTTACGATCTATATATCGATCGGCTAAGCAAACCTGTGCTTACAAGGGGGAGTTGCGGGGAATGGTCCAGGTTGACATCAATCTGGAAAAGGATGGCGACAGCAATGAAGATGAAGAAAATAACCTCACCTCTGCAGCCGAATGGACTATTCAACAAATCCAATGCTTGATTTCTGCTGGATACCGGCAGAAGGATATCGCAGTAATTGTACGGGAACGTAAAGAAGGAATTGAGATTACGGAGGCCATTAATCGTTACAATCAAACTCAGACAAATCCACAAAATATCATCCACGTACTGTCGGCCGAAACAGCTTTGCTCGACAAATGTGTGGCTATAAATCTAATTACCGAAGTATTTCAATATATCCTTAATCCCGACGATATTGTTAATCAGGTTGCCCTCATTGCGCATATGCGGCAAATTCGACAGCTCACAGCAACGCCCAATACTGCTGACCATACTGAAGTTTCTGACACACCCCTCGAACAATTTGCCGGTTTATTGTTTTATAGTCCACTTGAGCTTTTAGAGGAAGTGATTCAAGCTTATCGTCTCAATCAATATGAACCCTTTGTACCTTATCTTCTGGCATTTCATAATCTTATGCACGACTTTTGCCTGAAATATACCCCACAACTGCAGGCCTTTATGGATTACTGGGAACGTAAAAAAAACAAAGTAGCACTTGAAATTTCTGAGCAACAGGACGCAGTGCGCATTTTAACCATACACAAGTCAAAGGGCTTGCAATACCCTAATGTTATAATCCCCTATTGTAGCTGGGAGTTGGATTACAGATGGAATCTGGCTCCTTTGTTGTGGTGTAAGGCCCGTACCCCCCTCGTTGAATCACTGCAGTATATACCGGTGCGTTATGCCAAGGAACTCGAGGATACAAGCTTTGCAGAGGATTATCAAAGGGAAAAAGACCATTATTTTATTGACAATATTAATTTATTATACGTTGCTTTTACGCGCCCAATGCATCACTTGTTTGTATATGTCCCCCTTGTAGATCCACAAAATGATAAATGTAAGACAGTGGGCGATTGGCTGTATCGCTATGTGAAAAATTATTCTCAATCACACGGCTCACAGATGCATTTTCAAAAGGGACAGCTGCAGCACGTGGAAGAGCCCCGTCATCTCCCCGAGCATGAGGTTGATCTATTTAAACACTATCCCGTATATTCTCCGGTTGGAAAAATCAAGCAAAGATCTGCCTTTGGTGGCATGCTCGCACAAACCATGCAGTATGGCAACGTGATGCATCGCTTATTCCAGTATATTCGTTATTTTGACGATATCAACAGGGCTGTTGATATTCTTATAGCAGAGGGATTACTATCTTCCCGCAATCGGGAGGCAAGCATTGCCTGGCTCAGAGATTTGCTTACCCGTCCCGAGGTAGCGTCCTGGTTTAGCCCCGAATGGAAAATCTATACCGAAGCCACTGTTGTAGCCCCCTCACAGCATCCCTACCGCCCCGATAGGGTGATGATCAAAGATAATCAGGCGATAGTAGTGGATTATAAATTTGGTACAATTGAACTTTCTTCTTATAAATCGCAGCTCAAAACCTACATGAATTTTCTCAAGGGAATGGGTTACCTATTTGTCGAAGGCTATTTGTGGTACGTACAGCTGGATAAAATAGAAAAGGTGGAGTAAACTATTGCGTTATGCCTCCAAAAACATCCTTTTCGCTGTGGAATCCATCGGCAATAATGGTTTCTTTGATATTTTTTATATCAACAACTATTGGTTTAAGCATGATGGTGGGTACGTCTATTTTTCCATTGTTTACAAGGATAATATTTCCTTCGAGCTTTTCCCCTTTGATAAGCCTGATGGTGTTTTCTGCTGCGGTTTTACCTTGTTCGGTCATGGGTTTGTAAATGGTGAGCTTCTGGGTGCCTTCAACAATGCGGCGGCATGCTGCAAGTTCGGCGTCCATCCCTGTAACCAGTACTTTGCCGCTTAACCCTTTTTCTTCCAGGGCCCTTATCACACCTCCAGCCATTCCATCGTTGGCACATAGCACAACATGTATGGAATCGGTATTGTAATTCAGCACTTTGCGCATGGTCACGTACGCTTCGTCGGGCAACCAATCCTCAATAAAAGTGTTAAATACTAACTTTATCCTTGAAGATGAGAGATGAGGAGCAAGTACTTGCTCATAGCCCTGCTCAATAAGCTCAGCATTCTTATCTGATTTATCCCCACTGATTATCACATAATTACCCGAAGGTTGATGGCTTACCGCATATTCAGCCATTTGCTTTCCTGCCATGAAATGGTCAAAAGAAATAAAAAGATCCAGCGGACAATTTTGTATCAGCCGCTCGTAGGCAACGATGCGTATATTTTTACTGGCAGCTTCCCGCGCAATTGCTGCGGCAGTTGTCTGATTTACAGCTATTATCACAATGGCCTTTACCCCATTGTTCATCATTTCACGTGCCTGACTTATCTGCTTGTTGTCGTCGTTATCGGCATTGGCTACCAATACCTCGGCCCCTAATTCTTTTGCTCGTTTAACAAAGTTATCCCTGTCAATGGCATAACGTGCTTCCTGGTAATTGGGCACTAAGAAACCAATCAACATTTGATCCGAATGACTACACGATGTAACCATTGCTATAAGACAGCTCCAGCTAATTAGTTTTGTAATACATTTGCCGATCATACTTCGAATTTTTTTCAAATGTATATTAGATTTCGAAATTGTGTATAAAATGGAATAAAATTATGTACAAAAAGTGTAAAAATCTTTCATCAGAACAAACATCCTCATCCTACATCGATCTTTTGTCTTAAATTTATTTGGTCTGAAAAGGATTTTCTACTTTCACCCGGAATACAGGTTTTGTTCACCAGGGGTTGCATGGAAATATGCTTATTTGTCTATCCAGTTTTCATCCAGAAAATATGAGAAGGTTTTTGCAAAGGAGACACGAAATTTCTGTAAGTTTTTTTAACGTAAAAAGTTTGTAAAAATCTATATTTTGCATGAAATTTGGATTGAAAGATGGGTGCATCGGACAAAAATACTACTTGCTATGAAAATTCAGGTTTTCCAGGGTATTGTGCTGGTGCTTGTATTTGCAAGTACATCCGTGTTGGGGCAATCGCAAAATGAGTATTCCATTGGAGTCGACAGCCATGGCAATTATGGCTTTTCCCTCAACCGGGGCAGTGATAACAGTCTTTTTCAGATTTCTTACTCCAGCCTGAATATGAATCGTTTGTTTCGACTAAATAGCATCCCTGCCCAACAGCATATTTTTACCTCTCAGGTTAATACCGTGGGGTTGGCTTATTTTCGAAAAAGGCCTGTTTCCAGTAATTTGAATTTGTACTACGGCGGCAGCATCAATTGGGGAAATTCGCCTATTAGGCCGCAGGTTAGCTCCCAGCGGTCGCTTACAAATTTGAACTTACAATTGGGTTTCAATTACAGGCTGACGGATAAGATAAGCGTGGGTGCTGAGTTTCGTCAAAGCTATAATAATTTTTGGATGAACAATTTTATGCCCGCTTGGCAAAGTTCCCCTATGCAAACCAATTGGCTTTCGTGGTAGTCATATGATTGCCACCTTATGACGCCTTGTCAGCTCGTAGGCGGCTGGCATGGGGTTTGTTCTTTTGCACGCAAAATCTCAAAAACCTGTGGACTATGAGTACTGGTAAAATTGGTGTACAAACCGAAAACATTTTTCCCATAATCAAAAAATTTTTGTATTCCGACCACGAAATTTTCCTGCGTGAATTGGTTGCCAATGCAGTAGATGCCACCCATAAGCTCAAGGCACTTGCCATGGCTGGCGAATACAAAGGAGACGTGGAAAATCTGAAAGTGTATGTCCATGTCGACGAAAATGGTAAGACGATTAGGGTTGTAGACCAGGGTATTGGGATGACCGCCGAGGAGGTAGAAAAATACATCAATCAGATTGCCCTTTCGAGTGCTGAGGAATTTGTTTCAAAATACAAGGACCAGGCCAATGCAATCATCGGGCATTTTGGGCTGGGTTTTTATTCGGCATTTATGGTAGCCAAAAAGGTTGAACTCATTACCCGCTCGTATAAAGAGGGGGCTCAACCAGTAAAATGGAGCTGCCACGGTACCCCCGAATATACCCTCGAACCCGCCGAAAAGGATACCATCGGTACAGAAGTGATACTCTACCTCGATGATGAATCCTCCGAATTTGCCTCTGAATATAAAATCCGGGAATTGCTGCGAAAGTATTGTAAATTTTTGCCCGTACCCATCGTCTTTGGTAAAAAGAAACAATGGAAGGATGGTAAAGAGGTTGAGACCGACGAAGACAATGTTATCAATAATACCCGTCCGGCATGGACGCGTAAGCCCACTGAGCTAAAGGATGAAGATTACCTTAGCTTTTATCGCGAGCTGTATCCGGGTGCCGAGGACCCCCTTTTTTATATTCATCTCAATGTCGACTACCCCTTTAACCTTACTGGAATTCTCTATTTCCCTAAAATAAAAAGTAATATTGATATACAACGCAATAAAATTCAGCTCTATTGCCGTCA
Organism: Bacteroidales bacterium; assembly: GCA_049968755.1. Lineage (GTDB taxonomy): Bacteria > Bacteroidota > Bacteroidia > Bacteroidales > DTGW01 > JAKPGM01. Next base: position 60,522 of record JBMFQE010000001.1, read on the forward strand.
GGTGTATGTTACCGACTCGGTAGAAGGTATTGTCCCTGACTTTTTGACATTGTTGCATGGCGTGATTGATTCGCCCGATATTCCGCTGAATGTTTCACGCTCATATCTGCAAAGCGATGCCAACGTGAAAAAAATTTCTGCCCATATAACCAAAAAGGTAGCCGATCGTTTGCAGGAAATCTTTAAGAATCAAAGAGAAGAATTCGAAAAAAAATGGGATAATCTTAAGCTGTTTATCGAGTACGGCATGATGACCGACGAAAAGTTTTACGAACGGGCCGAAAAATTTGCCTTGTTCAAAAATGTCGATGGCAAGTATTTTACTTTCGAGGAGTATGAAAAGTTGATAAAGAGCGAACAAACCGACAAAAACGATACGCTGGTATACCTGTATGCTACCGACAAGGAAAGTCAGCACGCTTTCATTGAATCGGCACGAAGTAAGGGGTACGATGTGCTGCTTATGGATGGACAGCTCGATACGCACTTTATTAATATGCTCGAAACGAAGTTTAAAAAAGCTCGTTTTTCGCGGGTCGATGCCGATATTATCGACAATCTGATTCAAAAAACTGATCCCCAGCAGGTCAAACTTACCCCCTTGCAGCAGGACATTCTTTCGCCGGTATTTAAGGGGGCGCTTCCCGAAAACGGACAGTACTATGTGCTTTTTGAAGCCATGCGTGAGGATGATTTGCCGGCAGTCATTACCCAGAGCGAATGGATGCGTCGTATGAAGGACATGTCGGGCCTTGGCGGAGGAATGAACTTCTACGCCGAAATGCCCGACAATTATAATTTTGTGGTCAATGCGAATCATCCCCTGATAACCAGGATACTGAACGAGGTTGAGACAAAGTTGCCAGATGAGGTTAAGCAAATAACTGCAGAAATTGAGCAGCTCGAAAGTTCGCGCAAAGCTATCGACGAGCGGAATAAGGGTAAAAAATACGAGGAAATACCCCAGCAGGATAAAGATGAACTTCAATCACTCGAAAAGAAAATTGATGAACTCGAAGATAGGCGTACGAACCTGTTGAAAGAACTGGGCCGATCGCACAACCTGGTAAAACAGGTGGTCGACCTGGCATTGCTGGCCAATAATATGCTTAGGGGCGAAGCGCTCAGCCGTTTCGTGCGCAGGAGCGTGGAGCTGATTCAGTAGATTTAAAACTCCGGGCAGGGGATAGCATGGATACGTTTCTTACGCTTTGTGGTGAATTCGTAAGAAATGGATATTTCATGAGCCCCTGCTGTTGAGTTAATCAGATTAGATACCGTAAAATCATAGCTATACCCAATGGTAAACAGGGGAAATTTCAATCCTCCCAGGAATGCCAGTGCATCTCCACGTGGTGAATTTAACATCGGGATACCCCGATACCAAAATCCCAGCATAAAAGGCGGGTTAAACCAGTAAAGTCCAATATCTAATTGTTTATATTTTCCCTGCATGCGATAGAGATATGCTACCGATACACTTTCATCGGCGGGTTTAAGAAGTCGGCCGCGATTAATAATTTTTACTCCTCCGTACAAACTATATTTCATCGGAATCAGCGTTTTTTCTCCGTAGAACGATATATTGGGCTGAAGCAAATGATCGGCAGTAAATCCCACCCAGATGCGGCTGTTGTACACAAGTCCCGACACAGCACCATCAATATCACCACGATTTTCTTTAGTTGGCGGTACTTCGACCGATATGGGGGCATTACCCCGGATGATTTGATCGGGAAAAACTAACTTGTTGAAGTTTAAATTGAATCGCAGGTAATTAAAGCTAATCCCTGGTCGCACATGCCAGGTATTAAATATTTTAAAATCGTAAGCGTAAAGTACATTGATGTAGGTAGTTCCAAGTCTGGCTGCTCCAGCCTGGTCTTGCATTACCATAAGTCCCAATCCACTGTTAAATTTGTCAAAATAATAATCGTACGAGAAAGCAAAGGTAGAATAGTCGGCAGGTATTGCCAGCCATTGCCTGCGATAGTTGGTTGATACGCGCTGTTGTATGGTAGCTCCGGCAAATGACGGCCCTAAGTATAGTGGGGCTGCATAAAATTGGGTAAACTGCGGATCCTGCGAGTGCAAGAGCTCAACCCCCATCATACCTATCAGTCCTATCAATACTATTTTCTTCAATTTGTCAATTATTTATGAATCAGTGTAATATCTCCGGCCTTCACAAAAGTTCGACCATTATAAAACTTACCCCTGGCCTTGTAGACATATACGCCCTGTTTACAAAGCTTGCCCTTGTAATAACCATCCCATCCTACATTCACATCGTCCGAAACAAAGAGCAGTTCACCCCATCGGTCATAAATTTCGAGATGATACTGAGCTACGCCCTCATGATAGGGGAAGAAAATATCATTGTCGGTAGCATGTGGGTCGTATCGCCCTCCCTTTGGCCCGCTCATGCTGGGTGTAAAGGCATTGGGAAACTCTATTTTTCCCTTACCCAACACCTGAACAATGTTTACCCGTTCGAGCGAGTCGGCACAACCCTCGGGGGAGATGGCTACCAGTTTGATAGTATAAACCCCCAGCTCCTTATAATAGTGGCTTGGATTGGTTTCTTCCGACGTGTTTCCATCGCCAAAGTACCAGAAGTACTTTGCTCCATGCTGCGTATTGTTGAAGCACTGAATTTGATCATCCGGTATCATCACCAGCTGTGGCTCTACATTAAAGTCGACTATGGGACGTGGATATACTTTTACCTGTTCGTAATGAACATCTATACCCCCTTCACCATAAACGGTAAGTTTGACATTATATTCGCCCGGATCTACAAAGGTATGTACGGGATGGGTAACCTGCGAAACCGATCCATCGTCAAATTCCCAATAATACCTTTCGCCATATATCGATTGATTCCTGAATCTGATAGTTAGTGGTGCACAGCCTTCGGCAGCCGAGTCAAAATCGGCTATCGGATGCGGTGCATATAATACAACATTGAGTGAGGTGGTGTCGCTGCATTTGTTCGAGTATACTTTCAAACGGATGGTATAACGCCCCCAATGCGGATAGGTATAGGTGAAAGAGTCACTCGAACTGGTTAGGAGCGTATCCCCATTGCCAAAATCCCAGAAATACATCCAGGGTCCTTTGTTGGTATGATTGGTAATCTTAAACGTTGCGTTCGGGAAAAACTGGGCAATCGGATTAACCAGAAAGTTTGCATCGGGTCCCGGATATACCAATACTTTTCGTGTAGTGGAATCGTAACATCCATATTCCGACCACGCCTTGAGCTTCACCGTAAATAGTTTGTCGGCACCAGTTTCATTATTAAACAGGTGGGTGGGGTTACGCTGATTCGAGGTCGTATTATCGCCAAAGTCCCACCAATAATCTGTAGCATTTATCGAGCGATTGATAATTGTCGTCTGGATCGGGTTACAGTCGGGGAAGGTAGTATCGAATTGTGCGGTAACTTTAGGATATACATTGATAGTCACGCTGGTAGTATCGTCGCAGCCATAGACCGTTACAGCCCGTAGCTTGATGGTGTACGGTTTGTTGGTATGACGGGTGGGTTCGTTGCTATAGGAACGGTTAAAGCTACGCTTGTCGTTAACCACCTGGGTGGTTCCATCACCAAAATCCCATCTGTACGTGGCTTCTGATGTTTTAGTAGTATTGTAAATGTTTACATTCAGGGGCGGACAGCCAATGATTTTATCCACCGAAATACGGGCTATTGGACGGTGGGCTACCTTCACTGTTTTTGTTATGCTATCCTTGCACCGATGTTCCGATGTTGCTATCAGTTTTACGTTATATACAATATCGTTTTCTGTATTGTTGATGTAGATTTTAGAAGGATTTTTTTCGGGCGAAGTGCCCCCATCCCCAAAGGTCCATTCAAATAGGCTGGCACTCTTGGATGAAGTATTTCTAAATTGCGGATTAAAAGGTGTACAGCCCAGGCTGTCGCGGGTAAAATTGGCCGTAACCTTAGGATGTACCTCAATCTCTCGCGTTATGCTATCGGCACAGCCCAGGGCATTTACAACTTTTAGCTTCAGCCGGCGGGTTATGGTATTGTCGGTCAAATTTTCGTAAGAAATGTTGCTTAGTGTTCCGGTATGATCAAAGGTGCCATCGGAGGTGTAATCCCAATACTTATTCGCAATGCCTCCCAGTGAATTATCCTGAATGGTAATACTTTCGCCCGAGCAAAGCTCATCGGTGGGAGTTGCAAAGTTGGCCTTTATGTAGGCATATACTGTTATAGGAATAGAAGTGCTTGCAACACACCCCTCTCGAGAGGTTGCTTTGAGCGTAGCTGTATAGGTTTGATCGCTCGATTCAAAATGCTTGTAAAGGTTAGATACGGTATCCTTGTTGTACGAGCTATTGCCATCGCCAAACTCCCACTCAAAAACACTGCCAGGAATATCTTTAATGTTGGTCAGGTTGGTAAACTTTACCAGCAACGGCTGACACCCTTCTGTTTGGTCGGGCATGAAGTTAGGCTCAATATGTGGAAATACCATGACGTTCTTAACTGCAGAATCGACACACATGTGATTATTATATACATACTGGCGGATTTGACGAATTGCAGTGTCAAGGGTATTGTTGGTTAAGGTAAAGTTGATGCTGGAATTATTATTGTTAAAGGTAATAATAGGGAAATTATCCTCGTATATCTTCCATGTACATTGGTTTACTTGTCCTTGGGCGCCATTGATAATGTTCACGCTTTCATAATCGGGGCAGAATGTTGTTTTGGGAAGGGTAAAGCCTGCTTTAACATTGGCATAGGGTTTTATGGGTACGACCGTGTCGTCCTGACAGTTATATGCCGAACGTGTTACCAGCTTGACGTTGTAGGTAACATCGTTGGGTTGCAGATGCGTGTATGTATACGATGGATTTTTTTGCGAGGAGGTAGCCCCCGTACCAAAGAACCAGAAAAATTGGGTACCCCCAACATCTTTGATGTTCGATTGGTTGGTGAATTGTACGTTCAAGGGTTGACACCCTTCCCACTTATCGGCAGTAAAGCTGGCCACAACTTTCGGATATACAACAATTTGCTGTTGCGTACTTTTGTAACATTCGTGGTTGTTTTTGACCGTTAGCTTTACATTAATCGTTTCGGGGCTAAGCGTATTGTTTTGGAAAAGCCAGTTAAACGTTCTGGCGTTGATAAGCGTATCGTTTACATTATCCCCATTAAAGTCCCAGTAATTATATTTTACACCCGGGATATAGTCGTTGACAAAATTGGCGTAACCAGGGGCACAAATGGCATTATTTTCTACGCTAAAGTTGGCTGCAATGCGGGCATAGGCTGTAACCGGCTTAACAATGCTGTCGCGGCAACCCATGTTTGAAACAGCTTTTAGCATTACCTGATACACAGTGTCGTTGCCACTGGGGTTGTAGAAATAATGAAGCGGATTGGCATCGCTACTGCTGTTGCCATCGGCAAAATTCCAGAAATAGGTACAGTTGGGCAATACCGTTTGATTGGTAAACTGTACCCTTACCGGTTCACAACCTGCCGTTACATCGGCCGTAAAGTTGGCTTTTGGAATAGGATTTACGTTGATGGATACATAGTCGGTGTCGCGACAGGCAGCGTGATTATTGGTACCTATCAGGCGAATGGTGAAGTTTTTGGGATACATTACCGTATCGTCTAATGTGTAGGTGTGAGTTACCGATGCTGCATTATTCTCTACTTCGGCACTACCGTCGCCAAAAAGCCAGTAGCTGTGCTTTACGCCCGGTGACGAACTGTTACGGAATATGAAGGGTGTTTTCGAACAGGCCAATGAAGAGGGCAAAGATATTTGGGCATTTACAAAAGCATATACGTTTACATACTTTGTTGTATCGTGCGAACAGTTGTAGTTGGATGTAGTGGTAAGCGTTATCGGGTAACTTATATCGTTGGCTGTCATATTGATATAGGTGTGCGAGGTGTCACGGCCGTGATATTCGGCCCCATCGCCAAACTGCCAGCGAAATTGCGTACCGGCTGTGTTACGGATATTGGCCATGTTGGTAAAGGTTACCTTCAGGGGTTGACAGCCGCTATTGACGTCCATACCAAAATCGCTTATAACTACTGGCATGATGTCTATGTCGCGATACAGGGTATCGTAGCAGGCATGGTTGTTTTTGGCTATCAGACGTATTTGATATGTCTTTGGAACGGTATCGGTATTAATCAGATAGCGCTGGAACGTTCCGCTGTTAATTTCAATATTCTGTGCACCGGTACCCGTGAAATCCCAGAAATTATGGCTTACTCCTGGCGATGAATTGTTGGTGATGGTAAAATTTTCGTACGAGCAGGCCGAGGGAACCGAAAGCGAAAAATTGGCATTCACTTCAGGGTAGGCTGTAATGTTTACCGTGGTATCGTCGGCACATTGGTAGTCCGATGTTACGGTTAATTTTACCGGATACACGCTATCTTTTGCCGAATAATTGTAAAAAGTATGGGTGGCGTTTTTTCCCGTGTGGTAACTACCATCGGCAAAGTCCCATAGAAATGTTGTACCTACATTATCCTTAATATTGGAAGTATTGGTAAAGGTCACATTTACCGGGTTACATCCCGCATTTTTGTCGACCGTGAAGCTGGCCAGCACTCTTGGTTTTACAGTAATCCAGGTGGAGGTAGAATCATAACAGGCATGATTGTTCTTTACCACCTGTTTGATAAGCAGATTCAGGTCATTGCTGGTATTGTTGATAAAAGGATAGGTAAAGGCAGAAGCATTGTTGGTGTATTCGGTAGTGCCGTTACCGTCCATATCCCACCGGACCTGAGCTATCCCCCCCTGTGCAATATTCGAAATATGTACGGGGGTGTGTGAACATATCAGGGCGTCGTCGACCGAAAAACCGGCCTGAATGTATGCGAAGGCAGTTACCGGCACGATGGTATCATCGGTACAGCCCTGGGCTGTCGTTGCCTGTAGCTTTACATTGTAAGTTTTGTCGCTGGCGGTGGTGTTGGTAAAAGTATGAACAGGGTTGACATCGATAGAGTTGCTCCCATCATCGAAATTCCAGAAAAAGGAGGTGGATATGGGATTCGATTGGTTGGTAAACCTTACGTTGAATGGGGTACAGCTGTCGGTGCGGCTTACGGCAAATTGCGCCAGCGCTTCGGGTTTGACGGTAATGTTTTGCAGTGTACTATCCTTGCACCCCTGGGCATTGCTTACTACAAGCTTCAAAGTGCGTGTCTGCGGCGTGGGATTGTTTGTTTTGTTTATGTAGGTATGGGTAATGGTAGGAGCGCTGCTGGTGCTTGTGCCCCCATCGCCAAAGCTCCAGCTGTACTGGCTGATACCCCCGGTCGAAAGATTTGTTATTTCAACCGGTAGGGGCGAACATCCAATGCTCGTATCCACTGCAAAGTCGGAATGTATATATGCATATACCGTAATGGGAACCGTTGTGGTGTCGATACACCCCGTGTTGGCCGATACCGCTATCAAACGGGCATTATATACCTTGCTATTGGGTTCAAGATGACTATACTGGTGGGTTACTATCGGATCGGTTGATGAGGTATTGTCGCCAAATTCCCATTTTATGCTGCTGGCCTTGTTCATGTCGGTGGTGTTGGTAAAGGTCACCGACAGCGGGTTACATCCCTGCGTGGTGCTGGTAGTAAACGATGCAGCAACGCCGGGGTTAACTGTAATAGGAACGGATTTGGTGCTGGTACATCCAAAGCTATTGTTGACCGTAAGCTGAAGATTATAGGTTACAGGATTATTCCCGTTATTGATATACTGATGACTGAAGGTGGCTGGCTGATTGGCTGGCGTACGAACCCATACCGGACTGCCATCGCCAAAGTTCCAGGTATAATTTACTATCGCATTGCCCCCAAACGACAAATTTTGAATATTGGAATAAAAACCTGAACAACCCCGTACCTTGTCAATCGAAAAATTTGCCTCAATTTTTTCCCTTACGGTAATATTGTTGGTAAAAGTGGCTACGCAAAAATCTTCCGAGGTTACCGTAAGCTTGGTCGTATAGGTTTTGATGGTATTGGTATTGTTTTCGAAGGTATGGGTGGGCGATTGTAACGACGAGGAATTGTTGTCGCCAAATTCCCACAGGTAGGTTACATTGGCATTATTGTTGCCGGGGGTAAAGGTTACGGTTAGCGGGTTACAACCATCGACAGCCGAAGCCGTGTAGGAGGCAGTAACCTTGGGGAGTACCGTTATGGTACGAATCATGGTATCGGTACATCCGGCAGCATTGCTTACAACCAACCGTATATTTCTATTTATTTTACTTCCCGTGTTATTGCTGTAGATTTTCTGAAACGCAGGGGCTGAGGTGTTAGAGGTTTGTCCATCGCCAAAATTCCAGCTATAGCTTGCTATAGCACCGCGACTATTATTGGTGATATTTACAGTAAAGTCGGCGCAGCCGCGGGTGGTATCCACGGTAAAGCTGGCATCGATAAAGGGACGTACAGTTACCGTCGTCCGGGCAGTATCTCTGCAGTAATAGCGCGTCGTGGCTATGAGTTTTACCTGGTAGGTGGTGTCGGTAGTTCGAATCAAATTTTGAAAAAGATGCGATGGACTTTTTTGGGCCGTAGAGTTTCCATCGCCAAAATCCCACAAATAGCTGATACCCGCAGTGTCGCCCACGGTAGTGTTCGTAAATGTTACATTTAAGGGATTACAGCCGGTAGTGGCTGTGGAGGTAAAATTGGCGTCGATTTCGGGATATATCGTGATAGTCTTTGAAAAACTGCTTAAACAGCTCGAGTTATTTCGTAAAAAGGCAAATAGGGTTACCTTATAGGTTACAGGTTGAGTACCCGTGTTGCGCGGAAAAGTCCAAGTAATAGGATTGGTATTTCTGATGTTGGTTAATTCGGGTATATTGTCACCGTTAAAATCCCAGTAAAATTCAAGCGTATCGGGGTTGGGGCTGATGTTGTAAAAAGTTATCTTGTTATTTCCGCTTGCCCTTGAGCACAGCTGGCTGGTATCGGTACGGAACAGGGCTACCACCTGGGGAAGCACATTTACGGCTACCTGCATTATCGTATCTGGGTAGCAGGCGCGGGTAACTTTTACCTTGTAAATATATACTCCCGTAGGGGGTGTGGCTATAGGATTGGCTACCGTGGTATCCGAAAGATAGTTAATCGTGGTATCGCCCAATGTTGAGAACGACAGCCACCAGGCATAGCTTAGCCCACCACTGGCTACTATCTGGACGGGTTCACCATAGCAGGCCTCGTATACTTCAGAACCTGTAGTGAGCACCGAAGCCGAACCCCGCGTGCTGGCATAGTCCGAAAAATATCCGTATTTTGCGCCTGTGCTTCCCCCTCCATTCATTACCCCCAGATGAAAACGATCGCCAGCAGCCGTCGAATATACGGTTACAATTTTACCAACGGGTAAAAAGCTAAAATCTTTTTTATCGGATTTTAAAACCCACCAGCCTGTTGTACCCACCGGTTCAAAATCGTTTTCCGGTATGGCATAGGTTTGCGGATTATTCGCATTGTCGGTATAGCTGAGAAAAATGTATTTTTTCCCCCGGGTGGTGGTCATAATATTCAGGTAAAAAGGTTCATTAGTTGATCGAACTATGGGCACCAACTTGGAGCCCGTACACCCATCGATGGTAGGAAGTACAGCCGCACCTGTTTCACAGCCAATACCGGTTACATGATATACATATACCGGCTTATCGGCCGAGATGTAGGTAGCATTGTTGGCTATATCATAGTTGAGTCGATCCCCTTCTCCAATGGTTCCTACTACCGGTGTGCCATTGATAGTTACCTTGGTATTGGGAGCTGTACCATATATGTAAACCTGTTCACCCGAGGGAGTACCTTCGGTGATCGTCGGATTATTGTAACATTGACTTCGATTGATACGCCCCCGCATCACTATATAATTTTTTCCCGTAATATTTTTTGGGATATTCTGGTCGCCCTGCAGATCCTTGCTTGAATTCTTTATTACCGAATCGTCTTTAATGGTTACGGCTATTTTTTTGTTGGATACAATTTTTGTACCTCCCATGTGACTGGCTATATTCCTGTTAAGAGCACGTATGGAGTAGGTTTGTCCGCGGTTAAGCGTAATAGTAAAGGGTATCCCTTCGTTATGATTCTTTATATTTACCGACGGGGTGATGGTTACCTGCGTGTTGTTCTCGGTGGCCACAATATCAATAGTCGAGTAGGGACTAATAGAGTAATACCCGTCGGGATTGGGAGTATTATATGCACCATTGGCACCGTCGGCGGGATTCCAGGTATCCCTTTGAAAGGGTACGATAAATTCGGTACCCAGCGCATTGGTACCTTTGAGGGCAAATATATCCCGGTTGTAATAATTATCTACCTCGTAGTATGCTGTAATGAAGTTTCTATCGGAGCGGATGTACAGCCCCCTGTTCAGCACCGAATCTTCGGGAATACATTCGATGGTATTTTTTACCAGATTTACGATATCCAGATTTACGATATTGGGTAGAAGCGTTCGTTTAACGAATGGGGTTAAGTCGATACGCCGGGATTCGGCAGCGGTAAAGGTAATGGTTGTGTCGAGCAGCAATGGATTGGCCGGGGTACTGATACGCACCTTTGTAGGCCCCAGCGCTGCAATAACTAAATATACGGGTTTACCCCCAGGATAGTAGGTTCCAGAAGAAGGATGATTGGGAGAAACAAAGGGAACGGCAAACCAGAAAGCGGTATCGGTTTGCGCAAAAAGATGACTTTCTAAAAGTGTGAGGATAACAATTATATGAAAAATAAATCGTTTCATTGCGCTGGTGAATATTGGTGCGTTAAAAATATAATTTTCGTTTCATATTTTGAAATTTTTTTTAATTAGGCAGAATAATCATATTTTTTCCAATTATACGCTGTTAGATAACAGGGGTTAATCTCAAGTTATTAATTTTAATCATCTTATGTATCAGTATTTTATAATAAAAATGCTGTTAGATAAATCATAAAAATTATATTTTTTTAGTTTTTTTTATACATTTATTCGTATCTTTTTGCACAACACAACATTTTTATAGTCAAAATGTTTTTATAATAACAGGAACTTTTTTGTGTATTTAAACGTAAAAAAAAATTAGATGGTTCAGTTATAGTGTTGTTTTTTAATGGTAGTAAAAATATCAAACAGCAGCAGGTTATGAAGCAAGTCTATTTTACACATGCAAATGGGCATGAAGCTATATCATGCGAGTTACATCCGAACTCAACTAATTATCGTCGGATAAAAGGTAAAAAATTTTTAGGCAGCGTAATATTGGTCTATCTTAGCTGTCTTCCTATATGGGCGCAGGTATATTTTAGCGAGGGTTTTGAGAACCGCATTTATCCGCCCGACAACAGTACCCTACCGCCGGGCTGGACACAATCGTATGTATCGGGTACGGTCAGTTGGGAATTTCAAAATGGGGGTCATACCAAATATCCTCAGTATCCCTACACGCGTAAGCCCTATCCTGCGCATAGCGGATCGTACAATGCTTTATTTCAGAAGGAAACTTTTTCACGTCCTGCCACCAGGCTTATCACGCCTGCTATCAATATATCCCATTCGAGTAAACCCATGCTCACCTTCTGGCATGCGCAGGTGTCGCGATTTTTTTTCTCTAACTGGACTAACGATGAGCTACGGGTATACTATCGTACCAGTCCTTCTGCTTCGTGGACCTTGCTGGCCGAATATACCAATGCGGTTGACAGCTGGACCGAGCGAAATATATTGTTGCCTGCAGAAGCTAAAAGTTCTACCCTATACCTTGCCTTTGAGGGTCGCTCTATGCCGGGATGGGGTACCTGCGTGGACGATATAACCATAGTCGAAACCGATACCATTCCCAAAACGGTCAATTCGGTTACTGCCGTTTCGCCTTTTTCAAATAATATAGGACGTGGCGTTGAAAACGCTTTGTTGATGCGCCTGGATATAGCCGTAAAAGGCAATCAGGGTACGCTGGTGTTTGATAGCCTGTATATCGACTATACCGGTAATTCTTCCAACGATATTCGTACCAATGGCATTCGTTTGTATAAAACAACCGACTCAGTTTTTGTTGATCAGGTTCAGTTAGCGCAGGGAAGTTTTGTGGGCAACACTGCTTTGTTGACTTTTACCGACACGCTTAAGCCGGGTATGGCCTTTTACTGGATAGCCCTCGATATTAAACCGACAGCCGCTGTGGGCGATACGGTAAAAATTCGTATTCCTGCCCAGGGGGTGCGTATTTCGGGTAAAAAGTATCCTGCTACGATGCTTGAGATACCCGGTAATCGTAAAATAGTTCGTACCATTTTCTACGATTCTTTTGAGACCAATAAGGGATGGAGCTTAACGGGCGATTTTGAAAGAGCAGCTCCGCAGGGGAAAGGGGGTACGCGGGGGAATGCCGACCCTTCGCAGGCCTTTAGCGGGTCCAACGTGTTAGGCAACGACCTTACCGGTAACGGCGATTATGAACCCAATATGTCCATGGCTACGGCTACGTCGCCTCTTATTAACTGTAAGTATTACAAAAATGTGCGCTTACAGTTCAAACGCTGGTTGAATGTCGACCTGGTCGACAATGCCGCAATTCAGGTGAGCGTCAACAATGGCATAAGCTGGACAACCGTTTACGCCTCGTCCAACTATGTGGTAGACAAGCAGTGGAACAATATGGAAATCAACCTGAGCGCCTGGGTTGATAGAAAAGAGCAGGTAAGAATACGCTTTATCCTGGGACCCACCAACGGCACATGGGAATTTTCGGGATGGAATGTCGATAATTTTCTGTTGTATGGCGATACCGTTATATACGATGCTGCCCTGTCGCGTATCGATGTGCCTGTAACGGGTTGTGGCCATACAGCTACAGAGGATGTTAAGGTATGGTTGGTAAACCGTGGTTCGGCTACTACTCCTGCTGCTATTCCGTTGGCATTTTCTACTGACAATGGACTTAACTGGCAAGAAGATACAATTCACACCAGCATACCGGTGGGCGATAGTCTGTTATATACTTTCCAGCCTAAAGCTAATCTGGCATCGCCGGGTGTCTATAAAATCCGTGTCAAAGTTAATAGTTGGTCACTTGACGATTACAGTAAAAACGATACCCTGAGCACTGTCATAAAAGCTATTCCTACCTATACCCTTCCCATGTTCGATGATTTTGAGGGTACCACAACCTTCTGGTCCTCGGGTGGTACCGAAAACTCGTGGGAATGGGGTACTCCTTCCAGCGATAGTATTAATAATGCCTACTCCGGAGCAAAAGCATGGAAGACCAATATTTATGGATATTACAACGATTTTGAAGATTCGTATGTAGAAAGCCCCTGTTTTCAGTTTAGCGATACTACCAAAGCAATAGTCGATTTTTACTATTACAAGAAGATAGAAGAGGGAGATGGGGTAGCACTTTATTATTCGGTCGATACGGGGAAAACGTGGCAGCGAGTTCCCTCGCACACCTACAGCTGGACGTGGAACTGGTACAATAATGCGAATATTGATCTTTTGGGTGGTGCAGGATGGGATGGTATTTCCACGGGATGGCTAAACGCCCGTCAGGTATTGCCAGCTGCGTTGTTTAATAAGCCCCAGGTTCGATTCAGGATGGTGATGAAAAGCAATGATATTGAAACAAACGAAGGTTTTGCATTTGACGATTTTAGGGTCTACCGGGCACCAATCAATATCAAGCTCAATAGTATTACCTCACATAGCTCGGCCTGTGAGGGAACGTTGCCCAAAAAAATATCATTCTCAATAACCAATAATGGGATACGGACGTTGATACCAGCAACCGATAAAATCGTAGTTGCCTATAAGCTGAATACTGCCTCGCCGGTGATCGATACCCTTACTTTGCCTACAAATTTACCAGTTGGGCAGTCGGTAACCCTTACCTTTAACAAGGCTGTTGGCAAATTAACTCCCGGCAGTTACAACCTAAAAGTATATCATATCGATCCGAATAAAGGATTCTACCCTGTAACGGATAACGATACTGTATCGGTTGCCTTCGATGTTTATGCGGCTCCTGTTACAGGACTGAAGGACGAATATGCTACGGCAAGGCTCGATACTTTCACCATAACAGCTAACAATGTAGCTAACTGTACTTACCTTTGGGCCAATGCCGGTAATCCAAGTCTTTCTACCACAAATACCCTTTCTAACCCACCAGCCGATACTATATGGCTTACCATGCAGTTTACCACGGGACACAATTGTAGCATCACCGATACATTTTACATGCGCAAGCTGATTCCCGATGTGGGCATTACCGCCTTCAAACAGCCGGTCGATGCCTGTGAATTGTCCGACACGGAACTCATGAAGGTAGTGGTAAAAAACCTGGGTACCGATACTTTGGCAGCTAATGATACCATCCGAGTTACCTATATTGATCATTTACTGAATGCTTTCACCGATACAATTGTCCTTTCGGGTCGCTTCTTCCCTGGTGATACGCTGGAACATCTCTGCCTGAAAGATACGCTCGATTTGTCTGCTTTGAATCAGACCTATCCGCTGAAAGCCTATACCATATATAAATACGATTCGGTGCCCGCAAACGACACGTTGGTTGTTGCTATTCATTCGTGGGGGTATCCGACGGTAAGTCTGGGAGCCGATCATACCTCGGCAGGGTACGATACTTTGTCGCTAAGTGGCTATAAAACTTATCTTTGGAGCGATAACACTACCGATTCGGTATATATTGCCCGCTATCGTGGCGACCATTGGGTGCAGGTTACCGATATTCACGATTGTCCGGCGAGCGATACGGTAAATATCAATGTGGTAGCCCATGATATCAAGCCATTGTTATGGGTTTCGCCACAAACGGCCTGTGCACTGGGTAACGCTGAGTCGCTGTCGCTGAAGCTGAAAAATGTGGGTACCGATACCATCATCACGGGCGAAAAGGCATATTTGCATTTAAAAATTAACAATGGCAACACTATACTTGATTCGCTCGAGTTTACCTCGGATTTTTTCCCCTATGATACTGTGCTTTTCCAATTTGCATCGACCTACAATTTTTCGACTCTGGGTACTTATAACGTAAAGGTTTATGTTGAATTGGCGGGCGATGTGGATAATACCAACGATACGCTGTGGACAACGGTTTATCATCATGGTTACCCGATAGTTAATCTGGGGCCCGACCGTACGGTAAAGGCCATTGCCGATACCCTGGATGCAGGTACAGGTGCGCATTGGTCGTACACCTGGCACGATAATTCTCACAACCAGACCTTTGTGCTTACCGATACAGTTGAGTCTTCTAATACGATTCAGGCTCGTGTAACCGTTACCGATACCCTTACCGGCTGTGCCACTTCCGATACGGTGAATATAACTTTTGAGATTCGCAATGGAGGAGTTACCAATGCTAACCTGCCGCTTGAAATTTGTCATGGCGAGCTGAACAGTGTTCAGGTAGAGTTTACCAATACGGGAAATCTCAACATACCGGCAGGTGATACGGTGTTGCTGGGTTACAAGATAAACAATACGCTATATGTCCCCGACACCCTTATTCTTAGCAATAATCTTACTCCAGGAGGAAAAATTTTGCATCAGTTTACAGGTTTGAACAATCGTCTGGATACAGGGATTCTGGTGGTTAAGTTTTATTGTAAACTCAGCCAGGATGTACAACGCTCGAACGATACCCTTGTCGACAACCTTACCGTACATCCAACGCCGTACGTCAACTTTGAGTCAGTAAATGATACCATAATATCTACACCGCCCTATGTGCTGCAGGCACCTGTGGGTACGGGTTATACCTACACGTGGACACCCACGCATTCGGGTAGTTCATATTCGGTTACCAGCAGCGGATGGTATAAGGTACAGGTTGAAACACCCTTTGGATGTAAGGATAGTTCGAAAGTGTATGTCAATATTTTTGTGCCCGATGGCGGTATAACCAGCATCCTGTCGGTTCCCTCGGCCTGTGCAGGTTATTTTGATACGGTTACCGTTGTGTTCCAAAATCTGGGTACCACAGTAATTCCTCAGGGTACCGTCGTGGCAATGAAATGCAAGGTTGGTAATAAACCCGAAAAAATAGATTCAGTAGTGGTAAATCGCGATCTTAATCCACCGCAGGGCTCAATTCCCGGCGATACCATTAAACATACTTTCCGTGGATTGAAAACGCTTGTAAGCAATGGAACCAATAATATAAAATACTACTCCCTATATACGGAAGATGTGGTTCATTCCAATGATACTGCCTATGCAGTGGTTGATATTTACCCTATTCCAACAATAGCACTTGAGGGAGGACAGGATACGGTAGCCTACATGCCAGGTAATTATCTGTCGGCCAATAAGGGTACAAGTTATGATTATTTGTGGAATACAGGTGCGACTACCGAGCAAATTCTTATTGAAACCGAAGGAAAATATTGGGTTCGCGTTACGCATAAGACAACGGGCTGCTTCAACAGCGATTCTATTTATGTAAAAATTTTAAATTATGACATTGCCGTTACCCAGGTAGATCTTCCTGCAAGCATGTGTTATAAAGGTATCGACTCGGTAAACGTAGAAATTACTAACGTAGGGAATGTAGCATTCGATCCGGGAACAGATATTGATTTAATTTACATGACCGACCAGATGCAGTCGCATTATGCCAGCATTACTCTTGATAATTCTTTTGACCCGGGCGAAAAGCTAATCGTTAAGATTGGCAAAGTGGCTGAGAAATTGGGTGTTGGTAACCGTACTGTTAAATTTTTCCCCATGTTATCTCCAGAGACCAATCCCGACAATGATACCTTAGTCCATTCCATCAACGTAATAGCTTTACCTGCCATCAACTTTGGGGCAACTAACGATACGGTGAAGGGGTATCCTGGATTTACCCTGCAAACGGGTCTCGACAAGAACACTCATACCTTCCTTTGGAGTAACGGAAAAATGTCCGATACCATTCATGTGGCCACTTCGGGTTATTATTGGGTAAAGGCTACCAACACCAGTACGGGCTGTTTCAACCGCGACACGGTATATGCTCACGTGCGTATTCCAGATGGAAGCGTAACAGCTGTAGCGGGTACAACAGGTATTTGTTCCAACGAACTCGATGCGCTGGATGTTACCCTTACTAATTCGGGGAATGAAACCTTAGCCGCTGGAACTATGGTACGCATAGCCATATTAGCAGATAATTCGCTGGCTGTGGTAGATACCAGCTATTTAACCTCTTCGTTGAACGTGGGTAGCAACAGGAATATAACTATCGGCAATTTGGCGGGCAAAATTTTTGCGTCGAATCCCGTGCTGAAAGTTTACGCTATTCTTCCCGAGGATATTGTTCCCTCGAATGATACTTTTGCCTATAGTTCTGGTTTGCTTCCGGCCTATAAGTATACGGTCAACGCAGCCATATGCGACGGCGATGTATATACGTTGCCTTCGGGTTTACCGGTAACGGTTACAGGGACCTATACCAGCAACCTAACTACCGTTGGCGGATGCGATAGTATCATAATAACCCAGTTAACGGTACATCCTACCTATAGTAAGGAACAAAGTATTACCATCTGCCAGGGCAATAGCTACCTGGGGCATACTACCAGCGGTACCTATATCGATACGCTCACTACCGTTTATGGCTGTGATAGCGTGGTGACAACGCACCTGACGGTTAACCCCTCGTACCATATTACCGATACCGTGGATATTTGCGAGGGTAATTCTTATAAGGGACATACTACCAGTGGTACCTATGTTGAGAATTTACAGACCTATTTGGGTTGCGATAGCATCATAACTACTGTTTTGCGGGTACATCCAAACTACAACATTGAGCAGGATATTTACATATGTATCGGCGAAACCTATAATGGACATGATACTACAGGTACTTACACGGATCATTTTACCTCTTATTGGGGATGCGATAGTACGGTTATTACCCATCTGACCGTTGGTTACAGGGCCAATGTTATAGATACTGCTATATGCGAGGGCGAAAGTTTTATGGGACGCACACAAACGGGTACCTACTACGATACCATAGCCATGTCGCCAGGATGCGATAGCTTGATTATACTGCATTTGACTGTGCATCCAATACCCAGATTCCATCTGGCCGATGGCAGTGAAGAAATTACGACCTATTTCCCCTATACCATTGAGATAAACTTTGAAGGTTCAGAAAATCCCGACGATTTCACTTACCTGTGGAACGATACCGGAACCATGCGCAATGCAAGCGTTGATTTTGCAGGTACTTACCGGTTAAAGGTGACAAACAAGACAACCGGTTGTTCCAATACACAACAACTTATCCTGCATCAGCCCGAGGAGTATGATATTACCATGTTTGATTTTGATGATTATGATGCCACAACCTGTTTGGGCTCACCCAATCAGCTAACAGTGGTCATTAAGAATGTTGGAAACACTTATGTACCCGCAGGTAGTGATGTTGGCATTAAGCTTACTATAAACACTCAGGTGGTTAAAAATGAAACCTTACACTTGACTGCTCCCCTATTGAAGAATGCCACGCTGAATTATAGTCTGGGCAATATTGCCTCGCATCTGAAATTGGGCAGCAACACAATCAAAGTCGATCTTACTCTGGCAGGGGATATCCAGGCTTCAAATAATTTGAAAACGGCCAATATTACAGCCAATCAGTCCCCTGCATTAAATCTGGCTAATGGTAAGGATACTATAACCTATTCTACCAGCAGCTATACCCTCGATGCAGGCGCGGGTTATGACAATTATCTCTGGAGTACGGGTTCATCAGGTCGTTATTTGGTAGTAAGCAGTACAGGTAAGTATTGGCTAAGAGTTACCAAAAATGGCTGTACCGCAAGCGATACGGTATTCCTCAAGAAAGTAACTGGAATATCCGAAATGGCTGCTGCCACTTTTGAAATTTATCCAATCCCTGCAACCGATCAAATTACGCTGAGAGGTAATGGACTTGCTTTGCAGAATCCTGTTATAGAAGTGCATACCACCGAGGGTAAATTGTATTATAGAGAAGAATTGAAAGGAAGCTTTGCTGATTTTTCACACGCTATTTCTATCAAGCATTGGGCCAAAGGTATGTACATTTTAAAGCTATATACGGGAGAGGGAATAGTGTTCAAGTCAATCATTGTTCAATAGCGAGGTTAAGTGGATTTCATAAAAAAAGCGGCCCGAGGGCCGCTTTTCATTTTTACTGGCATGTGCTTACTTAGAAGGGGTAGCAGCAGGTTTGCTTTCTTCCTTCTTGGCTTCTTTAGCCTCTTTGGTTGCCTTGTGGGCTTCTTTCTTTACCTCTTTCTTTTCAGCTTTTGTTTCAGTCTTAGGTTTTTCCTTGTTTTCAGTGGTTTGTGCTAAAACAACACCACCAGCCAGCAATGCCAGCGACAAAACGAAAATACTTAATTTTTTCATGGCTTAATTTTTTATTGGTTTAACGAGTCAAAGTTATGGTAAAACCACTTGCTATGGATAGTATTTTAACCAAAGAAAAGTTAAAACCTAAGATGTGAAATATAAATTTTTGTTAAAAATGTTAATTTGGGCATATAAATTTGGGGCAGGAATTTTATTCATCCATTTCAATAATTTTATTTTTAATAGCCCACATGACCAGGCTGGCAGAATTTTTACAGCCTGTTTTATGGAGAAGATTGGTGCGATGGGTACGAATGGTAGCTGAACTAACATGCAGTTTTTCGGCAATTTCCTCGTTCGAATATCCGAGTGCTATCCATTTGAGTACTTCCTGCTCTCTCGGCGTAAGTATGGGATGCTCTGGTTGTATCTTCACAGCAACATTTTGAATCAATTTGACGAGTAATTCATTGGAAAAATAATTATTGCCTTCTGCCACCGTTTCAATTGCCTTCAATAATTCGCTAATTCCCGATGATTTTAATACAAACCCCTTAATGCCTTGCTGAATCATTTGATAGTAATATTTTTCCTCGCCAAACATCGTAAGCGCCAATATTTTTAGGTCGGGCTTCTTTTCCCGGGCCAATGCCGTTGCCTCAATGCCATCGATTTCGGGCATGGCAATATCCATAAGAATCACATCAGGATTGTGCTGAGTGAATTTTTCCAGAAAGTCTTTTCCATTGACAGCTTCGCCAACAACTTCAATTCGATTGGTGGTATCTAACAGCGTTTTTACACCTTGCCGAAACATGTCGTGATCATCGACGATGAAGACTTTTATTTTCTGCCCTACCATAGCACGTTGATTTTGTTGATTTATAAAGTTAATATAATTCGTAGAGAAAAAGTGTTAAAAAACTATTCATTGATAGGTAAATAAACTTGCATTTCAAACCCTTCACCTGGTCGAGTATTTATGATGCAGTGCCCTTTTAGCGCCTGCACCCTGTTTTGAATGTTGAACAACCCCATACCTTTACTATCTTGTATTGTTTTGTTATAATCGAAACCTAATCCATTATCCCTGTATTTTACCTGTATTCTATTCTTTTCATGATTTAGCTCGATGCTAATGTGGTTGGCTCTGGCATATTTTAAAGTGTTGTTGACAGCCTCCAGCAGTATTCGGTATAGGGCTGTTTCCACGGAGGTGGCTAACCTTGAGCTTAGCTGGGCGTTAAATTGGTAGGTTAAGCCAAATGCATTGGTGGTTTTTTCCAGAAAGTCACCGAGTGCCTGAACTAAACCATACCGTTCAAGCAGGTGTGAGCTCAACTGATTAGATAAGGTTTTTGCTTGACGTATAGCTTCATCAATGGTTTGCAGGGCATAGTTGATTATTTCCTGGGTATTGGCTGTTTGGGGATTGGCTATCCATTCAACGTACATTTTAAGGGTTGAAAGCAAGGGGCCAATTCCGTCGTGCAGCTCCCTGGCATAACGTCGTTGTTCGTTTTCTTGCGTGGCAATAATGGCCTCCAGAACCTTCTGTTCCACCTCTCTACGTTCGGTAATATCGCGAATAACTGCCAAAATTGCTTTCTCACCCAAAAAGTCAATCATATTGGGTCGTACTTCCAGGTATCGGCGTTTATTAACCATGCTGGTAATTTCATACTCAAAACTGTTTTGCGCAATAGCCTCTTGCGTAAGTTTTTCGATAAAATCGGAATAGTTTTCTTGCATTATTCTGCTGCAAGTTGCTATTATTTTTTCCTCGGCTGAAATGGAAAATATTTTTCGAAATGCAGGATTTGCCTCCAGTACCTCATTGTTTCGGATCACTACAATACCATCACTGCTTTGCTCAAATATGGTAAAAAGTTTGAGTTGTTGTTCCTTAATCTGGTTAAAGGCCTGCTGTATAATACTGTTATTACGTTGAAGCTCTTTGAGGAGTCGTTTATTCTCCTGTCGCAGGTTGTATTCTTGAACGGCACGATGAATCGTATCGAGCATGTATGCGTATGAATAGGGTTTGGCGATATAATGAAATATACCTCCCTGATTTATGGCTTTTATTGCCGATACCTCGTCGGCATAGGCAGTACATAGTATTTTGATAATGTCGGGATATGTTTGGTGCACCCGGTTTAAGAAGGTCAAACCATCCTCCTTGGGCATCCGCAGGTCCGATACCAAAACCTTAATAGGATAACGTGATAACGATTCCCATGCTTGTTGGGGATTCGATTCGATGATAACCGCAAATGAATCGGAAAGGTATTCGGCAAAAAGCCTTAAATTTACCTCATTGTCATCAACATACAGTATGTAATCTCTCATATTTCACATGCTAAACTATTTTAGAAATACCAGGTAAGATTGTCGATGAAAAGCTTGAAAATATAGTGTTATTTAAAGATAACAAAAAATTATTAATTCTGCTTGGCGATGCAAAAAAAGATCTAAGGAAGTTAAGTGATATTTAAGACATTCATTAGTAGGTTTGAGATTGTTGGGGGAGGGGAAAAATTAAAAGCAGCCACGTTTTATGGCTGCTTTATATAGTAGCGGGGGCAGGACTTGAACCTACGACCTTCGGGTTATGAGCCCGACGAGCTACCAACTGCTCCACCCCGCAGTGTTTTGCGCTGCAAAATTATAATTTGTTTTTAAATTTTACAAATCTTTTTTATTTATAAATCAGGGTTGAAAGTCGTTGAGGATCGAAAATTTCGTTGGCAACATCCAGCAGCATGCTGGCATCGATATTGTCCAATTTTTGTGCCACTTCTGCAAGACTGTCGAAATGATTATACACGAGAATGCTTTTTCCCAGTGCCATTAGCAGGTTTTCGTTGTTTTCGACGCTAATAGCCAGCTGCCCCATGAGCTGCCGTTTGGCCAGATGTAATCGTAGGTCGGACATTCTTTTAGTGCGAAACTGAGTTAATTCCTTATGAATCAAGGTAAGGCATTTATCGAGCTTGCGGGCATCGCAGCCGAAATACACCGAAAATATACCCGTATCGGAATAGCTAACATACGACGATTCAATGTTATAGGCGCATGCTCTGCGTTCGCGGAGTTCAACATTGAGACGCGAATTCATGCCCGGCCCTCCAAGTATATCATTCAGCAGTAGCAGGGTAAGCCGGCGAGGATTATTGAAACCATAAGCCTGCGTGCCTATAACGCAGTGGGTTTGATTTAAATTCTTTTGCAATTGCACTTGAAAAAGAGGCGATGCTGGTGGTTTCTCTCGGCTAAAATCTCGTAATCGGGCAGGGTATCCTTCAAAATATTTTTGTGCCAGCCGTTTCAGCTTATCGAAAGAGTAATTGCCTACTACGCTAACCACCATTTGGTCGGTATGGTAGTTGCGCTCAATAAAATGTAATAGGTGAGAACGTTCAAGTTTTAGTAATGTTTCGGGTGTACCCAGAATGTTCCTTCCCAATGCTGAGCTCTCGAATAGGCGCTGGTCGAAATCGTCGAATATAACCTCGGCAGGATTGTCGCGAAATGAATTGATCTCGTCAATGATGACAGACTTTTCCTTTTCGAGCTCATTTTCGGGAAAGGTAGCATGAAAAATGATGTCGGCCATGAGCTCCCACGCTCGTTCGAGGTAATCGTTTAAGAAAGTAGCATGAATGCAGGTTTCTTCTTTGGTGGTGTAAGCATTGAGTTCTCCGCCAACATTTTCCATTCTGCCGATGATGTGGTGAGCTTTGCGCCGGATTGTTCCCTTAAAAATCATGTGCTCAATTAAATGTGCCAACCCATGTTCATGGGAGAGCTCATCGCGCGAACCGGCATTGATAAAAAATGCTGTATACGTGATGGGTGAACGGTTGGGTGCAAAGACAATACGAATGCCATTAGAGAGGGTATGTACCAGATAGCTGAACTCGCCCAGGGCAAATTCATGCTTGATTTTTCCCGCTCTGCTCATCCGCTGATGTTTCGGCTTTTTCTGCTTCTTCAAAATGGGTTATTCCATTTCGGACGAGAATATTATACCAGCTCACAACTTTTTTCATATCCGATGCATGTACTTTCTCTTTATCGTATTGAGGTACAATTTGTTCGAAGTAAGCTTTAAGTTGTTTTTCATCTACTTTTCCTCCCATGGCCAGACCGCCCTGCTCTTTTTCAAAAATTTTTTTAAAAACCTCACGCAGAGGAATTTCTGCATCTACCGTGTAAATGGCAATATCTCCCAGTGAAACTACCCGATAGTGGGCGTAAGCTATCATTCGTTTTTTATCCTCGAGGCCTTCGACAATAATTCCATTCCGTGCCTGTGAAACGTACCTGTATAAGCCACTATAGCCTGAAATGCTTAAAATATCTTTTAATTCCATGACTTTGAAATTTTCGGACGGTACAAAGTTAAAATATATTTATTTTGTCGCATGAAAGATTCCTAAAATCTTGATATCTTGTTTTCGTGAGTGGTAGGGTAGGGGAAAATTAAATAGCTGATTCATGGATAGGCGTAAAGCATTTAAACGTTTATGCCAGAAGGTTGGGCAAACAGTTTATCGGCAGTCATTGCTGGAACCCAACGACAAAATCCTTGTTGGCATGTCTGGGGGAAAAGATTCGTTTCTTTTGCTTGAACTATTGGAGGAGCGAAAAAAACATCTTCCTTTTCCCGTTGAAATCGCAGCATTGCACGTTAGTATAAAAGAAATAGGCTATTCTGTTGATATAGAGTTGTTAAAAGACTTCTGCAATCAGCGAAAAATAGCTTTTTATTACGTTGAGGACAGCATAGGCTCTGACCTGGACCGTGCTGGCAAAGCCCCTTGTTTTGTGTGTTCATGGCATCGGAGGAAGAATATTTTTCAGTTTGCTCAATCGATGGGATATAATAAAGTGGCATTAGGACACCATCGCGATGATGCTTTACAAACATTTCTACTCAATCTTATTTATCATGGTTCCATCAGCTCGCTTCCCTATAAACTTTCCATGTTCGATGGCCAGATTAAGCTTATTCGTCCGCTGCTCGATATTACGGAAAAAGAAATATTGACCTATACGCGTTTGGCAGGCTATCCGGCTGAAATCAAAGCGTGTACATTTAAACACGATAATAAAAGAGAGCAAATGAAAATGTTGCTGCAAATCATTCGGAAGCTTCATCCGTTGGCCGAAAGAAATATCTTCCGTTCGATGCGAAACATATACGAAGAGTATTTGCCCTGAAAATTATGCCAGCTTATAATATTTGATTACATT
Source organism: Bacteroidales bacterium (assembly GCA_049968755.1). GTDB lineage: Bacteria > Bacteroidota > Bacteroidia > Bacteroidales > DTGW01 > JAKPGM01. The sequence continues at coordinate 85,202 of JBMFQE010000001.1, forward strand.
TGCCCAATCTTGAATCTAAAAATACTGCTTTATGAAATTTTCTAGTCAATTTGCGTGGATATATTTCATTTTTGGCTTGATTATTGCATTGTTAATCTCGGTTTTTGGCTTGATACTGTTATTTTCAAAATCATTTTCGTACGTGCCTGAAAATTTTCGTTCGATACTGGGCGTTTTTCTTATTGTATATGGACTTTTTCGGGTAATAAGTAACCTGATGAGATTGAAAAAAGATAACGAAAATGAAGACAATCATTAAAACTATCCTCGTATTCGGAGTAATTACCGTATCCTGTACCTATAATCCCCGAGCAGGCCTTGAGGAGGAGACTTCGACCCGTGGGAAGATTCGTATTGGTGTGGACGAGAGCTATACCCTGCTGGCAGAAGCTGAACTCGATGTTTTTCAGTCGATGTACGAAAATGCCCACATTACTGCCTTGTATAAACCTGAAATAGATGTGATTAACGATTTATTGAACGATTCGGTAAGATTAGTGATTCTATCCCGCAAGCTAACCGATGAGGAAAACCAATACTTTGAAAGCCGCAAAATCTTTCCAAAAACCGTTACTATTGCTTACGATGCCATTGCTTTTATTTTGAATAAAAGCAATAAGGACTCACTATTGCGCTATACCGATATCAAAGGGATTTTTGAAGGAACTGTAAGTAACTGGCGGCAGATAAATCCGGCACATAATGCTCCAATAAAGGTAGTATTTGATAATAACAAGTCATCGACAGTTCGGTACGTGGTTGAAAAATTTAAGCTGAACAATAAGCTACCTTCCTATTGTTATGCGGTGAATAGGAATGAAGAGGTAATTAATTACGTGGAAAAACATTCGAATGCTATTGGGGTCATTGGCGTATCCTGGATCAGCGACCGTGACGACAGCGTTGCAAAGGGTTTTCTGAAACGTATCAGGGTTGCAGCCATTTCGTCGCAGGATAACCCCGACGGTAATGAGTTTTATCGTCCCTACCAGGGATTTATTGCAGACAAGTCGTATCCATTTATTCGGGAGGTTTATATTATTAACAGGGAAAGTTTTACAGGGCTTGGAACTGGTTTTACCCAATGGGTAACCTCCGACCAGGGTCAGCGCATTGTACTGAAAATGGGACTAGTACCAGCTACCATGCCTATCAGGTTAATCAAAACAAAAAAAAGCTTCTAAACTTTTGCTCAAAAAAGAATTTATATAAATTTGACAACTTTAATTTTGCAATTTGTTGATTGATAAATAGTTTAAAACAAGGCCTATGAAAATGAAGACTTTCACTACGCGCATGATGGGAGCTATTTTGCTGAGCATTTTCTCGATGAGTTTTGTACAATCGCAAACGCTTGGAGAGGCCCTTAAACTGATGAGAAATGAGAGGCTTGAGGATGCCTATAATATGCTTCGTGAGGTGATTAAAAACGAACCCAATAATGCCGATGCCTATTACTACCTGGGTGAAATTGTACTGAAAAGTTATCTGAATGATCCATATTCCAATACGCAGGAAGAAGCGGTGAAGGAAGCAAAAGCAAGTTTTCAAAAAGGTATTCAGGTCGATAGTACTAAAATGCTCAATTACATTGGGATGGGGATGATAGCCCTCATGACAAAGAACGATACCGTGACAGCCGATTATTATTTTTCAAAGGTTGAAAAGACAATACCTACCAAATTCAAAAAATTTACGGATAATGATTTTACCTTGCTTATCAAGCTGGGACAAGCGCAATTGTATTCGCCTAAGCCCCGTTATTATAAGGCCATAGCATATCTTGAAAAAGCCAAGGCAGCCAGTGCTGATCTGGGTACACGTACTAAAAAGCTGTCGAATGAAAAGCCTGAAGTTTACATTGCCCTGGGTGATGTGTACCTTGAAATGAATGATGCCTCGGCCGCAGTAGCTAACTACAACAAGGCTACCTTTATCAATCCTGATTTGGCAGAACCTATCGTTAAAATAGGAAGGTTGTACATGCGTTCGCGCAACTTGCAGGCTGCACGTAATAATTTTGATCAGGCTAAGGAAATAGACTCAACCTACGCACCGCTTTACAGGGCTTATGGAGAACTTTATTTGATGAGTTCGGGTACCGCTCAATTTGCCAAAATTAATTTCAAAAAATTCCTGGAACTTTCGGGGAATAATGTGCCAGCAAAGATACAGTATGTTAACTCGCTTTTTAAATCGAAAGATTATAAGGAATGTCTCGAAAATATTGAGGAGATTCTGGCTTATGATAAATCGCGCAATTATCTGAATCGTGTTGCAGCCTATTCGGCTTACGAAATGCGGCCGCCCGATTACAATAAGGCCTTGTACTACATTGAGGAATTTTTTAAGAACACTACCCCTGAGAAAATTATTTCTAAGGATTATGCATACTATGGCCGAATTTTACTTAAGCTTAAGGATAAGGATACCAGCTATGTAAGCAAAGCTTTTGACAATTTGCTAAAGGCATATAACATAGATTCAACGGATGTTGAGCTTATTACCGATATAGCATACAATGCATATTACAGTAAAATGTTTCCGCTGGCTATTCGAATGTTGCAAAAGAAAATTGAGCTTGGGCAGGGACAATCTTCGGACTACATGCTGATGGGTAAGGCATACTATCAAATGGCTCAGGGATTGACAGACACTACTGCTCAAAATACAAATTATCGGGCAGCGCAGGCTGTATTCACACAGTTAGCCAAGCTTGAGCCCGACAATGTGCAGGCATATTTGTGGATAGCCAACACTGCCTACAGCCTTGATCCTGATGGAAAGCAGGGGTTGGCTTTGCCTCAGTATCAGAAAGTGATTGAGGTGGCCTCAAACGATACAGTTAAAAATGCAGCTGAACTCTATGAGGCATACCGATTCATGGGTTCGTATTACTTTTACAATACAAAACCCGATTACGATCAGGCAGAAAAATATTTTACCAAAATCATTTATCTTGATCCTAAAAAGGATCAGTGGAAAATAATGGGATATTCTTCACTGGCAGTACTTTACACAAAGAAAAAAGAGTATTCTAAGGCACTTGAAATGTATAACCGGATTCTTGCGCTGGATCCTAATAATACCGATGTAAAGAAAACCATTGAGGCACTAAAAAAATCGATGAAAGGTCAACAATGAAACTCTACTTGCAAATTAGTGGGGAAAATATTTTATTTGTGAGCAATTTTTTAAAAGATAACAGGTAATTTATTAAAAACTTAAAACAATTTTTAATATGAAGGCTTTAAAAGAAATTTTCAGCTCTGTGTTCAATACACTGGTTATTTTGGCTTGTTTTGGGATAAGCCTTTACATTTACTTGAAGATTATGGGTAATCCTATCAATTTTATGGAAAACAATCCCAAGGGTCACCCACTTCCTGGAAATTATTTGGGGATTATGTACAAAGGGGGGCCTATTGTGCCAGTGCTTTTAACGGTAGTATTAACGCTGTTAACTTTTGTTATTGAACGTTTTATTTCGTTGAGCAGAGCAAATGGAAAGGGAAGTGTTGTAAAGTTTGTCCGTAACATTCAAGAATTGCTTAAGGAAGATAAGATTGAAGAAGCACGTGCTTTGTGCGACAAGCAGAAAGGTTCGATTGCAAATGTTATTAAAGGTGGCTTAACTCGTTATCGTGAGTTGCAAAACGATCCTACGCTGGCTAAAGACCAAAAGATACTTGCTTTGCAGAAAGATCTGGAAGAAGCTACGGCATTGGAACTGCCGGGATTATCGAAAAACATGGTAATTCTTTCAACAGTAGCTTCGATATCTGTGTTAATTGGTCTTATCGGTACGGTACTTGGTATGATTCGCGCATTTGCTGCATTGGCCAATCAGGGTGCTCCCGATGCCTTACAGCTGGCAACAGGTATTTCCGAAGCTCTTGTTAATACTGCATTCGGTATTACCGGTTCAACCATTGCTATTCTTATGTATAACTATTTCTCCTCGAGAGTAGATGCTATGACCTATCGCATTGATGAATCGAACTACAGTATTGTTCAAACTTTTGCAGCTAGCCTTAAATAAAGGCGCGGTGGTGTGTATGGGCACTATTTTTAGATTCATCAATTGTATAACGCTTAAATAAATAAATATGGCGAAGGTTAAAATGGCAGTGAGGTCTCCGCGCATCGACATGACGCCGATGGTGGATACCTTTACATTGCTGCTGACATTCTTTATGATGACCACTACGTTCCGGCCACAAGAAGCTGTGCAGGTGGATACGCCCTCGTCAATATCTGAAAAAACTGCGCCCGAAAAGAACGTTATTACTATTTACATTTCTAAGGACAACAAGGTATTTTTCAATATTGATGAAGGAACCGACACATCGTTACACATTCGTGCTAAGGTTCTTCAGGGGGTTTCGGAACAGCTGAGGGTTCCATTTACCAAGGAACAGATCAGTAAGTTTGAACGTTTGGCATCATTTGGCATGCCCATAAAAGATTTGCCGAAGTGGATTGATGCTGAGGATCAAAAAACCAGAGATGAATTGCAGACGGGAATCCCCATTGATTCTACTGATAATCAGCTGGCTATGTGGGTACTGTTTGCCCGTAAAGCTAATCCTAATGCCGAGGCAAGTATAAAAGGGGATGCCGGTGCTGACTTTAAGGTTGTAAAGCGTGTGCTTGATATTTTGCAGGATTACAAAATTAATAAGTTCAATCTTACAACCAACCTGGAGAAAGTAGAAGTAAAACTTGAAGATATTAAATAGAAAAAATCATGGCTGAAATCATCCAAGACGAAGGTGGCGGAAGGAAAAAAGGCAAAAGAAGACCCAAAAAGCATTCCACGCACATCGACATGACACCGATGGTGGACCTAATGACGCTTTTGCTTACGTTCTTCATGCTTACCACTGCTTTTAGCAAGCCAAAGGCGATGGAGATAGTGCTTCCTGAAAAAGATCAGAAGGAGAACAAGAAGGAAGACAAAGAAAATCAAATTCCCAAGTGGCGTGCTGTTAATATCATTCTTGACGAGAACGATAAGATATACTATTACACGGGATTAGTGGAAAAACCACCTTATCCCGAATTGATCGAGACCGATTTTAGTAAGGATGGTATTCGTAAGTATTTGCTTAAACGTAACCGGACCCTATACGAGAAAATCGATAGCCTGAATGTTGCAGCGCTGAAGAGCCGCAAGCCAATTCCTCCCGATACGCTGGCTAAGCAAATTCGTGAATTGAAAAAGGCGGATAAGGTAGGGCCTATTGTCCTGATTAAGGCTACCGATAAGGTTAAGTACCGCAACATGGTAGATATTATCGACGAAATGGCTATTTGTAATATTGCTCGCTACGCTATTGTCGATATTAATCCTCAAGAGCTAAAAATGCTTGAGGAATATAAGAAGAAGAGTTCTGTAACTGCAAATAAATGATTTAGTATGGCAAAGAAGGGTTTACAAGAGGTTGACCCCATCGATTCGCTCGATGATATTGTGTTCGAGCATAGGAATAAGGAGTATGGGGTTTACCAGTTGAGGAAGAAATACAAGAAGTATCTCCTCATAGGGTTTGCCATCGCTTTCCTCATTTTTAGCGGAGCAGTTGCATACCCGCTAATTGAAGCATACAAGCTCAAATCGGGAGCTAAAAAACATCTCGAGAAAAATGTGGAAGCTGTGCTGGAAAATTTGCAAAAAGAAGATATGCCTCCTCCTCCCCCCCCTCCGCCACCACCTGCTGCCCTGGAGCAACAGGTTAAATTTAAGGCACCAGTGGTAGTGGATACGGTAAAGGAAGAGGTAACGTTGGCTACCATTGAAGAACAAAAGGAGATTGTGAGCAATGAAGCTCCACCCGAACAGATAGTTGTGGAGCAAAAACAAGAAAAAGAAGCAGTTATTGAAGATGATGGTCCTGCTTTTGTGGTGGTTGAAGAAAATGCAACTTTCCAGGGTGGTGATATTAACTCTTTCCGTATCTGGGTACAGCAGAATATAGTGTATCCGACTGCTGCTGCTGAAGCTGGTATATCAGGTAAGGTTATTGTACAGTTTGCAGTCAACTCGAGAGGGCAGGTTGTGGACGTTAAGGTGTTGCGTGGCGTTCATCCCGAGCTCGACAAGGAAGCTGTACGTTGTATTCTTAGCTCGCCCCGCTGGTCGCCTGGTAAGCAAGGTGGAAAGGCTGTAAAGCAGCAATTCGTTATCCCAATTGTGTTTACGCTTCAGTAAAGTCGATTTTACATACAGTAAAAAAAGGCCTGAAATCAAATCAGGCCTTTTTTTATTCCCAATGGTCATGGCCAAATGTTTTTAATATAATTCCTTTTTAAAAAGATATAAACTAAGTTCGAGCTTAATTTTTGACATCAGGTCGGATTACATTAGACCTGTCAATATGAGACTAATTTTTTCCCAGAAAAATAAAATTCTGTTATACCTTTATAAAAAAGCAAATTCATTGAATATGAATAAAATACACTATATATTGTCTTGGGTATTTACCATTTTTTTGGGGATACTGCCGTTGCCTGTTGTCGCACAGGAAGGAGCAGTTTTTATAAATCATTATTTCCCCTCCAATGAGGCGTATACTGCTAATTTAGACATGCTGTATAGCTCCGATGGACATATTTTGCTGGCTAATGAGCGGGGTATTCTTATTTTTGACGGGTATCAATGGGAGCTTGTTCCAACCCCTGATATTCCCACGGTACTGTATGCTCTCCCTCGGTACAATAGGGTAGTGGTAGGGGGACGAAACTTGCTAGGTTGGGTTGAACGAAAAACCAATGGTGAGTATGTTTTTAATTCGCTCAAGCACGACTCTATAGGTATTATTACCCAGATTGAGGCTGCCGATTCATTTGTTTACTTTCTTACTCCACATCAGATTATTGTGGCAAACAATACCTTAAGTCAGTTGCGCATACTTTCGGCACGTCCAGGAAAAGTTTTTCAACTTTTGATACCCTTTTTGGATAAGATGTACGTTGACGATGGCTCGCCACAGCTTTCACTTATCACCGCCAATGGTTTTAAGCCGCAGATCAATTTCTCGATAGCGGGTAGTGTACTATATGCCCGTCCCTACGATGCCAAAAAATTGTTTCTTGTAACGACCGACAACAGGTGTTATCTTTTTGATGGGCACAACATGGTTCCCTTCGTCATTGAAGATCAGGTATATCTTAGTCAGGGTGCAATTAGTCAGGTTATGGTTGTGGGCACCTATATTGCTTTTGCTACCAATCATGGCGGATGCCTTGTGGTAAACCGATCGAATGGACGAACACTGCATTATATCAATTATCAGACGGGTTTGCCTGATGATGAAATATACTGTATGACTGCCGACTCTGATGGAGGCATCTGGCTGGGGCATTTTTATGGATTAAGCCGTGCTGATTTTCAGCTTCCGGTAAAAAACTTCAGTACATATCCTGGTTTACAGGGACGACCTCAATGCATGGCCATGTTCCAGAATACCCTGTTTGTAGGGACTAATGAGGGTGTTTTTCGTTTGATCAGGAAAGCAAGCTACCAGGCGGTTATTACCCCATCTGTTGTTAAGCCCGTTGTTAGCAGCACACACCACGAGGAAATAAAAGGAACCGGTAAATCCGAAACTCAAATTGCTGCTGAGGCTCCCGTAAAGAAAGGATTGTTTGCCCGTATTTTTGGCAAAAAGAAGAAGCAAGAAGAGGAAAAGGCGGAGAAACCCTTAGTCATTGAGCAAAATATTTCAGTTTCCACCGAGCGAAAAGCTTCTGCTCCTAAGGTCACCTATCGTTTGGCATCAATTTCTTATCAATATGAAAAATTGCAGGGTATCGGTAAAAAATGTAAGCAATTGGTGGTATTCAAAGATGATATAATTGCTATTACTACGGATGAGTTGTATAGAGTTCAGAAAGATAGGGCTGTATCCATAGCCAGAAACATTGTTGTTAATGCTATTTATGTTGACCGTGCACGTCAGTGTGTATATCTGGCAACTGGCGAGGGAATCAAGAAGATGACTGCAAGCTACAAGCTCGAGGATCTCATTTCAGGCAAGCGTGATCCTGTTGTTTCACTTACGGTTATTGACAATACGCTTTGGGCGGGTATGGAAAAAATGATTTTAAAAGTAAATCTAACTCGGCCGAATGTTGTCAACAAGGTTATTAGGCTGAAGGGCAACGAAAAGTACCTGCTTAAAAATATACAGCAAACCCCCTTTGTCTTTGCTGTAAGCGGAGTGTATCGCATAGTAAACGATAGTTTACAATATTTTACAGGGCTCTCGATGCAGTTGAAAAGCGTAAGCAAATTTTTTTCTCAACAATCCGATCTGATATGGGCAAATGTTGGGAATACATGGCAGGCAATTTCTCCCTCCGACAGTACGAAAATTATATCTTACAGTTGGTTGAATCTTTTCGATAACATAAGCTATTTATCTAAGATTGATACCGTGCTATGGGTTATAGAAAATAATCAGAGCCTTTACAGGATTTCATTACCACAGTTGGATAAAGCTGGGGGCACATTTCAGGTTTTTATAAAAAAACTTATGGGCAACAATGGGCAGCTTTTTCCTCTGGAACGCATTGAGCTCAGTCCTAATGAGAATTTTCTCAAGCTAGAGGTTTTTGCGCCGAGTTATATTAAGTCGACCACTACACAATATGCTTTTTATATTGAAAATCTGATGCAGCAATGGAGTGATTGGAGTCCATCTCCCGAATTCAATATGACATTGCCGCCTGGCCGGTGGAAGGTTCATGTTAAAGCTAAAAATGTTTTTGGTAAGGAAAGTGAAGAGAAGATTGTTCAGATTGTTATCCTGAAGCCTTTTTATCAGCAATGGTGGTTTTATCTTCTTGTTGGGGCTATAGTTGTGTTGCTGATAGGGGGAATAGTTTCATTGCGAATTCGTTATCTTGAGAGGGAAAAAGCTATTCTGGAAGCCAAGGTCAAGGAGCGTACCCGGGAGATCGAAGAACAAAAAGAAGAAATTCTCTCACAACGCGATGCACTGGCCATGCAAAATATGCTGATTGTGGAACAAAAGAATAAGATTGAACATATCAACAAAGAAATTACCGATAGCATTCGTTATGCACGGCATATTCAGTCTTCATTGTTACCTAACAAGGCCGAGCTTGATAAAGTTTTTAAACAGTATTTTATCTTATATAAACCCAAGGATATTGTGTCGGGTGATTTTTATTGGGCACGACAAAAAGGGGATAAAACTTATGTGGCGGTGGCCGACTGTACGGGGCATGGGGTACCCGGTGGATTTATAACCATGCTGGGTATTTCGTATCTCAATGAAATTTTTCATAACGATGGCACAATGTCGGCATACGAGATTCTCAATCGTTTAAGGGAAAAGGTGGTTGGTAGTTTGATACGGGAAAATCAGGAGCAACAGGCACAGGATGGGATGGACATAGCGTTTTGCATAATAGATAATAAGCAAAAAAAGATATACTTTGCTGCCGCCAACAGTCAGGCTTATCTTATTATGGGTCAGGATATTATAGAGCTTAAGGGAGATAAAATGCCTATTGGTTTGCATGTGAAGATTAACGAAAGTTTTACTGAGTCGGTGTTTGAATTTCGGCCAGGGAATGAGCTTTTTCTTTTTTCCGACGGATACAAGGACCAGATAGGTGGCGAGAATGAGAAAAGACTTAAGTCGGCTGCCTTTAAAAAAATATTACTCGATATTTATCCCTATCCGACTGAAACTCAGCAACAGCTTATTGAGCAAGCTCATGAGGAATGGAAAGGTTCGTATGATCAAACGGATGATATTCTGGTGATGGGTATTAAGCTTTAACTCAGCGAAATTCAGAACAATACCAATATTTTTCGTATGTTTTTCTGAAAATAAGGGCGCTGTAAAGCGCCCTTGGTGAATTTCTCCTATATGAATGCTTAGAACGAACGGGCAATAGCAATAAAACTTTCGGCTTTTAGGGAAGCTCCTCCTATCAAACCGCCGTCCACATCTGGGTTGGAGAAGAGTTCGGCTGCATTTTTGTCGTTGCAGCTACCGCCATAGAGGATAGAAGTTTCTTTGGCTACTTCTTTTCCATACCTTTCGGAAATAGCGTTGCGGATAAAATAGTGCATTTCTTGGGCTTGTTCAGAGGTGGCAGTTTTACCGGTACCAATAGCCCACACGGGTTCGTAAGCGATGACTATTTTTCCAAAATCTTCAGTGCTAAGGTCGAAAAGTCCTTTTTGCAGCTGCGACTTTACCACATCGAAGTGACGGTTAGCTTCTCTTTCGCTCAGCAACTCGCCAATACAGAAAATTGGGGTTAACTGATTGGCCAGTGCCAGCTTAACTTTTTTGGCCAGAATTTCATCGGTTTCGTGAAAGTACGAACGGCGTTCGGAATGACCGATGATAACGTAATTGGCGCCGGTTGAGGCCACCATGGCAGCTGAAACTTCGCCCGTATATGCACCACTGGCTTCAGAAGCACAATTTTCAGCGCCCAACAGGGTTCGATTAATTACCTTTTTTACTTCGGTCAAATGTGTAAAGGGTACGCATACAATAAGCGTAACATCCGAAGGAACCTGTGAAGATAAACTCTCAACTTCGCTGGCCAATTTTATTCCTTCCTGAAGGGTGGTGTTCATCTTCCAGTTTCCGGCAACAATTTTTTTTCTCATTCTCAATGCTATTTAAGTCCAACAATTTTTATTGATCCTATAAAGGTACAAAGGTAAGAAATGTTGATTAAAGAAACTCCTGCAATATTTCCTTTACCGATTCGGGGGCTACGCGACCAAATGTTTTGTCTCCTATCATTACTACGGGAGCCAATCCGCATGCGCCTACACAGCGTAAGCAGCTTAAGGAAAATTTACCATCGGGTGTGGTTTCTCCAATTTTTATTTTCAGTACGTTTTTAATTTCTTCCACCACCTTTTCTGCCCCTCTTACATAGCAGGCAGTTCCCATGCAAACCGATATGGGATACTGACCTTTGGGCAGCATGGTAAAAAACGAGTAAAAGGTAACCACTCCATACACTTTTGCAACCGGAATACTGAGTTCGCTGGCTACAAGCTCCTGTACCTCAGCAGGCAAATAACCAAAGGTATGCTGAACTTTGTGCAGCACATTGATGAGTTCGCCCGGGTCATTGTTAAACTCCCTGCATATTTGCTTTATTTGTTCTACCTGATGGGGCTTTAATTCTATTTTTACCGTCGACATAGTTGTTTGTTTAATCGTTAACAATAATCAACTGAATATACCGCTATTCCTGGGTAACTATAAAATGTTTCTTGCTGCGGTCGAAGTATATGGTGTGCAATAAATGATGGGCTTTTTCGCTCATGGGTTTACCCAGAAATTCCTGATATATTTTTTGTATATAGGGGTTTTCATGCGATTTGCGGATAGGCTTATTGCTATCCTCGAGGTAAATGGCTTTTTGACGTGCCTTGATAATGCTTGAGTCGCCGTGGTGTAATGGTTGGCCGCCGCCACCGATACATCCTCCGGGGCAGGCCATGATTTCGATGGCATGGTACTGCGATTTGCCGGCCCGTATTTCTTCGAGCAGCTTTCGAGCATTACCCAGTCCGTGAGCGATTCCTATATTTAGCGTTAAGCCATTGAAGTCGATGGAAGCCTGTCGTATTCCATCGAGACCACGCAACTCATAAAAGTCAATTTTGGGAAGAGGTTTATTTGTGTATAGTTCGTAGGTAGTACGTACGGCGGCTTCGATAACTCCACCTGTAGTACCAAAGATAACACCAGCGCCTGATGATTCGCCCAGCGGTGCATCAAAGTCTTCATCGGGCAGCGATAAAAAGTCAATATTGCTTTGTTTTATAAGATTGGCCAACTCACGAGTGGTTATCGAAAAATCGACATCGGGATTGCCATCTACACTAAATTCGGGGCGTGTACATTCGTACTTTTTAGCCAGGCAGGGCATGATGGAAACTACTACCAGATTTTTACGGTCGATGCTCAGCAAGTTGGCAAAGTAGCTTTTGGCTATCGAACCAAACATTTGCTGTGGCGAACGGGCCGAAGAAGGGATGTCGATCAGGTCGGGGAACTGGTGTTCGAAAAATTTTACCCATGCCGGGCAGCACGAGGTGAGTATGGGGAGAGTTACCGATTTGTCGCCATTGAGGAAGCGAGTCAGCCGGTCAAGCAGTTCGGTACCTTCCTCCAAGATGGTAAGGTCGGCAGCCCAATCGGTATCGAATACGTAGTGAAATCCAAGTCTGCGCAGGGCAGCTACCAGCTTACCGGTAACCAGGGTACCGGGGGGTAAACCAAACTCTTCGCCCAGTGCAGCACGCACAGCAGGTGCTGTTTGTACGATAACCGTCTTGGTGGGGTCGGCCAGGGTACGGATAAGTTGATTGGTGTGGTCGACCTCGGTGAGTGCTCCGGTGGGACACACCGCAACACACTGACCACAGTAGGTGCAGGGTGAATGGTCGAGATTCTGTTCGAATGCTGGGGCAACAACTGCCATAAAGCCTCTGTTTACCGCCGAAAGAACACCTACGGTCTGAAAATCGTTGCACATGGTCTCGCATCTGCGGCACATGATACACTTATCCATGTCGCGAATGATCGAGGGTGAGGTATCCTCGCGGTAGGTCGATTGTTCGCCCTGGTAATGAATTTTCCGGATACCCAACTGATGGGCCATGGATTGCAGATCGCAGTTACCCGATTTGGGGCAAATAAGGCAATCGGTGGGGTGATCGCTGAGAATAAGTTCCATTACCGTTTTACGGGCATTGAGTACTCGCAGCGAATGGGTATTGATCACCATCCCTTCGGTACATTCGGTGGCGCAGGCGGGTGCTAAATTTCGACGACCTGCTACCTCAACCACGCAAATGCGGCAACTTGCAGGTTTGTGCTCAATATGTAGATCTTCCAGATGCATGTAGCACAGGGTAGGGATGTGTATCCCAACTTTTTGGGCGGCCTTCAGAATGGTCGTCCCTTTTTCTACCTGGATGGTTTTGTTGTCGATAGTTATATTTATAGTACTCATAAAGTTTTACTTAAAAGTTATTGAACTAATACTGCATTAAATTTGCATTTTTCGACACAGGTACCACATTTTATGCAAATAAGCTGGTCGATTACGTGGGGCTTTTTCCGTTCGCCGGCAATAGCGTTTACCGGACAGGCCCGGGCGCAGGCGGTGCATCCTACGCATTGCTCAGGGTCGATGTAATAGTGTACCAGCGCCTTGCATTGTCCTGCCGGACACCGATGGTCGCGAACGTGCGCCAGATATTCATCGTAAAAGTGTTCCAGCGTCGATAGTACCGGGTTGGGCGATGAGCCTCCCAGCATGCAAAGGGATGTATCCTTGATTACCTGCCCTAAATTTCGCAACAATGCCAGATCTTCCTCGGTAGCTTTACCCTCGGTAATTTTTGCCAGTATTTCGTCGAGCCGTTTATTGCCGATGCGACAAGGAGCACATTTGCCGCACGATTCCTCTACCGTAAAATCGAGGTAAAACTTGGCCATAGCTACCATACAATCGGTTTCGTCCATCACAATCATACCCCCCGAGCCCATCATTGAACCGGCTTCGGTAAGACTGTCGTAGTCGATAGGGGTGTCGAGATGTTTTTCGGTGAGGAAGCCACCGGAGGGACCACCAATTTGTACCGCTTTAAACTTTTTATTGTTCTTTATACCACCGCCAATATCATAAATTACGGTGCGTAATTTTGTACCCATGGGAACCTCAATGAGCCCCACATTGTTTATTTTTCCGGCCAGGGCAAATACCTTGGTACCCTTCGATTTCTCGGTACCAATGCTGGCAAACCATTCGGCACCATTGAGAATAATGGCCGGGACATTTGCAAACGTCTCAACATTATTGACATTGGTAGGCTTGCCTTTATAGCCTTTTTCGGCGGGGAAGGGGGGTTTAAAGGTGGGTTCGCCCCGCATCCCCTCCATTGAATGAATCAAGGCAGTTTCTTCGCCACACACAAAGGCTCCGGCGCCATAGCGAAGGGTAATGTCGAAGTTAAAACCGGTACCCAAAATGTTATTGCCTAGCAGGCCGTATTCACGCGCCTGAGTTATGGCAATCTTGAGTCGTTCGATGGCCAGCGGATATTCGGCACGAATATAGATAAGACCCTGTGAGGCTCCAATGCAGTATCCGCAGATGGCCATGGCTTCGAGCACCGAGTGGGGGTCACCTTCCAGAATAGAGCGATCCATAAAAGCCCCCGGATCGCCTTCGTCGGCATTACATACGACATACTTTTCGTCGCCCGGCACCTTGCTGGCTATTTCCCATTTAAGTCCGGTTGGGAAACCAGCGCCACCCCGTCCGCGTAATCCAGATCGTTTGATGATATCGATAACCTCTTGCGGTTTCATTTGCGTGAGAACCTTACCCAGTGCCTGATAGGCATTGCGGGCAATGGCTTCGTCAATATTTTCAGGATCGATAAATCCACAGTTGCGCAAAGCTATTCGATACTGCTGCTGATAAAAATCCATCCTGCGCGATTCGGTAATTTTTTCACCCGTCGTCGGATCACTATATAGCAGGTTTTGCACGGGTCGGCCTTTGATAATGTGTTCCTCAACAATGGTTGTTGCATCGGCAGGTTTGACACTGACATAAAAAATATTGTCGGGCAAAACTTTTACGATAGGTCCCTTTTCGCAAAATCCAAAGCAGCCGCTCATAACCACCTGTACCTCTTCACTTAGTCCGTGTTGTACCAGGGCCGATCGCAAATTGTGCGCAATCATGTCACTTTCAGAGGTTTTGCATCCTGTTCCTCCGCAAACTAATATGTGCATTTTATAGTTAGCCATAACTAAATCCTCCTCCTTGCTTAACTCGGTTTTTTAAAGGTTTGTGGAATGATACCATCGACCAGATCACCGGCCTTCAGGTACTTTTCAATAATTTCGTCGGCCTTTGCCTTATTAACATGGCCAAAAACCACCGGTTCTTTTCCGGGTAGCGTTACCTCAATGGTAGGTTCGGCATAGCAATAGCCCATGCATCCTGTTTGGGTTACAACGGCTGCAATGTTCCGTTTGGGAAGTTCATCGATAAAATAGTCCATTATTTCCTTGGCGCCCGAGGCAATTCCACAGGTTGCCATGGCTACCTTTACCTGAATGAGTTGCTCGGGATGTTCGCCTTTTTCGCGCAGTTCGAGCCTGGTTCGTAACTCATCCCTGAGCCTGATTAAATCGTCCAACGTTTTTACCTTTATCATATTCCTCCTGAGTTATGTTGTACATTACTAATGAAAAAGCATTCCATGTTTTCCGATAGGAAAGAAAACAAGTATTGACGTAATTCGCTTTGGAAAACTGGTATCCCATTGAAAATTTCCCTTATTTTTTTCGATTCAAAGGAAAAAGTGCGAAGTCCACTTCGTATGCAGACATAGAAGTTTATCTGTGGATTCACTGTTATTAGTGTACTTAACACATCGGCAATGTTGCCTGGTGGGGGACAATCGATATGCCATAGGTTAAAAGCAAACGAAACGGTTGTTCCCCTATTGGCTTCAGAAACGATATGCAAAAATCCTCCTGTTTGCTCAACATGTTGCTTAAGCAGAGGAAGGCCCATACCTATCTTTCGGGTAGTACGGGATGTGTAAAAAGGATTTAGGACGTTGTTTAAGATTTCTTGCGACATGCCTCGCCCGTTGTCAGCAATAGAGATGCGAAGTTGTTGATTCTTCTCCTCTATATCAATAGATATGCTTGAGGCATGAGCCTCTATAGCATTCTGAACAATATCGAGCAGGAAGAGTGCAATATTTTCCATGTTTGTTTTAATCAATCAAAACCATCCGTTCAAATTTCTTTCGCAGAGCCATTTTTATTTCTTTAAAGTTTATTTTTTCAAGCAAAAAATGACTTGTATATTGACCAATACTGTGAAGGGTATGGGCATCGGAATTTTTAACAATGGTAAAGTGCGATACATGTCCATTTTCCCTGAGAAACTGTACCAGCGACGTTTGGTTAAATATTTCAAGCGCATCGGCTTTAATATTTTCTGGAACGTACCCCAGCTGCGATAGTAAGCTGTATTTAACACGATCGACATGGGCGGGGATGAAGATACCATCCATTGCATGAACGGTTTCTTCGATTTCTTCGTACCCTACCTTAAGTGGTACTCCCAGATAATAATCGACCTGCTCCAGGACATTGTTTTTGGTATCGAGCACTGCCTGAATACCATGCAAGGCGGGATTGTATTTAATTTTTGGAATATTTCGTTCGATAAAGTCCTGAAAACTTTTCAAATTTTCAGGCCCATCAAAAAAGGCCAGGCAATGAATTTCCTCCTTGCTACAGACCTCTGCACCCATGAGGGTAAATATGCCATATTCTTCGGCAATTTTTTTCACCATCAGGCATTGGAGGGTAGAGTTGTGATCGGTTATGCCGATAATTTTCAATCCTTTTGAAAAGGCTTTTTGGACGATGGCTACCGGGCTCATATCTACCTCTGCGCAGGGCGAGAGTACCGTGTGGATGTGTAGGTCGGCTTTTACGTTCAACACGATTTAAAACTTTTTCTCTAATATACAAAAAATTAGTTGTCGTTGTATCTGCGCATCTCTGGAATTTTTAACTCTTTTTTTCTCATGCTTTCTGGGAGATTAGCTGAAAAATCTGTCCGGCCAGCTGAAATGTAGTCAATGAAGATACCAGAATTGGGATTTGATGAGTATTGCCGGCCTGGACAGTATCAGGGTCGGGTGTCCTACCTCCCGTAATTACGATAGCCGCCAGATTTTTAAGCGTGGCTACTGCAACAATATTTGGATGGGTATGAAGGGTCATCCATAGATGCAGTTCTTCGGCATGCCCAACCACATCGCTCAGTAGGTCCGACACATACACCCCACTAACCTTACGGTGCAGATTGTCGCATCCGCTCACGCACTTCAGCTGTAAACGGTCTGCAAGTTCTTTTACAGTTATTTCCATTTCCTTCACAGTATTTCAAAGAACGTATTTGTAAAAAATGTTAATATTATTTGTGTACCTTTATTAATGAGGCTGGATATCCACACGATGTCGGAATTTTTGATGATATTCGACAGGCCCAATCCAGCACCAAATCCTAGTCGTCGGATGTATTCGCTGGCTGTAGTAAAACCCTCGCGAAGCGCAAGCGGTACGTTTTCAATACCAGGTCCTTCATCATTGGCTATCACGACTACTTTGTCCGCATCGAAAAGAACGCTCACTGTACCCTTGAGTGCATAAAGTATAATATTGGTTTCGACTTCAAAAATTGCCACTGCAATGCGTCGTGAATGTTTGGGAACCATGTTCCTCGCATTCATCACCTTTTTGATGGTATTCGAAACGTAACCAATATTCTGGTAATCTCCTCCAGTTATTTTAAATTCAAACTTTTCCATTATTAGTAAACCGGTCGAATACCTGCCTGGTACAGGATTCCACTTGCTTTAAACATGGAACCTTTGTATTCCATAAGCACTATCTGGTTTTGCCGGGCAAGTTCGATCATTTCGGGCAGGGCTTTCTTTCCGCGAACCAGCAGGATAACTCCGACATCCATCACTACAGCAGCCCTTATGGTTTGGACGGTTGCCAGACCCGTAATGAGCAAGGTTTTGTTTTTGTCTATTTTAAGCAGATCACTCAACATGTCGGTTGCAAAGGCATATTTTACCTCTGTCGATAAAATTGCCTCATCGCCTGTAAGGATTTCGGCATCAAGGATATGTGCTATTTCTTTTATTTGCATGTTGTTTAGTGAATAATACAACTTACAAAAGGGATATGCAAATATACTGCCAATCTGTTATTTTTTTCACAATGTTATCAAAATAACACAAAATTCATATTTGTTCTAAATAAAAATTAGACCTAAACACAGTCGATTCAAAACCACATTATCGTTTCTAATGCATGCTGACCGAGGGTACCTCCCAAAATAATTTTAAGCAGCCATATTTTGTAAAACATATCGATGATTATAAATTTTATCTAAAAAATATTTTATTTTTAAGCAATAAAAATCAATTCTTTTTAATTATTTTTCAACATTCCATATAATTAATTACTGTAAATATTTATAAGAATGAAAACAAGAGAAGTTTTACTTAGCTTTAAGCAACACTTTCCTTCAAATGTTTCACATTTGTGGTTTCCTATTAGGTTGGCAAAATGGTTGTTCGCCTTGCTGTTTTTATTTACCCTCAGCTACTGTGCCAGCGACCACAAGGAGACCGATCGCTACTCTTTCTGGAAAGGAGATATTGAGAATTATTATTATATACTTGATATGAACAACCAGCCCTTACAGAAGGTAGTGGGTAAGCCCTACATGATAATGGAATATAATCCTGTCAATGGGTATCCCATCAAGATTGAGTTTGGCCTGTACGATGCTCGCAATGAGTATCTTAATGGAGTTGAGGGGGCTATTCCCGAACCTTTCCTGTCGGCTGGCAATCTCGAATATGCTGGCAAACTTGGTATCTATGGTTCGGTTGATTTACTGTGCAACTGGGAAGGGGTGACTTCGTCGAGCAAGCTGCCTTCGGGCGATTTTGAGTTCACCATTGACAAGGGCGAAAACTATTTTGGTCACGAAATCTTTCATTTTACCTACACTCCCGATGGCATGGAGGGTGAAATTATTAATTCTACTGCAATCTGTTGTGGACGTGTATCTAATATCAAGGCCTTTAAATTACTCCGGAAATTTAATAGCTCTTCGGTATATTAATTTTTTACTTACTATCACTCTGTTGAGATTAAGCCTAATAAATTGTTCCTATGAGAAACATATTTTTTTCAGTTTTTATAAGTTCTCTAATTATACTGAGTTCCTGCGATAACAAGGACAACTCAACCGGCAGTAAGCCTGCTGCCCCCGATAACCTTCAGTATACTTTGACGTCGAATAAGCTAACCCTTACCTGGATTGATAATTCAACCAATGAGGATGAATTTCATATTCAACGAAAAAGCGATCTTGATGGTGATTGGGTAACGATTTGGCGGACTCCTGCCAACGAAACATCATATGAAATGAATGTATATCAGGTGTATCCCAATCCTGCTTTCAGGGTTACAGCCTGGAGTATATCGGGTGAGTCGGAACCGTCCAATACCATTTATGTGCCTACATACCAGTCGGCCAACCTCATGATTTTCATCTGTCCTAATTTTTACGATGGATGTAGCGCAAGTTACCTCGTTGTGGATCAAAACTGTAGAACCTTGCAAAATGTAAATCCGGGAGAGTGGTACAATACTGGCTTTCTGCTGACAACAAATCATAATTATGCTATTCAGTTTTGTGGAGGCTGCATTTCAAATTGTGGAGCAGCTTCGGCCCTCTTAACCCCAAGAGCTTTCCTTACAACAACCTTTTATAGTACAATTTTTGGATTTTGTAAAAATGCCTGCAGCCCTCCCGAAAACTCCTACAAGTAAACAATATATTTTCATTTTTAGCTGAAATATTGTTACTTTGCATAATAATGCCGTGGCAATTATGCAGAGGGCGAAAATATTTCAACGGGTTATTGTACTTGTAGCTATTATTTTAGCAATTGGTTGCCAGAAGGAAAAGCAGCCATTTGCGCATATCCAGCTTTACCTGAAGGATAGCCAGGTAAAAATTGATTCATTACTAATTACTATCTATTCGGTTGAACTACTTTCCGATAGTCTTCGGTACAGCGAAAAAATAATTTTAAAAAAACCGCGACCGATCAATATTTTACAATATACCAATGATAAAGATACCTTACTGGCCGAACTGTTTTACGATGCACCCTTCGTTGAAAGAATTATCGTAACTTTTGGTTCTTCGCATTGGCTCTATCGAAAAGGGAAAGGTTATCCCATTCAACTCAATGATACTGTATATAACTTTAAGCTACGTAATCCCATTGCTTTAAAAAGTGAAACCATAAACAAGCTTTTTGTCGATTTTGATTGTTACTTTGCTTTGCAGAAGAAGCAAGAGAAATGGATACTAAATCCGGTGGTGCGTTTACAATCGGCAGATAGTACGGGTGCTGTGAGGGGAAAGATTAAAAGCTCAGGAGAAATGCCGTTTGTATGGCTTATTTCGGCACATGACACCCTGAGCACTTTACCACGCCAGGATGGTTTCTTTTATATACTTTATGTTCCTCCAGGCAAGTATTCGTTATGGGTATTGGTTTCGGAAGATGAGGAAAACGGTATTCCTACGATGATTATGGACAATATTGTGGTAGAACCCTCAAGGGTTACTGGTGTGGGAACCCTTTTAATCAATTGAGTCATGCCCACGGTTTCACAAAAGCGAAGACGCCCTTTTGTTTTTAAGCAGTTTACCATATATCATGATAGATGCGCCATGCCCTTGAGTACCGACAGCATATTGCTGGGGGCATGGGTCAGTATTGATACCGATCGTTATCTACTCGATGTGGGTTCGGGGTGTGGAATTATAAGCCTTATGCTGGCTCAGCGTAATCCATTATGTACTATTGATGCCATTGAAATAGATTTCGAGAGTTACCAGCAGGGGCTCGAAAATATTAATGCGAGTCGCTGGGTAGGTCGTATTCATGCCTATCATAACAATTTTGTCGATTATGTTAGGCAATGTACCCAAAAGTACGATCACGTTGTGTGCAATCCTCCTTTTTTTCAGCATGACTTGCAATCGCCGCACAGCCATCGCACGATTGCCAGGCATGCTCATTCACTCAGTTTTGCCGAACTCATTAAGGGGGCTACTGCTATTCTTTCCGATCAAGGTAAATTATCGGTTATTATCCCATACAGTGGGAAGGATGATTTTATTAGGGAATGTTTAAAAAATGACCTTTTTTGCATCCGGGCCACCGGCGTCCGTTCAACAATTCGTATGCCCTTCATGCGTAGCCTGTTTACCTTTGCCAGGGTTCCTCGTCCCCTTGAGGAAACTATACTCACCTTGTATCATAATGGCCCGAAACAACCTACTGCCGAATATGCGCAGCTTACCAAAGCTTTTTACCTAAAAATGGAATGATTCCAGAACATGAAAGGAATTGGCATTCCAAAAGTTTCAATTCCCTGATGGTATTACTTAATAATTTTATTTCCTTTGCTGCAGCAAAAAAAGATTCCGCTAAATTTGCAAACTCATTAACTAAAAATTTGGAATAGATGTACCGTACTCATACCTGTGGCGAGCTAACGATGAAAAATGTGGGTCAGCAAGTTAAGCTGGCTGGATGGATTCAACGAATCAGAAATTTAGGAGGCATGACCTTTATTGACTTACGCGACCGTTACGGTATCACGCAGTTGGTATTCAACATGGAGAAAAATTCCGGGCTATGTGAAAGAGCTCGTTCACTGGGTCGTGAGTATGTAATTCAAATCGTTGGGAAAGTTGCTGAGCGTGAAAATAAAAATCCCAAGCTGCCTACCGGTGACATTGAAATCATAGTTGAGGAATTAAAAATAATCAATCCTTCAGCTATTCCACCTTTTACCATTGAGGACGAGACCGACGGAGGCGAGGAATTGCGCATGAAGTACCGTTATCTTGATCTGCGTCGCAATCCGTTAAAAAATAATCTATTGTTGCGTCATCGGATGGCCCAGGAGGTACGCCGCTATCTCGACGGGCAGCAGTTTATAGAGGTAGAGACGCCAGTACTTATGAAATCGACTCCTGAAGGGGCGCGCGATTTTGTGGTACCCTCGCGAATGAATCCGGGTCAGTTTTATGCTCTTCCTCAGTCGCCCCAAACGCTTAAGCAAATTCTCATGGTAGCCGGTTACGACCGCTATTTCCAGATTGTGAAATGTTTCAGGGACGAAGATTTGCGAGCCGACCGTCAGCCCGAATTTACCCAGATCGACTGCGAAATGTCGTTTGTAGACCGCGACGATATTCTGCAAACCTTTGAGGGGCTTATTAAGCATTTGTTTAGGGTGGTTAAAGGTATAGAATTTACGGAGCCTTTTCCGCGCATGAGCTATGCTGATGCCATGGCTTACTATGGGAGCGATAAGCCCGACATTCGCTTCGAAATGAAAATAGTGGAACTTACCAACATGGCTAAAGGAAAGGGATTTGGGGTGTTCGATCAGGCCGAATATATAGGATGCATCAATGCTACTGGCTGTGCAGAATATTCCCGCAAAGAGCTGGATGCTCTTACCGACTTCGTAAAACGTCCCCAAATAGGTGCAGCTGGGATGGTTTATGTAAAATACCATGCTGATGGTAGCATAAAATCTTCGGTCGATAAGTTTTATTCAACGGAGGAATTACGTTCGTGGCTCGATGCCGCAAAGGCACAACCCGGCGATCTGTTGTTGATTCTCAGTGGCGATAGGGAAAAAATACAAAAAGCTTTGGGGAACTTGCGGCTCGAAATGGCAGATAGGTTAGGCCTACGCAATCAAAACATATTTGCTCCGTTGTGGGTAATAGATTTTCCACTGCTTGAATGGGACGACGAGTTGCAGCGCTATTTTGCCATGCACCATCCTTTCACCGCTCCAGTAGACGAAGATATTCCGCTATTCGATACAGATCCTTCAAAAATTAGGGCAAAGGCTTACGACATGGTCATTAACGGGGTTGAGGTTGGAGGGGGCTCGGTGCGAATCCACCAGAAAGAACTGCAGGCCAAAATGTTCGAGACCCTGGGCTTTACACGAGACGAGGCCGAATACCAGTTTGGTTTCCTGATGAATGCTTTTCAGTATGGAGCTCCTCCGCATGCGGGCATAGCATTCGGTTTCGACCGACTGGTTAGCCTTTTTGCGGGTCTCGACAGCATCCGCGATGTTATAGCATTTCCCAAGAACAATGCCGGCCGCGACCTGATGCTTGATTCACCTTCGTATCTTACCGAAGCCCAGCTCAATGAGTTAAAAATAAAGGTTATCGCCGACGAATAATAGCTTTGAATTTTTAGGCAAGCGACTTAAACTCTTCGATAGCGGTTTCTAACTTTCTCAGTTCGAGCTGAAGATTACTAATGGATCCCATGATATGGCCAAATGTCTGGGCACTGCCTTCTTTTTGAGCTAATATGAATGCCTGCTGCTTGCTTATTGACTCCAGAATTTCGGCTATTTGACTAATCCGTTCAAGCGTGTGATGTGAAATGTTCACTATCTCATTTGCAATGACTCGGAAACCCTTCCCATTATCTCCTGCCATATGCGCTTCAATCGATGCGTTGATGCCTAAAATTTTTGTCTTCTCCGATATTTCCTTGATAAAAGCAAGAATCTGGTCGGTTCGCTCTATCAACCTATACATCTGATCAATCGAATGATATAAATTGACCAGTTCATTTTGAAAAGCGGCCAGCTGACGGCGCAGGCTCTCAAAATTATCAATCATAATGTCTACCTTATGTACTAATTGATCGCTCCTGGTTACCCGCTGATGAATATCCGTATCGATGGTTACCATGTTGCGAATTTGACCATACTCATCGAGAATCGGTACCAATGCTGTTTGTGTCCAAAGTTTCTTGCCTGTCTTAGTAATATTTAGTGCTTCGTAACGATAAGGGCGTTTGTGTGTTTTTATAAAGGAAATTCGCTCCTCTACGTTGGGACTAAATGATGTTTGCCGGTAGTTTTTCCCCAGTGCCCTGGTGAATTCAGCATAATTGTATTCATACATTTTCGAGAAACCCTCATTGATCCAGAGTATATTACCATCGTTGTCCATGAGCATAATAGCATTGGGACTTTGTATTACCAGATCAGCCAGCGTTTTATAAGCTTCTTGTTCCGATTGTATTGTTTCCAGTTCTTTTTGCAAATTATGCAGTTCACTTTCAATTTTATCTTTTTCATGTACCAGTTGTTGTACTTTTTTCAATAATTTCCTGTTTTTAATCACTATCAACATTGAAAATCCTACCAATAAAACAATTATGCCACTTAGAAACATATAATAATATATTATTTTAATTAATTTTATTATCTTTAATTAATATATTAAATAATTTAGTGTTTATTATTTAATATATTATTAAAAATGCTGGTTTTTTGTGTTACTTTATAAGTTAAAAAAATATACCATGGGGTGAGATAGAAAGAAAAATTTCGGAAAAAAGATGTAAGTTGCTTTTTCTAAAAGCATGAAAAAAGAAAATTAGGCTTCAACCCTTACCGCTGAAGCCTAATTACCAAATTATTGTCGGGGTACCTGGACTCGAACCAGGGGCCTCCTGCTCCCAAAGCAGGCGCGCTAGCCAACTGCGCCACACCCCGTATGACATTTATGCCGCAAAATTAATGAGACTACTGAATATTACAATAGCTTTACCCATTTTTTTTGCCTAATTGCAAAACAGATGTAAAACTGCCAACCTATAAACGTTGATGCTGCGGGTATTGCAAGTAAAGGTGGGGTTTAATCAATTTATATCGGGCTTTTGCCTATCTTTGCCCTGAATATGCTGGCAAAATACCTTTAAGTTGATTCTCAATAAGCTATCTTTGGTAAATTTCAAGAACTACGAGCAATTGACCATTGAGTTGTCGGACCGGATCAATTGCTTTGTAGGTAATAATGGGGTGGGCAAGACCAACCTGCTTGATGCTATTTATTATCTGTCGATGTGCCGCTCGTATTTCAACAATGTCGATCTGTACAATATCCGCCATAATGCAGAGCTGTTTGTTATTCAGGGTGAATATACTGTTTCCGGCGGATATTCAGAAGAAATTCTTTGCAGCTACAAAAAGAATGGCCGAAAGGTTGTAAAGCGCAACAAGAAAGAGTATGAAAGACTTTCGGAACATATTGGTCTTATCCCGGTGGTAATGATTACACCCAACGACAGCACTTTGATTACCGAAGGAAGCGAAGAGCGTCGGCGCCTGATCGATACAATTATTTCGCAGTACAATAAGAGCTATCTCGAACAGCTGATACAATATAATCGCATTCTTCAACAACGCAACCGTTTGCTTAAAAATACGTCTGGCCAGGTTGTTACCCCATTCCTCGAAATGTTCGATGTATACGATGAGCAACTGGCCATGGCTGGGAGGTTGATACATACCGAGCGAAAAAAATTTATCGCTGAATTCCGGGCTATATTTATTGAAATGTACCAACAAATTGCCGGAAACACCGAGCAGGTAGAGCTGCACTATCAATCGCAGCTTCAAGAAGCCGATCTGCTGCAATTACTCCGACAGAATTTTGCTAAAGACCGACAGTTGGAATATACATCGGCAGGTATACATAAAGACGATTTACTATTGCTCATCGATGGTATGCCCGCCAGGCGGATAGCCTCACAAGGACAGCAGAAAACATTTCTGGTTGCCCTAAAGCTGGCTGAATATAGCCTTATTCATAAACACAGTCAGAAAAAACCCCTTCTCCTACTCGACGACCTTTTCGACAAGTTTGACTATCAACGCGTACAACGCCTCATTGAGCTAACCCAGCAAAATCTTTCGGGGCAAATTTTTATTACCGACACCGAGCTGGCTCGTATTACTCCTATTCTTAAGCAGGTAAGCAACGGCCACTTTGTATTTCGAATCGAAAGTAACGAAGCGGTGAGATTGGAATACGTTTTGTAAAATTTTTTATTTAGAATAAATAAAAATTGCTAACTTAGCCAAATGGAAAAACTTGGGTACCATGGTAAACGATGATGTGAAGGAAACGGTAAAAAAGCTTTTCACAGAATATCTGGAACGGAAGGGGCACCGTAAAACGCCAGAACGATATGCGATATTGGATGAAATATATTCGCGTACGGGGCATTTCGATATAGAAAGCTTGTACGTTTTTATGAAGAATAAAAACTATCGGGTAAGTCGTGCCACCCTGTACAATACGATGGAATTATTGCTAGATGCCAATCTGGTAGTGAAACACCAATTTGGCAAAAATATAGCCCAATTTGAGCGTGCTTTTCAGTGCTTGCAGCACGATCACCTGGTTGATATGCGCACGGGTAAAGTAATAGAATTCTGCGATCCTCGCATTCAGCTTATCATCAAAACAGCATGCGAGATGAATAATTTTACCCCTTCCCATCATACCCTTTACATTTACGGTTATAGCAATGATAATGGGAACGGGGAAGAGGCAATGCCCATGAAAGCCCTTGAGATCAAGGGATCAAATGCTGAAAAAACATCATAGATTTATTAGATTCCGCCACCAAATTCGAATAATGTTTCCCGAGGCCTTCCCTGAACTACT
The DNA here is from genome assembly GCA_049968755.1 of Bacteroidales bacterium. Taxonomy (GTDB): domain Bacteria; phylum Bacteroidota; class Bacteroidia; order Bacteroidales; family DTGW01; genus JAKPGM01. The sequence continues at coordinate 111,461 of JBMFQE010000001.1, forward strand.
TTAGAGTAGGGAGGTAAATCCTGAGTTATCCACACGTTACCTCCAATGATTGATCCTTTTCCTATGGTTACACGTCCCAAAATAGTAGCTCCGGAATAAATGACTACATCGTCTTCAACGATGGGATGACGGGGCAATCCGCGCATAGGATTTCCCTCGTTGTCTAATTTAAAACTACGGGCGCCCAGGGTAACTCCTTGATATATACGGACATTGTTGCCAATAATCGATGTTTCACCAATTACTACTCCTGTGCCATGATCAATGACAAAGCTTTCCCCAATTTGTGCACCCGGGTGTATGTCGATGCCGGTAGCACTATGGGCCATCTCGGAAATAATGCGTGGAATTATGGGCACCTGCAGTTCGTATAGTCGGTGAGCAACCCGGTAATAGGTTAACGCTTTTATTCCCGGATAGGCAAAAATAATTTCTCCATATCCCTTCGCGGCCGGATCGTACATGTACATGGCCTTCACATCTTTCGATAGTTTTTCGCGAATTTCGGGCAACGACTGGATGAAAGCCAGCGAAACCGATTCGGTGTCAATCTTGCAAGTATCGCATGCCTCGCAATCTTCGGCAGTGCAGTCGAAACAATAGCCGCGTTTGATCTGTATCATCAGCAATTTGAGCAACTGGTCCACATTTACCCCCATATGAAAACGTATGGAATGGGGCTTAATCGACGCATTGCCAAAATATCCCGGAAACAAAATTTCCTGAACTATTTCCATGATCTCCCTTATTGAGTCGATGGAAAGCATCTCCTCATGCTGCAACGGTTTGTGATACACCTGTTCGTAGCTCTGAGGCATGGATAGCTGGTCAACTGTAGCATCAATAGCTTGAATGACTCGTTCGTTGTAATCGATGGTCATGGCAGAATATGTTAAATTTCAGAGGCAAAGGTATGAAAAATATTCCCCTATTTCCCGAAATAAATACAATTTTTGGAATCAAATCATCCGTCAATAGTTTTCACAGATTATAACGCGTGTGAATATTTTTTAATCGTTGCCGACTGGACTATACGTTTTTATCGGTTATTTCCCAGTAAATTAAGCATATTAATATTTTGTTCCGTATGAACGTAAGAATAGCTAAAATAAAGACTACATTAATTGAAGAAAAAATAATGAAAACTTTAACCGGAAAACCATTTTTTGTATTAACTTTAATAGTAACAGAACTAGAAGTGGATTTATCTTGTTATAGCAATTATTTAGGACGAGATAAAAGCGCTCATATTAAGCAAGGGGTCGGTTAAGGTTAGATCCATATGAGGAGTGGCAACCCAAATGGTTTACCTATGAAAATAATTGGCAAGAATATGGAAAAGAAAAATTCAAGGTCCAAAAATCCTTATCATCAGGATCCTATTCCGCTTTCTCAGGAAGACAATATGGCTGAAGAAGAGCTACTGATGAAAGATGAGGATATATAGGAGTTTGCATATTTATTTACCTCTGCTGGTAAGCCAGTTCAACCATTGATCCATGCCCATGCCGGATTTCACGGAAAGCTCAATAATTTTTGCATGCGGATTAATGCGTTGTACGTATGATTTGGCTTTCTGAATATCGAAGTCGAGATAAGGCTGCAGGTCAATTTTGTTGATCACGACAAGGTGTGACGAATGAAAAATATTGGGGTATTTCAGGGGTTTATCTTCCCCCTCGGTGACGCTAAAAATAACCACCCGGAAATTTTCGCCTAGATCAAACAGGGAAGGGCACACCAGATTCCCTACGTTTTCGATAAAAAGTAACGAGTTTTCTGCGGGATTAAGCTGATGGATAGCCTGATTAACCATGTTTGCATCGAGGTGGCAACCATTACCGGTATTCACCTGTACCACATCTACGCCGGTTTGCTGAATACGGCGAGCATCATTGTCGGTCTGCTGGTCGCCCTCAATTACGTAACATTTATGTGAGCTGCCAAGGGTTAGCAGGGTTTGTTCGAGCAGACTTGTCTTACCTGCTCCGGGTGAGCTCACTAGGTTGATTGCAAAAATATTGCGAGCCTCGAAAAAGCCCCTGTTTCGTTCTGCTATCCTATCGTTAGCGTGCAGAATTTCGGTTTCTAAAGAAATATGACTATGTCCCAAATGCTCATGGGGATGCGTATGGCTGTGCTCGTGTGTATGAAAAGTAGGTTGCACAACGAGCCCTTGTAAATTACCTTGTCCTGGGCGATAAATTTTGGGTTCATTCTGACTTCCCCCACATCCGCAAGTGCTGCACATACGATTATTTTTTGACAAAGTTAGCAATTATTCCGGGCTTTTATCAAAATTCACTAAAAATTGTCCTGAATGTTGAATGAAGGACTTAACCTAATTTATTGATTCCAATCAATTTAGAATCATTTTTAATAATCATTTTGTTAAACTTTAAACAGGCTATTTAAAACGATTTTTTAAATTTTTATTTAGATTAAATTTATAAAGTAATAAAAATATTATTGTAATTTATTGATATTTATTAATTTAAAAATTTAATTTATTTAAAAAAATAATGATTATGTAAAAATTCTGGATATTAAGACTTTTTTATCTGTTTAATTTATTTTATTTTTGGTTCAACAAAATCAAAAAGGAATTGTCCTATGACACTCGTTGAATTTCAAACTCAGCTGGTAAGTCTTGAAAGCAGTCTTGAACGTTTTGCTTATAGTCTTACATTGAACCGAGAAGATGCCCGCGACCTGGTACAGGAGACTTTTTTGAAAGCGCTGATGTATAGGGATAAATTTATACATAACGATAATTTTAAGGCCTGGATTTATACGATAATGAAAAATACTTTTATAAACAACTATCGTCGCACTATACGTCAGAATACGCACAGGGATCAAACGAAGGAAGGTTATTATCTTAGCCATCCGCAGGCCAGTGGCTACGATGATCCAGCATCCTCCTTGTCGACTAAAGAGCTGGAAGAGTCGATGCAAAAGTTAGAGGACGATTTGCGGATCCCCCTTCAGCTACATCATGCAGGCTTTAAGTACAAAGAAATTGCAGAAATGTTAAATTTAAACATAGGCACCGTAAAAAGTCGTATCTTCTTTTCACGTAAAAAATTGATGGAACAGCTGAAGGATTATGCGGCATAAATAAAGAGTCAGTTTTTCTAAAAGAACCTCCTGGTGAGGTTCTTTTTTTTTGTGAGATTTTTGACACATAATTCTGTGAAAGTGCTACTATCTTTGCGACTGTATATTTCTCAAAATTGAACCAGTAAGTATGAAAGAGTTTGATTTGAAAGCCCGCACATGGGACGACAACCCTGTGCATCACGAACGTTCCGAGGCTATTGCTTCAAAAATCCTTGATCAAATAAGGGTTGAACCAACCATGATTGCGCTTGAATGGGGTGCAGGAACAGGAGTATTAAGCTTTTTGCTGAAGGATAAATTTAGGAAAATCATCCTTATGGACAGCTCGCCCGAAATGGTCAGGGTTAGCCAGGAAAAAATACTACAGCACAAGGTAACCAATCTTTTCCCGGTGTATTGTAATCTTGAGAAAGAGAATTATCAGACTGAAGCTTTTGATGTAATATTTTCGCAGATGGTATTTCATCACATTTCCGATGTGGGAGCTGTGGCCCGAAAACTTTATGGTATGTTAAAAGAGGGGGGGTATATTGCCATTGCCGATCTTTATCCGGAAGACGGTAGTTTTCATGGAGAACATTTTGATGGGCACAAGGGGTTTGATCCAGTGTCATTTAGCAATATCTTTCAATTGGCAGGGTTTAAGGAACTGCAACATGAGACCTGCTACACCATACGGCGAAAAACCGAGGATGGGCAACAGGCATATCCGGTTTTTCTTATGATTGGGAGGAAATGACTATTGTAAAACGAATCGGTAGGTGATAGTTCCTTTCTGCACTGTGCTTTTCGGATTGGTGCTAAATTTTGATGCCAAAGCGGCTTCTCTGGCAATTTGAAGAAGGTATTCATCGAGGGTAGTAGAACCTTTTACACCAGCTACGGCATTAATAACATTGCCATTGGGATCTACTGTAATTTCGACGACTACCTTACCGGATGTTTGGAAATTACCACGGGGTTTGATCAATGAAACGGGAGCACGACCTTCAAGACTAAACGAGATTCCATCGCCTATGCCGGCTCCTATGCCTTTGCCCTTGCCGGTACCCTCTCCTTCACCAACACCAGAGCCCTGTTCTCCTGAGGTGCCAAAATTGCCAGCATTTTCGGCACTTTCGGACGGGTTACGTTTTTTAAACAAGGCTTTTTCATTAACAACAGGTTGAGACGGTTCTGACTTGGTTTTCTGAACCTCTTTTTTATCGGTTTTTGCAGGCTCAACCTTTTGCAAAGCATCGGCCTCTTCGTAATCCTGCGTAAGAATATCCTCCGGCTTTTCTTGCGAAGTAACAACTTCAGGGGTAGGGGGATTTTCCTCGGCTAATCCATAACCCAGGCTAACCTCAAGCCCCAAACCCTGTCCGCCCTCTTCGGGATAGGGGGGGATCGGAGTACGGAAGTGCACCCACAGCAGTATTATTAGGATTACTCCCAATACTGCCAAAGTAGCCGTTGTGGCCTTTATTTTATGTTCTGCTCCTAAATACATACGTTCAGGCATTAGGCGCTTTGGTGGCCAGTATCATTCTTATCTTGAGCTTATTGCCTATTTGCAGCACATTGATCAGTTCTTGCACCGGAACATCCTTATCACAGCGAATCACCACAGTGGCTTTTTCGGGGTCGGGAACTTTACGGGCAAGCTCAGCTTCAAGATTTTCAAATGAAACCTGCTGATTGTTAATATAATATTGATGCGTGTTGGTAATAGAAATGGAAACCTCGGTTTTTCGTACCGTTTGATGGTATTTCGAGCTGGGCAGGGTAAGCTTAATTACGCTGGGACTTATCATCGTGCTGGTAATCAGGAAGAAGAGCATCAAAAAAAACATAATATCGCTTAGTGAGGAGGTGCTCACTTCTGCCCTGAATTTATCTTTTTTTCTAAGGTTCATATGCCAATTATTTTACAGGCTCCTGCAACAGATCGATAAAGTTCATAGCATTCAACTCGAGCTTATGGACGACCTTTTCTATTTTCATGTTAAGCCAGTGGTAAAACACATAGGCAATAATGCCTACCAGCAAACCGGCAGCACTGGTAACCATTTTCTCGTAAAGTCCGCCGGCAATAAGACCGATGCTAATGTTATCGGCCAGCGAAATATTGTAAAAGATGCGAATAATACCTGCTATGGTTCCAATAAACCCAAACATAGGGGCTACTCCGGCTATCACCCCTAGGATTACCATATTTTTTTCGAGATTATAAACTTCGAATTTACCCACAATTTCGATAGAGTCTTCAATTTCCTTTATGGGTCGTCCCAGCCGTTTGATACCTTTTTCAATCATTCGGGCCACTGGCCGGTCGGTTGAAGCACATAGATTGAGTGCTGCTTCAATTTTTCCCTCATGGATATAGTCCTTGATACGGTCGATGAAATTTTCCTCAAATTGGGAGGCTTTGCGAATAGCAAAATAGCGTTCAAAGAAGACATACACGGCTACCACTGCGAGTAATGCAATGGGAAGCATTAACCATCCGCCTTTTAAAGCTAACTCCCAAAGCGACATGGTAGATTCGGTGGGTAAGGTTGCAGGCTGAGCTGCTCCACCGGTAACATTAATCTGCAGAAAAACCCCTAATCCATTCATGAAATTTATTTTTTCGAAGTTTGCAAACAAAAATACACGTAATATTTTATCCTAACAAAGTATTTTTAAAGGCTTCCTTTTTTCACTACCTGGTAAATAATAGGTGCTTTGTCAGAAATCATGTTCACTTTTTTCATCCATCATAATGGTTCCATAGAGCTTAAGCCGACAGAAAAATAGTCTGTCCATTTAATTGTTTTTTACAGATGGTTTTGCTGGCAGCGTATCAGTTTCGTTTTGCTTTTGTTTGAAATATCGTCGTGTCAGTTCTTTCAAGTTAGAAAACTCTTCGCGATAAATAATTCCGATACCCCGGGTGTAAATATCGTCCTGAAAATAAAGGATGTCATTGGATCGGTTGAAAGCTTTAAGGCTAAGCCGATCGGTGAGGCGGTATTCGACATTGACATCTCCTAAAAGTGTTGTCGACTGGCCAGCTGCGGTATTTGTTGCCGATTGTCCAATGATATCGATGCTGCTATTGATAGACATTCGGTTGTTGAGCAATTGGGTCGAAAGGGCTATTTCAAGGTCTTCGTTGGAATAAACCTGATCGCCGGGCCGATAGCTTACACCAATATCGAAGTCTTTATTGAGGTTCGATATCCAGCTGCTCAGCTGGCTCGATAGCAGTTCCAGAGATGTGGTAGCTGCTACATCTACACCGAGGTTTGACTCTTGTAGTTTTGTTTGGAGGCTGCCAGTAGTAGTTGGCAAGAAATTGTTTAATAGCAGCAAGGCCAGAAATTGCTGGCTCATTTCCTGCTCTGAATTAATAACGCTGCGCACTCTGCTTTTAGTTTCTTCGGTTGCGTTGGGCAAATCGATGCTTAAGCGAATATTAGGTTCCATCAAACGGCCGGTTAAAAAGAGCTGACAATCGACCGGAATACGTTGACGGTATTCAAGGTTCGACTCGCCAAAAAGGTTGTACAGGGGGGCCCGGGTATGATATACTGCGGTAACATCGACGTTGGCATCGGTGGGCCGTCCATTGAAGTAAATCGTACTGTTGCTTTGAATCTCAAATTTCTTATTCATCAGATTGTTCATTGTGAAATTGTACAACCCTTCGGTAAATGTGTATTGGCCGCGTATGGAAAAGTTTCCTGCGCGGTCGATTTCGAATTTGAGATTTCCTGTGCCGCGGCCTTTTAACATATCCCCATTTTGAGCGCTGAGTAAAAGTTGAATTTCAGCTTGGGGGGTTACTTCGAGGTCCATGTTAAGCAGTAACTTGCTTTGTTTCTGGAGTATTGCGGATAAATTTTCGTTTGTGGCCGTTTCTTTTTTATCCATCACAGGCGATACAAATTGTATGAAATCGTTATTTCCGGAATAGAAAGTTTGTCCGAGGGCTACCAGAACAATCGAATTTTCCTCAGTTTTGCCCTCTGTTACGTTTACGGTAATAAAATCGCCGCTGCTGTATATATGGATTTTTCCTGAGGCAAAGGCTTTACCATAAAATGGCAAATCATCGGGTGCTGATTTGTTAAAGACCAGATTATTGTCGGCCACCAGTGTTAAATCTATTATAAAGTTTTTCAGGTATTTGTTGCGAAGCTGACCATTTAAGCGAAGGGGATGCTGATATTCGTCGTATAGCGTAAAATTTTTGAATTGAAAGGTATTATGATCGATAAGCAGGGTATTTGAAAAGGTGTAAGATGTGTGCAAGGGAATAAGCTGCAGGCGGGCATCCTTAATTTCTATTTTTCCATTCAGTACTGGTTTAGAAGCTTCGTCGGACAGGTGAATGCGCCCTGCTACATTTCCCTTGTTTATCTTAAAAGTAGAGGAAACAATGGGTTCAATAATTTTTAGGGTAACTTCATTAAAATTTATATCAAACTGATAGCCGCTTCGCAAAGGATAGAAATTACCGGTTGCCATCAGACGGGCAAGGGTATCGGTAGAATTAAGTTGAATTTTCACCGCTTCATTGGACGGATCCCATAGCGCAGTGATTACAACATTTCCAAGCTCGGCCTGATTGATGGCCAGCGAACGAACCGACAGGTTGCCTACAATATTCCGTTGTTGATAAAAATCGTTAATGATAAGAAGACCATCAACCTTACCAGCAAATCGGAAATTTTGAGATTGTAACAGATAATTTAAAAAATTCAAATCAAGATTTTGAAAGGCAATTTGTAAGGAATCGCCTGGACGCTTAGAAATTTGTCCATTGATAGTAATATTACTTTCCTGATGATTGAGCCGGAAATGATTTATGAATAGCGCCATAGTGTCGAGTGTTAGCGACGTTCCGGCTAATGTCCATGGTTCGCCGCGAATAAATATCTCGGAGGGTTCAACAGCTATATTTGCTACGAGCTTATTGTTTTCGAAAGCAATGCTATCGGCTTTGAAGCGAATTCCATTGACGTGAGCAAGCGAATCGTACCATGCCACATATAGTTGAGCACTTTGATAATTCAGATTGAACGAGGACGATAGTCGAGCAAAAGGCATTTGTTCCCCTACATGCACTGATGTTGATGTTAGGGTTACCGATAGGGTAGAGTCGAACGAATTGATTTTAAAAATGGGCTGTTCGAAATGCAACGTTTTAAACTGAAAGTAATCAGTTGAAGCATTTAAGTCCAGTGTACCCTTCATAGGGCTGAAGGTACCCGAAAGGGAAGTACTATCGGCAATTTTAATGGCAGGATAGAAAAAGTCGAAGAAAGGCTGCGCATGTTTTAAAAGAATGGCAAAAGTAAAATCGTTGCCTTCCATGGCATGGTTATCAACCTTAATGGAAGGAATATATTGTTTGATCAGAGCCATAAACCCTTTAGCCAATGTGCCAATGCGATACTTTCCTTTTACCGTCATGTTGAATAAGTCGCTGGATATGATGGTTGCCTGTATGTGCTCGTTGTTAAAAGCTTGTACTTCAATATTTTTAATTTTAAGGGTGCTTCGCCTATTGGCTATCGTAAGGTTGCTGATGTCGATGTTGCCGTCAAATTCGCTAATACTATTACCCGTAAAATTGGCTTCAACGTTTGCCTGGACATGACGAATACTATCGTTGGGAAGGATGTGAAACGAAAAAAGATTAACTTTTTTTATTTGAGCGGAGAAATTAAAAGACGGAAAACTATCGAGCAGGCTGTATCGTCCCGAGGACTCTATTTGAAGGTTAGGGTCGTCAATTATGGCCTTTCCCTGAAATACGCTATTTTCGATAATTCCTTGTGCAGCTAGGTTGTGTAGGGGATAACCATTGATAGAGGTACTAAATATGTTGAGTGTAATATTGCCATTAATATTTTTGCCTTTTACAAGGTTACCCTGTGCTGAGAGTGTCAGGTGTGTAGGCCCTATGAGTTCGCTTTGTCCGATTAACTCGCCAATTTTAAGCTGAATTGCCTCGAGGGATCCATTGTAGGCAATATTTGCTTTGCGGGACGGTTTTAAAGCAATATCGATTTTTAGCGTACCCACAGACGACTGCAGGGTACCGAAGGCAACAAAATCGGAGAGGAATCCGGTAAAATTTCCCTTGAAATTAAAACGATCCAGTCGCTTAATTACTTCGGGCAATTGAATGGAATCGGCAGAAAATGTGTTTAAGATTCGTTGTACTTCGACAGTAGTAGTCCGCATTTCCTTTACATCGAGGTACAAATAGGGTTCGCTTATTTCGGGGATGTGGGTATAATGGACGCTTCCCTTAAAATAATTGTCATCGTTGGTAAATAGCATCAAATTTTTAATCTTTAGGTCGTTCATATTACCTTTGGCTCCACCACTAATTTTAACGCTCAGATTTCGTCCTTTCCAATTGGGTAAAAAATACCCTATTTCGTTAAGGTTTATTTTCGACAGGTTCAAAACGCCTGTCATAGGTAACTGCTCAAAGGGAAGTGATTTGGAAAGATCGAATGAGAGCAATTTAATATCGATATCCGAGGCAGGAGTTACTATGCTAAGCTTACTGATTTGAAAGGTTTCGTGTTTTTTATAGGTAACATCCGCGCTCAAATTTAGCAGACTGAAGCCTGTATGGGCGTTGAACCCAAGCCTATTGATGCGTCCTTCAATGGTATTTTTTCCCAATAACAAATTTTTTATCCGTAGTACTACTCCTGAAAGCCTGTTGCTTTGCCATGCCAACAATTGCGTATTGTACCGGAAACCATCCATATAAATTTCAGCATTTTCAAGGGATACATTTCGAAACTTATATTGCCATCCGGGGGTATTTGCTGTTGTCAGCGTATCGGCAGAGGACATCGAATTAATTAGCTTTTCCCAGTTAAGTTTTCCATCGGCTTGTTGTTTCAGGAAAATTTTGGGCTGGTTGAGTTGGACCTGATTAAAAACCAGCTGGCGGTGATTGAAAAATACTGCATGTAAATCGACCACAAGCTCAGGGGCATACAGGAGCGTATCGTGTAAAGAATCAGCAATGACGAGTTTGTTAATTAACAGCTTATGAAAAAAAGTGTAATGTACCTTCTCAAAACCGATGATCATACCCGTACGGTGAGCAAAACGGGTGGCTATTTTTCGTGAAATGGTCTGCTGGAAGTTAGAATTTTGAAGTAATAACAGGGAAGCAAATGGGACAAAAAACAGAAAACCGAAAAAGTATATCAACCACGAGAGCGAGTTTCGAGGGGCAGAGATATTCGGTTTTTCAGTCATAATGATAAGCAGTGATTAGATAAAAACGTATCGGCTGCTAATTTAGTTTGTAAAATTCATATTTTTCGAATTAAGTTTGCACAATCAATTAGGTAGCATTGCATTGGGTTAGCAAAAATTGTGGTGATGGGAATCATTATATTAGGCATAGAATCTTCGTGCGATGACACATCGGCTGCCATTGTCGAGGAGGGTTATTTGCTGTCCAATGTTACTGCGAATCAGCAGGTTCATGAGGTTTATGGCGGAGTGGTCCCTGAACTTGCTTCAAGGGTTCACCAGCAGCATATTGTACCCGTTGTGGACATGGCTATTAAACAGGCTGGAATCAGGCTGAAGGACATTTCTGCTGTAGCGTTCACCAGAGGTCCGGGCTTACTGGGTTCGTTATTAGTGGGTACGTCATTTGCCAAAGGTTTTGCCATCGGCTTAAATATTCCACTCATCGACGTCAATCACTTACAGGGTCACGTATTAGCCCATTTTATTAAGGAAAAAAATAATGAGTCTGATGAGCCCTCGTTTCCGTTTTTGTCGTTATTGGTATCTGGTGGGCATACGCAGCTGATTGTAGTCAAGAGCCATCTGGAAATGGAAATTATTGGCCAATCGATCGATGATGCTGCTGGCGAAGCATTTGATAAGTGTGCCAAAATGATGGGACTTCCTTATCCTGGTGGTCCCGTGATTGATAAACTTGCTCAGCAAGGCGACCCCCATGCCTTTACTTTTGGAATGCCACAGGTTGCTGATCTTGATTTTAGCTTTTCGGGTCTTAAGACCTCATTCCTGTATTTTTTGAGGGATCGAGTCAAGGAAGAGACTGATTTTATTGATAAACACCTGCCCCATCTTTGTGCCTCGTTACAGCGCTCGATAGTGCAAATATTGATGAACAAGCTAATCGAGGCAGCCAGGCTAACGGGTTTAAGTGAGATAGCGCTGGCTGGAGGGGTAGCCGCCAATTCGGCGCTGCGTAATGCAGTACTGGACGCAGCAGAGCAATATAAATGGAAAGTGTATCTTCCGAAGTTAGCCTACACTACCGACAATGCTGCCATGATTGCCATTACAGGTTACTATAAGTATCTGGCCGGACAATTTGCTTCCCATAATATTGCCCCAGTTTCGAGATTCAGAGATTAACTACCCATTATAAACAACATAGGGTATTTCAGATGAATACCCTATGTAAAAGTTCCTTCACCATTGACAGGTGGGAGGTAGATTATAAAAAATTATTCCAATTCAATCATGGGATAATTTTTCGGAATACTTTCTCCGGGTTTAACCCTTATTTGCTTGACTATACCATCGGCATGGGCACGAACCCGGTTCATCATTTTCATTGATTCGAGGATGAGCAGAGTATCTCCGCGCTTAACCTGCTGACCTTCTTCCACCAGCACCTTTTGGACTGTGCCGGGCATAAACGAAATAAGTTGTTTTTCGTTCTGAGGCACATAGGGTTTCCGGTTTAGGTATTTTTCGGTAAGCATCGTACGATAATCAGCATCCCATAGCCGGATTACACTTAATTCCTTTTTATCTCCTGTATTACTCATATTTCCTTTCAATTAAAATGGGGGTATACCATGTTTCTTTCGGGGCAGACCGGCATCCTTATTGACCGAAACCTCAATAGCATGTGCAATATACTTTCGAGTTTCGAAAGGAGCAATAACCGAATCGATATAGCCTTTTGAGGCTGCTACAAAAGGATTGGCAAACTTTTCGGTATATTCTTTTACTTTTTCCTTGCGCATAGCTTCGGGATCGGGGGCTTCAGCAATTTCTTTCTTGAAGATGATGTTGGCAGCGCCTTCAGGCCCCATAACGGCTATCTCGGCAGTTGGCCATGCAAATACAAAATCGGAACGCAGATGTCGCGAACCCATGGCAATGTATCCACCGCCATAAGCTTTACGCAGGATGATGGTAATTTTAGGTACAGTAGCCTCGCTGTAACTATACAGTATTTTTGCTCCATGACGGATTACACCCATATGTTCCTGATCGATGCCTGGCAGATAACCTGGCAGGTCAACCAGCGTGACGATAGGGATGTTGAAGGCATCGCAATAGCGAATAAAACGGGCAATCTTGTCGGAAGAGTCAACATCGAGTACACCGGCCAGTACCAATGGTTGGTTAGCCACAAAACCTACCGTTTCGCCATTGATACGTCCAAATCCAATAACAGCATTGGCTGCCCACAGTTCCTGTACTTCAAAAAAGTCGGAATCATCCACTAATGCTCTAATCACATCGCGTACGTCGTAGGGTTCCTTTGGATCGACAGGGACTATATTTTCTATATTGTATTCTGCCTTTGGTGGTTTGGGCATTGCACGTGGTGCTTTTTCCTCATTATTCCAGGGAATAAACGAGAGCAGCTTTTTGATCTGCTCAAAACATTCTTGTTCTGAGCGGGCAAAAAAGTGAGCATTACCCGTTATTTCGGCATGTACCCGTGCACCTCCAAGTTCTTCCTGACTAATTTCTTCGCCCAGCACACTTTTGATAACTTCGGGACCGGTAATAAACATCTTGGATATTTTATCGACCACAAAGACCCAGTCGGTGAGTGCTGGTGAATACACTGCCCCCCCTGCGCAGGGACCCAAAATAACTGAAATCTGAGGAATAACCCCCGAGGCCAGTGTATTGCGGAAAAATATTTCGCCATAGCCAGCCAATGAGTTTACACCCTCCTGAATACGTGCGCCTCCTGAATCGTTGATACCAATAAGAGGCATGCGCATCTTCAGGGCATGGTCCATAATTTTTGTTATTTTTCCAGCATGCATACGACCCAGTGAACCACCAACTACTGTAAAATCCTGGGCAAAAATGCTTATCGGACGACCGTTGATGGTACCTGTTCCCACAATAACGCCATCACCATGGAGTTCCTTCTTTTCCATCCCAAAATCTCTGGCATCGTGCAGAACAAACAAATCGTATTCGTGAAATGAGTCGGGATCGAGTAGTGCATTGATCCGGTCACGGGCAGTAAGTTTACCCATAGATAGCTGCTTTTCAATGGCCTTGTCGCCACCTCCTTTTGCAGCTATCTCTCTGCGGCGTTGTAGCTCAAGAATTTTGTCCTTTAAATCCATATCAAAAAATTTAATTATAAAAAAAGTATTTGGATAGCCTCCAGGTGGAAGCTAATGTTTACACTACTTTGGGGCTAAACGATAAAGGTAATAGGCAATACCTGCATACACGATATTGGGTATCCATACGGCAAGGAGCGGATTAAGAGAACCACTGATTGCAAATTGTGACGAAAACTGCATGAAAACAATATACGAAAAACAGAATGCCATGCCAATACCAATATGCAGTCCTGTTCCTCCTCGCGACTTTCGCGACGAGACGCTTACGCCAATGACGGTCAAAATATAGGTAGAAAAGGGTTGCGCAACACGCTTGTATTTTTCGATAAAATAGGCTTCGAGATTTTCCCCGCCCTGAAGCTGTTGTTCGCGAATAAAATTATCGAGTTCGTACTTATTCATCGATTCTACTACATTAACTCTACGTCGGAAATCGGCCGGTGTGATATTCAGGCTGGTATCGATACTTGCCCCTTTTACGATGGTTTCTTTCAGACCATCAATGTTCCGTATGTAATAATTGTGTACCGACCATTTGTTTTTAACCGAATCCCATACCATGTAATCGGCCATCAATTTTGAAACCAACTTGCCATCAACGAATTTCTCAATAGAAAATTTATAGGCCGTGTTGGTAAGGTTGCTGTATGTTTCCATGTAAATTACTACTCCCGGAAATACCTGTTTATGAATATTCCGATAATTGTAACTTACAGGTTTGTTATGCACATAATGCTCCTCAAAGTCGAGCCTTACTTTATTGGCGTTGGGTACAATATAATTGAGAAAGGCATAGCTAAACAGGGCTATCAATGTGGCACCAATGATGTAGGGCCAGAGCATGCGACGATAGCTAATTCCACTGCTGAGAATAGCTATAATTTCGGTGCGGTATGCCAGTTTGGAAGTAAAAAAAACAACTGCAATAAAGGTAAAAAGGTTGCTATAAAGAATAGCAAAATAGGGGATAAAATTCAGATAATAGTCGAAAACAATAGCCTTCAGGGGTGCCTGCGATTCCACAAAATCGTCGATTTTTTCGGCCACATCAAATACAACGGCTATGGCAATGATGAGTAGGATGGAATATACAAATGTGCCTATGAATTTGCGAATAATATACCAGTCGATAATGCGCAGATGTAGTTTTTTCAGCCACCTATGAAGTAAATCATTATTTATTGTCGACTTCGACATGCGGTTGGATTTTTAACGTCGAAAATTTTTCATAGCACCCAACATTTTCATTGGATTATTTCCTGAAAACATTTTCATAACTTTTTTGGCATCTTCAAACTGTTTGATAAGCCGGTTAACCTCCTGGATGGAGGTACCACTACCCATGGCTATTCGTTTGCGCCGGCTGCCATTGAGGATTTCGGGTCGTTCGCGTTCTTCGGGGGTCATACTGCGAATGATGGCCTCAATCGATTTAAATGCATTGTCGTCGACGTCGATATCCTTCATCACCTTACCCATGCCGGGAATCATTGAAGCAAGCTCTTTGATATTCCCCATTTTTTTAATTTGCTGTATCTGGTCGAAGAAATCGTTGAAATTGAACTGGTTTTTGGCAATCTTCTTTTGTAGCTTTCGGGCTTCTTCAGCATCAAATTGTTCCTGAGCACGTTCGACCAGTGTGACAATATCGCCCATGCCCAAAATTCGGTCGGCCATACGGTCGGGGTAGAAAATGTCGATGGCATCGAGTCGTTCGCCGGTACTTACAAATTTAATTGGCTTATTAACCTCAGCCTTGATCGACAATGCAGCGCCTCCCCTGGTATCTCCATCGAGCTTGGTAAGAACTATTCCGTCGAAATTGAGCCGCTCGTTAAAGGCTTTTGCCGTATTTACGGCATCCTGACCGGTCATGGAGTCGACTACAAACAGGATTTCGTGTGGTGAAATGGCATTTTTAAGGGCTGCAATTTCAGTCATCATTTGCTCATCAATAGCCAGACGTCCTGCCGTGTCGATAATAACTACATTATGACCCCGTGCTTTGGCTTCCTGTACAGCCTGCCTGGCTATCTTTACCGGGTCTTTTTGTGTGTCGTCGGCATATACAGGTACCGAAATCTGATTTCCTAGCACCTTCAACTGCTCGATAGCAGCCGGACGATAAACGTCGCATGCAACCAGCAGAGGGTTTCTACCTTTTTTAGTTTTGAGATAGTTGGCCAGCTTGCCCGAGAAGGTAGTTTTCCCCGAACCCTGCAGACCGGCCATGAGAATCACCGTGGGATTACCCTTGAGGTTGAGTTCCTGGGACTGTCCCCCCATGAGCTCAATCAGCTCGTCGTGTACAATCTTAATTAGCATCTGCCCAGGCTTGATGGAGGCCAGTACATTTTGCCCCAAGGCTTTTTGCTTAACAGTATCGGTGAACTGCTTGGCAATTTTATAGTTAACGTCGGCATCGATAAGTGCTCTACGAACATCCTTCAGCGTTTCGGCAATATTAATTTCGGTAATTCGACCCTCACCCTTGATAAGCTTAAATGACCGCTCGAGCCGCTCGGTAAGATTTTCAAACATAAATGTACTTTTTTTGAAACTGCAAAGTTAGCAAAATTGATTGTTAACCCAAGTTCCATGTACAAAAGAATTCTTTTAGGCAAATATAAATTTTATGCGCATGTGCCATAATGGAAGGCATTATAATGAAGTTTCCAATTTTCAGAGTCATTGGTTTGTTACGAATGTATTAACCTTCTGCGTCGCTGCATTCAATATTGGAAAGATACAAATTGTAAGCAATTCACAACGCTTCGAGATACCGAAAATACTAAAGCTTGTTGAGAGCTGAAATAGTGATACCAAGGTTTGCACCAGCAATAAATTTCAAAACTACATTCACTTAATCATTGGGGGTGACTAAAATTAGTTTTCTCAGATGTATACCAGGGGAGACTGTATTTTTTGAGATAATAGTTATTTCTTGTGTACCATGGTCAAGTGGACCCGATAAGGGATAAACGGTTACCCAATTCGGATAGGATGATATCTGAAATTTTCCTGTGGATCCAGAAAAAGGATTGATATACAACTTTTTTATCTCTTCTCCATTAAAAATCAAGCTGTCTGAAGAAAGGGAATATTCTCTCCGAGGAAATTCTTTCTCGCATCCTAAAATCGACACAATGGCTATTGTTATGAAAATTAGTTTTGTGAATTTCAGTTTTCATCATAAAAATTAATTTTTAAAGGTATGATGGAACACCCATGTTTGCAATTTTGTCACTATTGTATTTGCGTTCGCAGGAACATGGGTGTTTTATGATAAAAGCTGCACTAAAATATAAAATTTTTCTATTCACCAATGAAGCAAGTTTTTAATTCAGCGTTGAGGTTGTTGGCCTACTCTTTCAGGTTAACATCCGACTTCATAGGGGTCGAATTTGGGAACCTGCCACGCAATGGTTGGATGCTTTATGCATGCCAAAAAGTGCTAACTTTGCAAAAATTAAACACTGCCATCAAACCAATGGTAATCATTTTTGTTAATGCTTAAGAAAGCATGTCATGTTGACGACTGTTGAAGATTTAAATAAGCTGTGTGAGGGGACCTTAATTTCGCATTTATCGATACGATTTACCGAAGTATCGGAAGAAAGGATAGTGGCAACCATGCCGGTAGATAGCCGTACCATTCAGCCCATGGGGATCCTCCATGGGGGCGCTATTCTGGCATTAATAGAAACCGTTGGGAGTGCTGGATCCTACCTTTTCATCGATGAAAGAAACTTCATGGCCGTGGGCATTGAGGTAAATGCTAATCATGTTGCGAATACCCAAACCAAAAGTGTTTATGCAGTAGGAAAAATACTCCACAAAGGTCGTCGTACGCATGTTTGGAGCGTTGAGGTATACGATAGCGATCATAAGCCTTTGTCGTTTGGCCGTGTAACCAATATGATTATTGAAAGTAATGAATGGAAGCATGAAGCATAATAAAAGCGCATGTATAGATGCAGCCAGCTGGGTATTGCACGAGCTTATGAAAAAAAACATTCCCATGGCTTGCTACCGGCTGCCGGGCGAGGACAGCTTTCAGGTAGTTTTGCAAACCAGTGGAGAACCCGTATTTATTCGATCCCATGCTGAACTAAATTATGAACAAGGCTTTGTAATTACTCCTTTCGTGCAAGAAGATGAGTTCAGAGCTTTTTTAATCCGTCCAGATATTTTTTTCATCTACCCATCCTGTGAGCCTATTGCCGAGTTATCTGACATAATAAAAATTCCAACTGTTGATGAAATATGCTCTGATAACGACAGGACTCATGAAACTACTCGTGAGGAATTTATAGATCAAATTAAAGTATCTCAGTCGTACCTACGAGAAGGGCAGCTACAAAAAATAGTTTTGTCGCGGATAGCTATTGAACCTCGGGAACCTACCCTTGCTTTAGAAGATATTTTTATGTCATTGTGTCATCTGTATCCCGAGGCTTTTGTTTATTTTTTCAGGCTACCTGATAGGGGATGCTGGATGGGTGCTACGCCCGAGCCGTTTCTTGTGGTTTCAAATCAGAAAGGACTAATCGAATCGGTGGCTGGTACTCAATGGCTCAATGGACAGCAACCCGAAGAAATTGTTTGGGGAAGAAAAGAGCTGGAAGAGCAGGAAATCGTCACGCGTTTTATTGAAAATAGGCTTCACCTTTTGGGGATACAGGCTTATCAGAAAGAAGGACCAGCAACAACCCGGGCTGGACGTCTGGCACATTTGCGCACTCGATTTACTTTCTCCGAAAAGCTGATAGAAAATCGTATAGGTGAGTTTATTCACACCTTTCATCCAACCCCATCGGTAGGAGGGTATCCTCAGCAAGAAGCCTGCCGGTTTATTGCTTCCCTTGAAAAACACAAGCGAGAATTTTACACGGGCCTTGTGGGTCCCCTGCGAATGAATGAAAAAACAGCACTTTTTGCTAATATTCGATGCATGAAGATAGTGCAAAATGCCTATTGGCTTTATCTGGGCGCAGGCATTACACAGGCCTCAGTTCCTGAGCTGGAATGGGAAGAAACAAATTTTAAAAAAACCACTATACTTGCTGCCGTAAAGCGCAACTAAAATAATGAATATCGACAACAGTAACAGGCAGGGAATAAGCCATATACCCTATATATGCAAAGCGTTGGGTATAAAGCATGTGGTTCTTTGCCCGGGTTCAAGGAATGCTCCGCTTATCATGGCATTTGGCCGAGAGGAGGGTTTCGACTTGTATAGTATAACCGACGAACGTTCGGCAGGTTATTTTGCATTAGGTTTAGGCCAGGTGAGTCAGCAACCCGTTGCAGTGGTTTGCACCTCTGGTACAGCGGTACTCAATCTGGCACCAGCTGTTGCCGAAGCATATTACCAGTGCATTCCGCTCGTAGTATTGACAGCCGACCGCCCCATTGAGCTTATCGATCAGGGCGATGGCCAAACCATCCACCAGCGAAATATTTTTGGTCCCCACGTTAAATTTAGCACCGAACTCCCAACGGATACCTCGCTGGAAGCCGACCTGTGGCTCAGCGACCGTCTGGTATCACAGGCCATTGTTACGGCTGCCGAGCATCCTAAGGGACCCGTACACATTAACATCCCCCTGCGTGAACCTCTTTACACTCCGTTGCCGCAATTAGCCAATCCTAAGATTATCATCACAGCCCAACGAACATATTCGCTGGCAAATATCGACCACGAATTAATAAGCCACACCTGGAATAAAGCTGAAAAAAAAATGATTGTGGTAGGAGGAATGGCTACGAAAAATATCCGTTTAAACGAATTGTTGGAAAAACTATCCCAACGTTCAGATACCCTGGTGATTGCCGAAAACCTATCCAATGTTTCTCATCCCAATTTTATCTACGACCCCGAAAAATTTCTTGCAGCACTTCCTGCTTCGGCAAAGGCTCAACTACAACCTCATTTGCTAATTACTATGGGCAACAGCGTGGTGTCGAAACGGTTGAAACTTTTTTTACGCCAGTATCGTCCGCAAGAACACTGGTTGGTTAGTATGGACCATAGCTTTGTCGATACCTTCATGAGCATGACCCGTAATATTCCCATCCCTGCAGAATTGTTTGCTGAACTGCTTACTACTCAAAACAAAGTACATAACATCGGCTATTCGTCCTATTTTCTTGAGCTTCATCAAAAAATTCAGGAACGAATGAAGGGGTTACTTTCGAGTCTTCCTTTTTCCGATCTAACGGTAGTAGACTTCGTGCTGAACCAACTGAAAGCAGGCACACATTTGCACCTTGCCAATAGCATGCCCGTAAGGTATGCGCAGCTATTTGCTACACGTGCCGACATCAGCTATTTTTCGAATCGTGGCACCTCGGGTATCGATGGCTGTACCTCAACCTGTGTAGGAATGGCCGCTGTAATTGACAACCCTGCTGTACTTATAACTGGCGACCTTGCATTCCTGTATGATTCCAATGCATTATGGAATAACTACCTTAAATCTAACCTCAAAATTATTGTACTAAACAATGGCGGGGGAAATATTTTTCAGATGATCGATACCTCACCCGCAATAGAACCCGTGCTATCTTATTTTACTACGCCCCAGTCAGTGAAAATTAAGTCTCTTACTGAGGCCTATGGGTTACAATATTTTTATGCCGACAGCCTTAATCAGTTGTCGGATATATTCGATTCGTTTATCAACTTTGCAGCCCCTGCGGTGCTGGAGGTGAAAACCGACCCCAATATCAATGTGCTGGCATACAAACAATTAATTAAAAATATACAGTTATGAGTACCCGTAATTGGACACCCATTAAAACGTATGAGGAGATAAAATTTGAGTTTTTTGAGGGGATAGCCAAGATCACCATCAACCGGCCGCGGTATCGCAATGCATTTACCCCTCAGACCGTTGCTGAGATGTGCGATGCCATGCACATATGCCGTGAGAATTCTGATATTTTTGTTGTAGTATTGACTGGCGAGGGCGACAAGGCATTTTGTGCAGGTGGCGACCAGAATTATAAGGGCCGTGCAGGATACGTCGATAAAAATGGGGTTCCACGGCTCAATGTACTTGACCTGCAGAAAATGATCCGTTATTTGCCCAAGCCGGTCATTGCCATGGTGAATGGTTATGCCATCGGAGGTGGCCATGTATTGCATGTAGTGTGCGATTTGACCATTGCCTCAGAAAATGCCCGCTTTGGACAAACAGGCCCCAAAGTGGGAAGCTTCGATGCAGGTTTTGGCTCTTCGTATCTGGCCCGCATTGTGGGACAAAAACGCGCCCGCGAATTCTGGTTTCTCTGCGAACAATATACTGCTCAAGAAGCCTACCAGATGGGACTGGTCAACAAGGTAGTACCCCTCGAACAGCTGGAAGATGTAACGGTGGAATGGTGCAAAAAAATTATGAAGAAAAGTCCCTTAGCACTTCGCATGATTAAAGCTGGCTTGAATGCCGAGCTCGATGGTCAGGCAGGTATTCAGGAGCTGGCTGGCAATGCTACCATGCTCTACTATATGACCGATGAAGCCCAGGAGGGTAAGAATGCCTTTCTCGAAAAAAGAGACCCTGATTTTACCAAATTTCCAAGGTTACCCTAAATCGTTTCTATTATGCAGCCTAATAAGTTAAAAAGCTGGCTCATTGCAGCGCGACTTAGGACGCTCCCACTGGCCTTTGCAGGTCCATTTGCTGGAAGCTGTATGGCCTACGCAGGTCAGGGCTTTCGCTGGACAGTGGCCATTGGCTCTATCGTTACTACTCTTTTGCTCCAGGTACTCTCGAACTTTGCCAACGATTATGGTGACTTTGTTAAGGGGACCGATCGCAACCGAAAGGGGCCTCCTCGGGCATTGCAAAGCAACCTGATTACGGTTTCAGAAATGAAATTTGCCATTTATGTAGTGAGTATGTTGGCGCTTGTTTCTGGTGGTATACTCGTATTCTTTTGGGCGGCTCATCTGCCGCTATGGTTGCGGACCCTTTTCTTTCTTTTAGGACTATCGGCCATTTACGCTGCTGTGAAATATACTGTTGGCGAAAAACCCTATGGCTACCACGGATGGGGCGATGCTGTGGTATTCCTGTTTTTTGGACTGGTTAGTACAATGGGAACATTCGTTCTTCATACAGGCATTTTCCATCCAATTATTATGTTCCCTGCTATTAGCATGGGTTTGCTAAGCACAGCCGTACTGAATATCAACAACATCAGAGACTATAACGAGGATATGCAGCACAATAAAAAAACCATAGCAGTATTTCTCGGCTTGCATAAAGCCAAAATCTATCACCTCGTTCTTATTGCAATTGCCTGGGTATTGCTTTTGTTTCCTGTCATCCTCAATTATCACAGTCCCTGGCAACTTTTATTTGTTGTCATACTGCCATTTTTTGCCAGAAGCGTTTTACAGGTATTCCGGCATTCCGATGCCAGCGAGCTCAATTACGAGCTCAGGCGGCTGGCTCTTTCAACCTTTCTGCTCGCGCTGCTCTGGGGTGTTGGCCAAATAATCTGACTATGAAACACCCATGTTCCTGCAAACGCAAACACAATAGTGATAAAATTGCGAACATGGCAGTTACATCATACCTTTAAAAAATTAATTTTATTATGATGAAACTTAGCTATGTTAAGAAAAAATTTTATTTTAACTTCCCTGCATATACCTCAAGGGGTACTATGCTTGAAAGAGATTGCTGGTTTTTAATCTTGCATAGTACATCCGATATATTCGTGGGTGAATGTGCTCCTTTGCACGGGTTAAGCAGGGATAATATCGAAGAAATACCCCAACTACTTGATGACATTTGCCAAAATTTCAATCATCAAACGCATTTTCCAGCGTTTGATGAGCAACTTTTTCCCTCAGTTGCATTTGCCGTCGAATCGCTGAAATTACAAATTGAACACCAGCAGTGTGGTCTGCATTTTCCATCAAGCTTTACGGAGGGGAGAGAAGGGATTGCCATTAACGGACTTATTTGGGCGGGAACCTTCGAACAGGTACTTGCCCAGGTCGATGAAAAGGTGAGGATGGGCTTCCCTTGCATCAAAATGAAAATTGGAGCATTATCCTTCGACGAAGAGCTTAGCCTGATCCAATCGGTTCGTAACCATTATCCACATGTCGAAATACGCCTCGATGCCAATGGTGCCTTTACTCCTGCCGATGCGCTGTCGAAAATTGAGCAGCTGGCTAAATTTAACATTCATTCACTCGAACAACCCATAGCAACCGGACAATGGACTGCAATGAAACGTATTTGCGCCAATTCCCCCATCCCCATTGCTCTTGACGAAGAGCTTATCCCCATTGTTTCTTTGCAGGAACAACATCAAATGCTCGATTATATTCGACCAACCTATATCATTTTAAAGCCTAGTTTGTTAGGCGGTTTCTCTCGTACCGAGCAGTGGATTCAAACAGCCAATAGCATGCAAATTGGCTGGTGGGTTACCTCCGCACTGGAAAGTAATGTAGGACTCAATGCCATTGCCCAGTGGACCTACCGTGTAGCTCCTCATAGGGTGCATGGGCTGGGTACCGGTAGAATTTACAAAAATAACATTACCTCGCCGCTTCGATTACAGCAGGATAAAATTTATTACCAACCCCAATATCTCTGGGATTTTAGTTCTTTGTTCCTAAACGAATAATGTGATGCTCAAGCTCAACGGTCGTAAATATACCAGAATAGAGTTGCAGCAACTTTGCTTGCGCTACCGCGATCAGGATGACTGGCTGGGCGATATTTTTAGGTTCATTGACGAGTGGCTCGATCAGAGCACCGACTCCATACAGGTGCAAACAAGCGGATCAACAGGGGTGCCTAAAATCATTCCTTTAAAAAAGCAACACCTCATCCAGTCGGCTATCCGAACACAAGCATTCTTCAATCTCACGTCAGATGATAAAGCGTTGCTGTGCTTACCTGCCCGATATATAGCTGGCAAGATGATGATTGTTCGCGCCTTCGTTGTGGGTTACGACCTGATTACCGTTGCTCCCTCGGCCAATCCTTTTGAACAGTTGGCACAGCCTATAGATTTTACTGCCATTACTCCTTATCAACTTTCCAGCTCGCTTGAGACCCTAAGGGGGTTGAACATTCGAAACGTTATAGTTGGAGGGGCTGAGGTTCCTCCCCAGCTGGAGGCCAGACTGCAACAATTACCCTCAGCCATTTATGCAACCTACGGCATGACCGAGACAGGATCGCATGTTGCCCTACGCCCCATCAACGGAAACAATGCCTCGCCCTTGTACGAAGCCCTACCCGATGTAACTTTCAGTGTTGACCGGCACATGCGTCTCATTATTCAGGCCGATTACCTTACCTATTCCCCCCTCCAAACCAATGATGTGGTTGAGCTGATAGATAGTAAGCATTTTCGCTGGTTAGGCCGTTACGACCATGTAATCAATTCGGGTGGCATAAAAATTTTCCCCGAAGAGGTGGAAAGAATAATTGCACCCTTTATTCCTTATTCATTCTTTATTGCTTCTCAGCCCGATGAGGTATTTTCCGAAGTCGTCTGTCTCTACATTGAACGTTCATCACCATTGTCTGAAACCGAACAACAGGCTTTGCTACAGCAAATAAAACCCCTGTTAACATCCTACCAGCTTCCCAAAAGAATTGTCGTTTTGCCCAGATTTATATTTTCGGCTAACGGTAAGCTGTTGCGTAAAGAAACCCTATTAAAATATCAATAATACCTTTTATAGGATTTATCTTGCGCCTGTTTTTTCGAATGATTAATGATTCAAGTTTGTTGGAAAAAATCAATATTTTTTGTGATAACCATTGTTTATTAATATATTTTTTGCGCGTTGCGGCTAAAGCAAAATAGGAACAAAAATTTTTCACTCCCCGTAGGATTTTTTGTAAATTGTCATCTTAATAAACAGAAAAAGGACACGCACTAAATCTGTTTTCTGTGAATGCTGACGTTGAATCAAAAAAAGCTTTGGCCGACGAAGACATTGTAACGTTTGTACTGGAAGGTCATACCGATCTATTCAGAATACTGGTCGATCGTTACAAGGATAAGGTTTTTCATACGGGTATGGGTTTTTTGCACAACCGACACGATGCCGAAGATTTGGTGCAGGAGGTGTTTCTGCAGGTTTATTCTTCCTTGTCGGGTTTTCAACATCGATCAGTTTTTTCGACCTGGCTCTATCGTATTACGGTTAACGCGGCGTTGAATATGCTACGAAAGAAATCGGGTAAGTCGTTTATAAATTTTGCTAATCTGCACAGGGATCGACCCGATACGTTTCATTCCAATAGCGAAAATCCTGAACAGAAGATGATACAAGAGGAGGGGAAAGCATGGCTTAGGGAATCCATCACTCGCTTACCCGAAAAGCAGCGGGCAGCCCTTGTGCTTAGCTATTATAACGATTTGCCGCAGAAAGAGATTGCCGAAATACTGGGCACCACAGAGGGGGCTGTTGAATCGCTTCTGCAGCGTGCTAAAGAAAATTTAAGAAAAAATATGGGGATTACCCGTAGGAAAAATCAATTGTAGGTTTCTTAATAGAAAAATAGCTTATGAACTGCGAAAGTTGCCAAAGATTGCTGTTTACGATAGGGTTTCATCGCCTTTCGGACACGCTGAAACAGGAAGTATTGAACCACGTTGATGGTTGCAGCAAATGTGCTGCCTTTTATCAACTCGAACATCAGTTAATCGAGCTTGTGGAGGAGGAAAAACGATTGCAACCCACCACCGACATTGTCGACCGGGTAATGGATCGTATTGTTGAAAAAGAGCATAAGTCTTTTGCGCATAGGCAGGGGGTTAGTTTATCGTGGACTGCCGTATGGCGGGCCGTTGCTGCCGGAGTACTGATACTGTTATCCGTGGCAGTAGGTGTTTATATGGGAAACCTCAATCGCAAAACATTGCAAAATCCGCAGGAATTGACTTTGCTGGATGATGCCCAACTTGAATCATTTTATGTGTACTATGAAACACCCATGTTCCTGCGAACGCAAACACAATAGTGATAAAATTGCGAACATGGGTGTTCCATCCTACCTTTAAAAATTAATTTTATTATGATGAAAAATAAATTTTTTCCATGGATCTGGTTAAAAAGCAAAAATGGCTGACGTGGGCTGTAATAGTCCTTGCCGTGATGAATATTTCGACCTGGGGCACGCTTATATACCATCATTATTTTACCAGCGAATTAACCCCAGCTTATGTACAGGGTACCCAAGATAATATCAGTCTTAGCGGTCGGTTTTTCAGGCAACAGCTACAGTGGGATGAAGAGCAGATGAATCAGTTCAGACGCATACACCCCCATTTTCGGCAGCAGGTACAAGATATTCTTGCCCACATGAATCGACATAAATATGCTATGCTCAATATCATGAGATCCGACTCGTGCGATACGCTTCGACTCAATGCACTATCCGATTCCATTGGTTACTGGCATAGCCAGCTTAAGCGGGCTACCTATTGCTATTATTTTGAGCTTAAAAAAATTTGCAGGCCCGACCAGCGGTCGCAGCTCGACCAAATATTTACCCGGCTGCTGACAAATGATTCGCAAGCCAGCATGGGTGGAGGACACCGTCGGCGCATGCAACACCCCATGCATCAACAGGGAAATTCTTATTAAGGTTAAATAATTAAAACAGTAATGCTATGAAACACCCATGTTCCTGCGAACGCAAACACAATAGTGACAAAAGTTCCAACATGGGTGTTCCATCATACCTTAAAAATTAAATTTTATAATTATGAAAAGATTAGTATTTGTAATGGGATTAAGTGCCATGCTTTCGACAGCATGGCTGAGTGCACAAACTTCAGGCAATAGTGTTTCACAGCCCGTAGGGCAGGGTAGAGGAGCATATGTCGATGCCAACAAAAATGGCGTATGCGACAACTACGAGGTCAGGCAGGCAACGGTGGCTGGTAAACGTGGGCAGAGAAATAACCCAGGTGGCTACGGCCGTGGATGGGGCGGTTCGCAACGCGGAAAAAATTTTGTGGATGCCAACAAAAATGGCGTGTGCGACAATTATGAGAATAGAATGCAGCAGAAGTAACGGTTAAAAAGGGGGAACCAATATCATTGTATGGTTTAAATTTTTGTCATAAGGCTTATATACCTGGCAGATACGTCGAACGCAACTTATCTGCCAGTGTATATAGCAATAATTTTTAGGAATTGGTCAGGTCACCCGCATCGCCCTGCTTTTTTATAGCAACGAGCTGGCTAAATCGGCCAGGTAGCTCCGTTCGCCTTTGACCAGGTTTACATGGGCAAAAATTTCCTGTCCCCTCATCCTATCGATAAGGTAGCTCAGCCCGTTCGACATGCTGTCGAGATAGGGGGAGTCGATTTGCTGGATATCGCCAGTAAAAACCATTTTGGTCCCCTCGCCGGCGCGGGTAATGATTGTTTTTACCTCGTGGGGGGTAAGATTCTGAGCCTCGTCAACAATGAAGAAGGCGTTGGAAAGCGTACGACCGCGAATGTAGGCCAGCGGAGTTATCAGCAGTTTTTCGTTTTTTTGTAGTTCTTCGATATGGATGTATTCCTTGCTCGAAGCTTTAAATTTATGCTTAATTACAGCCAGGTTGTCGTAGAGGGGTTGCATGAAGGGAGCAATTTTTTCGCTAACATCGCCCGGTAGAAACCCCATATCGCGATTGGCCAGTGGAATTATGGGACGTGCCAAATATATTTGTTCGTACTGATTTTCCTGATGAAGCGCAGCGGCAAGTGCGAGAAGTGTTTTGCCCGTTCCTGCCTTGCCCGTTAGCGCTATCAGTTGAATCTCGGGTCGTAGCAAAGCATCCATGGAAAAAGTCTGCTCGGCATTGCGGGGCTCAATACCATAACATTTACTCTTTTCGATACGCTCTACCCTATGCCCAAACGGGTTGTAGCGGGCAAGTACACTGGAGTGACCATTTCGCAGCACAAAGTACTGATTGGGCAGGGGCTGACTTTTGACCGGTAAATCAGAAAATGGAATACCCTCTTTGTTTTCGTAAAGAGCCGATATGATTCGCTGGTCGATATTTTCGATACATTCTATATTTTTCGAAAAGAAGGCAATATCGTGCACCTTATCAGATTTGTAGTCCTGAGCCAGAATGCCGATGGATTTGGCCTTCATGCGAAGGTTGATATCCTTGGAGACCAGAATTATTTCGCGCTGTGTGGGTAAATACTTATTTCGCAAATAGTCGCAAATAGCCAGAATTCGATGGTCGGGCGTGGGTTCCGGAAAGGAATCGAGCAGGGTCTTTGAAAAAGGTTTTCCGGTTTCGATGAACAGTTTACCCCGCTTTTTACCCAATGGAATACCTCCCTCGAAGAGCTTTTCGCCCGACAGTAAGTCAAGTTCTCGGGTAAATTCCCTTGCATGCAGGTTAATCAGATCACTTCCACGTTTTAGCCTATCGAGTTCTTCGAGGACCACAATGGGGAGTACAATGTCGTTTTCTTCAAAATTGTAAATACATTTGTAGTCGTGCAGAATTACGTTTGTGTCGAGGACAAAAGTCTTTTTGCTTCGTGCCATCACATCATATTTAAACTGCTTAAAAATACAAAAATTGTTTGAAAATGAACTATGAATCGTGCCTGGAATTTTTATATGGGCAGTTACCTGTGTTTCAGCAACAGGGGAAAAGAGCGCTTCGTTACGATTTATCTAATATTAGCCATTTGTGTGCACATTTTAAGGAACCGCAGCAGCAATTTAAGAGCATTCACATTGCCGGTACCAATGGAAAGGGGTCGGTAAGTCATCAGCTGGCTTCCATTCTGCAATCGGCAGGGTATAGGGTAGGATTATACACTTCGCCCCATCTGGTTGATTTTCGGGAGCGAATCAGGGTCAATGGGCAGATGATTGATAAGTCGTATGTTATAGATTTTGTGAGTGGCCACATGTCGTTGTGGGAACATGTCCAACCTTCGTTTTTTGAACTTACCACTCTCATGGCCTTTGCCTATTTTGCCGATGTAAAGGTGGATGTGGCTGTTGTAGAGACAGGGCTGGGAGGCCGACTCGATTCGACCAATGTCATAAGGCCCATCCTGAGCGTTATTACCAATATTTCTTTTGATCATACCGATATTTTGGGCGATACACTTGAGCAAATTGCGTTTGAAAAGGCGGGCATTATTAAACCGCACACCCCGGTGGTGATAGGCGAGACCCATGCATTGACCATGCCTGTGTTTATGAAAAAAGCAACCGCCGAGGAGGCACCATTAACAGTTGCTGATGCAAAATATGAGGCTATTCTGATTGCCGAACATGCCGATAGCATGGATTTTCAGCTCAGGGATAGGGCATCCGCCAGCATGGTACTGGCCGGAAAATGTGATTTGATAGGACATTATCAGCTGAAGAATATTGTAACCAGCTATTGTGCTATAGATATTGTGCGCGAGGCTGGATTTCAGATATCGGATAATGCTTTGATTGAAGGCCTTGCGAACGTGAAGATTAAAACAGGACTGATGGGACGCTGGCAGATTGTACAGGAAAACCCGATGATAATATGCGACACAGCCCACAATCCATCGGGGATAGAACAGGTCACCAGGCAGCTTGTCCGTCTGAAACCCCGACGATTACATGTTGTTCTGGGTTTTTCGGCCGATAAGGATGTGGAACACATGTTGAAAATATTTGCCGAGAGGGTAGGTAACAATGGGGTAACCTATTATTACACCCGCTCGTCGGTTAAACGTTCGATGGTGGCTGCCGAACTGGCTGATAAAGCCCGTTTGCATGGAATAGCAGGCACGCCCTATGATCAGATCAGTGAGGCTTTTGAAGCAGCAAGGGCACAGGCCGATAGGGAGGATGTAATCTTCATTGGTGGAAGTAATTTTGTGGTAGGGGATTTTTTGAAATTCTTTATCGTTAAATGAATGGAATTTTATATTTTTGGCTGTCCGTATTAGTTTTTTTATCAGAAAATTGTCATATATACACGATTAAAATAACACGGCTACTTAACTAAAACCTATCCCTATGAAGAAAAATATTTTCATGTTTTTACTGTTTCTGTTGATTACAGCATCGGCTGGCTGGTCGCAAAAGTATGCACGAAATCAGTTTGTGGTATTTTCCTACACAGTAGATATAGATGATAGGGTAAAAAAAGAATTAAGTCCATATCAAAATCTTATCAACTACCAGCCGCAGAAAAAGCAAACTGCCGTTGAGGCTGTGCTTGTGCATTCGTTTTATCAGATTTTTACCAAGCTGTTGGAAGATTCGTTGCTCATTTATTTTTTACCCCCCGAGAGTATGGGCAACAAGGCAAGCTATACCGACTATGGTTATCCCGATGTGGTGATCCAGAAGGCAATCAGGCTTTCGGATGTAAAATATTTTATGAAAATTGAACTATCCATTGAGAACAGTAAGTACGATGAGAAGGGCAATCGGTTAACGGCAGATGTTTTCTTGCCGGTGGTTAACGTATCGGTGGGCATTTACAATAAGTTTGGCTTTAATCCCATACAAACGGCCGAAGGTCAGTCGGTAGCTTCTGCTCCCATTCAGGTAAACGAAAGCTTCCTGGCCGGATTGAATTTTGTTTCACCCAATGTTAAGGCTGGAGCCAATGAAGAGACCATGAGGGTTTTATTCGAACGTTGTGCCTTAAATGCCCTATATAGCATTAAATACAAAAAAATAAAGTAATTAATTTCTTCATGCCTGCCAAGCGATACAAGGTTCTGGGCATAATGTCGGGTACCTCCATGGACGGGGTCGATCTGGCTTTTTGTCATTTTTCAAAGACCGACGAGGTGTGGCAGAGCGATATTATTGCTGCTGAAACCATTCCCTACACAGCGGTGTGGAAGGAAAAGTTGTGGAAGAGCTACGAAATGCAGGGTTACCAGTTGATGAAAACCGATATGGAGTATGGCCATTATTTGGGAAAGATAGCCAAGGAATTTTTGCGTCGACATCGATTAACCCCCGATTTTATTGCCTCGCATGGTCATACCATATTTCATAACCCTGCCGACGGGGTAACTTTTCAACTGGGTAATGGGGCGGCTATAGCTGCATCGTCGAATATTACCACTGTTTCAAACTTTCGTACACTCGATGTAGCTTTGAAAGGGCAGGGAGCACCACTGGTCCCCGTGGGCGATGCAATCCTATTTTCAACTTATGATTATTGCTTAAATCTGGGGGGCTTTGCCAACATTTCTTTTTTCTGGTATAAACGCAGGGTAGCCTTTGATATCTGTCCGGTGAATTTTGTTATCAATAAATTGGCCAACGCCCTCGGACATATCTACGACCACGATGGTGAGCTGGCCAGGAAAGGAAAAGTAATGGTACCCTTGCTCAAAACCTTGAATAAGCTTCCCTATTATCAGCTGCCGTATCCTAAATCGCTGGGCAGAGAATGGGTGGAAGAAAATTTTCTCCCCCATCTCGAGGCCGACCATATCGACCCCTACGATGCCCTGCGTACGGTGTACGAACATATTGCGATACAAATAACCCGGGTGTTATCGGGCAAGCCTACTAAAAAGGTGCTCGTAACCGGTGGGGGAGCTCACAATAAATTTTTGATAGAGCTGATATCCTCTCGCACAAACCTGAAAATAGAAATACCCGATCCTATCATCGTAGATTTTAAAGAGGCCATGATTTTTGCATTTCTGGGTGTGCTAAGGGTGCGCGAGGAATATAATTGCCTCTCATCAGTTACTGGGGCAAGGCACGATAATGTGGGCGGAGTAATCTATAAAATATAAGTCAGCTACTCGTGTAATTGACTGTGTTGTGGCTTACTGATGCTTGTTCTTCCCTGATAGAATTGTTCGATGGCTTCATTTACGATGGCTGTTAATTTGAATTTTTCCTTTTCCCAGCACAGCTCAGTGGCAGCTTTTTTCAAATTTTCTTTCCAAACCTTTCTTTTTTCCCCGTTATCTAATGCATCCCTGATAATTGCCGCTATTGTGCGGGGATTTTTTTCGTTCGTTGTAAGGCCTACCTGATAGGTCTCTACTATTTTTTTCATCTCGGGAAAATCGGAAACCATCACGGGTACTTCAGCCTGGATGTAATCGAACAATTTGTTGGGCAGTGCATAGTAGTAGTTAAGCCCGAGAGGTTCCTCGAGCGATATTCCCAGGTCGGCACCACATGTATAGGCATGCAATTTCTCCGGCGGAATACGGCCCAGAAAATGTATGCGTTCATGTGCCGGGGATTGTTGAGCTCTCTGTTTCAGCTCGTTTTCGATATCGCCACTACCAGCAAGGTAAAAGTGAACGTCGGGCAAAAAGGCCATGGCATCAATTACTTTCTCTAAACCCCGACCAACGTTCAATGCCCCCTGATAGATAATATTTTTTCCGGCTGATGTAATGAATGAAGAAGCTATAGGTTCTTTTCGAAAGGGTAGATTACGTATTATTTCAAAACGGGTGTTATATTGCCTACGATAAATCTCGGCAATTGACTCGCAAACGGTGTAACAATACCGAATACGAGGAACAAAGCTTTTTTCAATAGTTTGCCATACTTTCTTTACCCCCGGACGGTTAACTAACTCCGGGACTTCGGGAAAATATTCGTGACTATCGAACAGCAATGGGATGTGTTTTAACCTGCTTACCATGAAATTTGGTATAAGCGTGTCCAGATCATTGGCAATAAGTACGTGGGTTTTCCGAACGATTAAAAATAGCAATAGCCAGAGGTTATAGCATGCGTAAAAAAATATTCCTCTTTTGAATGGAATATTTAGCAGGTGTACCCGATAGGGACGGTTGGAAAAATCGTAATGAGTTTGCAACCGACGCCCTACCACATTTACCTGAAATCCTTCTTCGACAAGAGTGGTGGCTATGCGATGTATCCGCTGGTCGGCTACCACGTCGTTTGTTACGGATAAGTATATCTGCAATTTCTTCTCAGTTTGCGTCATCTTTTCGGGGTAGGTTAAAGGTTTTTCTTTTTTCAAGATAATTATCAAGCATTTCGTTAATGTCTTCTTCGTCCAGCTCCTCTTCCCACTCGTAATGAGGGGGAGGGGGACCTTCGTTGCGATATACGATGGATAGAATTAATCCGGCTATTCCTCCAGATAAATGCGACTCCCACGATACATCCGGGATAAACGGGAAAATACCCCATATCATGCTGCCGTATAGGAATACAACAATTAAAGAAACAGCGGCCAGAGCAGGTGTTTTTCTAATTGCTCCGCTAAAAAACAGAAAAAAAGCCATCCCGTAAACTATGCCACTTGCTCCTATGTGATAGGCCGGTCGGGCACCTACCCAAACCCAGATGCCGGTCATCACCCATATCCACAACAAAACTTTTAAGGCTATGGACCGGTAAAAATGGAACAGCCCGCCCGCAAATAGCAAAAAGGGCACCGTATTGTTGAGCAAATGTTTTAAATCCTCGTGTATAAAGGGGGCAGTGATTATCCCAACTAAACCTTTTATCGTATGCGGATAGATGCCAAGGTAATAGAACGAAGTATTCAGACTCAGCTCAAGAATTTTTATACTCCAACACAGCACAATGAAACTAAAGGGCACCAGCAATACGTAACCCCATGAAACATGATTATCGTCGGTTTGTTTGAATACGCTCAAAGGTTATTAATATTAATGAAAAACAAAACTTCCAGCTCACCCATCGTTCCAGTGCCGCTAAGTTAGTTAGTTTATAACAAAATTTAAACCCGTCGGCCTCATTTAATTTTTCTGTTGACGAAACGAGTATATTAATTGAACTCATTAGTCTTTTTTATTGAGTCAAAGCGTTTTTTGAGTGCCATGGCTACACCCCTGTTGAGTATTTTTTAAAATGGCTATCGAACATAAACTGCTCGTATTTAATATCTTATGTTTTCATTTCCTCCTTCGATAATGGTGGTGATAAAAAACACCTTTTGGGTTGAAACTTTTTAAAGGAATTCCTGTATATAAGATTAAAAATTTGCTGATAATTGTATTCCATCTGAAAATGATCGGAAGGTTTGTTTTAGAATATTAATAATTAAATACTTAAGTTATGAAACGGAAAATATTAAGTTATGCAGTGGCTACTATGGTTGGTGGACTTGCCTGCTGGAATAGCTTGCAGGCTCAGCCCAACTCGGTGACTCCCGAAACGGATGTGCTGTATCAGCATGGACGTAACTCTGGTGGGATTGACCCAGATGAAAATGTCGACTCGGTAACAGTGGGGGGAACCACGAAATACTATGTTTTGCCCGATTCTGTAGTAAACCCGGGTTTCGATTACAATACCGATTTATTTGCCAATATCATTTCGACCTTCAACTGGACAGTTACCGGAGCTTTGGCCAGCGGAGGTGTTCAGCCGGTTGGTACTTTTCCGCAGAACTACAAGCAGATAACCTGGACGGCTACCGGTACCGGTACTATTACAGCAACTGAAGTGGCTGCCCCCTCGCAGGGAGGATGTACGGGAAGTACTACTTCTATCAACGTTGAGGTAATTGCAGCCCCCGATGTTACAGCTGTATCGGTCCCCAACACTACCTGTCATACGGGTACCATACCCTACAACATTACCTGCCCCAATGCTTCGCTTACCATTAGCAGCGCAGTAAAAGGCAATAAGGGTGTGATTGTTAACTGGAGCCTTACCGGTCCCTCAGGTTTTACCCCTGTAACCAACCAAACCGCCAATCTGGGCAACAGTACCACGCTCGATCTTTCGGCTGTTACCTTAACCCATCCGGGTATGTATACCCTCACCATCAACTGGGTAACCGACCGTATTGCAACCAAGAGTGGCCTCACTCAGATAACTGATGGAACTAACACCACTTTCATAGTAACTGCCGCTCCCAATACTGGTCCCATCTACCACATTCCTAACAAGTAATTGCTGTTGAAAAACTAAAAAATATTTATTGTTGAACTTTAAATTTTAATTACCATGAGAACAAAAAATTTATTTCAATTCCTCGCCGCTGGGCTTTTTACGTTGGCTATTAGCACGGCTGCCTATGCTCAGCTCACTCAGCTCACTACAAAACATGAGGCAAACTCGACCGACACCTCCGAAACTGGTGGTGAAAAACCCAATGTAGTTACAGTGGGTGCCCGCGTACCCTTTGCTACCCAAAGTTCACTTCCTATCTGGCTATTACAGAAACAGGGAATATTGGCTTCGCAGTCGGTTTGGAAATGGCAAATAACCAATGGCCCTGGTGGTACCACTTTTTATGCTGCCGATGGAACCAACCCGCTTACACCAGCTACCAACGACCTGGGTGCTGAAGACTTAACAGGCCTTGGTTTTGTCAAAGACTCGGCTATTTCTATCGATTTTCAGAATGTAGGAACACTCGACTTATGGGTAACCGAACGTACCGTTTCAAATATTTCGGGTATTACGGGTTGCGAGGATGATTCTGCTGAACACCTTAGCGTACAGGTAGTTAATGCACCTACGGTTGCATTCAACGATGCCGATCGTATCATGGGTGGCTGCGGCGCTGATTTACTACCTAACAATAACATTCCTCTTACGGTATCGGGTAACGGATATTTTAGCACGGGCGGTGGCTTGCATATAAAAGTTAGCCTGGATTATATAAATCTTACTGACTCTACCACTCACATATTTACTGATTCGATTTTCAATGATGGCGCTGAATTCAATACAGGTTGGGCACAGTTCTCGGTAAATCAGGGACCTACCAATATCTATTTACCCTACAATATTCCTGATGGACAGTATGGTACCTATATCGTAACGCTCAAAGCCGTTACCGACGAGATATCGCGTAAAACGCTCGACGCTAAGCCTGGTTACGATACTCAGGGATTGCCGCCAGTAGCCGAAAGAACGCTTAAAATTTATGCCCTGCCTACTCCCAATACCCAGCCTATCAAGCATATAAAGAATATTGGCTGGTAATGAGGCATAATTGTTCTCGTGGTAAAAACCTTACTTGCTGAGATATGAGAGAAGAGGTGTTTAGTAGCTAGGCGTATGCAGCTGTTAAGCACCTCTTTATAAAAAAGTAAGCAATTTTACCCACGAAAATGATTCAATGAAGCGTTGTAAAGTCTGATTTACGCAATTAATAAATTAAACCTTGAGAATTTTAATTGCCATATTATTGAGTATTTTGCTGGTTGTAGTTACCCATCCATCTGCCGAGGCACAGCTACCGGCTGCCTGTACGCAGAGTTGGGTACGTTATGCAGCCAACCCCGATCCCCTGTTCCAGATGATGGGTAGCCAATCCCATTTCACGTGGGTTTTCGATCCTACCGGGGTGAAGGAATACAGGTTATATGGCAATGGTGATTCGGTGGATATTTTATGGTCGAATCGTCCTGGCCGTTATTCCATAGGCATCGCCGAAGTGTCGGAATTTGGATGCACCGGTGATACGGTATGGAATTTTGTGATGGTGCAGGGTACAGTGCTCGATATTGGTCCGGATAAAGAGGTTTGCGAAAATGATTCGTTTACCTTCGACGCCGGTAGTGATTTTGCCACATATCTTTGGAACGGTGGAGCTACCGGTCGCTTTTTCCGGGGTATAGCTACGCATACCGATACCATCCGTGTAACTGCAATCAACGATATCAATTGTAAGACAACAGATTCGGCTGTATTGATTGTACGACCGCTACCACAGGTGAATATAGTGGATATGGCCAGCGGACGTGCAATTACCGATACTATGCTGTGCGGCAATACCAGTATCACTCTCGATGCGGGCATTGATGGTACTTTCTATAGCTGGAATACGGGCGAAATAACCAATGCTATAACTGTACCGGCTATGGATCCGTTAAGTTCCGACTCGCTGAAGGTATATGCTGTAAGGGTTGAAAATATATATGGCTGTGTTGCCGAAGACTCGGTATTATTGTATCGCTGTTTGGTTACCGACAATAATGGTATCCCCAATGTATTTACTCCCAACGGCGATGGTAAAAACGACGTATGGCGTATACCGGCCTTTGATTACTTCCCCAATGCTACCGTTGAGGTATACGACCGATGGAACCGCCTGGTTTATCGCTCTACAAGCCGTCAGTACAAACCATGGGATGGAAAATCTGAGGGCAAAGTAGTGCCCATGGGAACTTATTACTATCTTATCAAGGGCATGAGCAAAAAAGAAATTAAAGGTAATGTTACCATCATTCGATAAATCATTTGTGGAAGAAAAATGAACGTTTGTCAACAAAAAAATGCTGTTTGTGGAAAATTTAGGGGTTAGTGATACAAAAAAAGTAAATTTGTTATATTTTTACCCGTGAAATTAAAATTTTGGGTTTGTGCGCAAGTTAGGGATTGTCATCGGTATTGCAGGATGTCTGGTTATAGGCAATAAGACCTTGCTGGCTCAGCAGGAGTCGGTATATAGCCAGTACATGTT
This sequence comes from Bacteroidales bacterium, assembly GCA_049968755.1. GTDB lineage: Bacteria > Bacteroidota > Bacteroidia > Bacteroidales > DTGW01 > JAKPGM01. Next base: position 148,414 of record JBMFQE010000001.1, read on the forward strand.
CAATCTTTTTTTGATCAACCCTGCTATTGCGGGCAGCGATGGTTCAACTACCGTTAATTTTACCGGTCGTGAGCAATGGCTTGGATGGGAGGGTACTCCGCGAACCCATTCCATCAGTGCACAGACGCGTGTATTGAAAAATAGCTTTATTGCTAAGGCGCTTAACTTGCGTAAAAAATTTAGCCGGCGCTCTGCCAGTGGAAATGTGGGGGTAGGTGCACATCTTTTTAATGATATAAGTGGACCTATCGTACGAACGGGTATGCAGCTGGTATATGGTTATCATATACCCATCCGTCGTAATCAGCTTTCCTTTGGTTTGGCATTACAGCCCTACCAGTTCAATGTAATTCGTAGCCAGTTACGCAATTACGAGGAAGGCGATGCAGTAATCAACAGCTTACGTCCCCGATATGTTATAGATGGTAACTTTGGTGCCCTGTTTACCACTCCCTTGTGGCAGGTAGGCCTTGCCGTCGATAATCTTTTTCAGTCGAACATTGCTTTTGGGGGCTCATCCAAGGTGGGCTACCATATTTTGAGGCACTATTGTCTTAATGGTTCTTATAAAATTGAGGTCAACCGCCAGGTATTGGTTGAGCCTACTACACTCATAAAATTTACCGAGCAGGGTACTTTTCAAATGGACCTGAGCGCCCGTGCCTTTTATAAGGAGGATTACTGGGGCGGACTTTCGTATCGTACGGGTGCAGGCGGGGGTACTATGGTACTGCTTGCAGGCCTACGTGTACGCCAGTACTATTTTGGTTATGCCTTTGATTGGACCTTCTCGCCCGTGATGTCGCATACCTTCGGCACACACGAGTTTATGTTTTTTGTTCGGTTTGGTGAAAATGCTCGCCGCTACCGCTGGTTGAATCGTTACTGATTTTTGCTGAAAAAATTTTTTGTCAAAGATTTTGTTAGCTTTATCAAATTCTCCTGAAAAATCCTTGTCGGTATAAAAAAACATGTTAACTTTAAAGCAAAGTATTAGCTTTAAGAAAGTTAACTTTCACAATGCGGTTGCGGTTTACCCATAGCCTCAAAATTTACCTCTTTGTCCTGGGATCTATTATTCTTATGGGCGTAGGAGGATTAACCTATTATTTTGCCATTAATCAAAGTAAAAGGGGGCAATCGTACAGTCAAACGAACACTGTTGCTACCGATAATTTTCGGATTTTGTATTTTACGACTCATGCGGTTAATTTTTTTCAACAATATACAGTTAGCTATGCTCCACAGGCTTTAAGTGTATGTAGGAGTTATATTGATTCCTTGCACGTATTGCTTACCCATATGGTGGTTACAGCGGGTGAGCCGTTAAAGTCTTACCTTGAGGAAATCGATCGTTCGGCCGGGCAGTTCCTCGAGGAAATTGACCGTTTCGAATCTGCCTACCAGTGGTTTACGCAAAATAGGCAGGTGGTGGCTCGTCTTACCGATAGCCTTGAGCAACTCAATCAACGTTTTTGGTTGGTCGGCCGGCATGCATACCGGACAGACACGCAGGCACACAGGACTATCTATGGGCAACAATGGCTGTATCAGTGGAATCAAATATATCATTCGATATTTAATGCTTACCAATCATTACACTTGTTTCCTGCCGAAAAAGAATCCCTGCAGTTAGCAATAGAAAATTTAAAGATGGCCAGGTTGCTCATCGACGAACTTAATCAGCGTGTTCGGTGGATGCAACGACCTGTACTATCGCAGGCAGTTAGAAATATTCAGCAAGGAGAAGAAATAGGAAAGCAGCAGCAGCTAATATGGCAGGAATGGTTGCAGCGAAACGAGAAAATACAGCATATACAAGCCCAAATGATGGGTCAGTCGTCGGCTGTCAATCAGCTGATAACTCAACAGATGCACAACCAGCTTCAACTGGCCGAAAAAGAAAGGGAATCGTTTGTAGGCCTATTATTAGCCTTTGGACTTGTACTGGTTTTGGGGCTATTACTTTACTATTTGCTGTTGGTGCGACGGTTGGGACACTCGTTGAAGAGCACTATAGATTATGTACAACAGCTGATAGAGCGGCTGTTTAAGGACGAACCGTTAAAAGCAGTTTCTGTAAACGAGATGGAACGTTTGAGTCAGTTGCTGGATATTATCGGACAAAGGATGATAGCGATATACGACGATATTGCACATCAGTTGAACGAGCTGGCTAACGAGAGCATTCGAATCAGTAATGAGGTGGGTATGCTAAGCCGAAAGTCGTCGGCTTATGCCTCTTTGACCACTAGCGTAAATGAAAGCCTGCTATCCTTTAATCAGCACAATAACAGCAACATACAGCATGCCCGGCAGATGCAGGTTGAGTCGCAGCAAATGCTGTCGGGCATTACCGAAGGACGTCAGATACACGAACAGGCTTCCTTACAGATATCCCAAATCAACGAACGGGTGCGAATCATACACGATATTGCTAATCAGACCAACATTCTGGCCTTAAATGCAGCCATAGAAGCAGCCCGTGCGGGTGAGTATGGCAAGGGTTTTGCAGTAGTGGCTGCCGAGGTGCGCCGATTGGCCGAGCTGAGTAAAACTGCTGCTGCAGAGATTGAAGAACTGGCACTGAAAAGTACACAATTATCGCAACAAACCAGCGAAAAGCTGACCCAGCTTTCAAATGCCATCGAAAACATTCTGACCCACGTCGAAGGTATCGTGAATAGTAAATATCAACTTGCAGAGGAAAATGAGCATCTAACGCGTATCCTTGAACAACTTGAGCAAAACGTTCAGCATAATCATCCATTGTATGAAAAGATGGCGCAACGGGTAGAGAAATTTTCGGTCAGCCTTGAAAAATTACTCACCAGGTTTAACCATTTAGGACAAAAAAACGTATTATTACCCCAGAATGGAAAAGAGCAAATTTCATCGATTAAAAATACGAAGCCTGAGTATATTGCTATTTCAGAAACTGGGGTTGTAAAGCCAAAAGCAGACCCCAGACTCAATGGGAAAAGCGTTGAACTGAAACAACATAGTGAAGTAAAGTAGATTTTGAGGAGTTTATGCAATTGGAGCGGTTGAATGAAATATTCAGAGCGAAACTTTCGGACGAGGACTTTAAACGCTTGAGCGAATTTATCTACAGGGAATATGGGATAAAGATGCCCCCTGCCAAAAAGGTAATGCTGCAGGGGCGCCTCCAAAAACGCTTGCGAGAGTTAGATATCACTTCTTTCCGCGAATATGTCGATTATGTTTTTAGTGAACAGGGACAGGATGAGGTGATCCACATGATTGATGTGGTAAGCACCAACAAGACCGACTTTTTTCGCGAGCCTGTCCATTTCGAATTTCTTGCTCAGGAGATTGTACCTCTATTTGCACGGACTACCGAGTTGCGATATCCCATGAAAATTTGGAGTGCTGGCTGTTCGAGCGGAGAAGAACCTTACACAATAGCCATTGTACTCATGGAATGCAGGGAAAAATATCCCACTCTTGATTTTCAAATATTGGGTACGGATGTTTCAACACGCATTCTGCAAACTGCCCTTGACGCTATTTACAAGGAAAATCGAATCGAGGGTATTCCGCTGCAAATTTTAAAAAAGTATTTTCTTCGCAGCAAGGATAGAACCAACCCTACCGTACGATTGATACCCGAGATACGAAGAAAAGTATCGTATATGCGGCTCAACCTAATGGAAAGCGTATATCCGGTCCCCGACATGTACGACGTTATTTTTTGCCGCAATGTTTTAATATATTTCGACCGACCCACCCAGGAACGGGTAATCAATAAATTGTGCATGTACTTAAAACCGGGAGGATATTTCTTTCTCGGACATTCCGAGTCGATAACGGGCATGACAGTTCCCCTGCGTCAAATTAAACCAACTATATTTGTAAAAATTGAATAATATTTAAAATCGGAAAATATGAGCAGACTGACCGACCAGGAACTTATTGAAGAATTGCAGAGAAGATTTGAAGAGAATCGTAAAACAATCCAGGAACTAAAAGAGCTTACCGAGGAATTAAAGATAGTAAATAAAAAACTGGAGGAATCGGAAGCCCTCAAAAGTCATTTCATCTCCAATATTACCAACGAGATTATCAACCCTTTTACCTCTATTCTGGGGCTTTCGCGGAGTATTCTTTCGGTAAAAAAAGAGAACTGGAAAAAGGTAATTTCGATGGTGGCCCTGATACATTCAGAGGCTTTTAATCTCGATTTTCAGCTTCGAAACATATTTCTGGCAGCTAAAATAGAGGCGGGGGAAATTTATCCCGAAATTCTTAATGTTGACCTTAAGAATCTGGTCAAAAGTGTCATTGACTCTTTCAGGATTGAGGCTAAAAAGAAAAATCTCAGCTTTGAATTTAATTTTGAAATAATTCCTGAGAAGGGAGATGTTTTTTATTTTAAGACCGACCCTGAAAAAGTAAAGCTGGCCATCGCCAATCTTATCAGCAACGCCATAAAGTTTAGCTATGAAGATGGCAAAATTATCGTAAGGGTATGGAAGGATGAAGAGATGGTGCATATCTCGGTTCAGGATTTTGGAACGGGTATTTCAGAAGCTAATCAAAAAATCATTTTCGATCGGTTCAAGCGTCTTGATTCGGGTATCAATTCCCTTAACCGGGGACATGGTCTGGGTTTGTCAATTAACAAGGCTGTTATAGACCTTTTGCAGGGTAAAATTAGCATTAAAAGCGAAATAAACAAGGGTGCAACATTTACCATATCCATTCCAGAAGCTAAGACAAACATTGCCGGATTTTCTGCCGATGGAAATGAGTTTTTATTTGACACGGATGAAATCTTTTGAGCAGGGTTTGTATGGAAGAGAATGTACATTTTTTATATCCGGCCGCTCTTTTTGCAAGTAAAACGCCGCACCTGGTTACTACCATTCTGGGTTCCTGTGTGGCGGTGTGTTTGTATGATCCTGTGCTGCGGATAGGAGGAATCAACCATTTCATGCTACCCCTTTGGAACGGTCAGGGACTTGCTTCGCCCAAATATGGAAATATTGCTATCGAAAAACTTATAGAAAAAATGGTTTCGCTGGGTTGCGATGCCAGCAGGTTACAGGCTAAAGTATTTGGCGGCGGTGAGGTTATTCAAACCAATACATCGCAGTTTAACATTGGAGCACGAAATATCCGAATTGCCTTTGATTTGCTGGAGGAATACAAAATTCCAGTTGTAGGACAAAGTGTGGGGGGCAAATTTGGACGGAAAATCCTCTACAATACCGAGACCTTCGAAGTAAAACAAAAAATTATTCAGAAAACGAATACGGGAAACCAGATATAGAGAATCGAAATCTGAAAGGTACGGCTGGCATGAAAAAAATACGGGTACTTATAGTTGATGATTCGGCAGTGGTGCGGCAGACGTTGGCGAGTATACTTGAATCGGATCCCCAGATTGAGGTTATGGGAACTGCGTCAGATCCGTTTTTTGCTGCCAAAAAAATTCAAAATGAGGTTCCCGATGTGATCACGCTCGATATTGAAATGCCTCGTATGGATGGCTTGACCTTCCTGAAAAAAATCATGTCGCAGCATCCCATACCGGTAGTGGTCATTTCGAGTCTGACGGCCGAGGGTACAGAAACCGGTATGAAAGCCCTTGAGTATGGGGCTGTCGATATCATTACCAAGCCCCAGATGAACACCAAACAGTTTATTGAAGAGTCGAGGATACGCATTTGTGATGCCGTAAAAGCTGCAGCTGTTGCCCGTATTAAACGAAAACAGGTTAATAATCTTGTAGTTCATCCTAAACTTTCGGCCGATGTTATCATACCCGATGCCCCGGTTGGTAGCCGGGCAATGATTAAAACAACTGAATTAATCATTGCCGTGGGCGCTTCGACGGGCGGTACCGAGGCTATTCAGCAATTCTTACAGGCTATGCCTGTCGACTGTCCGGGAATTGTTATCGTACAACACATGCCCGAGCATTTTACCCGTTCGTTTGCCAACAGGTTAAATGAGATATGCCAGATTATCGTCAAAGAAGCCGAGAACGGAGATTCTATTGTACGGGGACAGGCACTGATAGCTCCCGGTAACTATCACATGCTGGTAAAACGAAGTGGAGCTAAATACTATGTGGAGGTCAAGGAAGGACCGCTGGTCAATCGGCACCGTCCTTCGGTGGATGTACTTTTTAGGTCCACAGCGCGTTATGCTGGCCGCAATGCCGTGGGTATCATCATGACGGGTATGGGCGATGATGGTGCCAGAGGTTTGCTCGAAATGAAAGAAGCAGGGGCATACACTATTGCTCAGGATGAAAAAAGTTGCGTGGTTTTTGGCATGCCGAATGAGGCCATAAAGCTGGGTGCTGTCGATAAAGTACTTCCTCTCGATCAAATAGCATCGCATGTAATTAAGTATGTAAGCCAGGTTCAGGCTCAGAGTGGATAATCACTTAAAGGGATACAATATTTTTTTTCGTGCCGAACTTTTTGATCTTTTCTTGCGGATAGTTTTTTTCTTCTTACGCGCTTTTTTCTTCTTTTTGATTGTTTTTTTCTTTTTCTTGACCGGAACAGCGTGAGTGCGCGACCTAATTGTATGCTTTTTGGAGCTACAACCACTTTCTAAGATACTGCAGAAACCAATCACAGCGATAAGTAAAAAGTACTTTAGCCGAAATACAAGAAGTCGCCAAAACATTTGCCTGTAAATTTGTGGGAAATATAATAAAAAAGTCTAATAACGTATCTTGTTAGACAATGTTATTTTATCCCAAAGTTATTGGGGTATTTGCGGGTCATCAAATATTTGCTTTTCGAAAAATACAAGTTAGGGATTTGGTAAAACCCGTTACACCTGAACGAGCGTACACTGAATTGTTGAAGCACAATATCCCGCGAAAGTCATTTCTTGGGTAAGCATTGTGATGTTTTTTTAAAAAAAAACAGGCGAAGTTTCCTTCGCCTGTTGGTGTGTTATTAGCATATTTATTTTGCTGTCACAACTCTATCGGCCTGATATTTACCAGCTTTAAGTTTTTCGGCCACTTCGGCAAAAGCCTTGATAGTTTTTTCGATGTCTTCCATCGAGTGCGCTGCGGTGGGTATAAGTCGGAGCATTATAACCCCCTTGGGTACAACGGGGTAGGTAACCATCGAACAGAAGATATTGTAATTTTCGCGCAGGTCGTAAACCACGGCAGTAGCCTCGAAGGGGTTACCCGACAGGAAGACTGGCGTTACGGGTGAATTGCTGTTTCCCAGATTGAGTCCCTTGGCTTTTAGCCCACTTTGCAAAGCATTTACGTTGTCCCACAGTTTTTTACGGAGCGAGGGGTCGTTTTCAATCAAATCCATACGTTTGAGTGCGCCTATAACGCAGGCCATGGGTAACGATTTGGCAAAGATTTGCGAACGCATGTTGTAGCGGAGGTAGTCCACCACATTTTTCCGGGCAGCTACAAATCCACCAATGAGGGCCATACTTTTTGCAAAGGTGCCAAAGTAAATGTCTACCTCGTTTTGTACACCAAAGTGTTCGTCGGTGCCAGCACCGGTTGGTCCCATGGTGCCAAATCCGTGAGCATCGTCAATAAGCAGGCGGAAGTTATATTTTTTCTTAAGGGCAACAATTTGATCGAGTTTACCCAGATCGCCCGCCATGCCAAATACGCCTTCGGTGATTACCAGTATTCCCCCTTTAGTTTCGGCAGCCAACTTACTGGCTCGTTCAAGTTCTTTTTCAAGCTTTTCCATGTTGTTGTGGGGGTACACAAAACGTTTCCCCATATGCAGTCGAAGCCCGTCGATGATACAGGCATGTGCTTCGGAGTCGTACACCACTACATCGTTCCGGCTGAGTAGGGTATCTATAATGGAGAACATGGCCTGATAACCATAGTTTACCACGTAAGCGGCTTCTCTTTTAACGAATCGGGCAAGTCTCTGCTCCAGCTCTTCGTGTTTGTCGGTTTGTCCCGACATCATGCGAGCTCCCATGGGGTAGGCCAATCCATACTGGGCAGCAGCTTCGGCATCGGCTTTGCGTACCTCGGGATGATTGGCTAATCCCAGATAATTATTTAAACTCCAGTTAAGCATCATCCGGCCCTTAAATTTCATGTAAGGGCCTATTTCTCCTTCCAGCTTGGGAAACATAAAATATCCTTCGGCATCGTTTTGATATTGCCCCAGCGGGCCACGGTTCCTTTCAATTTTATCAAATATATCCACGGCTATAAATTTTTAGTAAGACTAATATTGTTGAGATTTAAACTACAAAAGTAATTTTTTTCCCAATTTGATAAAAAATTGTTGGCTATTTACCTCTAATATTACCCCAAAGTATGATATGTAGTCGGGGCGAGAAGTGATATCCGCTTTCTATAATTTTATCAACCAGTTCGGGCCGAAGCTGTGAATGTAGCGATATACCCTCGAGTCCCACATAAATGCGGTTGGCATTTATATTGCATTCATTCTGCCAGTAGGCTATTTCTTCCAGATCGTCGGCTGCGCGGATAATAAATTTAAAAATGGCATACGCGCGAGAACTCCAGAAGTGAAGTGCCTCCCGATCAATATCCTGATAGGCGTTTTTTAGCTTGGGCGATACTACCCAGTTGTAGCGTTCAATGATTTTTTCGTCCATCGCCTCGCGTACGATGTGTGTTCCATCGGCCAGCTTGATGTTAAGGGGCTTAGTAGGAATAATATTGCCGTTGGTTTCGACGTGGAATTGTTTGTATGGCAGGTACAACCTATCGAGACGATACAGGGTGGGTTCACCGCCTGTGAGAATGATATGGTGGCAGGGCGATTCGTCAATCAGTTGCAGCAATTCTTTTAAACGATATTGTCTGAATTGCCCCGATTTTGCATACCAGGTATATTTGCTGTCGCACCAGTTGCAGGTAAGCTGGCAAAATTGAAAGCGAATAAAGAGGCTATTTACCCCGGCGTAGTTCCCTTCGCCCTGTATTGATCGGAATATCTCACTGACATAATATTCATCGTTGACGACGGTCATGACTGCTTGAGTTTTAAAAATTTTTCGTAACCATTTTTCCGCAGGTGACACGCCGGGCAGTTATCGCAACCCCGGCCCCAGGGATGCAGGGTTTCGTTACCGTTGTAGCAACTTAGCGTGTTTTCGATCAGATCGTTTAGTACGCCTAATTCTTCAGCCATCTGGAATATTTCAGCCTTGTTTTTCCACATAAGCGGGGTGTGAATGTATACAGGGACATCGAGGCCCAGCGATAGTTCCAGCGCTTTAGCCCGGATATAATTGTCGCGGCAGTCGGGGTATCCCGAGTAGTCGGTCTGACAGACGCCGGTGACCAGATGAATCTGAGGCAGTTGGTACCGATAGGCGTGGGTGGCAATGATAGTGAGGAAGGTTCCATTACGGTTGGGTACAAAGCTGGCAGGCAACGACTCGTCGAGCTGGTGCATCTGGTTATGATCCTTACCCTCGAGCAGCGAGCTTACCGTAAGCTGACGGAAAAAGTTATCGATATTGTATATCAAGTGTTTAACCTGATATTTTTCGGCCAGCCGGGCTGCGTATTGTAATTCTTTGCTATGCTGTTGCTGGTAGGCTATGCTTACCGCTTCTACCGATTGAAAATTTTTTAAAGCCCATATCAGGCTCACAAAAGAATCTTGTCCCCCCGATAGCAGGACGTATGCTGTGTGTTGTTCCATCTTGCTTTTTGCTTTGTGCAAAGTTAAGCCCAATTTTGTCATTTAGCTTATTTTAATCCCGGTTGCTTAAGTAGAATTTTTTGCTGATTCTACGGATACTATTTATCCCGAGCCTTCCGTGAGAGAATACATAAATAGCTGATATTTGTAGGAATAACCGTCGAGGGGGCAATTTTTTGCTAATCTTGCAAAGAATGAATGTCGGTATTGGCAGCTTCTTTCGAGGACTTTGCGGTTTTAAATGTTCAGGTTGTTTATCAATAATTTGAATCCGGCATTGGATACCATGTAATCGCACGTCAACACCAAACAATCTTTCATCTATCAAGGGGGTGAAAGTAGGGAAATATTACTACAGTAAAATTTTGGTTGTCAGGACAGAAGAAGGCATATAGCTAAAATTTCTGGAGCCTGTTGAGCAGGTTCTCCCTGTATGCTTTGCCGATGGGTATGGTTATATCCCCATCATTGGTACGTATCAGGATGATGTTATCATCAATCTCGTTAATTGCATTGAGGTTGATGATATAGGATCGGTGCACCCTGATAAACATTTCCGGGAGCTTGGTGACCAGAGATTTCATGGTGCTATGGACTGTGTATTTTTCGTTGTAGGTGTTAAAAACAACATAGTTTTCAAGTGCTTCGATATAGAGAATCTCGTCATAGCGCAGTTTGACCAGCGTACTGTTCTTTTTGATAAAGATTTCGTTCTTTTTGTTTGCCAGATTCAAGCTGTGCCGTTGAATGTTGTTCATCACCTTTTCAATAGCTCGGGTAAACCGGTTGTAGGTGAATGGTTTGAGCAAAAAATCAGCAACGTCGAAGTCAAAGGCATCGAGCGCATACTTGCCTTTCGAGGAGGTCATGATTACCTGTGGCAGGTCAACAACTGATTTTAAAAATTCAATGCCACTCATTTCGGGCATTTCTATGTCGAGGAAAATAACCTCTACATCGCTTTTGTGCTTCAGAAAACGAATGGCATCCGGCGCATTGGAAAATGATCCCACCAGATTTATACCCGTTGTTTTCTGTATGTACCCCTCCAGAATCTTTCTCGACAATTTATCGTCGTCTATGATTATACAATTCATCTTGCCCAGTTTCAATTACTCAAATTTAATGCATTTTTTTAATTATCGGTTATTGGCAAATTTCGTCAATACAAATCTTTCCATCATTTTTTTTGAATGATGGGACAAATATAACACTTAGATTGAAAACTACATAGATTCAGCCTAAATGAACCTGATTATGGCTGTGTTGGTACGATAATTATTTGCTGCACAGTTCGGTAAGTACGCCAAAAGTCGATTTGGGATGCAGGAAACCTATATTCAGGTTTTCAGCTCCCTTGCGAGCCTGTTTATCGATAAGCTGTACGCCTTTTGATTCGGCTTCTTTGAGTGCCTGTTCGACATTCTCAACAGCAAAGGCTATATGATGTATGCCAGGTCCTTTTTTCTCGATAAACTTGCCGATAGGACCTTCTGGATCGGTACTTTCGAGCAGTTCTATTTTGGTATCACCAATTTTAAAAAATGCGGTTTTTACTTTCTGGTCGGCTACTTCCTCAATCGCATAACATTCGAGCCCCAATACTTCCTCGTAATAACGTATAGCTTCCTGCAGGTTGCTTACTGCAATGCCAATGTGTTCGATGTGGGTAGGTTTTATCATAGCTGAAGTAATATTAAAATTTGTTTTGATGTTCGTTTCTGAGCCAATCGGTGAAGGTTTTTACGGGTGTAAAGGTTTCAACAGGTATCTCGACAAAAACAGTGATCCAGTGAGCCATGCTTCCATTCCACAATCCGGGCAATTCCTGCACTTTTATTTTTTTGCCCTGATATGTTTTTTCGGTAATAAAGCCTGCCTTATCATCGCGATATTTGAAGAGGTTAAACTTGTTCCCTGCAAAATCTTTGGTTATGCATACCATATCGACAGGATTAAAGTGGGTGGCTTTTGAAAAAATTTCTTTCTGCTGGCTATTGTTGAGATTAACCTGCGACGATTCGATGATCTGCAGGGTAGGTTCGCTTTTGCGATTAAGAACCCAGAAGGGGCCTCCCCCTGGTTCTCCTGTATTTCTCACCATTCCACAAATGCGGATGGGTTTGTCGAGCTTTGATTTTATGTAGCCTGCGAAGATTGAATTATCCAGATCTTCTGGCACATGGATGCCTAAGAAGAACTGCATAAACTGAGCAATTTCGTGCTTACGTTTTTGGGTGTAGCAGTCGTGCCATTCGAGGTAGGTTAGAAAGTCGGTTATTTGATGTTTTATCTTAAGAGCTAAGCCCCCCAATGCCTTTTTGTATTGAACCGATAGTGGTTTGAGGCGATCGGGAGCAATGTTGTCAATGTTTTTGATGAAAATAAGGTCGGCTGCAATGCTATTGAGATTCTCCAAAAGTGCACCATGTCCTCCGGGACGGAAAACGAAGGTGCCATCGGCCTCTAAAAATGGTTCATTATTTTCATTGACTGCAATTGTGTTGGTCGAGGGTTTTTGGAAAGAATGGGTCAGCTCGAATTGCTCGGTGGAATATTTTTTGCGTAGCCTTTCAAATTCAGCAAGGAAAAGTGCCTCGTGTTCGGGCGAAACCGTAAAATGTATCTTTACCCCAGAGCGTCCCTTGGCATGCAGAAGCGCCTCAACCAGATGCTCTTCTACCGCAGTTCGATCCCCATCGGGATAGTGGTGAAACTTAAGCAATCCTTTGGGCTTGAATCCATAACCCAAACCTTCTTCCGTGATCAGTTGTTCGACGATTGCTTTCAGACCGGTAAGATTGAAGTATGCTGCGAGATCTTTGCCCTGATCAGCAAAGCATCGAAAAAGGTCATTATAGAAGGGGAATTTTTCGAGATGTTGTAGCAATAGTTCGGTGTCGTTATTGGGTTGCTGCGTATTCAGGTATTCAAATAGTCCTTTAAACATTCGGCTGGCTGCGCCCGACGCTGGTACAAACTTTACTATTTCGAGCTGTGCACGATATTCTTCATATACCTTTACCCATTCTGCAATGTCTTGCGAGGATGGCTTGATGATACCATCATTTACTGTAGCAGGTCGAACCAGCCGGGCAAAGGGAAAACCTTCCCTAAAAACAGCAAGCTGCTTTTCGATATCCTCGATAGAGATACCAAGTTTCTGTATTTGATTTAATTGAGTTGGCGACAGATTCATGCGTTTTTTTGCTTTAAATTTAAAAAAACTATTAAAAACAGCATAGCTTTTTCAGTAAAAAGCATAATTTACTAATGTGTTGTTTGTGAAGAAGAAATGGTATGTTGGGATAAAATAGCGTCTTATCCATACGATTTTAGAGGGTGGGGGAGCAAAATTATATAAACCCTCATGGATCATTAATCCTCTGTCGTTGAGCCGGTCGAAACAATCTTTTTTCTATGAAAGGGGTTTATCCTTGTGTATTCGTATCCGCAAAGTGCTAAAGCGACTATTATTTGTATTTGTTAATTAATGTTATTATTCAATGATGTAAATATTAACCCGGTGGGTATGCTCATTATAATTGTACAGGCAACGATATTCGTGCCCCTTGATATTGAGTGGATGTGATAGCTGATTTTTAGTTTCCACTACAGCTTGCGTATGACGGTTCAAGGTAGCCTGATGTTCCGAAAGCTGGGGTTTAATTTGTTGGGCTTTTTCGTTGAGACAAATGAGATTTCCTTCCTCATCGACTTCGAGGATGGCAAAGGGAGAAGTTTCAATCGTAGAAGCTATTTTTTCAAGATGTTTTTCGCGTTTTTTGCGGTCGGAAATGTCGATAATCACTGCCCGAAGACCAATTGGCAGATGGTCTTGCATGATGATGTTCATGTACAACAATACCGGGATTTCGCGCTTTTCCCTATTGATGATGATATACTCTTCGTTGTTGATATTCAATCCGCTGAGGAGTTTCTCAAAATTGTCGAGCACTCGCTGACGGTCGTTGGGATGAAAAAAATTGAAGAAAATGATTCCTTTTGCCAGTTCGTTCTCGGTAAATCCAAATTGTACCTGGGTGTGTTTATTTGCGAAAATAATTTTTCCATTGATAGCAGCCTCACATACCATCTCGGGCAATAGCTCGGCTAATTCTCTAAAACGTCTTTCACTTTTTACAAGCATGTCGATGTTTTGCTTCTGGCGAAATGCGCTGGTCAGTATTTCGCAGAAAGTAAGTATAAAACGTTTGTCGCTTTCTTTCCAGCTGTGTCGTTGCTTGTGATCGACAATGCACATAAATCCCAGGGGGGTACGAACATCTAATTTCAGTTGAATGGCCATCAGGGTATGGATTTCGTATGGCCGAAAATAGGGGGTATATTCGGTTGGGACATTCGCTATCCCATCGTAAATCAAAAATTTATTATTTGCAAATTGTGCCGAAAGTTCGGGCATCAGGGAGTAGGGTATAGCCTGCAGTTCGAAACGACGCGGCAAAAATTCTTCCGAATGCCATTCGTAGGAACAGCTGACTGCCTTGTTGCTGAGGATATTTTGAAATATCAGTACCCGGTCGACCCGTAAATAGTTTCCCAGCAGTCGCAATGCCTCGTTGATTTTATACTCAAAATTTTCGTGGGTATTTAGTATAAAAGCTATTTGCGACAGAATATGTTGGCGTTCCAGCGTTTTGTGGATTTTTTTTTCGTTCTCTTTTCGTTCCTTGATGGGGAGCATCGAGCACACGTACAACATTTGACTCCCCTCCCTGTGTATCCGCCAGCGTCTTTCTATCTCAATGGTTGTGCCTGTACCAGTTACAAAGGATATTTCGATGTGTTTGTAGAAATTTTCCTGTAAGTTTGCTTTAAGAATTTCCCATTTTTCAGGGTTATTAGTTTCGCTATCGATATCGTAAAAAGGCAAGGTTTTTATCTCAACCTCTGTAAGCCCATACCAACGTAAAAACGTTTGATTGGCATACCATATTCTGGCATCTGCATCCACAATGGCAAGAGCTTCTTCGCTGGTATTGATTGCATTGACAATAATGGCATTTAAATTTTCGGCGAATGGAATACTTTGTAATTTGTTCTTAAGTATGGCCAACATTAGCTCTTCTCCCTGATGCATAAAATGTAGCTTTTGAAAATATGCCGAATACCCCATTGAGGTACCATCGGCACATAGCAGCTGTAGGTAATCAATATGCTGGGGTTCAAAGGTGTCGAACGATATTCCTGAAATGATCAGGGGGGCATCAATAGGATCAACCAGGTTTATAAGCTCTTTGCCTTTTAAGGTATTGGGATGGAAGGCTAATTGTTGCCGAACTGCTTCTGGAGAAATATAAGCAATTTTGTATTTCCTGTCGAAAATTACAAAAATGGTGTCGTTGCTACAACCATTCTCGAGTTCAGATAATAAGGAAACAATATTTTGCATAATTGAATTAGTTATTACATCCAATTATCAATTTTGCATACGTAGAAGTAAATTATACAATTTATTGACCTTCCATGGTTCAATAGCAATAGTTGTTTCGATTGATTAGTTTTCATAAAGTCATGCTAATTTTTTAAGTTCAATCATTAACGAAAACTTGCTGGAAAGGTTTCGTAAAAGAAATATCATTGCACGATAAAAATTTAGTAATTTTATAAAAAAATGCTTATGAATAATTATTGTTACAAACGGAAAGGGGTAAGCCTAATTTTAATACTTTTTTGGTTGGCATCATCACACGTAGGTTTTACCCAGGATGTTCAGCAGGTTAGTCCTTTTTTCCTACCCAGGGTAATTGTAGCTCCGGGCACCTACTATATTTTGACGCAGGGTAGCAGCCGGTTTCTCGAATCAAAGTTTAACATTTCGCCGGGTATTCTCACGGATAGCAGCATAGTAATCTATGAATTTTTTCCATCGCAGGGAGCTTTTAAGGTAGTAGCCCGTTCTGGCTTTGTTCGGCATTTTTATGGGGCTACTTATTACAAAGACAGGATTATCATTGCGGGCGGCTATAATGCCAGCGGGGTGCCGACAAATACCGTATATGAATTTAATTTAAATACGCGCAGGTGGAACGAACGCACGCTGGGCATGTTGCAAAAACGTGCCGAATTTGCACTTGAAATCTGTAGCAATAAGCTATATGCTGTGTATGGCGATGATAGGGGAACCCTTGAAACTTTCAACGAAGCCACGGGCAAATGGCAGGTTGTGCCCCTAAGTTTCAGCCAAGAGGCTAAACCATTAAAAAAAGTAAGGAGTTCGGTAGCTATTGATAATAATATATATCTTTTTGCCGATGGGGGCGATTTTCAGGTGTTAAATGTATCAACCAGCAATGTTTCAAAAGGGGTTCAGCCTCCGGCACAAATTTCTTATTTTAGTACAATCGTCTATAACCGGAAAATATATATGGCTGCTGGTGCCGATAAATCGGGTCTCGATTATAATGTTTATGTGCTAAACACTGTGGATAATTCGTGGCAAAATGCGGGTAGAATCAGCGTTGATTTGTGTGGTGCAGGACTGGTATGCCATGGAAGGATGTTGATTTTTGTAGGTGGGTCGTCGACGACCATGTTCGAGAAAACAAATCCTTCTGGCAGCATATTTATTTACCGTCCGATGTATTAGGCTTTTGCACTTCACTTCGGGGAATGGTTTTGCGTAACCAGATTTTTTGCCCCTCTACGGGTTCGGTGCCAGGTTCCATTCGGTTGCGGCGATACAATTTTTTAAGTTTAATGCCATAGAGCTGGCTTATGGCATGCATGGTTTCCCCTTTTTTTACGATATGAAAATCGTTACCCACTTCGGCCCGACAACGTTTGGGCTGGATATACAATACTTCACCGGGTCGGACTTCGTATCCTTCGGGCAAATCGTTATATTTTCTAAGCTGCCATGAAAATAAATCAAACTCTTTTGTTAACGAGGCCAGGTTATCCCCTTCTTGAGCAATAATGTATTTGATACGATTTCGTTCGTATATTTTCCTTTTTTTTAAGGTAATTGTAAAATTTTCATCCGAATCCTTGCGACTAAGATTAACCTGCCGGGTATAGTCGCCACTGTCAAAAATATACAGCTTATTTTCTTCAATGGTACGAATTAAATCACGTGCGTAGGTTTTGCTGGTTGCATAGCCTGCTTTTTGAAGTCCATGCGCCCAACTTTTATAATCATCGGACCGGTAATCGAAAAGAAAGCGGTATCGTGGAGTTTTCATGAGAAAATCGGTATGGTCGCGGTACGATTCTTCTGCGTTATCGTATTTTCTAAAGCATTCGTCTTTTGCGTCATCGTCGTGATAGTGTTTTTCCCCATCCCAATTATGGCATTTTATGCCAAAATGATTGTTCGCCTTTTGAGCAAGCGTGCTGTTACCATTGCCCGATTCTATCAGACCTTGCGCTAAGGTAATACTGGCTGGTATACCGCTGCGTTTCATCTCCTCTACGGCAATTTTTTTATATTTTTCTATGTATTCTTCCTTTGTTATCTTTTTTTGAGCCTGAACCACTCCCGTTATATGCCATGCCAATGCAACCACTCCCAGATATACGTTCCATCTTCTCATATAGCCAATGATGTTTGTATATTCCAAAAAACGACTGCAAAATACAATGAATTACAACAATACGCAAGTTTTCCTGCTTTAGCCATGGTATCAGACTATCTCAGCAATTTTAATTAAAGTTATAATTAAGACGAGCTGTTTTAAAAATAATTGCCGGAACTATGCATGTTTTTACGTGCTGATAAGTTATTCTGGCGAAAAAACTTTTATCTTTGTTGCTACACTACTACTCAACACTTTGGCGGGTTAATTGTTCTATTTCGGAAATTTTTGATTTGCTTAAATAACATTTTCCTAAAAATCAAAAAACCTTGGAATACCCGTGGCGACATAATCGACGTTTCAACGCATATCCCGAATACTTCAAGCAAATTTTTGGGCATCGGGTACAAAAGCTTACCATTGATGCGGGTTTTACGTGCCCCAATCGCGACGGAACAGTGGCTTATGGGGGTTGTACCTATTGCAATAACGATGCTTTTAATCCTTCCTATAATAATCCTTCCAAGTCGATTACCCGGCAGCTACAGGAGGGGGTGGAGTTTCATCGGGAAAGATACCGGACGGCTAAGATGTATCTGGCTTATTTTCAGGCCTATTCAAATACTTACAAGCCACTGGAGGAGCTAAAAAGAATGTACGAGGAGGCCCTACAGTTTCCTCAGGTAATAGGACTGGTAATAGGTACGCGCCCCGACTGTATCGATGAGCAAAAACTTGAATATCTCGCCCGTTTGGCCGAAAAATATTACATTATTGTGGAATATGGCGTCGAATCGGTTTACAATACTACCCTTGAAAAAATAAATCGGGGTCATACCTTTGAACAATCCGTTTGGGCACTTGAACTTACAAAAAAGTATGGAATTAAAACAGGAGCACATTTTATCCTCGGTTTTCCCTATGAAACAGAACAAATGATGATTGATGCCGTAAAAATCATTTCTTCTCTGCCGCTCAATACTATTAAATTTCACCAGCTACAGATCGTGAAAAACACGGCAATGGCCCGAATGTACCGAAGTAATCCCAGCTTCTTCAAACATTATACCCTCGACGAATACCTTGAATTGATATGTGCTGTCGTAGAGCGACTTAATCCCTATTTTGTTATCGAGCGTATTGCCGGTGAGGTTCCTCCCTGGTACCTCGAAGGACCGGGATGGGGATTGCTTCGTACCAACGACATCATTCGGCGCTTTGAAAAAAAACTGGAAGAAAAAAATACCTGGCAGGGCCGGTTATATCAGCCCGCCGAAAGCCTTCGACCGGTTAATTAACCTGGTAATAGCTATTTCACACGTAATCCCAAAGATTCATTTGCCAGGTTTTCGGTGATAGCTAGCCTTCAATGGGGTTGGTTGCGATAATATCCTTCAGGTGGAATGCACGTATTGATTACCAGCCCTGCAATGAAATGTTTTACCCAGCAATTGAAAAAAGACGACTGTAAAAATCCAATGACCTACACATATCCGATAAAGAAGTATTGATAGGATTTAAGTATTATAGTACATTCTTATTTCCAGATATCGAAACTGTTGGAACATCATTGCTGGCACCATAAAGACTTCTGGACAAAATTAGCCGATCCCTTCTCGGGAGCTGGTTTATTATAGCAATTTAATGTTCTGGCCGGCAATTTTTACGTATAATTGAGATTGATTTAAAAAATTCTCAGGAATCGTGGCAATTTTTTAAAAAAAAATGTTGTATACAGTGACGATGCTACGGCTTCGTCGACCGTAGGGCCTGGTGCATAATGTATTATGTATCGGGTTTCTGCCTTTTAAAGACCAGGCTGATCTGATAGTTAAATTTCATCATAATAAAATTAATTTTTAAAGGTATGATGGAACACCCATGTTCGCAATTTTATCACTATTGTGTTTGCGTTCGAAGGAACATGGGTGTTTCATAAATATCTTGTTTTTCTTTAACCCGTATTTTTATAATTCTTTTTAAAGTAGTGGCATTCTCCAGTTGCATCAAGGCAAAAGAAGAGGAAAGATAGAGCAACAGCGTAAAATTAGCTGTAGAAAATACTTTTTATTTTTTCGAACCTGAATGAGCAACTCCCCCTTTTTCTCTTCCACTCTTTGCTAAGGAGAGGAGATGGGGGTAAGGTTATTGTATTTGTCAATAGCGATTTTTAACACTGATTTCCTGTTAAAAAAATTTTCATTGCCCGAATAATTTTTTTAATTTTTTAATCATTGCCCCAGCGACAAAATGGGCAAAGTTTTAGCCAGCTGCTAGCCCTTTGGCCAAAAGCCCGACCCGGCAATGAATCGAGAGCGGATCGTAGCCGGTGGCCTGTGCAAGCGACGCTATCTGAGCCACGCCGCAAGTGGGGCGAGTTGTGCCGCGCACCGATGGGGCTTGTCCTTTTTTGCCGATATTTGTATTATTGACTGCACGAAATACCGCATTAAGAAACAAAAAGCATTGAAATTTCAAAATAAGATAGTTTTGGAGCTGCCTGACAACAGGAATCACGATTGAAGTTCGATGAAGATGCAAACTTCGTCGAGTTGAGGGGCGTAGCCCTGGTGTTTTCTTTTTTTTAACGAGTTCTTTTAGCAAACCTTCTCTAATGAAGGATTTGGCATAATTAACTCAGAATCATAAATGGATAATCCAATAATCTATCGGCACTCTTTTGGTTAAAAATTCAGTTGCTCGCGAAGCAGCTTGTATCCCGAGTCGCTGATTTTAAGCTTGGTTCCATTTTTGAGGATGGCCAGATAGGTCTCCTTCGAAAAGTGCTCAATCTGGGCAATATAATCGATATTGACAATGTACGACCGATGAATACGCACAAACTGACGGTCGGGCAAATGGGTTTCAAAGTATTTCATGGTTTTTTCTTTCAAATGTTTGCCCGTAGGTGTGTATATCATCACATAATCGTCCTGTGCTTCAAGATATACGATTTGGTCAAGGGGAATGACTTTTATGGATGAGTTGGTCTTTACCACAATTCGGTCGAGGAGGTTTGGGCTCGACGATAGGTAATCGACCATTTTTTTTACGGTAGTACTATCGTTTTGTCGGATTGCCAGCTTATCCATGGCCTTTTGGATAGCCATTGCAAATCTTTCCTCCGAGAAAGGCTTCAACAGATAGTCGGCAGCATTTTTTTCAAAAGCTTGAATAGCGTACTGGTCGAAGGCAGTTGTAAAAATAATCACGGGCATGTGTTCAATAAGTTCCAGTACCTCAAAGCCAGTAAGTTTTGGAAGCTGAATGTCCAAAAATAGCAGATCGGGCTTTTGTTCATTAATAGCTTTAACCGCATTAAAACCGTCTATAATTTCAGCAATAGGATTAATCCTGGGAAAATTTTTAAGATATTCACGCAGTACCACCCTGGCGGGTTCTTCATCCTCAACAATTATAGCTCGTATATTTTCCATAAGATCAATTGATTACTGGGGAATAATGAGTTTTACCTCAAAGATATTATTTTCTTTTCTATATTTAATAAGACCTTCGTTGTGGTAGATAAGCTTTAACCGCTCCTCGATGTTTTTAAGTCCAACTCCGGCTCCTTTTTTGGAGGGAGAGGTGGGGTCAAAGTTATTTACTACGGTAATGATAAGATAATTGTATTCAAGCATTGCCTTTAGCTCAATATTCACTGTTTCTACACTTTCGCTTACTCCATGTTTGATGGCGTTTTCAAAAACTGGTTGCAGAATCATTACGGGCAGGGTACTCGAAAGAGCAGTTGGTTCAACGTTTACCGTGTAACGAACACGATCCCCAAAACGTATTTTTTCAATTTTCATGTATCGCTCGATATTCTGCAGCTCTGCTGTAAGGGAGGAGAGTTGCCGACCATCACGTGCCAGCGAATAGCGCAGAAAATCTGAAAGCAGGATTATCATCTCCTGGGCTTTTTTGGGGTCGGTAAGGGTAAGTGCACTGATAGAGTTCAGGCTGTTGAACAAAAAGTGTGGATTGAGCTGGGATTTTAGCAGATTTAGCTCAGCTTCCTTCACCATTCGGGTAAGTCGTACCTCTTCCTGTTTTTTTTCTTGCAGATTGATGCGGTAAATGTAGATATAATAAGCCAGTACAAATGCTACATAAAAAAATACGCTGGGACCAATCCATCGGATAATGTGTCGGCTAATAAACTCGTAATCTGAGGAGTTGAAATAATATTTATTTATGGAAATGATAAGAAAAGTTTGTATTGAGATAAAGATGATAGCAGCCAGCAGGTGATTGACAAAGGTATTGAACGTACCAACCTTTTCGGGGTAGCTGTATAGCACAGCATACCAGATAGCAATTCCCAGCAACGAGCCAAAAATACCCATTAAAAGAGAATTGGTAAGGCTTGCAGCCAAGGATAGGGGCGAATTGAAATAATGCCAAGCAAAACTCACGCCTACATACAGTAGCCATGCACTTAGGTAAATGAGCAGGTTTTTCAGATTTTTTAGTATGGGATGCGGTGTCATGGGCTATTTATAGCTTTTAATCTCACCTCCTCCAAAAAAAGTCACCCCTTTGATGATTAATATTTTATTTTTGTCGTGCATGCTGGGAATAGCATGACGTTTGTCGGCAAAACCTCCCAGTATCGACACCACCTCGGTTCGTACTTCCCAGTCGGAAGGTACAATCAAAGAGGCACCACCAAAAATACATACCATGTCAATTACATGGGTGCCCTCTGCAAGCTGGGCATGGGTAAAGTCGAGTTCTGAACCGCCAAAGATACAGGTAATTTTACCCCCTTTGAATTGCTGGCTAACTATTATTTGCTTGTTCCCCCCAAAAATATTGGCTACGTCTATAAAATCGTTAGGATTGGTTTCGCTGGCATAATCGTGGTGCAATGTATCACCTTCATTTGCATGCCAGTAACGACGCGGATAATGGTGAACATTGCTATTGCGTCGAAAAATGATTAATAAACCCAGCAATATCAAAAGAAAAGGCCAGAATAGCTGGGCAAAATTGTAGGGGACATTAAAAAACTTGGGAAGCATAAAAAATATCCCAATGGCTATAAGAACAAGCCCACTGACCGATCCCTTATGAGAAATCACGGTAAGTATCCCCAGCAATATTAAAATCATTTGCCAGCTGTAAAATAATTGACGGATTAGCACGGGGAGCACGCCCATATTGTCAAACAGAAGAATGGTGCCGTATATCAATAGAATAATGCCTATTATCAGCTTTCGAGCAGCGCGGGTAGAGGGTGAAAGGTTGGTATTGCAAATATCTGTCATGAATAGCTTTTATTTGTTTGTATGTGTAAAATTAGGATAAGATTCAAAGTTTAAAAACAAAAAATCGGCTAAAAAGCCGATTTTGTCGGTAAATTTTCAAGGGTTCATTTGCACATGCAGGTCTCAAGCCGGTGACATTTTTCGGTATTCCTGGGGTTAATTGGAATAAAGCTGGCAAAAACTTACATTTTATCATTGAAGATGCAATTTTTATGGAGTATTGTCGGTTAATATTTTGCTAAATGATAGTTGATTACGAAAAAAAATCGTCGTCCGGGCGAAATGTTTCCCAGGCTATAGGGCATTATTTTGTTGAATAGATTGTCGATTCCGATACTCAGCGTTGCATTTTTGTATTGCAACATCGAGGTAAATTTCCAATAATGGAAAGCGGGGTCGCGATAGATAAGCGTACCGACAGGTTCGTAGGTTCGTGCGGCTGTGTATTTGTCGGATAGATCGAGGATCACTTTCCAGTGTTTTTTAAAATACCAGCTGTAAGAGATGCTTCCCGTTGCAGAGAAAGGGGCAACATTATACATGGCGCTATCGGTTGATAGGTTTACCGCATTGATGTAAGAGGCATTAAAGCTAAATATCAGATTTCGAACAGGCTGCCATTTCGAGAGCCAATCTACACCCATTACCCTTGCCCTGTTGATGTTAATGTATTGAAAGGTTTGTTCTGCAACCAGCGTATGGTAGATCATGTCGCTGAGATAGTTGTAATAGGCGTTGATACCAAAATTGATATTATTCTCACGATATTCAAGGGAGGTACTCACATAGTTTGAACGTTCGCTTTTCAGGTTTTTGTTCCCTAACAATTGGAACATGCCCTGATGATCGAAATAGTAGTACATTTCCTTTAGCGTTGGCGAACGAAAACCTTTGCCTAAGGAAGTACGGAAAATCAGAGGTTCGTGCCGGATAACAAAACATACCGATGGTACCATGCTGTATTTACCGTTTGAGTAGTATACGGCACGAGTACCAGTTACGACCGAATATTTTGAGGATATACGGTAATCGTTTTGCAAAAAAGCAGCCATTGTATATAGGTTTACATGGGGAGTCGAAAGTTTATCGGAAAACAGGTTTTCATAGGTTGCTTCTACACCTCCCGTCCAGTGCCCCCATGGCGTATTGGCATCGTACAACCATCGTAGCGTATGCAGTACATCGGAGGCGGTTTTGTTGTGCTTGTCATTGCGATTTAGCAGAATGTTGTAATTGACAAATCGGTCCATGGCATACGACCACATAGAGTGGATGCTATCGGTAAATTGATGATCGATTTTTGCAAAGATACTTTGACCTGCGTAGCCATGATCAATAGCGCGAACATCTACTATCCCGTCATAAATTCTGTTATAATAAGCATTTGCCTTAAGGGTAAAGGTAGTATGGTTCGAAATGTTATAGTCAAATCGCTGATTGAAAGCTACGTTGGTATATCTTTCCTGATTTTTCGAATAGGGCTCATTAGGAGTCAGATCATAACCATCGGTATGGTTGCTAATGAATGAGGAAAGATACGAAAACCGATTTTTGTTTCCGCCGGCATATACGTTAAAGCTAGTTTCATTGAATTTGGAGTACCGCAATGAAGTCCCTGCTTCAAATTCTGCCTGTGGCTTACGAGTAATAAGGTTAATGACGCCACTTATTGCATTGGAACCATAAACTACCGAGGCCGGTCCTCGCAAAATCTCAATACGATCGATATTATCGAGGTTGAGTCGATAATAATCAATATCTCCATCCATTTCGCCGGCCATCCTTTCGCCATCAATCAAAAACAACATGTAGCGTGCCCCTAATCCCTGAAAAGTTAATTTGGGGCGGTACCCAAAATTTGTTTTATCGAGTCCTGCAACCTCACGTTCGAGGGTAGAGGTAACCGTGAAATTTCCCATGCGTAGCTGCTGCTCTACTGGCAACAGCTGGGTAAGCACAGGTGTATTTTTTATGGGCTGTAACATCCGACTGGCGGTAATTACCACTGCATCTATATCGGATACCGACGGGGTAAGCTGGTAGATTTTTTCCCTATTGTCCCAGGTTGTTAGCGTATCGGTTACAGTGTTGTAACCAAGCATTGAAATTTCTATAATTCCTCCGTCGGACGGTGGAATTGAAATAATAAATTGTCCGGAATCGTTAGTTATTGCGGCCCGATTGTGGGTTTTGATCCATACCTTTACGCCACCCAGCGCTTCATGGGTTTGAGCATCGATGACCTTGCCCCTTAATTGATTCTGGGCATGTAATATTCCTTCACCAATCATCAATAGCCCGATGGCTAAGCCTATTTTTCCTGATTTATTCATTTGTATTCCATAACTATCACGTTTTCCATAGAAATGAGGGTAATTACTTTTAGTCAAGGGGGCATCGGAATGACTCATACCCCCGACATGTTTGGCTACAACCTGTGTTGTTTATTCAAGCGACCGTGATCCATCGTTCTGGTATTTGTACACCAGCGTATAGTATCCCGATGTTCCTTCGTCGTTGTAATAATTTTTGATATAAAATTTGGCAAATTTGCCTTTGGCAGTGCGGAAATAGTATATCCATTTCCGGCTTACAATCATTGAACCATTTGGGGTATCTTCGCGCTTATACCAGTTCATCAGAATGGGATTCAGCACGTATTTGGTAATGGTGGGAACGGAAGGATTGGCAGGGTTGTAGCCGTAAACGATTACCGTATCATCAACAGTAAAATTTACCGTATCATTTACATGGATAACAGCATTTAGGCCATCCTCACCGGTGCGTGCTGTGTCGGCAATGGCCACGCCAGCCTCGCCGCTACCGTTTTTTCCACCATTGGTCTTAATCATGAACCGCTGAAAAGCAATATCCCAATCGAGCGAATGCGCTGGGTCGGTCACAGTTACCACCGTGTCTTTTTCGAACGAAAAATACACCCAATCTTCATGGCTGGTTGCATTAATTACTACGCTGTGTGCAGTTAGGGGTGTTTTTTCCTCATCTTTTTTGCAGGAAAATAGGGCTAAAGCAATATATATTGCAGGTATAAACAATTGTGTACGCATAAATAGTAATTTTATTGATTTGACATAAAATAGCAAACATTAATTTTGGGAGAAATTATATTGATGTCAAGCACATGCAACTACTTTATCCTTACCATACATTAGGATAATGCATGTAGCACTTGTGCAAACATGTGAATTTTGTCTTGAAATTTTATGACCGATGGGGTGGGGGACGGTTGTATAGCTGCCCGATGTAAATGCCCCTGGGTCCGAGAACAGGAGACAGACAGATATGGCCCACCACCTCAAAAATGGGAGGAACGTAAATTTCGGTGGTACGTATAGTTAGATGCTTTACAGCATAAGGGTGAGTATTATTTGAGGTAACTGTTCCAGCTTCAACCCATGTGTGTACAACCTGTTCAATGACAACCGTTTGTTGGGACTGGGATGGAACCTCAACTGTTAGCTGGGGAAATAAGGAAGAAATAAGCCAACTTCCCATATAGCACATGTATAGTGCTGCTAAGATTAAATATGGGGTGTGTGTGGCAAAAAGTCCAAAACTGAACATCATTTCTTCCTTATTTTATCATTCAGTTTCATCTAACGCATGTTGTGAAACACATTTTTTACGTCTTCATCCTCTTCCAGCTTCTCCAGCAGCTTTTCTACTTCAGCCACCTGTTCGGCAGAAAGTTCTTTGGTGTCTACCGGGATCCATTCAAATTCGGCACTGATTATTTCAAAGCCTTTTTCTTCGAGATACTTCTGAATGCTGCCAAATGATTCAAATTCACCATAGATGATAATGGTATCCTCTTCGGCAAAGACTTCAGAAACACCGTAATCGATCAGCTCAAGTTCCAAATCGTCGAGATTGATCCCTGGTTTATATTTAACCTTAAAGTTGCATTTATGTTCAAAAAGAAAGCTGACACTTCCTGAAGTTCCCAGCGAGCCCCCATTTTTATTGAAAATACTACGGATATTGCTTACTGTACGGGTAGGATTATCGGTAGCTGTTTCTACCAGAATAGCTATGCCATGGGGGCCATAGCCCTCGTATATGATTTCTTTATAATCTTCCTGTTCCTTTGTGGTAGCACGCTTAATGGCCCGTTCTACATTTTCTTTGGGCATGTTAGCTGCTTTTGCATTTTGAATGAGTACGCGCAAACGCGGATTGGTATCGGGATCGGGTCCTCCGGCTTTTACAGCCATGGCTATATCTTTCCCCAGCCGCGTAAAAGTTTTGGCCATCGTACTCCACCGTTTAAACTTTCGTTCTTTCCTGTATTCAAATGCTCTTCCCATCGTGTGGTTATTTTAAGCTATTCAATATTTTTAGTCGTGCAAAACTATAATTTTTTGGCGAATCTACCTAATACGAGATTATAGGCAGTTGTTTAAAAAAATTGTTTCCGAGCAAAGTATTAGTGATAAAGTGAGCCACATCGGCACGTGCAATGTGACTGAATAGTCCTATGCGATGATACCCTACCCGGTAATGGCCTGTTAGTGCACCATTGGTAAGCAGGGGAGCACGTACAATAGTCCAGTCGAGATCGGTATTTTCCAGCAATTTTAGCTGATTGACACCATCGTTGTACCTCGCTGGTGCAATCATTTTAATTAGCCAGGTAAGTAAATCATTTTCCCACGAGGGAACATCGTTGGGCGAAGGTACCCCCGAACCGGTCAGCACGATGATTCTCCGAATACCCAGATGTTCCATTGAACGAATCATGTTTTCAAGGGCAGTCGATTGAAATCCGGCCTCTGAACCACGCACATACCCAATTACAGATATAACCGCGTCAGTGCCACGAATGGTGTTGAATACGCTGTCGAATTGGCGCACATCCCCCTGACTGATCATAAGCAAGGGATGAGTGATGGTAAGACGTGCTGGGTTACGTACCAGCGCATGCACAGCTATATTTTTCTGCAATAGTTGTTTAAGCAATATTTGTCCTGTACGACCGGTTGCCCCAAACAATGCGACTTTCATAGCAGGTTTATTTAAACTGCAGTTGGTTTTTCCAAAGGTATTATTTATTTCGGACAAAATTATTTTATAATTTTTAAACTATTGGTTAATCACAAAATCTGCAGGTAAAAATTCGACCAGGCAAAAAATAGTAGCTAAAAATTTTTTAGGTATTTGTCTATCGGCAGAATTGTCTACCTGAGGCTATTGAAGTTCAGCAGTCCTTGATGTTGAAAAATTAAGTTAATTAACCTTTCGACGTGACTTTTTGTCTATTCCTTTTATGATTAGAAAATTATATCCGACAGCAAAACAGGAAAAATAAACCTGGTTATTTTATTAAACTTTAGCGCAATGCTATCAGTTAAAGTTTTTTTATATCTTTCCCAAAATTTTCCTAAGCTAACAAACAGAGACAAGCCATAGTTTGTTGTTTGCGTTAGCGGGTTGACGATTTTTGACTGGATAAAAGTACATGTTCATGTTACAAACGTTCAAAAAAAGTCTTACTCTCTGGGATTCGACGGCTATCGTAGCAGGGTCGATGATAGGTTCTGGTATTTTCATTGTAAGTGCCGATATTGCGCGTCAGGTGGGTTCTCCGGGATGGTTGCTAATGGTTTGGGTGATAACGGGTGTTATGACCATTTTTGCAGCTGTTAGCTATGGTGAGATGGCAAGCATGATGCCCAGAGCTGGAGGAATATACATTTATTTACGTGAGGCATATTCGCCATTGGTGGGTTTTTTGTATGGATGGAGTTTATTTCTGGTAATTCAAACGGGTACCATAGCCGCCGTGGCCATGGCTTTTGCAAAATATGCAGGTGTGTTGTTTCCTTGGATTTCTGAGTCAAATATATTGGTACAATCAGGGTTGTTAAAAATTACGACAACTCAGCTGGTAGCAGTGCTTTCCATCCTTATTTTAACCTATATCAACAGCCGTGGAATAGAAGAGGGAAAAAACGTGCAAAACCTGTTTACATACACAAAAATACTCATTCTGATAGTTTTTATTGCTATAGGTTTGCAATATGCCAATATTTCCAATCTTTCTGATTTTTGGAGTGCCAGCCAGTGGAAAGACGGTAGGCACACAGCAATAAGTGGGTTGACACTTATCACAGCCATAGGCTTGGCTATGGTAGGTTCGTTGTTTTCGTCCGATGCGTGGTATGATATTACGTATACCTCGGCAGAGGTGAAAAAGCCCAGGAAAAACATCGCTCGAAGCCTGATTCTGGGCACCACTATTGTTTCTCTGCTGTATTTGCTCATTAATGTGGTGTATGTTTCCGTTTTACCTGTGAAGGGGATACCCGATGGGGTTACGGTTGCTGAAAGAGGCATTCAGTTTGCTTCCGAAGATAGAGTGGCTACAGCTGTAATGTTCCAAATTTTTGGAAAAAGTGCTGCTATCATCATGGCTATTGTGGTGGTCATCTCTACCATTGGATGCAATAATGGAATAATCCTATCTGGTGCCAGGGTGTCGTACGCTATGGCGCAGGATAATTTGTTCTTTAAACATGCAGCGGTGCTTAACAAAAATAAGGTTCCTTCGGTAGCCCTGTATTTACAGGCTGGATGGAGTATACTTTTGTGTTTTACGGGTACCTATAGTCAATTGCTCGATTACGTAATGTTTGTAGTGATTGTTTTTTATATCCTAACCATATATGCGGTTTTTATTTTCCGCAAAAGACGTCCCGATGTTGAGCGACCATTCAAAACACCGGGATATCCTTTTTTACCGGCCATTTATCTGGTTTTGTGCCTGTTTATCGAGGTAGTTTTGTTGCTATACAAGCCTGTTTCTACATGGCCTGGACTAATCATTCTGCTTTTGGGAGTACCAGTTTATTACTTGTGGCGAAGAGGGGCGCAGCGGTACAATCTTTGAACGTGAAGTATAAATGAAAGGGAGTATGAGATAAATAGATTATTTTTCAACTATTTAGGGCACAATTTTTGCACATCTTATTACAAATATTGGGAGGGGCTAAGCCATGAAAACAAAATCATTACTGTTACTGGCAGCTGGTCTAATGTCCAGCAGCCTAATTGCATGGGGGCAAGATGATATTTATTATTTTCCCTCAAAGCACGTGGATGCAAATAATTCAACTTCCCAGTTACCTGATACAACCGGGATGACTGCTTATGAAAAGTACCGCTCACTCAAGGAGGGAGAAAATGCATACAAAAGGGAAGAAAATGCTGTAAACTCTGATAGCGACAATGCCCGTAAACCTTCTTATGTGGTGGTTAATCAGGATACAACTACGGGAAATGTTACTATTAACAATTACTACTTCGACGATGATAGATTTGGCTTTTATCGTCGTTTTTATTTTGATTACTACTATCCTTATTACTACGATCCATTTCTTTGGGATTACTATGTATGGTGGGGATACCCCTATGCTGGATTTTATGTTGGGTATAGTTATTGGGGATACTGGGGATATTATCCCTACTATTATTCATACTACTACCCCTATTATCATGGTTACTGGCGTGGTTTTTACGATGGTTATTACTGGCGCGATTATGTTACTGTTCAACCTCGTGGTGGTGTATATGTAACTCCGGGCCGACGTTTGGGCGGGTATGTTAATCTTTCTCGCCGCGAAAGTGCATCATATTATCCGGGACGTTTTGCTGCCAACGATTATTATCATGGAAGTCGCCGAAACGGCAATACCACGGTTTCCAATACATCGGCTTCGGTACCCGAAAGAACGTCAGTATCGAGGCGAAGTGTGGCTTCTACGGCAAGCTATTCATCTTCATCGAACGTGACTACCACTCGACCCTATGTAGCACAGGATGGTCGGCGTTCAAATTACGTGCCCACCTATAGCACCAATACGGGCGAACGTAGAACCTATTCAGCAACAACGCCGCGCGACGATAATTATGTGGTTGTAAATAACCGTCGGGTGAGGGTCGTTGAGGTTGCCCAACCTACAGCACCAGCCCCACGACGCTCAAATACTTCATACACGCCTACGGTAAGGTCGGGCAACAGTGGCAACAATGAAGTACAAAGCCGCCGGGCTGCATCCGAAGTTCGCAATAGTAATCCTCAGCCTACCTATAATTCAGCCCCTGCTTCAAGAGGTGGCGGTTCTGAGTCTCATAGCAGTGGAGGAAGTGGTAGAAGAAGATAAGCAATTTTATCCATTAAAGTTGATGTGATTGTACAAAAAAACAAACCCATGAAAAAATATAGCTTAATATTAGCCCTATGTATGGTCACTGTATTAGCAAGGGCTCAGTATTTACTCGATGCGGTAAGGGTGTACGACAATTTTTATAAGGGTACGGCACGTACTGCTGCAATGGCCAATGCTTTTAGTTCCCTGGGAGGTGACTTAGGGAGTGTAGCAATTAATCCCGCAGGTATTGGAGTATATCAGTCGGGCGATTTCTCATTTTCGATGGGCATGCTTTCTTTTAACAACAAAAGTACTTTTTACGGAACTTCCTTTAGCGAAACAGGTTATAAATTCGATTTTCCTTCCATAGGTCTGGTAATCAATCGAAAATTCGATCCTTCCGAAGATTGGAAGAACGTAAATCTTTACTTTGGGTACACCAAAGTAAATAACTTGAACAGCTTGTTCGATATTCGTGGAAACACTGCCAATACTACCATGATGAATGAGTTTGTCAGTTACGCTAATGCTTCACCCAATTCGCTTGATTCTTATTTTGAGCAATTGGCTTATAACCTCTATGTGCTCGATTATGATACGATAAACAAAAAATATTTTTCACCCTACACCGGTATACCGCTGCATCAGCAACGGGGTATGGAAACCTCTGGTTCTCTGGGCGAATATTCTTTTGGGCTGGGAACCAATTACAATCATCAGCTGTATCTGGGACTAACCGTTAATGTGCGCTCGGGCTATTACGAAGATGTGTATCACCATACCGAAACGGATGTAAATAATCAGATTACCGACTACTCATACACTTTTGATTACCAGCTCATGACTTGGGTAAGTGGCTGGAATGCAAAATTTGGTCTCATCTATCGTCCCATTGAGCCCTTACGTTTGGGCTTGAGCATCCATACTCCTTCGGTATTGCAGATACGTCAGGAGATGTATACAAGTATGAACGCAGTTGACGATAATGGGCGTCGTTGGAACGAAGTGCCCAGGGATACTGCTGGTTATGCTTTGGGAAATTTCCTTGATCATTATACTTTTACTACCCCGTTCCGAACAGTGGTGGGGATATCGTATCTTTTTGGCGAACGGGGTCTTGTAAGCGTTGACTACGAACGTGCCGATTACAGCCTGATAAAGGTTACCAGCGCTGATGACGTGGGTGCAAAAAATGCTACAAACGATAATATCAAAGCCTATCTGAGAGCAACCAATAACCTTAGAGTAGGGGGCGAATTAAAGCTTAATAGCTGGTACGTCCGGGGTGGCTTTGCCTACTACCAGAGCCCATATAAATCGGGTGAGGTAAACGATAAGGCACATACCTATGTTTACGCTGGTGGGGTTGGTTATCGAGCCAAGAATTTTGTACTCGATATTGCCTACACGCTTTCACAGCGATCCGAAAGTTATTATCCCTATTCCGACCCCAATCTTTACCCTGCTAAGCTGGAAACGGGTATTGGGAGCTATATGCTAACCATGGGTTTCCGATTCTGATCGTTATAATTTTTAGAATAGATTTCGACGCCGGAAAATCAAAACGCCCAGGAACGACAGTACAAGTGAACCAGCTACCACGAAGAAGAAAGCGTATTTCGACTCCTCGAAATGATTATTGAGGTTCATGCCAAAATAACTTGCTATCAGCGTGGGAATCATCAGGATGATGGTTATAGAAGTAAGCTGCTTCATCACATCGTTCAGATTGTTGGATATTACTGAAGCAAAGGCGTCCATGAGGTTAGCCTGAATGTCGCTGTAAATTTGCGACATTTCTATAGCCTGTTTATTTTCAATGATTACATCCGACAGCAGGTCTTCGTTAAGGTCGGGACTGCTTGCAAAACGAGATCGCTGTAACTTTTGAAGCAGAAGTTCGTTCGATTTTAGGGAAGTGATAAAGAAAACCAGACATTTTTCCATCCGCATCAAATTTTGAAGCTCCTTATTTTGCGTCGACCGTTCAATTCGTTTTTCAATGAGTGAGGTGCGAATGTTGATATCCTTCAGATAATGCAGGTATAAGCTGGCTGAACGGTGAAAAATTTCCAGCACAAAGTTTATCTTGTTATCAATTTGAATAGCTTTGGTTTTAACGGGGAACAACATGCTGCGAATAACATCGTTCTCGTATAAGCAGATGGTTACTATGGTATGAGGGGAAATAAGTATACCCAGGGGTACCGTAACGTAAGGAACATTGCTATCGGTGCGGAAAACGGGGATACGGATAATAATCATCAGCCAGCGTCCCTCGCCTTCTGTTCGCGAACGTTCATCGACGTCGAGGATGTCGTTGATGTAGTCGACAGGAATTCTTAGCTCGTTAACGAGCCGATCGATTTCTTCGGGGGTGGGATCTGTAACATTGATCCAGCAACCTTTTTCAAATTCGTCTATTTCAATGAGGCGATTGGTTTGTTTCCAGATGGTCAGCATACATTGTTATTTTTGGCAGTGATCTTAATTTTTTTAACGGTACCTGATGTGCAGGTCAAAAAATTAAAATGCAACTACCAAAAAAATGACGGTGCAACAATTGTCTTGTTACCTGCTGACGCAATCCTTTTGCTTGCCAAATAAAGGACTTCAGAAAATTGCTGTTGTACATTGCGCCTTCTTTTTTCTCTGGTCAATTGAAGGCGCATTTGAAGAAATGGCCTCAATTGATCCAGGAGGGATTTAACATTAATTTACTCGGGCCATCATCCATAAATCAACATAAGTTGGTTTGGCTGCAAAAGTATGCTATTTT
This sequence comes from Bacteroidales bacterium, assembly GCA_049968755.1. Classification (GTDB taxonomy): domain Bacteria; phylum Bacteroidota; class Bacteroidia; order Bacteroidales; family DTGW01; genus JAKPGM01. The sequence continues at coordinate 181,852 of JBMFQE010000001.1, forward strand.
TTTAGAAAAGAAAAAAGATTAAATTTTTTTTAAGGTAATTTTTTCATTCTGATGCAATACCCTATTCTGTATTTTGCAATTTAAAGAAAAAAAATTATTTGTTATTTGCAGAACTTCTGAAGATTACAATATTTTATGTCATGGACACTATAATTTATCACTATTGTCTAAAAAACCTCGCCCCTAACCCCTCTCCTTCTTTGAAGGAGAGGGGGAATCCAAAGGGGTGAGGTTCTTTAGGGAGTGTTTTTGAGCAAAAGGGAAAATACTTCATAACGAATTGAAAATCAAGTATTATTTATTTTTGTTCTAATTATTTTGGACACTAGTGATAATTTATAGATACATTGCAAAAAATGGTTAAAATAACTTCGTCTGTACCACCTGTCCTCCTCCAGTTTCCTTATCATCAAAGATTTTTTTCTCAATTTCTTCATCGATGGGGGGTGGTGTTGGTTCTTTATCGGAGGTTGTTGCAATTTCTTTTTGCAGGGGTTCAATCTCAATGATTTGGTCTACCTCAAAATTGGTAAGACGTTTTCCCTTAGCTCGGGCGCTTTTTACAGCAATAAATTGTTCAGCATCCACAATCTCGGGCTGGCGTTTTTGATGTTTACCCCCGAAAATGATTTTGAACTGCGGATATGGCTCGCCGCTCAAAACGATAAGTTTTGACTCTGGATTTTCTTCGTCAATGAAATTGTAGCCTTTTTCCGATGGTTCAAAGGTAAATCGTTTAAGGTAATAATACTTTTGTTCAGCGTCGAAATATACGGCTGAGAACACTTTTTCGGGATTGTATTTTTCAATGAGCAGGATGTCGTCGTCGAAGTGGGTGGAGAGGTCAAAAGAGGAAAGATAGTAATGTCCGTTGGTACGTACCACCAGGATACGATCTCCGTTACTGAATTCACCGAGTAGGTTACCCTTGCCATCGCTATTGAGGCGGTTTACTTCGGGGTCGTACCAGATTTTGGTTCCGCCCAGGGTCGATTCGCCTTTGGCTACCATGTCGATTTTGTGAATAGCATGTTTGGTAAGAATATTGCCCACGGCGTTGCGTCCTTTGATAGCAATATCAGCAAAGTTGAAATGGAATTCGAGCGATTTCAACCGGGGACGGGGTTTTAGCCTTACCCTGATGGTTTCGGCCTCGCCATTGGGATTGACAGAAAGGTAAAGGATTTTAGAGTAGGGGGTTCCCTGTGTAAGTTGATACTCCTTATCGCGCTGTAGCCCAGTGATAGCGCAACGTTTTACATAGTTGGCGCCAGAAGCCCCGTCGAGATATACTACATTAAAGATAGTACGGGTGTCGTTTTTTCGGAATACACCGGCATACAGAATGTTTTTGCCCACGTATACCTTTTCGGCCACTTTAGTGATAAGGTAGGTTCCATCCTGTCGTATGATGAGGATGTCGTCGATATCGGAGCATTCGCAAACAAATTCATCTTTTTTTAATCCGGTTCCTATGAAGCCCTCGCTACGGTTGATGTACAGGCGTTCATTGTTGGCAGCTACATAGGCAGCCTGGATGGTTTCAAAGCTGCGTAGCTCGGTTTTACGTTCCTTACCCTTGCCATATTTTTCTTTCAGGCTTAGAAACCATTGAATGGTGTAATCGACAATGTGTTGAAGATTGTGTTTGGTTTCTTTTATTTGTTTTTCGATGTTTTTGATGTGTTCATCGGCTTTTTTGATATCGAATTTTGAAATTTTGCGGACTGGTTTTTCGGTTAGGGCTATAATATCGTCGCGTGTAATTTCGCGGCGCAGGCGATTTTTATAGGGTTCGAAGGCCTGATGGATAGCATCGAGCATGGCTTCCCAGTCGCGCGTATCTTTTTCAAGTTCACGGTACAGTTTTTCTTCAAAGAATATTTTTTCGAGCGATGAAAAATGCCAATCCTCCTCCAGCTCGTGAAGTTTGATGTTAAGCTCTTGCTTGAGTAGATTAAGGGTGTTTTGGGTATTGATGCGTAAAACTTCCGATACACCAAGGAAACGCGGTTTATCGTTTTCTATTACACAGCAGTTGGGCGATATAGAAATTTCGCAGTCGGTAAATGCGTACAGTGCATCGATGGTTACGTCTGGCGACACTCCTGGCTGAAGATGTATAAGTATTTCTACGTTTTCGGCAGTGTTGTCGTCGATTTTACGAATTTTAATTTTTCCTTTTTCATTGGCTTTAAGGATACTTTCAATCAGGCTGGAGGTAGTTTTTCCGTAAGGTATTTCAGTAATAACCAGCGTTTTTTTATCGAGCTTTTGAATTCTGGCTCTTACCTTAATCAGTCCTCCACGCATGCCGTCGTTGTATCTCGATACGTCGGCCAGTCCTCCTGTGGGGAAGTCGGGGTACAGCTCAAAGGGTTCGTTTCTGAGAATAGCGATGGAGCTGTCGATAAGCTCATTGAAGTTGTGGGGTAAAATTTTTGAAGCCAGCCCTACGGCAATACCCTCTACTCCCTGGGCTAGCAAAAGCGGAAATTTTACGGGCAATGTTACAGGCTCCTTGTTTCGGCCATCGTACGATAGTTTCCATTCGGTAGTTTTGGGATTAAAAACTACCTCATGAGCAAATTTTGAAAGTCGAGCCTCGATATAACGGGGTGCAGCAGCACTGTCGCCAGTAAGGATATTGCCCCAGTTACCCTGGCAGTCAATAAGTAAATCTTTTTGTCCCAGCTGTACCAGGGCTTCGCCAATAGAGGCATCGCCATGGGGGTGGTATTGCATGGTGTATCCAATGATGTTGGCAACCTTGTTGTATCGCCCATCGTCGAGCCGTTTCATAGCATGCAAGATACGCCGTTGAACGGGTTTGAGACCATCATTGATATGGGGTACAGCTCGTTCAAGAATGACGTACGATGCGTAATCGAGAAACCATTCCTTGTACATGCCTCCCAACGCGGTGGTGCTGTTATAGATATCGATGGGATGGCTCGATAGCTGGCTATCAGTCAATTCCTCCAGGGGATCATTCAGTTGTTCTTCGCGCAATTCGTCGCCTGGGATCTGATCGTTCATGTTTTCTCCTATATTTTAAAAAATTACCACAAGTATAGACGTTTGTATCTTAACAATGATTCTATACTTCTTCCTGAACAATATCCTCTTCAATTATCAGATTTTCGATAATAAAATCCTGTCGTTCGGCTGTATTTTTGCCCATGTAGAATTCAAGTAATTCGTGTACAACATCCTCCTTGCGAAGCCGCACGGGTTCCAGGCGGATATCTTTGCCGATAAAATGTTTAAATTCATCGGGCGATATTTCTCCCAATCCTTTAAAACGGGTAATCTCTGCGTTGCTGCCTAATTCTTTCAGGGCAGCCTCTTTTTCTTTTTCATCGTAACAATAAATGGTTTTGCTTTTGTTTCGAACGCGGAACAGGGGGGTTTGCAGAATATAAAGGTGACCCTTTTTCACCAGTTCGGGGAAGAATTGAAGGAAAAAGGTAATCATGAGCAGACGGATATGCATCCCATCGACATCGGCATCGGTAGCAATTACAATGTTGTTATATCGCAGGTTGTCGAGTCCTTCTTCAATGTTGAGGGCAGCCTGCAGGAGGTTAAATTCTTCGTTTTCATAAACGATTTTTTTGGTTAGCCCGTAGGTATTGAGAGGTTTTCCTTTCAGGCTAAATACGGCCTGGGTGTTGACATCCCGACTTTTGGTTATGGATCCGCTGGCCGAGTCTCCTTCGGTGATAAATAGGGTAGTCTCGAGCCGGCGCTCGTCGTTGTCGGTAAGGTGTATACGACAGTCGCGCAGCTTTTTATTGTGAAGACTGGCTTTTCGGGCTCGTTCGCGTGCCAGCTTTTGAACTCCACTGATAGCCTTACGTTCTTTTTCGTTTTCCAGAATTTTTTTGAGCAGGATATCAGCTGTCTCGGGATGTTTGTGCAGGTAGTTGTCGAGTTCTTTTTTCAGAAAGTCGCTTACAAATTTGTTAACCGAGGGTCCTCCTTCCCACATATCTTTTGAACCCAGCTTGGTTTTGGTCTGCGACTCAAAAACGGGTTCCTGAATTCGAATGCTAATGGCGGCTACAATGGAACCCCGTATGTCGGAAGCGTCGAAGTCTTTTTTATAAAATTCGCGGATAGTTTTTACATAGGCTTCTTTGAAAGCCTGTAGATGTGTTCCTCCTTGCGTGGTATGCTGACCGTTCACAAAGCTGTAATAATCCTCGCCGTATTCGGTATTGTGGGTGATGGCTACTTCCAGATCTTCGCCTTTGAGGTGTATTATGGGGTAGAGTGGAGGCTCCGACAGATTATCGGTAAGCAGATCGAGCAAACCATTTTTTGAGATAAAGACCTGATTGTTGAAACGTATGGTCAGACCCGAGTTGAGGTAGGTATAGTTGCGAACCATGGCCTCAATATACTCGGGGATGAAGTGAAAATGACCGAACATTTTTTCATCGGGACGGAAGATGACCTCGGTACCGTTACGTTCGGAGGCGGGCTGCTCGGGTTCATCAGATACCAGATTGCCCTCGGCAAAGATGATGCGTTTGCAACGGCTGTCGCGGTAAGAGGTGATGGAAAAATGGGTTGAAAGTGCATTCACTGCTTTGATACCCACACCATTAAGGCCAACCGATTTTTGGAAAGTTTTAGAATCGTATTTGGCTCCGGTATTCATTTTTGAGGCTACATCGATGAGTTTACCCAGCGGAATGCCTCGTCCAAAGTCGCGTACCCTGACCTCTTTTTCGGAGATTTCAAGGATAATTTCTTTTCCAAACCCCATCATGTATTCGTCGATGGAATTATCCATCACTTCTTTTATCAGCACATAAATACCATCGTCGGGTGACGAGCCGTCGCCCAGTTTTCCAATGTACATGCCCGGACGTTTGCGAATATGCTCGCGCCAGTCAAGGGTTTTTATGCTGTCTTCGGTATATAGGTTTTCCATCGCAATGTTTTTAAAATAAAAAAGTGATTAACAGCACAATGCTTACGCTCCTTTTATGCTTTGCCAGCATAGCAAATATAAAGAAAAGTAGTAGAGCTACGGAAAAATCTTTATCAACAATGTTGTTAGATGTAAGTATTTGCGTATTATTTAGACAATTAGTAAGTAAAATCAAAGGGTGAGGAGAAGGGTAAATTTGTGTGAATTCGGTCTTGTGTAAGCTCCCCCAAAAATAGTACAGTTTAAAAGTAAGAAAAAAAGCACTAATTTTAAACTGAAGATTAACTATGAAAAAGAGCAAATTTAGCCTCGAACAAATTGCTCGCATACTCAAGGAGTATGAGCAAGGCAAAAAGGTAGAAGAAATTACCCGTGAATACGGCTTAAGCCAAGCTGCTTTTTACAAATGGCGTCAACGCTATGGGGGATTAGAAGCCAGCGAATTAAAAAGGCTAAAACAATTGGAGGAAGAAAATGCCAAACTCAAGCGCATGTATGCAGAGTTGGCTTTAGATTTAGAAGCAGCCCGATGGGTGATTGAAAAGAAGTTGTAAAGCCCTGCCAAAGCAAGCAGCTTGCTATGGAATTGATAAAAGAAAAACCTACCTGTAAAAGCAGGGCTTGCAGGTAATGGGAATAAGTCGTTCCGTACTGGCCTATAAGAGCACAAAAGACGATACCCGAATTGTTACATGAAAAAACAGTTGCTTATCCCCGGGAAGGATTTTGGAAAGTCTATATGCGATTGCGTAAGGAGGGCGTGATAGTTAATCATAAACGATTACATCGGGTGTATAAAACAATGGGATTAAGCCTGCGTAAGAAAGCAAAGAAACGCATAGCACAACGGGTAAAACAGCCCTTAGAACAAGCCCCATACATCAATCACACATGGAGTATAGATTTTATGCACGATGCATTAGATAATGGAAGAAAATTCAGAAGTTTTCAGGTAATGGATGATTACAATCGGGAAGTAATACACATCGAGATAGACTATTCGATAAAAAGCAGCCGGGTAATAAGCGTGCTCAATCACTTAATACGTGGGCGAGGTAAGCCCCTTCAGCTACGCATGGATAACGGACCGGAATTTATTTCCCGGGCAATGGCAGCATGGAGTAAAATACAACAGATAGCCCTGGTGTATATTCAGCCTGGCAAACCTACTCAAAACGCATACATACAACGATTGAACCGCACCTATCGGGAGGCAGGTATTAGATGCCTACATATTTGAGAACTTAGAAGAGGTAAGAACAATCACCCAACAATGGATGTATACTTACAACTACCAACGACCGCATGAAGCCTTACAAGGGCAAACACCCATGCTGTTGAAATATGGAAAACTCCACCCTTCACACACCCCCAAGCAGAGTTTACCACATTTCAACAGCAGTAGTAATAATTATTTGTAAATGAATGTAAAAATTTATACTTTTAACTGTACTAAAAATGGGGAACTTACATTTCTAATAGCATAACACTTAATGCTGGTTTTAGTGCTGAAGCTGGTTCTACATTTAGTGCAACCGTTAATTCAACTTCTGGAACATCTTTAAAAAGTGCAATTACTGACAATTCAATAGATTCATCAATGACGGTCAATACGATAACAGATATTGAGAACGAAAAGATTTCTAACATACAAGTTTACCCAAATCCTAATAGTGGCAGTTTTATAATTGATTTTGGATTAAATAATTGTCATGATTTTGATTTAAAGATTATTGATATTAATGGAAAATTAGTTTATTCTGAAGACAGAATTGAGTTATCAACTATGGAGGTTAATGGGAAGTAATTTTAAAGGTATTTATGTTTTGTATTTATTTAATAACAAATCAAAGCAGGTAATTACTCACAAAATAATTTTTAACTAAACACTAATATTATGAGAGGCTTATTTGTAATAATTATTGTATTTAGTATAAATAATTTAATGGGTCAAGAGGTAGAAGCCTTTTTGGGAGCTAATAATAATATATTTCATGATTACAACAATAACGAAGGGCATTTTCGTTCAGTTTATACTTCAGATTACGGATTTTCTGGAGGTTTAGCATTGGATAATATTAAGTTTGATTGGTTAACTTTAAGATTTACACTACAATTTGATAATTATAAAGGTAAATTGAATGTGAGCGATGGTGGATTAGGTGGAGATAATAAGACTATTGCAAATACAGATAAATCTGTAATTTCTTTAGGTGTTTTCCCTATAAATTGTCAAATTCTTAAACGGATAAATTTAAATTTTGGATTTATAATTTCGAGACTAATAAATGAATCATTTGATGGTACAATCAGTGGATGGGCGATTAATCAACCAAATTACACGTATAATCTGCAAGATAAATACACAAGAATTAGTACATTGACATATCTTGGTTTACAAGGGCGAATTGCATACGATTTTAAAATATCAAAATCATTGATAATATCACCTCAATATATTTATTATTTTGGATTGTCTAATGAGTTTGCCATATTTCCAGAGACTACAAAATCAATGAGACATTATTTTTCTATTGGAATAAAAAGAAGCATCAAGTAGGTTAAAGCAAAAAAACAAAAATTACGGTTGCTAACGACGGGTCATAAAACATGCCGGTTTCAGTGGGTTTGCGAGCGTTTCGTCCCGCATCTAGTTTTGTATCGTGGGATACAGACGAAACCTATTACAAACAATATATTGATTTACAACACAATAAAAGAGCTTTAAAGAACGTAGGTAACCGAATAGGTCACTTTAAATTTGATGTCTTTTGATGAACTTTAATAGTGTTGCAAGGTATACAAAATAAGAAATTAGGGCAAACAAAACGATACAAATTTGACTAAATATTATTAGGTTATTGCAAGCGGGTTTTTAAACAGAAATGTTATTGGAGAAAAAACATATTCCAAAATCAATCTTTAATGAAATCCGATATTTCTTGTACATCAATTCCGGCATATTTGCAAAATTCGTGAACTGTTACAAACTGGTGTTCTTCTTTTGAAAGTTGTTGTTTTATCTGTTTTAAAAGCATTCTCCCAAATCTTTCGCTTTTGCCGGTTATACGCTGCACATCTTTCGGATAAATAATGATTCGTTTTGTTTCCATTTGATGTTTATAATACTTTATCCATGCTTTATCTATACCGATGGCATAGTGGATATATACACAAAGTTAATATTTTGTAGATTTTGACCAATTATGAATATAACGGCAAAAAATATCAATACTGTATAATATCGGAAGTGCTGATTTTGAGAGGATTTATATGTGCCTTAGTTTTGTTTGTGTTTAATTAAAATTTAAGGACATGGCAAAACAAAGTGGAATTATCAAACTTGAAGGTACTATCGGGGATATTACTTTCTACAAATCGCAGGACGGGCTTTTGGCGCGAGCCAAAGGTGGTGTTGATGCGAGCCGTATTCAAAGCGATGCGGCTTTTCAGCGAACCCGTGAAAACGGTGAGGAATTTGGACGGGCAGGAATTGCAGGTAAAATTTTACGCCTGGCGTTTAGGTGGTATCTGCAAAATGCTTCGGATAGCAAAATGGTTAGTCGATTGACAAAGGCAATGATGCAAGTCATTAAAGCCGATGCAACCAGCGTGCGAGGTCAACGAAATGTATTGGATGGAGAATTAGAACTCCTGACGGGCTTTGATTTCAACATTGATGGTAAATTGTCATCAACAATTTTTATTGCTTATACAGCTGCAATTGACCGTGTAACGGGTGCGTTAAACGTAAACATACCAGCGTTTTCGCCTATGAATGCAATTGATCTCCGGATGGCGCAACGCATTTGAGGTTTGTTTCTGCAGGTGCTGCTATCGACTTTGAAGGTGCAACTTTTGAGGTCGTAACTTCTCAAAGTGCTGAAATTGCAATTGCAGAGGCTCCAGTTGCCGCTGTCGACCTTGTGAACCAATTAACGGCTAACAGTACAAATCCGTTATTCTTAGTTCTCGGTATTGAGTTCTATCAGCAAGTGAATGGCGTTAGCTATTCGATGAAAAACGGACGAAACAATGCACTTTCAATTATTAGAGTGTTGGGTGTGTAAATGGTTGAGCTATGGAAACTATTAGTCCTGAAATCTTTTTCTACTCCTTATTGTCGGTTTTGCTGGGTGTGGTAGCCTTTTTTCTGAAACAGTTACATTCAGACTTTAAGCGGGTGGAAAAAGATGTAATGGAGGTTAAAACTATCACAGCTCTCATTAAAGCCGAATTTAAAGGTATTAACGATTTGATGAACCAAAAAATTGAGTTCATCGAAAAACGAATCAATCATTTTGAATCAATTTTCTTTAAACAAACTGATTATGGCAACGAAAAATCTGAACATAATTGAGCGTTTGACCGCTCCAACATCAAAGTTTTTTAAAACAATCCGTAATATCGGATTAGGTTTAACAGCAATAGGAGGAGCAATTATTGCTGCTCCGGTAAGCCTTCCTGTAATAGTTATTACTGTGGCAGGCTACCTAACGGTAGCAGGTGGGGTTATGACGGCAGTTGCACAAGCAACGGTTGAGAATGAATAATCACAGTTCAACAAGTATTTAAAAAAGCCCAAGCAAGTTTTGGAGGGCACTGAAAAAGTATCAAAATATTTAAGAATCCTTTAAAAGCAAACTGGCAGGTGAAGACAAATTCTTCATTTGCCAGTTTTTTATTATGGTGATGAGATGCAAATTTTTCGAGTAAAATAAGTTTTATATCCTTGTCATTGGCTAGATTATGTTTTTTGATTACAATGTTCCTTTTAATTCATTAATTTAACGATTCTTTTGAGATTTACAGTAAAAATGGCCAATGCACCTTGCATGTTAGTAATTCCATACGAAGAGGCTCTTCCATAGCCATGTACGTTTTTTAATTCACTATTTTTTGCTTCAATCTTATATCTGTGCTTTGCCTTTTCTTTGAAGTACTCCGTCTGTTGAAAATCCACCTCCTGGACAAAATACGATGATTGCTTTGTCTTTAGGAATAAATGACAGCCTTTCCATAATTAATGACATGGGCTGGTAATAAACACCATCGAGCGGAATGGATTCGAGTTTCCATTCGTTTTCTTCGCGTACATCGAGCATGATGGCTTCGCCATTTATTACAGATACAAAAGCATTTTGGGGAGTTACATGCTTAATTCCTTCAATATGAAAATCCTGCAAAGTTGGCTTGTCTGTTGTTATCATATATTGTAAAACTTATTTTACTCCTTTGGTTTTCAATATCTTTACCAGCTCTTCTTCTGGGAAATATCCTTCGTGGCGGAAGAATTCCTTCCCGTTTTCATCCAGGAATACCTGTGTTGGGATGACCTGGATTGCATATTGCTGTCCAAAAGGTTTACCTTCAGGTGTCCACACATCGTGAAAAACAACATTCACCTGATTGACATATTTTTCCTTAATAGATTTCATTACGGATTGCATTTTCTGGCAAGGGATACAACGTACCGAACCAAGTTCAATGAAGGTTACTTTGAATTTTATTATCTTTTTCTGATTAATGGTAGCATTAGGTTTCTTTCCCTGTGTAGTATTTTGGGCGTTGCTACTTAGCATAAGACTTGCCAGTATAATCAATGCAATCGAAAGTCGTTGAAAATATTTTGCTTCCATTTTTTTTCTCCTAAATTTTGTTTTTAATATGCGTACTTATTGAGTTATTTTTTTGATGTGTTCCACAATTTCATTCGCTTTTTCAGCGTTAAAGGGTGTTTTGCCTTTCACGATACCGAAATCGGTAGTATTGAGGTGGATAACATTCGTAATACCTTCTTTACTAAGTATTTTTTCGGCACAGTTCAATACACAGCCATCCAAAACTACTATTTTCTGGTTCTGTTCCTTGGTTTTCTTAATAAGCGGTTGGTCGCTTATGGCCACTTTGGCAAGGCAAATCATGTGTGCTTCGCCGCTGTCGGAGAGCCTGCGGGCAATTCTGTCGGCATATTCGCCGGTATTAGAGGCTCCGCTGCAACTTACAATTTGATAATTAGGTGTGTTTTCCATATTATATCTTATTAAATTTTTGGTTTGATTGTAGGACAGATAAATAGCAAATAGCCATAACCTGTCCTACAAACACTTCTTTACTTCGCTGCACAGTCAATGCACACCTTTTTGTCGCCTTTGATGCGGCCGTATTCCATCACGGTCATTTCGCCGCACTCTTCGCAAACAAAACCATCGAAGCTATCTTTTTTAGGTTCGAGCTTGTACTCGAAAATTGGCGATACCGTAAGAAGCATGTCAGCTGGTGCATTCATCACGCCGTCCACCAGCGGGTCAACTACTTCGGCTGGCACAGTACTGGCTGGTTTGCCCAGCATTCGATATTCAGTAAAGAATGCTGTTTTTTTATTGTTTAGCATAGCTTCGGCTTTAGGGGTAACCCTTACAGCCCGGCCAGTAGCCCTGTCAACCACAGTAACAGCCCATTTCCCTTTATGAGTTTTCTTTAGGTTTCCTTTACCAAAGGTTGTTCCCATAATAACCTGAAGTCCATCGCCATAGCAAGTGGCGCAATGGTCTTCACCCAAATCAACAAAGGCAACCAGTTGGCCATCTTTTGCGAGTTCAACACCAAGTGCATTCATTGCGGCAGCGCCAACTCTCAGACCCATAGGCATAGCAGGACATTTGTGTCCGTGAAACTTTTGTCCGAATTCGAGCCAATCTTTTGGATTAATCATTTTAATGTTCTCCTTTTTAATTAAAAAATACCTGTAATTGAATTTCACCCAGATAATTTAGTTTGGTGCCGGACTTCTGGGTTTTTAAGTCTGTCATCAATTTTGTTTTTCCTGAAATCAGATAATTAAACCCTACTCCATACCATGCATTATTGTTGTTTGATGGGTTTAAACTGGTATATTTTTCCGTAATGGCTACTGCCTGGTATTTTTTCATGAATGTGTAATCTGCCAGGCAGTACCAGCCATCTGCTTTATCGCTGTTTATATTGGCTTGAACATATTCGCCCTGTAATTCAAGGTTGTTCCAATGTAATTGGGCTTCAAAACCCCAACGAAAATCATTACCGGTAATAAGGCTGTCGGGTTTGTAAATGGTGGTGAGGCTGGATTTATCAAGATGTCTGTAAGCAACCGAACCACCAATATTTAACCAGGTTTTTTCGTGGTTGACAATTTTATATACCAAACGTGAAGTGTAAAGCAATGAATTGTCTTTGCTATGGGTAGGTTTATCCACGTTGGCATTGAAAACACCCAGGCTGAAATGCATCGGCAGCGAATCGCGCTGAAACATGTATTGTACACCTGTTTCGCGTGCCATTTGTTTTTCGTTGTGAATCAAACTGTTTATAACAGCAGCCCGTTCCAATACCGGTATTTCATAGTCAGGTTGCATCCGTTGCAACATAAAATCAGGAACAAACCGACCCGCACGGATTCTACCGTAGCTTTTTAATCGAATATCGGCATAAGCATCCTGAAACATGAGCGCATCGTCTTTAAACGAACGATACACCATTTGAAACTTGTAGCTGATAAAATCAGCTTTCGGTACATTGCCATAAATCCACAGCTTGGCGCGCCGTATGGTAAACTCGGTGGATTTATCGAAATCGCTCCCCAGACGGGTTTGGAGATTACCATTCCAATGGGGCATGTTGTCCTGTGAAACGGCTTGATTAGCCATTACGACAGACAAGAAGAGAAAAGTTATAAATTTAAAGTACTTCATAACACCACCCCAAGAATCAGTTTAATAGCAATTGCCAAAAGCACCACAGCATACACCTGCTTCACCCATTTGGGTTTGGCTTTGTTTGACATATACCCTGCGCCCAATTGCGAACCAATGATTACAGCGATAATTAAAGGAATTGTAATTGCCCAGTTGATATGTCCACCAGCCATGTGGCCAAAGTATCCCGAAAACGAGGATACAGTAACTACAAAGGCTGTTGTGGCTGCTGCTTCTTTGGTTTTATACCCCATCCACATCAGGAAAGGAGCAATAATAAAACCACCTCCAAGTCCCAGCAAGCCACCCATAAAACCTGCAAAAGCTCCAATGGCTGAGCCATACGCCGAACGTTTGCCAAGAGACATCATGGTTTCGGGTTCAGCCTGTTTGGCTGTCCAAACCATTCGGATGGCTGCGACCACTACTACGGCTGCAAATAGAATCATCAACGTATCTTTCGATACATATTTGGCTGAAAATGCTCCAACCGGAGATAGTACCAGAGCGGCAACAGCCATTGCTGCACCGCCTTTCCAATCGACCAGCTTTTTGCGGGCGAAAGGTATTAAGGCTAAAAGCGTATTCAACCCGTTAAGTAGCAACCCCAAAGGGATTGCTACTTCTTTTACATCGAACCCTGCCCATGTAAGTATCGGCACATACACCATTCCACCACCCAACCCAAGCATGGCAAAGAGGAAGGATGCCGCAAAAATGATTATGGCTACAATTGTGTAAAGCATGTTTTAATGTATTTCTGGGTGATAGAATACTTTTTCGTCTGGTTCATGCCCTGAACATGGGATACAAACCCGTTTACCGTCTTTTACACGGAGATAGCGTTCGAAGACATACTCGCCACATACTTCGCAGGCAGACTTGTTGAACGAGCCTTTTACCGGTTTGTATGTAAAGTCGGGTAACTGGGTAACCGTAAAGAGTTCGTCATCGGTGGCATTCAAAACAATGTTGATAATATCGGTGCAAATTTCGGCGGGAATTCCCGAAGGCTCGATGCCCTGTTTGCGGTACTTGAAGAATTCGTGGGGTGCCAGCTTATCCTGGAACTCATTGCGCAAGGCAATACGAACGCCCCCTTTGATGCCGAGATACCAAAACGTGGCGGCAATTTTACCGTAGTGAAGTTTGTCTATCATGCCCTTACCAAAAGTTGCCCCTGTAACTAACATGATGCCGTCCTGCATACACCCCTGCGGATGGCCAATGCCCATCTCGGAGAATATGTGCATTTCGTGGTCTTTACAGCGTTCAACGCCCAATTTTTGTAACGCCAGGCTACCCATGCGGTAACCTATTGGCATAAACGGACATTTGTGTCCATGAAACTCAAATGCCCAATCCGGAATTTTAAACATAATTCAACAGTTTTAAATGAAACACTTATGTTACTCAAGGCATCTCTAAAAATTAGAGGTGTTGACCTTGTTTTTATTTTTGAAACGGGTCAGTTTTAATGATTTTCTCAGCTTCTTTGCGTTTAAGCATGGCGAGCGCATTCTTACCCCGTGAGTTGGGAATGGCTTTTTGGCTTAAAAATTCTAATGTCTGTACAATGGCTTTAAAGTCTTTAAAAGGGAAACCCAGCACGGTTTCATTGGGGCAAATGTCGGTGGCATCGCGGCAACCATAACAACCCATGCTCATGTTAAACTTTTGTTTCACGAAAGGGATAAGCGTGGCATCTACACAAGTGGCCTGCAAAATAGCCGTGCTGCTCTCTACTCTTTGCCCGCCTTTTATGTTCAGATTGGCAAGGGCAAACCACATCAGCTTTTCGGTTTCGTCTTCAACCACTACAATGTCAGGTTCGGAGGTTGCCGTTTCAAGCGGAAAAAGGTATAATGCTTTGAGCTTGCCTTGCGGCAATGTGGTCATGCCTTCGAACATGGTTTTACCAACAGCTTCTTCGTTTACAATTCCGAAACCGACCAAACCTTTTCCTGTTTTTAGGCCATCGGGTAGCGGTTTAAAACCAAAAGCTGCTGCGGCAGCCGGACAGGCAATGCCTTCGGCATCGAGTAGCACATGCGCACCATGCCGTGCTTTCATTAATGCCTGGCAATAACGATACCCATTAAGTTTTTCAATACCCACTGGCAAATCAGCTTCGGGACTAATGAATTTAACCCCTACCAGCGATGATGTTAAACCAAGTATCCGTTTAACTTTTTCTGAATCAGTTTGAATGTTTTTCATTTTTTACGCTTTTAAAATATTCACGTTTGCAACCTGGCCTGGTGATTTCGGGATGTGGTTAATACATAGTACCAAAATACCTATGAGGCTTAAATCAAATAACGTATATGAAATGTGGTTTAAGAAGCCAATAAATTCGAGTTTTATCAACATAAAAATCCCGGATAATACCGTAATGGCAATTAGTATCGAGAATAAGTTCACCTCGAACGGTTTTTCACGATTAAATTGATATTTCAGATAAAACCATACTCCAATAATCAGTACAATAATGCTTATCAGAAAATGATTAGCGTCAAGAAACATGCGGGTTGGGAACATATAACTACTCAGATCGGTTGCTAAATAGCCAAAAACACCTGCTCCCAAAACTCCAATTGACGCAAACCATGTAATCAGGTTTTTTTGTTTCTCCAAAATGATTTTGTTTTTGATTAGGTTGGCTATTAAGACATTTGCTAATAGAAAAATAAGTAACGAGACAATTGCCAAATAGAAAACGGGCTTCACAATGCTTTCACGAAATGCTCCTGTATAAGCCATAAATCCTGAAATACCAAGCCGCTTATATTGTGGTTCGGTAACAGGGTTTCCTTTATCATCAAAAGGATATTTAAGCGTTTGGGCAAAGAAGAATGATGATTTAAATGAATGACAATCGGCACACCCATTTCTGCCAAGCGCTGCCCGTGCCGGTGAAACATCGTGGCTGAATTTATGAACCGAAGCATAAGGCGATGCTTCATAGTTTTCTTTGTCCAGCATCTTATATTCTTTGCTGTTGAAATACATCCGGTCGTTGTTTACCCAAACAATTTGTTTCCCGGTGAGGTCGTAGCCCTTAAATTTCATGTGAGCTGTTACAGACCGGATAAAAGCATCAATTTCAGCAGCTGTATTTACTTCAGGAATACTGTCGCCGTTGTTGTCAGTAATTTTGGACAACTCAGGATATTTTGATTTATTGTCCATATTTGAGCTGAAGGAATACGGCCTTTAATTTCTACTTTTTCGTTTACCACCAATGCAGGGGTTGACATAATGTTGTACTTCATAATTTTCACAATGTCCTCTACCTTTGTAATTGTGGCATTAAAGCCGTTTTGTTCTACCACATCGCGGGTAAGTTTTTCGAGTGTTTTACACTTGGCACAGCCTGTACCTAAAATTTTAATTTCCATACGCTTAATTGTTAAATCATTTCGGGTATTCCCGAACTAAATAGTTAAATTTTTTTATCGTTTAAAGAAAGCCGTAAACATAAGTTTGGCTTCTTCCCAGTTTTCGCGGTTAATACAATATTTTATATACGGAGGGTTTATTTCGCCCTGTATCAAACCTGCCTTTTTCAATTCTTTTAAGTGTTCTGAAAGGGTTGAACGGGCAATGGGCAATTCCTCGGCCATGTCGCCACTATAACAACATTTGTCGAGGTTGTTTGCAAGGTAGTCAAGTATGAAAACCCGTACAGGGTGTGAGAGTGCTTTTGCAAATCGAGCAACTTTCTCCTGCTTGTCTGTGTAGTATTTTCCCTTTGTTAATTCCATGATTAGTATTTCGTCTAAATACGAAACAAAGGTATGAAAAATTTCATCTTTTCAACTGAGTTTTTAATAAATATTTACTTCATTTCCCGTACAGTTGTAAAAAACATGTGCATCGCATTCGCAGTACATTTCGGCAAACTTTTCGATTCCGGTGCAATGGCATACGCCGATTCATGCATAAAAAGCCATCTCTATTTTATGAGAGACAGCCTTTTCTTATTACTATTTCCTTAAATTCAATGCCTTACTTTGCAATTCTTTAACCTCATTTAGTATAAACTGAGAGAACTCTTCAATCGACATTGTGCCTTGGTCGCCTTGTCCTTGGCGGCGTACCGAAACCGATTCGGTTTCTGCTTCTTTTTCGCCAACAACCAGTAGGTACGGAATTCGTTTTAATTCATTGTCGCGAATTTTTCGGCCAATTTTTTCGTTGCGTAAATCTACATCGCAGCGAATATCGGCTTCGCACAGAATATCCGATACTTTTTGTGCGTAATCGTTATACTTCTCGCTAATTGGTAAAACAACCACCTGTTCGGGTGTTAACCACAAGGGGAATTTACCAATGGTGTGTTCGATTAGTACAGCCACGAAACGTTCCATAGAACCAAAGGGTGCACGATGAATCATTGCCGGGCGGTGGCGTTGGTCGTCGGAACCGATATATTCTAATTGGAAACGCTCCGGCAAACTGTAATCGACCTGTATTGTGCCTAATTGCCAGCTACGGCCAACGGCATCTTTTACCATAAAATCGAGTTTGGGGCCATAAAAAGCAGCTTCGCCGGTTTCTGTAACACTTTTTAAGCCTTTTTCAGCAGCGGCTTCTATAATTGCACGTTCGGCTTTTGCCCAATTTTCGTCTGTTCCAATGTATTTTTCGGTGTTATTGGGGTCGCGTAGCGAGATTTGAGCTGTAAAGTCGTGAAACTCTAAAGCGTTGAAAATAATAAAGATAATGTCGATTACTTTTTTGAATTCGTCTTTTACCTGGTCGGGGGTACAAAAGATATGGGCATCGTCCTGAGTAAAGCCGCGCACTCGTGTAAGTCCGTGCAATTCGCCACTTTGTTCGTAGCGGCAAACTGTTCCGAATTCGGCAAAACGGATGGGTAAATCTTTATAGGAACGTGGCTTGGTTTTGTATATTTCGCAGTGATGCGGGCAATTCATCGGTTTTAACAGGTATTCTTCGCCTTCCTGCGGGGTTTTAATAATTTGAAAAGAATCTTTGCCGTATTTTTCGTAATGGCCTGATGTTTTGTACAGGCGAACATCGCCGATGTGAGGGGTCATAACCTGTTGGTAGCCAAATTTCTTTTGTACTTTCCGAAGGAACGTTTCGAGGTTGTCGCGCAACATGGTTCCTTTTGGCAACCATAACGGCAAGCCCATGCCAACTTCCTGAGAGAAAGCGAAAAGTTCCATTTCTTTACCAATCTTCCGGTGGTCGCATTTTTTGGCTTCTTCGAGTAAAACGAGGTATTCGTCGAGCAATTTTGCTTTTGGGAACGATATGCCATAAATACGTGTAAGCATTTTGTTTTTTTTCGTTGCCACGCCAGTATGCACCTGCAATGCTTAGCAGTTTTATGGCTTTTATAGGCTCGGTGTTTGGCAAATGTGGGCCACGGCATAGGTCGGTAAAATTGCCCTGATGGTAAAGGGTAATTGTACCGTCGGTTAAATCGTTTATAAGTTCCGTTTTATAAGGGTCGCCTTTTGTTTGAAACAGTTTTAGTGCATCGGATTTAGAAATGTCGGTGCGAGTAATCTCTATTTTTTGCCGGGCGAATTCGAGCATTTGTTTCTCGATAGCTTCTAAATCTTTATCGGATAATACTTTTTCTTCGGGAAGGTCGATGTCGTAATAAAAGCCATTTTCGATGGTAGGGCCAATTCCAAATTTTGTACCTGGGTACATAGCTTCGATAGCCTGAGCTATTAAGTGAGCTGACGAATGCCAAAAGGCATGTTTGCCCTCTTTGTCGTCCCACTTGTGTAACTTAATGGATGAGTTGGATGAAATTGTTCGCGTTAAATCCCATATTTCGCCATTTACAGATATGGATAAAACCTCAGCAGCCAAACGTGGACTTATTGCATTGGCAATTTCTAAGCCAGTTACAGGCTTTTCGAATTCTTTAATGCTTCCATCGGGAAGTGTAATTTTAATCATTGTTACAGTTAAAAGAGTTAATACAATAATTGTTAAATATTTACTTCGGAACCAGTGAAGTTGTAAAATACGTTTACATCGCAATCGTTTCGCAAATCGGCAAATTTTTCGATGCCAGTGCAGTGACAAACTCCTATGCGCTGAGGTTGTAACTGGCGCAGAAAATGGGTTATTTCGACGTATTGGTTTGTTGTTGATTCTTTCATATGAAAACCGCCTAATATTAGACCAACAGGTAAGTTGAAATATTCAGTGGCAGCTTTACAAATATTGGTTATTCCCCTGTGAGAGCAAGAAGATATAATGTTTATAAACTCCCCGGATTTTATTACAAGAAAGAGTTCATCGGTAAACTCATCGGTGATGAATGTATCGCCTTGCTTAACAGTTAACCCATGAAAATGAGTATCGATGGTACTGTGTATTGGAATGTGGGGCATTATAAATATGTCCTCCGCTAATTCTACAATATTATCGGCATAAACCAGCCTGTTAGTTAAAAGCGTTTCGTTGTATGGAGTGCCAATAAAACGTTTCGTTCCGTGGTACTTGGGTTGAAAAATATTTCTTTTAGCAAAAACCTTAGCTTTTGAATTCCGTTCGAGAAATGGATATAAGCCTCCCGTATGGTCGTAATGTCCATGCGATAGAACAAGGGCATCAACATCTTCTATGTTTATATTTAGATTATTAGCGTTTTGCATAAATAAACCCGATTGACCTGTGTCGAAAAGGATTTTTTTATTATCGGTTTCGATATATAATGCCAAACCGTGTTCGGCAACCAAGCCTTGCTTATAAACAAGGTTTTCGATAAGTGTAACAATTCTCATATCAGCAACATTTAAGAATATTTGGTAATTCGGGTTTTCCTAAATCCAAGCCCTGAATGCCTTTGTATTTGTCGTCGGGGTTGTAGTCTATTCCGAGTTTATCGAGAATAGGTTCTATTGCTACCTGGTGTAATTGCAATCCCATATCCCAGGGATTGTACTCAAGTAGTAAACCTGCCAATTCCTCGTAAGTTAGAACGGGTATTCCATACCCATTTTGACCATACGTTTTGCCTTCCATTTCGGCTATAACGTATTGCCAGCGGTCGAGAAAGAATGTACAGCCGGGGCAATTGGCAATAATTAAATCGGGTTGGTAAGGTTGCATAGATTCGAACTTACGTTTAGAGTTGCTTACCGAATAGCCACGATTGGATTTTAGCAGGTATTGTCGAAAACCAAAGCCACAACAATGGCGGCGTTCGGGATAATCGACCTGTATGCCGCCCCATTCGTCGATAAGTCCGGCCAAGACGTACGGGAATTCTGCCCCGCCAATTCCTTTTTCAGGAAATATCTTTGCGTAATGGCATCCAATATGGTCGACCACTTTTAAGGAGGCGCCTGTTTGGGCATTTGTTAAACGGAATTTTGCTTTTGCTGCTATCTCTTTTCGGAATTTATAGATGAGGTCGCTGGCATGAACAAGGTTTTTAGGTATTTCGAACGTCATACCTGTTGCCCGTTTTAGGGCTTCGCGTGTTTCTTGTTCTTTTTCGGGAAAATGTTTCCATGTTTCGATAACTTCGGTGTAAATACCAAAGGATGTTACACAAGAACAAACGAAGTTTTCGTAACCTGCCTGGTTCATCAGTGCAAATTGACGGGCAACAACGGTCATGGTGGTTTCGAACGGTATAATGCCCGAATGGTAAGCAATACCCGTGCAGGTGGTTTGCCGTGCATCGTCGAAGATATTCTTTCCAAGCTCTTCCCTGAGAATTTTAAGAAAAACATCTTCGGCTGCAGGGAAAAAGTTTTGACGAATGCAACTTCTGGCAAAGTAATAGTTGTTCTCAGCTATTTCTTTTTGATAATTTTCCCAAATCAGATTTTTACCGTTGTTCATATTGTTACTTTTAAAACAGGCAGCTCCTGAACTAAGGAACTGCCTGAATAGTTATTTTATTCCAAAAGGTATCTTTAATGACAGACTTATATTACGCCCCTGATTGTAATATCCCAGAGGTTTTAGAGTTGATAAATGGTCGTAATATTTGGTGTCGAAAATATTATTGACAGATAACCCAATAATCATAAGCTGATTACTGAGTTTAATTTCTGTATTGAACCCTGCATTAACAAGGGTATATCCATCGGTTTGTGTTTCGTAAGGAGAAGGATGCTTTTGTTTTAATGCAGTTAACGCAGACAGCCATATATTAGGGTGTTTCAGGAAGGCCAGCGTTTCTTTTTCGGCCCGTATTTCGTAACGGAATTTTTGTGCAGGTATAAAAGGCAAATAGTCGCCATTTTCTTGTTTGGCTGTTACTGAAGAATACACACCTTTTACATGCAGCCAGGGAATTGTTTTTGGGTGAAAATGAATATCCGCTTCGCCTCCGTAGAGTTTGGCATTGGTTTGTGAAAAACGATAAATACCCATGCCTGTTGATGTGGTGTCGGCTGTAGGAGAAATATAAATGTAATTATCAATATGGTTGTAAAATCCGGCTAAATCTAATGACAGGAATTCTCCATGATAGTGAACGCTAAAGTCGGTTTCATAAGCATTTTCGGGATTCAATTTATCGTTTCCTATTTCGTATCTATTGCCATGCACTCCATTGGAGGTTAGTTCTGATAAATTAGGAACACGGTATGCTTTAGCAAAATTTACCCTGAACATTAATTTTTCGTTTACACTATATGTTGCCCCTAATGAACCATTCAAACTGGAATAATCCTTCGATACGGGTGCATGATAACTTTCCGACCCTGTGGTGCCAAGGGCAAATGTTTCGATATTGTAAATATCGAAACGAAAGCCTCCCTGTAATTTCAATTTTTTGAAGAACATATATTGAACCAATGCTACAAAGCCAATATTATTTATATCAGCATCTGGTAAAAATTGCGAAGCCCGGTTATTCTTATTTCGATTGGTCTGGCTCATTCCCTGCACACCAATGATATATTCGGCCTTTTCGTTGGAAGGCAGGTATAGTTTTGATTCATAAGTGAGCGTGTTTAAGTTCATTTCGACAAACGGGACATCGAGCGTGGTTTGTAACTTACGTAATGCGCTTTGGTAGGCAATGTTTGTTTCCCATTTAAAACGATTGAGGTACACCTTGTTTTGTGAAGAAATTAAGTGGTGTTCCAAATCCTGATACCAAATATTATTATTCCGGCCTTGCTCGGTAATGAGAGCCTTAACAGGTGGTACGGTCATGCCAAGTTGTTGTTTAAAATAGTCGTAAAGAATTTTGAATGTTCCGTTTTTTCCGGTATAACCTGTATTTGCACTAACCGACCATTCGTTAAACCTTGAATTGGGAACAATGCCGCCCCCACCTTGTTTGTAGTCGGCGTGGGTTTTATTGCTTATCCTGAGACCTGAAAAAAGGTGTTTTGAAGCTCCTTTTATGCCCAAACTGTTGTTTAAACCAAGGGTATTGGAATGAAGCTGAGTTTGATAATCGCCTGATATTTTACCCGTAGGCGCTGGTTTTTCTTTGATGAAATTAAGCACACCGCCAATGGCATCGGAACCATAGAGAAGGGATGCAGGACCTTTAATAACCTCAACCCGGTCCACATCATTATCATCAATACCCAAAGGATGGTTTTCGCTAAACTGGTAGTTCTCGATACGAACACCGTTGTTCATAACCAAAATATCGTTCATAGAAAGTCCCCGGATAACAGGTTTTGAAACACCCTGTCCTTTGGAAATCATATCGACACCCGGAACTTTGGTGAGCGATTCCATAAAATTAGGTGTACCCGAAAGCAAAATGTCTTTACTTTTTAGAACATCAATTTTAACAGCATTTTCGTGTTGTGATGATACAGAAACTCCTGTAACAACAATTTCCTGAGATTCAATGACAGCTTCGGAAAGAGATACATTTATTTCGTTTAACCCACTTTGAAGAATGACAGATTTTATTTCAGCATTATAGCCCATATACGAAAATTGTATTTTCACTTTACCTACTGGCAGATTTTCGATACGGTATTCGCCATTAGTGCCACTAACCGTGCCTTTGTTTTGTTCTGGTAAAAACACGGAAGCTCCATCCAATGGATTTCCTTTTAAGTCGGTTACCCTACCCTGAATAAGGGTTTGGGCATTTGTTATATGACAAAATATTCCCAATAGGAACATTATAAATATTTTTTGCATTTTATGTTACGATTTGTTATTGTAAAACAATGATTTAAATAAATATTTGAAACTAAATCATTGGCTACAGGTGACCCACGTAACAATAGTGACAGGTAATAAGGTTTTTTAATGAAAACAGATTTGTAAGAACAAACCAGTTCGCTAAAAACCTCTTTTATAAATATTTTGTAATTTTTATGTTGTTGAGTGAAGTGTGAGAAATAAAATGCACAAATTGGACATTGCTCCTGATGTACATGAAAATGTTTTTCGTTTTTGGCTGTGCAATGAAAAGGAGTTTCGTGCTTGTGGACAATTTTAATTACCGAAGGGTAAAGAAATATCCCAAGCAGGAAAAAAGAGATTATATATGACTTTATAATTCTCATTTATCTGTATTACCGGTATACAGGTAGTTGAAATAAGTATCCCTGTTCATGCCCATTTCTTTAGCTTTTTTGTCGGAAAGTTTTTCTAATTGTTCAAACCGTTCCGTTGCGCCCGTTTCATCGAAAATGCGGCGAAGGTCGTTAAGCGATTCTTCGGGTATTTGGCGTAATGTGCCGCTTTCGTCTTTTTTGTAGCTTGTACCAAGCCTATCCAACACCTGTTGGCGGTTTTGTTTTAGCCAGTCCCAAACGGGGCCTTGTTCGGGGTACATGGTGGTATTTACCTCATCGATGTAAACGCAATAGCCGTATTTGAGTATATGTTCGCCCACTGTTCGTTTTATGGCCAGTTGTTTACGGCCTTGTTCGCTTTCGATAAAAAGGCCTGTTTCAATAGACAAGGCTCGAAGAGCCTGAATAATATAGCCGGGCGTGTTGCCCTTCGGACAGCGTGTTTTACACGAAAGGCATTCGCCACAGTACCAAATGGTATCGCTTTTAAGAAGTTGTTCAATCTCGGTTTCGTTACCGTGTTGAACGGTATCGACAATTTGTCGCGGGTCGTAATTATTAAAAGCAGCTGCCGGACAAATAGCAGTGCATACGCCGCAATTGATACAGGCTTTAAGTCCTTCGATAAAGCGGATGTCTTTTTTTAATTCTTGTAGCAATTCCATTTGTTTAGCTGTTAAACCGTGCAATCATTGTTTTATTCCCTTTTACTTTTTCGTTCATCTTAACAAGTATTTCTGTATTTAAAGGCAAAAATAAATCAACCCTCGAACCAAATTTTATAAAGCCAAGGTCTTCACCCTGAGTAACGTTTTCTCCTTCTTTTGCATAACAAACAACACGGCGGGCTATAGCTCCAGCGATTTGTTTAACCATAATTTCAAAGCCTCCCTGTTTTTCAATTACTACAGTTTGATGTTCGTTTAACTCCGATGACTTGGGATGGTGGGCAATTAAATATTTACCTGGATGATATTTGGTATAGATAATTTGTCCACTTATTGGATAGCGGTTTACATGAATATTCCAAATAGACATGAATATTGATACTTTAATACATTTTCTATTTAGAAATTCTGTTTCGAAAACCTCTTCGATAGCAATTATTTTACCATCGGCAGGTGCAAATACGATTGATTGGTCTACACTAATTCTTCGTGCCGGATTACGAAAGAAAAACAAAATAAAAGATAAGAACAAAACTCCTGTAATTCCAATACTATTGCAATATACAGCGTTGCAATTGGTATAATAGGCAATCAGTATATAAAGCACCATGAAAAAAATCAGTACTCCTAATATTATTGCAGTTCCTTCTTTATGTATTCTCATTTTTTTGAATATTTATTTTTCTCTCCCATAAGGCCAAGCCATAATACCACCTTCCAAAACCTTTACGTTTTTGTATCCGTTTGCCTGAAGTATTAAAGCAGCTTCATAGCCACGGAGCGATGTTTTACACCAGCAAATGATTTCAGCATTTTTGTCTTGTGGCATTTCTTCAAGTCGTTTGCGAAGCTGGCCAAGTGGGATAAGTTTTTCACCTATACCCAGACGCATCTGTTCGTATTCGTCGGGGTTACGGAAGTCTAACAAAACAAGCGGTTTCTTTTTATCGAGTTTTTCTTTAAGCTGCTCTGCCGATATTCCTGTGAAATATCCGTTTAATTTGTTCTGTATGATATGAGCCGTTGCAATACTATGGTCAATAGCCAGCGAATAGGGTGGAGCATAAGGAAGGTCGGCATTTACCATATCGTTTACGGTAAGTTTGCCTTTAATGGCCATAGCCCAGATTGCAACTTGCTTGCTCACATCTCCCGGGCCAAGTACTTGCGCCCCTAATATTGCACCGTTTGATTTATCGACAACCAGTTTGGTTATTAAAAGTTTGCCTTGCATAAATCCGGGTTTGTCGAGACTTGCATTTACAACTGTTTCAATGTTGGTAATTCCAACTTTTCTGGCATTTTGTTCGGACAAACCAGTAGCGCCAACGCCATAGTCGAAAATTTTACATATTACTGTTTGTATTGTTCCAGGAAAAATGGCACTGTTTCCTAAAATAGCATTTTCACCAGCTACGCGCCCTTGCAGATTAGCCAAATCGCCATAAGGTGCGTGTACCATATTTTGGGTAATAAGGTTAGGTATCTCAATGCAATCGCCAACTGCATATATGTCGGGGTCTATTGTTTGCATAAAGGTGTCAACTACAATTCCTCCGGTTTTACCAATAATAAGACCAGCTTCTTTTGCCAATTTATTGTTAGGAGATACACCAATGGCCACAACAGCAAGTTCACAAGGTATTTCGGTTCCATTTTGGAGTTTTACGGCGGTGAGTTTGCCATTTTCGCCAATAAATGCAGCTACACCGTTTTCTAAAATAACATTGGCTTTGCCCTGAACGTATTTTTCGACCAGCATGGCCATTTGCCTGTCGAGGAATGTAAGGAGCTGAGGTGACAGCTCGATAAGAGTAATTTCGATACCTGCAAGGTGCAAGGCTTCACAAGTTTCAATGCCAATTAGGCCTCCTCCAATAACCACGGCTTTTTTTATCTTTCCTTCGTCTCGAACTTTACGCAGGTAATCGGCATCGGGCAATGATTGCAAGGTGGTAACACCATCGAGTTCGATACCTGGCACAGGAGGCTTACGGGGTGTTGCCCCTGTGGCAATTATCAATTTGTCGTACTCAGCAGTGCTTTTTTCGCCGGTTACCATGTCAGTATATTCAATGCGTTTGTTTTTGCGGTCGATGACTGTAACCTCGGTATTTACTTTGGCAACAATCTTTTTAGCATTCCAAAAGAATTTAGAGTCGCGCACTACGCCAGCAGGGAACACAAAAGTTGGTCGCGGTCATCGAAAAAACCACCTATGTAATACGGATAGCCACACGAAGCCATAGAAAGGTCTGAGGATTTCTCATAGATAGTAATTTCTGCATTTTCATCCATGCGGCGAGCTTTTGATGCTGCTTTGGAACCGGCTGCTGAACCGCCTATTACGATAATTTTTTTATTTTCTGCCATAGCGTTAATTTTATAGTTGTAACAATGTTAATTATCTAAAATCCAATAAAATATATGATTAAACCAACTCCCAAACCGAATAAAAGATTGAACGTTTTAATTAATACAGAATCTTTTACGGAGTAAGAAAGCATAGGCAACATGCCGTGGCCGTCCTGCACAAAGGCACTGGTAAATAATACCGAGAACGGTATTAGCCCTCTTGCAAACATGGTTACAAAAATCATGTGTGGCCCCGATTCGGGAATAAGCCCCATAAGTGCGGCAATTAACAATAATACCAAAGGGTATTCGTGCGAAAACGATTTGAGGTTGAAGTAATTCAATCCGATTTCGACCACCAATAACGCACCAAATGTCCAAAGTGCCGTTTTCCAAAGGTGGTATTTTATGACATGTCCCCAAATATGTTCCCTGATATAATGCACTACTCCCTTCTCATTTTGGTGATATTGCAGGTTTTCGCAATTGCTGCATGTTTTGATATTAAATTTCTTCACAGTTTTATCAACAACCCAACCTACGAAAACGCCCAAAACCAATAATAAAGCAATCAATAATAAAGCGGTTTTTGGAAACATGGCCAGCATAACAAAAGCTTCGTCGCCCGATGCGGCTGCCATTGCACCCGTTAATGCCCCGAAACTGATAAGGCCATGTATATACAACGATACATTGGTAAAACTCCCAAGGCAGCCGGGTAATGAACTAATCAATGATGCTACAATGTATTGCCGATATTTCTTGCCTTTCCCAAGAAACAGCAGCTTAATCTTGCCTCTTGTCCAAACATTGATGAGGTCAACCAATACCATCATGGTAAATACGAGTAGCACGATTTGTAAAGTTTCGATGCTTATTTTCTGAATTATTTTCATGATTAGCTTTTTTGAGCGATTGATTACTGTTTAACCCTGATTGTTGTCTGTTTCTTTAAATGCTTCATAAGGGTTATGCTTATACTGTCGGTCTTTTACAATAAGGGTAGTAACCGGAGCTTTAGACTTTTGGTTAAAAATAATATCGTGACCCATGCACAAACCGAATGAAATGTTAAGTTCTGTATTGTTTTGCGCCAGATAATCGGCTTGTCCGGCAGGGTTGCAGGAAGTACCTTTTGCGTCTGTGCCCAATAGCTCGGCTGAAGGTATTCGTCCTGTATAACAATCAATAGAATATACTTCAAATTCACTTTCCAAAGCTTCTTTCAGTTTAGCTGCTTCTTTTTTTAATGCTATGCAATTGGCAATACCAATGCGTTTAATGCCTGACAAACGAGCATAGTTTTTTAGTTCTTCCACTCTGTTTTTGCCCATTAAACGAGCATCTTCGGCAATTCGCATGGTACGAATGTCGGCTTCGGAATATAGTTTTTCGGGGTCGTTTGTGTCCATAATTTTATTTTAATATGCGTTTACCATGTCGTACACAAGTCTGGCAGCATCGCCAACCACTTTACGGCATATAATTTTATGGTGTTTGCGGCTTTCAACATCGGCCTCGGTTGCATGTTTTTTGAGCAATTCGAAACAATTACTGGTTCCGTGAATATCTTCAATATGTTTATTTAACTCACGAACCATTTTGTATGCGTGTAATTTAGTTTCCATGTCTTTAGGGTCGGCATTGCCATATTTAAGTCCAAGAACCATGAATCCGCCTGTTACAGCACCACATTTTTGGCGCAAACGCCCCATTCCTCCACCAAAGGTGGAAGAAATGAGCTTGTCTGTTTTTTCGTCGAGGTTAAACTCACTGGCAAACGCCAGTAAAACTGACTGAGAACATGCGTAACCGTCGTCGAAAAATGCCTGGGCTTTATCTATTGCTTCTTGTATTGTCATTGTTAGCTATTAAGCATTTGCAATTTCGGGTTTGCGGTTTTTCTCTATGGCTTCTATAACAAATGCAGGTGCAGCACATGGTTTCCAATCATCCTTTCGAACAAAAGCCAGTACTGTTTCGGCTGTATTTATTAATTCGTTATGCTCATTATAAAGTTTATAAGTAAACCAAATACGCACACCTTTTATAGCCGACAAAGTAGTTTTAACCGTGAGCTGAGCATCGTAATGCGTTGTTTTTAGAAATTTAAATTTCATATCTACGACTGGGAGCATATACCCGGCTTCTTCAACCGAATGGTACGAAATGCCAATACTTCGGAACAATTCCCAACGGGCAGTTTCGTAATATTTAACATAATTTGAATGGTGTACCGTGCCCATTTGGTCGGTGTCGGAGTACATTACCCTGAAAGTATATTCGTGTTCTATCATCGTTTGTTATTTTTTTCGCATGGACAGGGAACCGGTTTATGATATTTTTTTTGAGATGCACAACTGCTTATTAGCATGAATAATATCATAATGAACAAAAAATGTAATTTATTCCGGTGCCTAATCAATGACTTCATTTTGTTAATTATTTAGACATTTAAGCCTGAAATTTTAAAATACCTTTTAGCAGATTGTCAAACCCGGATTTAACCGTTTTATCATTAAATAATTCATTTAATCGGCCTTCATCACAAACACTGCATATATTTTCGTTAACCGGAATTTGAGCAATTAGGGGAATACCTGTTGAATCTGATAATAAGTCTCCACCTCCTTTACCAAAAAGGAAGTATTTTTCGTCCGGATGTTTTGAAGGGGTAAACCATGCCATATTCTCAACAATGCCAAAAACCGGAACTCCAACATGTTCGCTATGGAACATGGTTATTGCTTTTCTTACATCATCCAGTGCAATAGTTTGAGGTGTTGTAACTATAACAGCCCCATTAATTTCATATTGTTGAAGTAAGGTAATATGAATATCTCCGGTTCCAGGAGGGGTATCAATTATAAGATAATCAAGCTCTCCCCAATTGGTATCATTGATTAATTGTTTCAGGACGTTAGAAGCCATAGGGCCGCGCCAAAGCATAGCTTGGGAAGGGTCTATCATAAAACCAATAGACATTATTTTAATACCAAACTTTATAAATGGTTCCATCAGAGGTTTCCCATTCATTTCAGAAACAGAAGGCTGTTGATTGTGCAAATTAAAAAGAGTAGGGATGGATGGGCCATAAATATCAGCATCCATTAAACCCACAGAATAGCCTTCCATCGCCATTGATAAGGCTAAACCGGCTGCTACAGTTGACTTGCCAACACCACCTTTACCAGATGCAACTATAACTATGTTTTTGATAGTGGGCAGTTTTGTTTTTTCAATTGGATTGTTCATAATATTTTAATGTGTTAATATTGCTAATATGCTAATGAATTAAAATGATTAGGGATATAGTTTTACCCCGTTGGTACATGTTTCGTTGAGTTCGATACACTGTACTTTTACCCGTTCGGTGTTAAATAATTGCAAGGCTTTTTCCATTATTATTTCGGCCATGTGTTCGGATGTAGGGTTCTTTTTCGTGATGAAAATTCGTTGCCCTGAATCCTGAATATATTTACACATGGGATCTTGCTCCCACAGTATTGTGGTATGGTCGAGGTTTTCGTCAACCCATTGTTTTAATACTTTCGTTTCCTGAAAGTCAACAACCATGTCTTTATTGTCAAGGTCGGCGGATTCAATATATAATCGTACCCGCCACGAATGGCCGTAATTGTTGGTACACTTTCCGGTATAATTTCGAATTAGCCTGTGTGCTGCTTCGAAACTAAATTCTTTTGATATGATATACTTCATTCTATATTGCTTGATATATTAATTCTAATTCGATTTTTTAATTTTATTCAGTTTGCCATTCAGTAGTCTTCTCTTTAAAGGATTTAGTTTGTCGATAAAAAGAATGCCATCTAAATGGTCATATTCGTGCTGAAAAATGCGGGCTATTAAACCATCGAATTCATCTTCGATGATGTTTAAATTCGCATCGAAATACTTTACCCTAATTTTTTGGGGACGTAGTATATCTTCAAAAATGTCAGGGATGCTTAAGCAGCCTTCGCTATAATATATTTTATCTTCGCTTCGCCAGGTTATCTCCGGGTTAAAAAAGGCTTTTTCGATTTTTTCGATATTATTGTCCTCTTCTGAAAGTGGCGAAGTGTCGATAACAAATGCCCGTTTAAGTATACCCATTTGCGGTGCAGCTAAGCCAATACCGCCAGCCTTTTTAAGAGTGTCTAATAAATTTTGAGACAATTGTATTGGATTGTCTTCTCCGGTAATATCTATTGAATGTTTGCGGAGTAATGGTGAACCATATTTTATTATTGGAACTATCATTTTTTAAACATGAAATTGACGGATATAAAAATTATCTGAGTTATAGCACACTTTCTTAATAAGCTTATCGTGCAATAAAGAATCTAAAAGGGAGCTATCTGCTTTGTCCTTTGATAAAAGTTCCAACATAGTGTCCTCCCGGATTGGGTGAACCGTACAAATGTTGATAATATCTTCAATGGCATTGCCAGTATATCCTGTATTAGTTCCCTCAAAGCCAAGCAATAATTCTACATTTAAGCCTTTGTTTGAAAAAATTTGGAAAGCTTCGTTTATTGCTGGTTCTGCTGGCGCTTTAATGTCTGAAATGGCTGGTGGACGTGTAGGAACAGCTATATATGCCAATGAAGGATTAATTTGTTTGATTAAATCGGATGTTTGATTTAAAACTTCCGCATTATCGTTTATTCCTTCTACAAGCATAGTTTCTGTAACCAATTTGCCTTTGTATTCGGAAGCGAATTGTAATAAGCCTTCTACATGCCGGTTAAAACTAAGACCAACTATTGGTCTGTTTATTGTTTTCCATGCGTGTTCATTATTAGCATCGACCTTTATTGAGACCCAATCGGCCAGTTTTAAATCGTCCCTTACCTGGCGTATATTCAATAATGAGCCATTTGTAATTACAGCAATTGGAATATTGAGTTTTTTTAATTTCTCAATTGATTTATCCAAATGAATATCCAAGGTAGGTTCTCCATTAGCCACAAAAGTTAAATAATCGGGATAATCATTTTTGCTAAGGCTTTTAAGGTGTTTTTGAACTTCTTTGAAAATCACATCCGGTTCGTAAAAATTGCGGCGTGCTATACTAAATTCTTTTGTGATACCAACCTGGCAGTATACACAGGAAAAAGAACATACCTTGCGGGATGGGATATTGTTAATACCCAAACTTTTTCCGAGACGGCGCGATGGTATTGGCCCAAAACTTATCATGTTTGTTACTTCATTATTTTTATATAAGACTAACTTATAGCCCCCACAGGACAAGTGCGTTCACATACCCTGCAATTGCAGCAGATGCAGGGCCTGCACCCTCCACATTTTCTTTGTTAGGATTGGGGATAAACTCCGTTGCATGATTTTCAGTATCATAAACCACGAAATATGAACAACGTCCAAAACGGCTATCTAATTTTGATTCCGGGCTGTTGCCGGTTGATGTGATTGCTATCTTCATATTGTTTTTGTTTATAGACAATTATTATTTCTCATTCTGTGATGGTGCGGCGCACCTTTTCGCATCATCTGACAATTACATTCCGGACAAATTTCTTTTTTGCACGGAACCCCCGGAGTGTGTTCCTTTTCTTTACCACATTTTGGACAAATGCAAATATCCTCTGTGTTTGCCTGTTCCGAATTGTCGCTATATTGTTCTATATTTTAGAGCCACAAAGTGCACAACTTATAACGTCCTGTTCTTTTGCCGGATGGGTAAACAAGCATCCACAATTATTACATAAATACCACTCGCTGTTAAAATAAACTTTGCCCCCTTCAAAGACGATTGCTTTTCCCAAAATAAATGCCTGTGCTACTTTGCGCCTTGCACTTTCATAGATACGGGCATACGTTGGACGTGAAACATCCATTATTTGGGCGGCTTCAACCTGACCATATAGTTCAAAATCACTTAAACGTATAGCCTCATATTCTTCGTAATTTAATACTACCGGATTGTTTTCTTCAGGTAATCCAATAGGTCTAAATCCCTTAAAATGTGGGGGATTTTTTATTTTACGAATGCGTTTTGGTCTTGGCATTTATAATGAGCATTTGTTCGATACAAATATAATGAACATTTGCTAAATTGAATCAAATTTTATTAAATTTGTTTCAAAAACATTCTAAACATGAATAAAATACTTTGTAAATTATTTTGGTTATACCGCTTGTACTTTTTACAGACTGGGTACTAATGGCATTGATAGGTTGTTTTTTGGGTGTATGCAACGTAAGCGACAGATTCTTTTGTACTGTGTATTGCTACTTTGGAATTACACTGGTAATAGCCGCCTTATTATTGACCTTTTATTTCGTTTATAGAAAAAAGGGACTTGCAGCTCATAGTAATTGAAAGAAGCACTTTTTTATTGTAGGTGATAAACATTCTTAAATTAGAATTGTTCTTATTTGAGATTATTTATACTTCGCTTATGAAGGCTTATGATGAATTAAGGGAGAGATTAATACACGAGGGGTTTAAGGTTACTCCACAAAGAATTGGTTTTTTGATGCTGTAAAGGCACTTAACCATCCTTCGGCTGACCAGATTTTGGAATATATAAGAGAACATCATCCGGCAATATCGACAGGTACAGTTTATAATATCTTGGAATCGTTTGTTGACAAAGGTCTTATTCGTAAAGTAAAAACAGATAAAGGGTCAATGCGCTATGATTCTATTTTAGAAAGCCATCATCATTTGTACTGCTCAGAGTGCGATAAAATTGAAGATTACCATGATGAAGAATTAAACCAACTGCTTGATACGTATTTTAAAAATAAGGAAATAAAGAATTTCACAATAAAAGATATTAAGCTCCAGATAGCAGGAACATTTCATTTTAATAATAAATAATAATTATGGGAAAACAAGGAATTAAAGTATCATCAGTTGATGTAGATAAACTTTTAGGAATGTTAAATGCCGCCCTTTCGGAAGAATGGTTAGCTTATTACCAGTACTGGATTGGCGCAAGGCTAATGGAAGGGCCAATGAGAAGTGAGGTTGAACCCGAACTTCTTTTACATGCCGACCAGGAACTTGGACATGCTGTATTAGTAGTTAACAGGATTATACAGTTAGGAGGCACACCTGTGATTAACCCTGTTGAATGGACAAAACTTGCACGGTGTGAGTATGATGCGCCAACCGACCCTTATATCGAGGTAATTCTTGAACAAAATCTAAAGGGTGAACGATGTGCTATTCAACGGTATCAGGAAATAGCAGATTTTACCAATGGTAAAGACCATTCGACACATCAAATGGCTGTCCAAATCCTTAATGAAGAACTCGAACATGAAAACGATATTGAGGATTGGATTACTGACATTAACAGAATGAAAGAAGAGTTTAAGAAAATTAGAATGTAAAACAATTTAAAATTTAACATTATGGAAGACAATCAAGTAGTTTCGATGCCTCGCATTGGAGATAATGCTCCCGAATTTAAGGCGGTAACAACGCAGGGTGAAATTAATTTCCCGGCTGATTATAAAGGGAGCTGGGTTATTTTATTTAGCCATCCGGCTGATTTTACTCCGGTATGTACATCAGAGTTCATGACTTTTGCCAGTTTGGAACCAAAATTTAATGAAGTAAACTGCAAGCTGGTAGGTTTGTCAGTTGATGGTCTTTACAGTCATATTGCCTGGCTTCGTACCATTAAGGAAAAGATTGAATACAATGGAATGAAAGACGTTGAGGTTAAGTTTCCGCTTATAGAAGACATAACCATGAACGTAGCTAAAAAATACGGAATGATTCAGCCAGGCGAAAGCCAAACGAAAGCTGTACGTGCCGTGTTTTTTATCGACCCTAAAGGAATTATACGAGCTATTATTTATTACCCGCTAAGCTTAGGCCGCAACTTCGATGAACTTTACAGGGTTGTAGTTGCTTTGCAAACTGCTGATAGCTTTAGTGTAGCCATGCCAGCCGATTGGAGGCCTGGCAAAGATGTGATTATACCTACCGCAGGTTCGTGTGGAGTAGCTAAGGAACGAATGGAAAGTAAAGAGGATATGAAATGTTACGATTGGTTCTTCTGTACGAAAAAACTACCAGAAGATAAGGTTTGGGAAGCGGTTAAGAAGAAATAACTGGTCTGTTTTTGATTTAAAGGAGCTTACCTCATACCCATTTCGGCTCATATAGAAATGGTAGATTGAGGTGGGCTTTTTTTATTTTTTTGATAAACTAATATATAGCACTGTAGCTATTTAAGCGAATTTATTTCTGAAATAATTTGATTGGTATTGTCGAGGTCTTTAAGAAAACGAACATTATCAATACCAAACCATTATGTTAGTTTAATAATTGATGTATAGGTATTGACAACATTTGTAAGATTAATTGATTGAGAACCATTAAAACAAATGGGTTCGTGGTGGGCGACCCTGTTACGAAAGTCGAGAATGATGTTTAACTCGTTAAATATCAGTTTTGGAAGCGTTCCTTTAGGCCGGTTCGGAAATATTTTATGAAGATTCTGCCCTGCCAACCTGAACTGGATAGGAGCAAAAAGGTTTACCCAAAAACCGAAACTCAGCGAAGCAATTACCCTGTCGTGAGTGTAACGAACGCCAAGTTCCCGAATGGCAGAATCGACTTTCTTTTTGGACTTAAAACGTCCGGTTTGAAAAGCGTTATCGTTAAGGAAGCCTTTTCCTATACATTGATTTTTAAGCCATTCTTTGTCGTTAAAATGGTTGGAATAATGAACATCAATTGCATTTCGGAGAGCGACTTCAAACATGCTAAGGATAGCGTAAAAGTTTTGCGATAATTCAATATTAAGGCGGTACAATTTTAATGCTTTTTGCTTGTCGCCATTACAGGCTTTTAAAAACCTGCTTAAACGGGCGTGTGATAGATCTTTTCAAAATCTTCGTATTGCATTGCGGAAAATTGTAAATTTTAGTGCAAAATAGAATTAAAAATTGATACAACACAATAAAATATGTTGTATATTTGTGGTGTTATTCCCTGTTGTCCCTGCTTAGGCACACTTCAGGGTTTTCGTTTTTATAGCCCTACCGTATTGTAAGAGAGTATATTGAGTTAATTTCTCTAAAAACATTTTTCCTTTAAGCATACTTATTTTCACAAATCGTTTATATTGATAAGCGTATATGAAAATAGTTTACCCCAGTATTTCTGTGATTTTTCGCAAAGCGAAATGAAGGTGTTAAAAACGGATGAATCGGCAAAAACCTGACAACCAGCGGACCATTGGTTTATATTAATGGTTTTGCCCGTTAAATTGGCTCTATGAATGTTTATGCCGTACATTCCGGTTTCTTCGATACCAGAGGCGAAAGTGAGATAGTTGTTTTTATCGAAATCGCGAATTACCGTAACAGGCATAAATTGAACTAAAGCCTTGTATTTGCCTTGATGTAATCCAAGGCAATAACAATGGAGGTATTGGCCTTCTTTTAAGATTGCTGTACCGGAAGAATTCGCAGGGTGTTTAAGGTAATACAAACCGGGGTCGGTTGTTGCATCATGAACATAGAAAGTCCAACGCCCTTTGTATTTCCACATTACAACGATGTAATCGTCGAATGAATTGGGCTGGCGGTTGTTGCTACGGATACCGACTATATTTAGATTATAGGGATTTGTATCCGTTTCGAAAATGAAATAGTCTTTGCGTTTAAGGGCGCTATAAACTGAGTTGAATGTTATTTTTGTCATAGTGTTATAGTTGGATTAAATTCTTTTGTCCTTGGCTTCTGAGCTAAATGCTATAAGGTTAAATTGCTCTCTTAACCGGCTTCTAACCCGTAATCCGTATATATCCTCTATTTCGCTGCTGTTGAGGTTTGTAGTAAGGTGAGTAATCATTTTTCGAGAAACAAAGAGTTCGTAACGGGAAAGCAGGATTTCCGACATAACGTTACAGTCGTTTCCATAATATTTCAGGTTGTTTTCTGTTCCAAGGTCATCGAAGCAATAAGCCTTTGGTATGTCGTTTTTAAACGATTGCTTACTGTATTTTTGAATTACTGAGTAACCTTCCTGGATAAATTCGAAACTTACATCCCTACAAGGTTTATGAATAAAACGTTCTTCAGGTTTTTGAAAGAGTTTCAGAATATTCATCAAAGAGGTTTTGCCGCAACCAACAGGACCGGAAAGGAGTATGCCTTTCCGGAATGAGATGTTATATTTTTCGGCACCGGCAGTGTCTTTTAGAAAATATACCAGGAGTTTGTAAATAATTTCGTAATCCTCAGCAAAAACTTTAAAACCGGGTTGGTATAACTCTTTGCCTTTGGTTTCTATAATTGACAGGCACTTGGTAAAATCAAAAGAAGTACTCATAATTTAGTTGAATATGTTATAAAGGTTCTGAATAATCTTTATTGCCGTTTGGACTTGGCTTTTGCTGAGGTTTAGGTAAGTTATGGGGAGAAATAAAACGCTGAGAATTTAATATCCAGTTTCGGGATGCTGCTTGCCAGTTTTTCATTGGGGTTTTACCTCCAACTTTCCATCCATTGCTTTCGAAATGATTGAAAAATTTACGTGCTTCAACTTCGGGATGGTTTTCTGATTTGAAAAAGGTAATAACCTCATTGAGGGTTGGCCGAACAAATACCTTTTCTTTTTTTGGCGCAACTTTTTTTCTTTTAGGTTCTTCATGAATTTTTGCACTGCTATTTTCTAAGTTTTTGTTTTCAGGATTAGAAATTGAGTTTTCATCTTGAGCTTGTTCCATACAAATAGTTTTATTGTTTATATGTTTACTATGTTTATATAATGGCGCAAGAGTTGTATCGTCAGTTGTATCATTTTTGCGCCGAGGGTTGTACTGAGGTTGTATCAAATTTGCGCCGAGCGTTGTATTATCTGTTGTATCAAAACTGTACAAGTTAATAAGGCTACCTTTCATCGGATTGTGTGAAGGAATGTATTGAATGTAACCAAACATGTGGAGCTCGTTCAGGCACTTGTGATAGTGTTGAACGAACCGATTTTACATAGTTGCAATACCTCGTTACGGTTTATCTGAAACGGATTTTCAAAACGGTTTAAGTTCCACAATTGGAATAAAGCCATATACAGGCTTAAATGATGCGGATTAAGCCTTTTATCATCACTAACTTTTTGAAAAAAGGATGAAAGATGCCGTATGTAATTCATAACCGAGATTAATACCGGTTACACACTTTATTGGTAGTAAGTATTTTGGTTATATCATCCGTGTCGTAATAAATGACACCTCCAACTTTGGTATATGGCAATGTGCCATTAATGCGAAGGTTTTGTAAAGTACCAGCACTAATATTTAATAGTTTACGGACTTCGGGTGATTTTAGCCACTTTTTTTGAGATTGGTCGCTAACTCCGGAAAGTAGTTTTTTAATATCATCGAGCAATTCAATTTTGAATTCCCGTAAATCGTCGGTTGTGATAATTTCTGCTGCCATGTGAATAAAGTTTAAAATGATTGAATGCAAATCAAAAAATATTTTTGTTGCTTATCCAGTCACTGGGGTTGCATGACCCCTTTTAATACATTCACTCACAGTGGAATAAAAAAATAAAAATAATACCAGGAATATAGGAGCGATATTTAAAAACACAATTTTACTTTCATTTTTGTATCTTTGTAGCGATTTGAAACATATTGAATTAAAACATACGTAGCGAAAGCTATTGTTCGAGCCATAGAAAACCGCCAATTTTTTAAACAGCACTCGATGATAGACTGGTCGCTCACGCTTTGCGTGGGCTCAGTTCATCGGTGCTGTGGGCGCTTGGCGGTGCCTCTGTGGCGGGTTGCTGATAACCCACGCATCTTTTTTATGCAGTGGCTAAAACTGAAAATAAATGCTAAACGAAAAAGAGATTCTGACGAAGCCACTCGCACTGCTGTCTACAAGTGAAGATTTTCTTGCAATGGCTGTAATTAATCAATTTCAAAACCTTCAGGAAATATTACAATATCCGGTATATAAATTGATGGAACTTAAAGGTTTCAATTATCATATTCTTGATGAGCTTATAGGGATGCTTAAGGGTTACGGATTTCAGGATAAATTAAAAGACGCTTAGGTCTTTTTATTTATATAGTTTAGCATTTTGATAACATATTCCTTAACAGCCTGACGTGTGCTATCTTCTATATTGTAAAAGCGTGTTCGTAAACTTTCCGGTGAAATAGTATCAGCTTGTTTGGTTTTTGTATGATTTGCCATAAAACCTATAACATCACGTTGATTAGGATTCTTAACAATGCCAACCTCAAAAGCTATTTTTAATAAGAACCCTAATTGGGCAACTGACATATCGGTTAGAAACTTAAAATCGGATTCTATTACTTTGTCTGCATGAGTTTTGCATGTTGGCTTATCGCACTGAATTTTTTCGAGCCATTCGATTTCTTCGATAATCCAAACCGAAATTTGTTCTTTTATTGATTTCTGTTTTGTATGTAACGCTAAATCAGTGTAGGTGTGAATTTGGTTATACCTTTTTAAATATTTTGAAAGAAGCTCTATTTGTGAACTGTGAGTTTTCGCATAAGTTAAATCACTTTTAATTTCTAAAAACCTTCGGTATTAATTTAGAAACTTTTTAAATAGCTTTCAAGGGTGTTTTTATTTTACTTCTTTTCTCAGCAAAGTATTGTCTTCATAGAAAATAATATTCAACCCAGTTGCATAAAGGATTAGGAAGAGTTTTTAATGAGTTTAAATAATCATTCATTATCAGAAAGTTTCCCTTAAAGTATGTTAAGCCTTATTTTTGGTTTATGAGATTCTCTTATACCCCCTTTTTGTTGTGAAATTTCATCAAAAATGACATTAACCCGTTCCCGTGTAAAAAGTATAGTAGTTTTATCATTCTTATTTTCTTAAAACAATAATCTGAAACATGCTCAATTTACACACTTTTGTGGACAGTATCGAACTTTTATTACAAAACAATATTAATTAATTTGAATGTGGTCTAAAACATGTATTATGCGGGCAATAATATCGTATCTCAATTTCGATGGTCAAGCCGAGGAAGCCATGCGTTTTTATCAAAAAGTATTCGAAGGCAAGTTTCTGGGACAGGGCATCATGTACATGGGTGATGTACCTGGCATGGAGAAATTGTCGGAAGAAGAAAGAAAGCGGGTAATGCATGCTTGGCTCACCTTTGGAAATGGCTGTATGCTCATGGCCAGTGATATCCTGCCATCAATGGGGCACAAACTGGTGAAGGGTAATAACCATTACCTCTTGCTTTCACCCGATAGTAAGGAGGAAGCCGATCGGGTGTTTCAAGCGCTTGCCGAAGGGGGTAAGATTCAGACGCCTATGCAGGTTCAGTTCTGGGGCGATTATTATGGCGAAGTAATGGATAAGTTCGGTGTAAGGTGGATGATTAATTATAGCCAGAATGGGTAGAATCACCTTGTATAGCTCATGCCCTGCTTGATTGTAGTTTCTCAATAATGATTGATGAATATACCAAAAATATGACAATGGAAAAAATCACCATCAAGGCAATGGTTAATGCTCCTAAACAAAAAGTTTGGGATTATTACACACAGCCTCAACATATCACAAAATGGAATTTTGCTGATCCCAGTTGGCATTGCCCGAGAGCAACCAATGACTTAAAAATAGGTGGACGATACGTGGCCAGAATGGAAGCCAAAGATGGAAGTTTTGGTTTTGATTTTGATGCTGTTTATATTGAAATTCGTGAAGGAGAAAATTTCACTTACGAATTTGGCGGACGATTGGCAACGGTTGAGTTTAAGGAAATAAACGGCCAAACCGAAGTAACCATAACCTTTGATCCGGAAACAGTACACCCGATCGAGATGCAACGGAATGGATGGCAATCTATTATCAAAACACTTTACGATGACCAGCAAAAAACATATTGCCGAATCATTTCTTCAGCTGGCTTCTTCTGGCCAGGTAGATGAAGCCTTTGCTCGCTATGTGCATCCCGATTTCATTCATCATCATGCTTATTTTGCGGGCGACAGGCAGTCGTTACTTCAAGCCATGAAAGACAATGTCAGGCAATTTCCTCATAAAACCTATCAAGACCTTACGCACGATCGAAGAAAATGAGCTGGTAGCCATCCACGGAAAGGTCGTACTTACACCTGAATCGAAGGGGTCGGTCATTCATATTTTCCGCTTTAAGGATAACCTCATCTTCGAATCGTGGGAAGCTTCCCAACAGGTATTAATCGATTCCCCCAATGTCTATGGAGTATTTTAATTTAAATTAACGGGATTGTGATTCTGTATCATGAACTAAAAGTGGTAATAAATACCCACAACTAAATCAATGCCCGAACCGTTGGGCTCTTTCAGATTATTATCGGTAGGATAATGTAGGCCTCCGCTTTCGAACGAATACGAAACGGTGTACCATTTTAGCCCATAATTAAACGACCAATTGCTGGAGGCATTCATCTCAAAAATTACACTCACATGATAACCTGCGGTGTTTTTATAGGACCAATCCTCTGAAAATCCACCCGATATTTTGCTCAGGTGAAAGTTCAAGCTGTTTTCGACGTACCCATCGATTCCGGCACCTAATTTTATTCGCATGGTTTCGCCATCGCTAATGGGGATAATTAAAGATGGGGTTAATGAAAAAATCCAACGTTTGAAGGTAACATCTCCATTGTTGATGGTTGGACTGAGGCTACTAAACTGATAACACGCATCAAATGCAAGGTCGAAGTATTTACTTAGCTCATAACCATATTTAAAACCGAAAACAAATCCGCCCCCAAAGCTTATGTTCGATTCTTTGTTATCGTTAATTTTAACCACAGGAATACTGGCAAAACCACCTCCCAGCCCAAAGCTGATTCCTAAGCGACCCTTGGGACGTGCCTCGACTGGAGTAATGTTAAGATTTCGCATGTTGCCCTGATAAACCGTAGGATAGGCCGAAATGCTATCGACAAGTATCAGTTCGGGTATTGCACTCCATGTTCCTGTACGAAAGCCAAACCGTATAAAGTAAGTTTTACCCTCTTCAACCGGCAGACGCATGTATGTTTCTTTATAATTCCCTACCTGAATACTGTACTCGCCCGGTGCACAGGGAAATTCAAAGTACGAATTATTTTTCAATCTTGTTATCTCTAAGCCATTGACATAAACTTTATGCGAAATAGCTGAACCATAATAGTTGTATTCCCGGTAAAAAAAATTTTACTCGAAATACTATCATTGGCATAGCTTGCCTCAAGTAACAGTATGCTTATAGAAAGAATTGCATTTATTTTTCTCATGTTGTTATTGTTAGTGGATGTTATTCTTTGAGTCAAATGTATATTTTGACCGAAGAATGTTATACAGTCCAAAACTTGTTAAAAAGCTGAGGAACAATCATTGTAATTTATCAGACATTTCAGTAAATTTGAAAAAATTTGTGGGATGTAGCAGAATATTTGGCTATATACTGCCAGCGATTTTAATAAAAAGCACAGGATTGCATTGATAGCACAGAAGTTATTGAAAAAATCCGTAACCTTTTGTACACCCCTTGTTTACCTGAATTCAGGGGTATCAATAGTATGGAAGAACATCACACGATAAGTTTTTTGCCTGCTGATTGTTGATTTGCCATAACAGCACATAGATGAGAAAGATGTAAAGGATGCTCACAGGGCAAATCCTTGAAAAATGTTCAATCTTCTCATCCATGTGCCGTTAACTTGCCAGGGACGGCCCCTGACAAAAATTGGAATTTATTGTCCTTGTTGTTGTTTAATCAGGTTCAGTGCCGATCCGGCTTTAAACCACTCGAACTGATTGGCGTTGTATGAATGGTTGAGCTGAATTGATTCGGTGGTCCCATCGGCATGATGCAGGACAGCCGTGAGAGGTTTTTGAGGGTCGAAGCTTTCAAGACCAAGAATATCGATGATGTCGTCCTCACGGATTTTTTCATAATCATCCTTATTGGCAAAGGTTAGTGCCAGGATACCCTGTTTTTTGAGGTTGGTTTCGTGTATGCGTGCAAATGAGCGGACAATTACAGCCCGAACCCCCATGTGACGGGGTTCCATAGCAGCATGTTCGCGTGAGGAGCCTTCGCCATAATTTTCGTCACCAACAATTATGGTTCCCACGCCCGATTTTTTATACAATCGTGCCGAGTCGGGCACGGGCATATATTCGCCCGATATCATATTTTTCACGCTATTGGTTTTGTCGTTAAAATAGTTTACTGCGCTAATGAGCAGGTTGTTGGAAATGTTGTCGAGGTGTCCCCGGTATTTGAGCCACGGACCGGCCATGGAGATATGGTCGGTGGTGCACTTGCCTTTAACCTTGATGAGAAGTCGGAGGCCTTTCAGATCTTTTCCTTCCCATTTCGGGAAAGGTTCGAGCAGCTGCAAGCGTTCCGATTTTGGATCGACGATGACCTGAATATTTTCGCCGTTGGCAGCAGGAGCCTGATATCCAAAGGCTTCGGAACCAAATCCACGTTCGGGCAATTCGTTACCCGAGGGCGGATCCAGTTTTATGGTTTCATTTTTGGCATTGACCAGGGTGTCGGTAACCGGGTTGAACGTAAGCCGTCCTGCAATGGCCAAAGCGGCCACAATTTCAGGTGAAGCTACAAAGGCATGCGTGTTGGGGTTGCCGTCGTTACGCTTGGCAAAATTGCGGTTGAAAGAGGTAAGAATAGAGTTTTTTTCTGCTTTATCGGCGTTGGGGCGGTCCCACTGTCCAATACAGGGTCCACAGGCATTGGCCATGATTTTTGCACCTGCTTTTTCCAGTAAAGTCAATATCCCGTCGCGTTCGAGGGTATAGCGGATGTTTTCGGAACCGGGATTGATAATGAGTTCGCTGCGGATGGGTAATTGTTTGTCAAAGGCCTGTTTGATAATGGAACTTACGCGTGTCATGTCTTCGTACGAAGAGTTGGTACAGGATCCTATGAGTGCAGCCGAAAGTTCTTCGGGATAACCATTTTCGCGTACAGCCTGTGCAAACTTAGAAAGCGGCCATGCTTTGTCGGGGGTGAAGGGACCATTGATGTGCGGTTCAAGTTCCGACAGGTTTATTTCGATAATTTGGTCGAAATATTTTTCAGGTTCTTGATAGACCTCCGGATCGGCTACCAGGTGCTGGCGTATGGCATTGGCCAGTTGGGCAACTTCCTCACGCCCTGTAACTTTAAGATAAGCTTCCATGCGATTGTCGTAGCCAAAAATACTGGTGGTTGCACCAATTTCGGCCCCCATATTGCAAATGGTTCCCTTGCCTGTGGCAGAAATAGTTTCGGCACCCGGGCCAAAATATTCGAGTATAAAGCCTGTACCACCTTTTACGGTAAGTATACCTGCAATTTTCAAGATAACATCTTTGGGTGAGGCCCAACCGCTAAGCTTGCCGGTAAGCTTTACACCCAGTAATTTTGGGAATTTAAGCTCCCAGGGCATTCCGGCCATTACATCTACCGCATCGGCACCACCGACGCCGATAGCAATCATACCCAGACCTCCTGCATTGGGGGTATGCGAGTCGGTACCAATCATCATACCACCGGGAAAAGCATAGTTTTCGAGAATAACCTGATGAATGATCCCTGCTCCCGGTTTCCAGAAACCAATTCCGTACTTATTTGAAACAGAGGCTAAAAAATCGTATACTTCCTTATTGGTAATATTGGCAGTTTCGATATCATCTTTTGCTCCATTTTTAGCCATGATCAGATGGTCGCAATGAACCGTGGTAGGCACTGCTACTTTTTTGCGACCGGCATGCATAAATTGCAGTAAGGCCATTTGAGCCGTTGCATCCTGCATGGCTACCCGGTCGGGTGCAAAATCCACGTAATCTTTTCCCCGTACAAATGATTTTAATTCTTGTTCGGCAGCCAGATGCGTGTAAAGAATTTTTTCCGCTAACGTAAGAGGGCGGCCCAACACCTGCCTTACCTGTGGCATTTTTTTGTCTATGGCCTCGTAAGTAGCCTTAATCATGTCAATGTCAAAAACCATGGCAATTTATTTTTTGTCAAAATTAACACACTATCTTTATATTTGTTTCAAACAATAGCAGGGCAAATGAAATTTATAGAATATTACCCAGCTGTTCTTTTATTTTTTCCAGTTCATCCTTCATCATTACCACCAGTCTTTGGATTTGCGCATCAT
Source organism: Bacteroidales bacterium (assembly GCA_049968755.1). Lineage (GTDB taxonomy): Bacteria > Bacteroidota > Bacteroidia > Bacteroidales > DTGW01 > JAKPGM01. The sequence goes on from JBMFQE010000001.1 coordinate 226,231, forward strand.
TGGCCTTGGATCCGATGGTGTTAATCTCGCGTCCCATCTCCTGAGTGATAAAGCCCAATTTTCTCCCATTCGAAATGGGTTCATGGAGGGTTTGCTCAAAATAGTTACAATGATTTTGCAGACGAACTTTTTCTTCAGTAATATCCAGCTTTTCGAGATAATAAATTAGTTCCTGTTCAAATCGGTTGGGGTCGATATTGTTAGAGGGAAAAACTTCGGCCATACTGTTGTGCAGGCGGCTACGGATGCGTTCGATACGCTCTTTTTCAAAGGGTTCAATGTCCGACAGATACTGCTGAATCAGATGTACCCTTGTTATTAGATCGTTTGCAAGGTTTTGCCCTTCTTGCTTGCGAAATTCCTCAAAAGCTTCGATGGCCGACAAAAGGGTCGATTGAATGATTGTCCATTCATCGTCTGTTACCAGCTCGTTTTCTGCAGTCATAGCCTCTGGCAAACGCAGAATGGTTCCGAATATTCGATCGGTCAGCTCTATGTTTAGTTCATTTGCAATAGCCTGAAACTGATTAAAATAATCCTTTATTACCGAGGCATTTAGCTTCAGCCTGGCAGCTGGCACTTTTTCTTCCACGCTAAGGGTGCATTCCACTTTTCCTCGTTCAATATACTGCGCCAGAAGTTGCCGGATATCGAGTTCCTTTTCCTTGTAACTATTTGGTAGTTTCAGATATAAGTCCAGCTGTTTACTGTTAACCGAACGAATTTCGACCGAGAGGGTTTTGTTGCCAAAACTTTGGGTAGCTTTCCCAAAACCCGTCATAGATTTTATCATACCTTTTACATTTGAGGGCAAACCTACTAATTTTTTTTTATCCCAGCTTTTTGATAGTGCAAAAATTCCATCTTTCCTTCCTGAAAGGGATGAATATAGTCAATGACCATTGGCCACCTTGATGAATACAAGAATATTACGCCGCTAAGAGCAAATGTGCTTTTTTCGGTGGCTAATTTGATATAAATTCTATCTTTGCGGGAGTTAAAAGAAAGTACGATGTATACTGCAGGTTATCTAAAAACTTTTGTAGAGAATGTATTTATGCACATGGGCTGTCCGCAGGACGATGCAGCCATTATTGCCGACGTATTCATAAAAGCTGAGCTGAGAGGTCTTCCCTCACATGGTATGTTGCGTCTTAAGGATTATTTTCAGCTCTGGCAGTCAAAGCGTATTAATGTTCAACCGCAGATACGGGTTGTACATGAAACCCCCAGTACTGCTGTTGTAGATGGCGACAATGCAATTGGTATGGTGGCTGCCTACCGATCGATGCAAATAGCCATCGATAAAGCCCGTCAGGTGGGAACAGGATGGGTGGCTACCTGTAATTCAAATCATTATGGAATTGCAGGGTATTATGCCATGATGGCGCTTCAACAGGATATGATAGGCATATCGGTTACCAATGCGAATCCACTGGTAGCACCAACTTTTTCTGTTCAACGGATGCTGGGAACCAATCCATTGGCCGTAGCCATTCCTGCCGGGAAATATCGTCCCTTTGTGGCCGACTTCTCCAGTACTCCCATTTCGCGCGGTAAGCTAGCTGTAATGGAAAAAAAGGGGTTAAGCTGCGATACTGGTTACGTGCAGGATAAGGATGGAAATCCTTCGACCGATCCTGGCATTCTTTCGAAGGGCGGTTCCATGCTTACGTTGGGAGGCGATTACGAACATGGTTCGCATAAGGGATTTTGCATGGCTGCTATCATCGATATTTTCTCGGCTGTGCTTTCGGGAGCTAACTTTGGACCTTTTGTACCTCCATCGGTAGCCTACCTGCCTGTGCTCGAAGAAAAGGTGGGTGAGGGTACCGGACATTTCTTTGGGGCCATGCGTATCGATGCCTTTCAACCTGCTCAAGCATTTAAGGCCAAAATGGATCTGTGGATTGAAACCTTTAAGAACGCCCGTCCCGTCCCGGGTAAAAAAGTAATTATTCCCGGAGAACCCGAGTTTGACAGTGAGGAAAGACTCTCCAGACAGGGAATTGAGCTGGTCCCTGCTATTGCTAAAGATGTAAAGGAAATTGCCGATTATTTTGGGATACCCTTTGAAATGTAAATTGGGCATTCATTGCTGAGTTTCTATGCTTTCCTGCGATGAAAAAATTAAAATTTTTGGAAAGCTTTCCACTATGTTTTTGTGGTAATAAGCTCGCCGGTGTTGGATATTAACCAATGAGGATAGAAAATTAGCAGATGATTTGCTGGTACTTATTTCATTGCTTTTTTTCAATGCTCTGAGATAAAATCTGCCGTAAAACATTTAAGTGTATTAAGTGAAAGATTTATATTTGGCACACAAGTCAAAAAATATTACCTATGTATGCTTGTAAAATCATGAAAACTTTTTGGTTTGTGAGTTTTTTGAGTTTGGGCATAAAAATGTATGCCTGTACCAACATATTGGTGAGCAAGGGTGCCTCGGCAGATGGATCGGTAATGATCAGCTATGCTGCCGATTCGCACACACTGTATGGGGAGCTGTATTACAAGCCGGCAAAGGAATATCCCGCGGGGACTATGATGGATGTGTATGAGTGGGATACGGGTAAATATCTGGGTAAGATTCATCAGGCCCGGCGTACCTATCAGGTTGTGGGGAATATGAACGAGTACCAGCTGGCTATTGGTGAAACGACCTTTGGTGGCAGGGAGGAGCTTCGCGATACTACAGCTATTCTTGATTACGGAAGCCTTATTTATATTACTCTTCAGCGGGCACGTACCGCTCGTGAGGCTATTGATACCATTGTGGCTCTTGCCAACCGATATGGATATTATAGCACAGGAGAGTCTTTTTCTATTGCCGATCCCAATGAGGTATGGATTATGGAGCTCATCGGTAAGGGTTCGCCCCAGCTGGTAAAAGATAAAAAAGGAAGAACCAAAAAAGTATACGACAGGGGCATAGTGTGGGTTGCTATGCGCGTTCCCGATGGTTATATTTGTGCCCATGCCAACCAGGCGCGTATCCGTCAGTTTCCGCTCGACGATCCACAAAATTGTCGTTATGCACCCGATGTTATCAGTTTTGCTCGTAAAAAGGGTTATTTCAAGGGCAATGACATGGAATTTAGTTTTGCCGATACCTATGCGCCGCTTACCTTTGAGGCACAGCGTTTTTGTGAGGCACGGGTATTCAGCGTATTTCATCGTGCCGCGCCATCTCTTAATCTGCCTATAGATTATGCTAAAGGAGTCAAAGGTGCACAGCCGTATCCACTTTTTATCAAGCCAGATAAGAAAATTAGCCTGCGCGATATGTTTGCCCTTATGCGCGACCATTTCGAGGGAACCGAGTTGGATATGACCCAGGATATTGGTGCTGGACCCTTTGCCTGTCCCTATCGCTGGCGACCACTTACCTGGACCATCGATTCGGTTACGTATGTCAACGAAAGAGCCATTTCAACCCAGCAAACAGGCTTTTCTTTTATTTCCCAATCGCGTAGCTGGTTGCCCAACCCCATTGGGGGAGTGCTATGGTTTGGCGTCGACGATACCTACAGTACGGTATATATGCCTTTTTACTGTTCTATAACCAGTGTGCCCAATTGTGTAGCTGAAAAAAATGGCGACCTGTTTACCTATTCACCCACTTCGGCATTCTGGGCATTCAACTATGTAAGTAACTTTGCCTATCTGCGTTATTCCGATATGATAGTGGACATACAGCAGGTGCAACACAGGTTCGAAAGTAGTTTTATTGACCATCAGCCCGTGTTTGAGCAAAGGATGATGACATTATACGCTGCCAATCCTCAGCAGGCCATCGATTCGCTTACACAGTATTCCAACATACAGGCTGAGACCGTAACAAAGGCATGGATTGAGTTGGGGCATTTTCTGTTAGTGAAATATCTCGACGGAAATGTTAAGACTCCTGATCATAAGGTTCTACATCCGCCTTATCCTGAAAAATGGTATCGGGCTATCATTCGTGACACCGGCGATAAGCTGAAAATACTTTATTGAGCATACATAAAAATAGAGGGCACCTTATGGGTTGCCCTCTCAATGAATAAGCCGTGAGAAAGTTAAACGTTATTTATTGCAAAGATAAGAAATTACCCATCAATTTACAATCATTTTTACAAGTGCTATCTTTTTCCCCTGAAGAAATGCTGTAACGATATAGCTGCCCTCTGACAAATTATTCAGATCTACAGGTATTTCAATTGAATTGGTTGAGGTTACCTTTCTTTCTAGTCGCAACAGCTGTTTGCCCTCAATCGACCCAATCTCAATGCGCAGGTTACCCGTAGCGGGCGGATTTATGTCAATGATTACCCTATTTTCAGCAGGATTGGGATACAGGCTCATGATGTTTGTGTTTTTTTCAATTTTAACGTTTACGCTGGATTCAACTTTAAATCGGGTACTTTTCTCATGCCCTTTCCACTCGGTATCGAAGGCATAAAGCGAAATTACATGTTCACCAGTTTTTAGGGGGGCAATTTTTAGGGTTTTAACACTGGCAGGGACAGTAGTGTAATATTTGTTATCGACATAAATTTCTACAAAGCTGGCATTAGAGTTGGGGTCGGTCAGGGAAAATTGTAAGCGAATAGAGTCGTTCTGCTTTACAGTACTTCCGAAAGTCGGTGATGAAATACTGATGGCCGGGGGGCAATTAGGGGATGTGTTAATGGGTTGGTACACAAATTTCTGGTTATCGCCCAGATAATGATCGAGGGCTGCCAGCAGGAAGGTAGCCGGCGCATTCCAGTTGATGGCAACTTCATTTGAAGCATACGATTCCATAACATCGGTAAACGATTTTGCGGGTTGCAGATAGGCATACTGTACATTGTCCTGACGGCCAGGATTGGGTCCGCCCGAGAGGAATCCGGGGATGGGCATGACAATTTTGTCGGCATAGGATGGTCGATGGTGTGGGTTCATCACGGGAACCGAGCCATAGTAGGTGAAGAATGAATACCCTGTGGCATTTTTACCCAGTAAATAATCGGCCAGTTCTGCAGCGGCTTGTAAATAAGAACTATCACCGCTAAGGAGGTAGCCGTAAACGAGGGTAACACCAGCCTGTGCATAAGCCCCACTGCTTCCCCAGAAAAATCCTGTACGGGATATTCGGTAGGCACCAGTGTTGATCTCGTTTTTCAACGCACTGCAGCGAGACAATATGGCTGTTTTTACCTTAGCCAGCATGGTTGAATCCAGCAGGTTGGGGATGGTAGCCAGCGATTGTAGTCCCAGTCCTGCGACGTTTGGCCAGCCGGGAGTAGAATAGCTTTGCAGGGCCGAAGATTTCGATTGCAGATATTGGTAATAGATCGAGTCGCCCGTGGTGATAAACAATTCGCTGGCTGCCCATATAAACTCGTCGCCGAAACTGTTATCGCCATACTCGCCCGTGTTAATTCCCGATGGGTTTTTGAAGGCCACATTGGGATGGTTTATTGCCCATTGCCAGGCTTTTTGGGCCATTACCACACATTGGCTGGCAAAAATGGAATCGAAGGGTCGATAAATGCGTCCGGCCATAGCCATCATAGCTGCAAAATCGAGTGTTGCAGCGGAACCTTTGCCAATAAAATAGCGATCAGCCACATCTTCGTTGGGCATGATGAACCCCGAAAAATTAGCTGTGGTAACTTTATGGAAAACCCCACCGTCGGTATCCTGCATGGTGGCCAACCAGTCGAGTTCGAATCGAACCTCATCGAGCAAATCGTTGATGCCATTGCCTGATTCGGGGATTGAGGCGGTGGAGTCGGCAAAATATCCAGGGAATAGCTCGTATAGCTGAAGCAGATTGGCTACGCTGATACCCGCATTTACCGTGTATTTACCGTAATCGCCGGCATCGTACCAACCCCAGGGGGATCGACCGGTGCCGCTACGACCCGTAGAAGCATGATAAATCACGGCCGTATCAGGGTGTCCTGCCTTTCTTGTCCATATTCCTGCATAGGGCTGCGTCAGCTCGTAAGAACAGCGCTGGTAGTAATAGCTGCGCAGGGATGCATAGGCCACCTCGCGTAGCACCTGTGACGAAATGCGAAAAGGAAGTGAGGTTTCACCTGTCGACAGGCGCAAACAATATTGCCCCTCGCTGGTCACTGGTGTAAAGTTAGCCCATCGTACCGAATCGCCGGAATCACTACCATACATCACTGTCGACAAATTGCTATTGTATACAACGCTACTGTCGGGAAGCTTTACTACTTCGAAAGAGGTAGCCTGCGTTTGCTTTACTATTGCAATTTTATTGGCTTGTGGATAATACCCCAGCTGGTTGAGCCTTATGTTCATGTGTTGCCCCCATAAGGAAGTAGCAGTCGTAACGAATAATATTACAGTTAAACTTTTCATGGGTGATGTTTTTTTAAATTTATTAATTGTCAAAAGTAGGATTCTTAAAGCAAATATTCTTTTGAAAACCTACGACATTTATACACCATTGAAAATTTTCCGCAATTTTTTTACAAAAATTATCTAATATTACCCACTAAAATTTTTAGCCTTCAAGCAATCCTGATGAGTCGGATTCGAACCCATTTTCATACCTTCGATGCGCTTCGCCTCTTCTCATTCCTGCTGGTATTTCTGCATCATAGCCCTGTTCCGGAATCTTCTCCATTTTCTTATTTTTCCAAGAGTGGTGGCATTGGTGTTGTATTCTTTTTTGTTCTGAGCGGATTTTTGATTACGTACATTTTGTTGGAAGAGAAGGTTAATAAGGGTAAAATTTCCCTTAAAAAGTTTTACGTTAGGCGGATTTTAAGAATATGGCCACTTTTTTATGCTATGATTTTATTTGCATATCTAACACCTTACCTGCTGGATGCATTTCATTTTTCGTATTCGAGCGAAGGTTACCAGCCAAACTGGCTCATGTCGGTCTTGTTCCTGGAAAATTATAAAATGATGATTACGGGTAGCTTTCCCAATGTTTCCCCGCTGGGAGTAATGTGGTCGCTTTGTATCGAAGAGCATTTTTACCTAATATGGGGTATTCTTATTGCCACTATAAATGTAAAACGAATACCTGTGCTTATACTGGTTTCTGTATTGCTGGCCAATGTGTGTCGGATTATTTATATGGTAAAAGGAATTGCAACTATCGATATCTTTACCAATATCGACTATTTTGCATTTGGTGCTATACCGGCTTATTTGCTTGTGTTTAAGAATGAATGGATTGGCTGGTTGGAGCAACTACCCCCTGCCATAAAATATGGGGTTGCTATTATAGCAGCTGTTCTCATCTTTTTATTGCCCCATATTCATTATGTTTGGGTAGAATTAATCTCCCCATTTCTTCTTGGTGCAACTTTTTCGTTGTTAATATTGTTTACCTTACCACCGAATAATTGTCTAAAAATTAGTGATAATGCATGGTTAAGTAGGTTGGGGGTGTATACCTATGGGTTGTATCTTTTCCACACCATAGTAATCAATTTTTTCCATCATACGGTAATTTCTCAATATGCATGGCCATGGTTCATTTGTATTTCGTTGGTTGTTACTATTTTAATTAGTATGCTATCGTATCATATATTTGAGAAACAGTTTTTGAGGCTTAAAGCCTATTTTTACTAGTTGTTTGATAGAGTTGTTTCACAATACATTAAGAAAATTTAAAAACATATATGCGTGATATGCCAAAGTATTTTTGTAATTTGGCGCAATTTTAAAATTCAAAATCTGGGGCTATGTCTTTTTTAACAGATAAGGTGATTGCGGAGGGATTGACTTTTGATGATGTGTTGTTGGTTCCGGCATATTCAGAGGTACTTCCGCGTGAGGTGAACGTAGCTACAAAATTTTCTCGAAACATTGAATTGCACGCACCTATTGTTTCGGCGGCAATGGATACGGTTACAGAGGCTGAGTTAGCCATTGCCATAGCCCGTGAAGGGGGCATTGGGGTTATCCATAAAAATATGAGCATAGAAGCTCAGGCACATGAGGTTAAGAAAGTAAAACGTGCCGAGAATGTGATGATTTTCGATCCCGTTACTATACATCGCGAAGCTACGGTGGCCGATGCGCTTCAGCTGATGAATGAGAATAAGATTGGCGGGATACCGGTAGTAGATGAAAACCGTCGGCTGATTGGTATCGTGACCAACCGCGATCTGCGTTTTGAAACCAACACACGCCGACCTATAACTGAGGTGATGTCGAAAGATATTATAAGCATCACCGAGCAAACTGATCTGGAACATGCAGCCAACATTTTGCAAAAACATAAAATTGAAAAGTTGCCAATCGTTGATGAAAAGGGCATACTGATAGGGCTCATTACCTACAAGGATATAACTAAATCGAAGGATCGGCCCAATGCATGCAAGGACAGCAAAGGGCGGCTACGAGTAGCAGCCGCAGTGGGGGTTACCTCCGAAACGTTTGATAGGATGGAAGCCCTTGTAAAGGCGGGGGTAGATGCTATCATCATAGATACGGCGCATGGACATTCGCGAGGAGTGATTCAAACACTCAAGGAAGCCAAAAAACGTTTTCCTACCATCGACATTGTTTGTGGAAATATAGCTACAGCCGAGGCTGCCATTGCTCTGGTTGAAGCAGGCGCCGATGCTGTAAAGGTAGGCATAGGACCGGGTTCCATTTGCACTACCCGTATTGTGGCAGGCGTTGGAATTCCACAACTTTCAGCTATCTATGATGTTGCAAAGGCTCTTCAGGGGACAGGCGTACCTGTTATTGCCGATGGCGGCATTCGCTATTCGGGCGATATTGTAAAGGCTCTGGCAGCAGGTGCTTCGTCTATTATGGCTGGCTCACTGTTTGCCGGCGTGGAAGAGTCGCCCGGAGAAACTATTATTTATAATGGCCGTAAGTACAAGGAATACCGCGGAATGGGTTCTATTGAAGCCATGCAGGCCGGCTCAAAAGATCGCTATTTCCAGGATGTGGAGGATGATATTAAGAAGTTTGTCCCCGAAGGTATCGAAGCCCGAGTGCCCTACAAGGGTACCGTGGCAGAAGTAGTTTATCAGCTTATAGGCGGTTTGCGTGCCGGGATGGGTTATTGCGGAGCTAAAGATATCCCTACGCTCCAACAGGCTAAGTTTGTTCGTATTACCAATTCGGGGCTGGCCGAAAGCCATCCTCATGATGTTACCATTACTCGTGAAGCTCCTAATTATACGCGATAAAGATATTAACCCAAAAATCTATCAGGTATTATGAGAAAGTTTTTTGCCTTAGTGTCATTGCCTATCTTAATAACAGGAAATTTTAGCTGGTCACAAAAAAACGACCCTGTGATAGTGACCATTGGTCCAAAGAAAATTACCCAATCCGAATTTGTACGCACATATACCAAGAATAATCCCGATGGAAAATTCGATCTTAAGTCTTTGAACGATTACATGGACCTGTTCATTAATTTTAAGCTTAAAGTCATTGAAGCAGAACACCTGGGTATGGACACGTCTGCATCCTTTGTGTCGGAATATAACTCGTATCGTGAACAGTTGGCCCGGCCATACCTCATTGATAAGGAAACGGAGGAAAAACTCGTCCGTGAGGTATACGATCGTCTACATTATGATGTTCATGCACGGCAAATTTTTATCCGTTGTGGCGAGTTACTTCCTCCTGCCGACACTGTTGAGCCATACAAAAGAGCGTGGGAGGCGTATAACAAGCTCAAGGCTGGAGTGCCCTGGGATAGCGTTTTTGATCAGTATGCGCAAGACAATTATGCCCTAAAGACCAAGGGTGATCTTGGATATTTTACTGCGCTACAAATGATTTATCCCTTTGAGAATGTGGCGTATAGCCTGAAACCTGGTGAAATAGCTCCCCCCTTGCGCACCCATTTGGGTTATCACATTATTCAGGTGCTTGATAAACGTCCTTCGCTGGGTGAGATCAAGGTTCAGCATATCATGGTGGCTTTTCCAGAGAATGCTACCCGCAAGCAGATTGACTCGGCAAAAGCTGTAATTGACGATTTGTATCAAAAACTTCAGAATGGTGCTCGTTTTGAGGACCTGGCCAGCCAGTATTCCGATGATAAACGTTCAGCCAAACGTGGTGGTGAACTTAACTGGTTTGGGACCGGACAAATGATTGCAGCTTTCGAACAGCAGGCATTTGCTCTGAAAAACGACGGTGACTATTCGGCTCCCTTTAAAACCGATTTTGGGTGGCACATTGTTAAACGCATTGCAGTTCGTCCGATTTCCCCCTACGACGAACTGAAGGAATCGCTCCGCTCGCGTGTTAGCAGGGATGGCAGAGGTGAACTTATAAAATCAAACCTGGCTGAGAAGGTTAAAAAAGAGTTTGGCTTTAAAGAAAACCGTCAGGCTTTGAAGGAACTTGCTAAATATGTGGATAGCACGGCCTATCGTGCCGAATGGAAGCCCGAAAAAGCTAAACCCATCGAAAATCTTGTTATATTTACCATTGGTGACAAAACGTATAAAATTAAAGATTTTGCTCCTTACCTGGCCAAACGTCGTTTTCGTAAACCAGCTACTATTGACATGAGTATAAATTATTTTTATGGTCTTTACACGCAGGAACAGGTGTTAGATTACTATAAATCGCAGCTGGAAAATAAATTTCCCGATTTCCGGTTTCTGCTGCAGGAGTTTCATGATGGCATTCTGCTGTTCAACTTAATGGAAAAAATGGTGTGGACCAGGGCCGCCAAAGACAGCGTGGGCTTAGCCCAATTCTATCAACAGCACAAGGATGAATATCAATGGAAAGATAGGGTTGAAGCCCTGGTAGTATCTTCGCCTAACAAAGAATACGTAGACAAGGCCTATACTTTTGCCCAGGATTTTCTTAATGGTAAAATTTTGGCTGACCAAATATGGAAAAATATTTGTCCCGATACCAGCGAGGCTTGTTTCAACTGTCAGGTGAACCTTTTTGAAAAGGGCGACAACACAATACTCGATAGTCTGGGATGGGAGATTGGCGTAAGTCCCATTGTGTACAGGGAAGGAAAATATGGTTTCTTTGTAAAAAAGGCACATCTTGAACCACGTCCCAAAACATTCGAGGAAGCGCGGGGAACCTGCCTGGCTGATTATCAAAACTATCTTGAAAGTCAGTACTTGGCAGAATTGCGCAAAAAGTATCCTGTGAGTGTGGATAAAAAAGTGCTTCAAAGTTTAGTTAAATAATTTGTTGTGATGACAAAGTACCTGTTAGCCGTAATGTTGCTTTTTTTTACCGGTTGGTGTAAAAGGCAATCCGACAACCCACCACTTGCAAAGGTTGGGAATGCCGTACTCTATAAGTCGGATCTGGCGCCTCTAATTCAACCTGGTATGACGCATTCCGACAGTGTAGTGCTGGTCAAAAGCATCATCGAAAAATGGGTACGTAAACAGCTTATCATGCAGCAGGCCTTGCTTAACCTTACCGAGGCAGAGAAAAATGTTGAAAAAGAACTGGAGGAATACCGTACGTCGCTGATTATTTACAAATACGAACAAAAATATATTCAGCAACGACTTGATACGGTGGTCTCGGAAGATGAAATGCAAAAATACTATACTGACAATCTGCAGAGCTTTATTCTGACAACCTCGGTGGCTAAGGTTCAGTACATTCAGCTTCCCCTGCAGGTTAAGCCCGATCTTCTGCGTCAGTGGTTGTTAGAGGCTAATGCCGAGAGCGTTAAAAAAATCGAAGAGTTTTGTTATCAGGTAGCCCTAAAATATGAGTATTTTGGCGATCGTTGGGTGAGCTTTGATAACCTCAAAATGCTATTTCCATACACATTGGCTCCCACCGATCAATACCTTGCCAATAACAGGTTGTATGAGGTAACTGACACTTCCTTCCGCTATTTGCTGTACCTTAGAGAAGTTAAACTGAAGGGAACCCAGGCCCCCTATGAGTTTGTAAGAGATAATATCCGAAACATCATTATTCTCAAGCGCAAGCAAAAACTTGTGAATGATCTGGAAAATAATATTTATCTCGATGCGTTGAATAAAAACAAATTTACGATTTATGAATAACATGCGCTGGCTGTTCGTGCTTGCATTGATGGTGCCATTGAATATATTTACGCAGGAGAAGAAAATTATAGCTGATAGAATAATAGGCGTAGTGGGTAACAGTATTATCCTACAATCGGATTTTGAGCAACAAATGCTGCAATATAAGGCACAACGGATGCGGGTGGAGCCCTGTTTTGTTTTCGAAAACTTTCTCATTCAAAAGCTGATGGTTAATCAGGCTAAGGTCGACAGTATCGAGGTTTCGGATGCCACTGTGGAAATGCAGCTTAACAATCGTATCGATATGTACATCCAGCAGGCAGGTTCTCGTGAAAAGCTGGAGGAATATTTTAACCGTTCGTTGCCCCAGATTAAGGAAGACATGCGTCAGCCCATGCGCGAGCAGCTGATTATGCAAAAAATGTCGGGTGAAATAACGAAAAATCTCAAAATTACTCCTTCGGAAGTGGAAGCATTTTACTATTCGCTGCCACCCGATAGTATTCCTTTAGTCAATACGCAGTACGAGTACAAACAAATTGTAATTCACCCGCCCTATACCGACCAGGCTATTTACGAAATTAAAAATCAACTGCTCAATCTTCGTAAGGCGGTTCTCGATGGGCGTAGTTTTGCTTCACTGGCCGTAATTTATTCCGAGGATCAGGCTTCGGCTGTTAATGGCGGGGAGATTGGTTTCATGTCGCGAGGCGAGCTTGATCCCGAATATGCTCGGGTTGCTTTTAGCCTCAAAGAGGGCGCTGTTTCGGGGATTGTCGAAACCCAATTTGGATACCATATCATCCAGGTGATTAAGCGTGATGGCGACCGGGTAAATACCCGACATATTCTTATGCGGCCCCGTCCGACCGAAAAAGAAATAAAATATGCTTACAATAAGCTTGATTCAATTCTTGCACTCATTAAAAGCGATAGTCTTACCTTCGAAAAAGCTGCGTTCCTTTTCTCTACCGACAACGACTCAAAAATGGCCTACGGGCAGGTTGTTAATCCTTACAACAGTAGCACCCGCTTTGAAATTGATCAGCTGCCACAGGAAGATTATGTGATGCTTAAGAAACTCAATGTAGGTGAGATTTCGACCCCTTTTCAGGCCTCCGATGCGGCTAAGCGTCCTGTTTTTAAAATTGTCAAGCTGGTTAACCGTATTGAGCCTCACAAGGCTAACCTGAAAGATGACTACCAGCTAATTCAAGAAATGGCTCTTGAAAGAAAAAAGAAAAAAGTTATCGACGAATGGATTGACAATAAGATTAAAACTACCTACATTCGCATTGATCCTTCTTTTGCCAAATGTAAGTTTGAACATTCGGGATGGATTAAGTAGCCCATGCCTTATCAATTGCACATAAACATGTTTATTCGACTGCGGCTATTCTTATTGTTATTCGTTTATGCCCTGTATGTGTTTGTTTTGCCAGCTCAGGAAAATAAGCAGATAGAGATTCTTAATACCAATGTGCTTGAATACAATAAAAAATCGGGTATTGAGGCGCGTAAGCTCATCGGTAACGTGCAGTTTCGCCACGAACAAGCAGTTATGTATTGCGATTCGGCTTATTTCTACACCGACGAGAATAGGGTAGAGGCTTTTGGCAACGTTTCTATCCATCAGGGCGATACGTTGCATCTCTATGGTAAAAACTTTCAGTACGATGGCGATAGCAAAAAGGTTCGCATGCGCGATAATGTAAGACTTGTCGACAAACAAACTACACTTACTTCTGATTACCTTGACTACGATATAACACAAAGTGTGGGATACTACACAAATGGCGGGAACATTATTAATGGTAATAATCAGCTTAAAAGCGAGGAGGGATATTACTACACCAACAGTAAAATCTTCTTTTTCAAGGGAAATGTTGAGATTCGGAATCCACAATACACGATGTATTCCGATACGCTGAAATACAATACTTTGAACCGTACAGCTTATTTTTTGGGACCAACTCGCATTATTTCTAAGAATAACCTTATTTACTGCGAAAATGGTTGGTACAATACCCGAAACAATACCTCGAAATTTTATCGAAATGCCTATTTGACAGGAGAAGGACGTTATTTGACCGGTGATTCGTTGTATTACGACAGAAACAAGGGAATGGGAAAGGCATATAACAAGGTAATCCTCATAGATTCGATGCGTAAGGTTATCCTTTCGGGTAATTATGCCTATTACCTTGAACGTCCAGAATATGCGTTACTTACAGACAGCGCTGTGCTAACGCTATACAACGACAAGGATTCCCTGTTTTTGCACGCCGACTCGCTTATTTTAAGGACGCTTGAAGATAGTGCTAACAACAAACTGATAAGGGCTTTCTACCGGGTGAAGTTTTTTAAACCCGATTTGCAGGGAATGGCCGATTCGGCTGTTTTCTCTACGGCCGATTCCACGCTTCACCTGTTTCATACGCCGGTGTTGTGGACCGGAAATAACCAGATCACTGCCGAAAAAATTGAATTGCATTTTGCCAACCAGCAACTGAAAACCATCGATTTTATCAATGACGGTTTTATAGTGGCATACGAGGGAGACGATAGGTATAGCCAGGTAAAAGGAAGAAATATCCAGGGTTTTTTTAAAAACAACGATTTGTATCGTTTGTATGTTATAGGTAATGGACAAACCATTTATTATGCAAAGGAAAAAGAACGAATTATAGGAGTAAATCGTGCCCTGTGCTCGCAGATTAATGTGATGGTGCAGAACCGTTCAATTTCCAGAATTGTGTTCCTGACCCAGCCCGATGCAATTTTTTATCCACTCAGCAAATTGCCCGAGGAGGAAAAAAAGCTAAAAGGCTTTGTATGGTATGAAGATAAGCGTCCCTATAGTCGTGCAGATATTTTTCGATAGGTTGCTTGCAGGTAAAATGTTTCGAGTTGTGAAGTGCTTACAGTTTGCATCTTTACGGAATAATGGAAAAAATTAAATACACAGGAACACCGGTGGAGTTTGTTGTGGCTGATCAGGTTTTATTACGCTTTGCCCTGGTTTTCACGATTATTTATCCTATTATACTTACTACGTTTTTTTTGTTTTGGTATCCGGCTGTCTATTTGCGGGAGGGGCTTACCTTTTTATGGCACATTATTTTGTGGTTGGTGCCTGTTATCATCGTTCATGAAGGATTACATGCCTTTTTTTGGGCATTGTTAAGTGGCCAATGGCGACATGTACGTTTTGGGTTCAATCGCCAGTATTTAACCTTTTACACCCATTGTAGCGTACCTCTCTCAAAAGCTACATATTTTGCAGGCGGCATTGCACCTTTTCTGATGTTGTCGCTTATGCCAGCCGTTTATGCTTTGGTTACTGGCAGCTACTACTGGCTTGCTTTTGCCATTTTCAACGGCTGGACCTGTGCCGCCGATTTGCTTATGTGCTATCACATCCTAAGGCTGCCTCGCAGAGTTCGACTGCTCGACCACCCTGAAAAACTCGGATTTTTTATTTTTAGCTAAACAAAAATCATCCCCTCTTGTTATTTTTATAACAATATCTAAATTCTCCGGAGAAATTGAAAATTGATATTTAGAATTTAAAAACTTAAACCATATGCAAACAATTAAACTGGCCTTTTTCGACACCAAACCATACGACAAGGAGGTTTTTGACGCTGTAAACCAGCAGTTTGGCTATGATATAAAGTATTATAAATTCCATCTCACGGCCGACAATGTCCTTCTGACGCAGGGTTACGAGGGTATTGTAATATTTGTTAATGACATTGTGGACGAGTACATTGTCGACCAGCTTTATAACAATGGTGTTCGGCTGATAGCTTTACGCTGTGCAGGTTTCAATAATGTTGATTTAAAGGCAGCGCGGGGCAAGCTTACCGTGGTAAGAGTTCCCGCATATTCACCTCATGCTGTGGCAGAACATACCGTGGCGCTTATGCTTACACTCAACCGTAAAATCCATCGGGCCTATTTTCGCACGCGCGATGCCAATTTCTCACTCAATGGGCTGCTGGGATTCGACATGCAATATAAAACCGTTGGAATTATTGGAACAGGAAAAATTGGCAAGGTGCTGGCAAAGATTTTGGTTGGCTTTGAAATGAATGTCCTGGTTTATGATAAATACCCCGATAATGCATGGGCACAGCAGCAGGGATGTCGATATGTCGAACTGGATGAACTCTTCCGTAAATCGGATATTATTTCTCTCAATTGCCCGTTAACCAAAGAAACAGAATACATTATCAATCGTGAGGCCATTCATAAGATGAAAGATGGCGTAATGATTATAAATACGGGTAGAGGGAAGCTTATAAATACCAAGCATCTGATTGAAGGATTGAAAAGCGGCAAAATTGGCTCTGCTGGCCTCGATGTATATGAGGAAGAAAGCAAATATTTTTTCGAGGATATGTCGGATAGGGTACTTACCGACGATATCCTGGCACGTTTGCTTACCTTCAACAATGTTATCATAACCTCGCATCAGGGATTCTTTACTCAGGAGGCCATTCACAACATAGCCCTGGTTACGCTTGAAAATATTCGTAGCTATATTGAGGGTAAGCTCCTTGTCAATGAGGTCAAATGGGAAGAATCCTGATTTTTTCTATTGTAAATTCGAACAAATAAGATCAAGCGAGCCGTCTGTAGCATGCTGGCTTAACGCCAGATGGCATTGCTGTGTCGTTGAGCCACAAAATTGGACGGAATTGGACGGGCCCATACTGCATTCTTTTGACCGCCAACTGTTCTGCCACAACAGTTATCAAGGAACTAAGGTTTGCTTATAGTTCTCTCTGTGTACCTCTTTTCAAACTGATTCTATTTCGATGAACCGGGTAGCCTTGTAAAAATCAAAATTATTTACAATCTGTAACTTGCAACAGATGGGGATAATTCTTTTAACATAAAAAATTACTTTTTAAATGTATGATGGAACACCCATGTTCGAAATTTTATCACTATTGTGTTTGCGTTCGCAGAAACATGAGTGTTTCATAGGAAATAATTTTTTGGAAAGAGAATAAGTGTAAAATTGGTCGTTAAAAAATACTTTTTTGTAACTTTGGTAGTCATTATAAAATGAGTTTTGAACTGCACCATAAGTGCAGGGCAAAGTTTTAAAATCGTGCTACCTATGAAAAAGATTTACCCTGCTATTCTTTTGATTTTCGGGTCTATTTTATTATCTGCACAAGTTAACGATTGGGAGAATCCTGAACTTACTGGTATTAATAACGAACCACCCCATGTTCTTGTACATCCCTATATGAACGCACAGTCGGCTTTAAAGGGCGATCTTGCGGCGTCACCCTATTATTTAAGTCTGGATGGGAAATGGAAATTTTTCTGGGTATCGACGCCCGCACAACGGCCGGCAGATTTTTATAAACTCGAATACGACGACTCTGTCTGGAAAGAAATCATGGTACCCTCCGACTGGCAATTTCAGGGATATGATGTACCGGTATATGTTAACATCCGTTATCCTTTTCGCCCCAATCCGCCTCATATTCCCGACGATTATAATCCCGTGGGATCGTATCGAAAGAAGGTAATGATACCCAAAGGTTGGGGTAATCGCGAGGTATTTTTTCATGCCGGAGCAGTAAATTCGATGATGTATTTATGGGTCAACGGGCAGTTTGTGGGAATGGCCAAGGGTAGTAAAGTACCCGTTGAGTTTCGTATTTCTCCGTACTTACGTCCGGGAGAAGAAAATACATTTGCAATGCAGGTATTTCGTTGGTGCGATGGCAGCTATCTCGAGGATCAGGATTTCTGGCGCCTCAGTGGAATTGAGCGGGAAGTCTACCTGTATGCTGCTCCCAAACAGCATATTTTCGATTTTTTCGTGGTAGCCGACCTTGATGAAAAGTATACAAACGGTAAACTTTCCATTTCGGCATTAATCAAAAATTATGAAAAGGATGGAAAAACGCAAAAGTTAAAGCTGGAATATACCCTGATCGATGCGGCAGGAAAAAATGTCTTTCCCCCTCAGGTTGCAACATGTTCTGTAAAGGATACGGTAACAGTACATCTCGAACGCACTATTGTAAATCCGGCCAAATGGACCGCTGAGACTCCCAACCTTTATACGTTGCTTTTAGTACTTTACGATAAAAACAATCAGGTACTTGAGGCTGTTACCCATTCGGTGGGCTTTCGGAAAGTTGAAATAAAGGATGGCAACCTGTTGGTCAATGGAGTAAGGGTGCTCGTAAAAGGCGTTAACCGACACGAGCACGATCCCTTTACCGGCCATGTGATTTCGGAGGCGTCGATGCTGCGAGATATTCAGTTGATGAAACTTCATAACATCAACACGGTACGAACCAGTCACTATCCCAATCATCCCCGCTGGTACCAGCTATGCGATAAATACGGTCTGTATGTGATTGACGAGGCAAATATCGAAAGTCATGGTTGGCATCAGAACGATGAACAGACGCTTGCAAAAAATCCGCAATGGCTGAAAGCACATCTCGATCGAACCCAGCGTATGGTTGAACGCGATAAAAATCATCCCTGCATTATCATCTGGTCGCTGGGCAACGAGGCGGGCGATGGTAGTAATTTTGAAACAACCTATCGCTGGATTAAATCGCGCGATAATACCCGTCCCGTACAGTACGAGCAAGCTGGCGAACGGTCCCACACCGACATTTACTGTCCCATGTATCCCTTCATTGAACATTTAAAGGAGTACGAGGCTAAAAAGCCTTCCCGACCTCTTATCATGTGCGAATATTCGCATGCCATGGGCAACAGCAATGGTAACTTTAAGGACTACTGGGATGTTATCCGTTCGGCAAGTTATCTGCAGGGAGGATGCATCTGGGATTGGGTAGATCAAAGCTTTGCTAAAATTGAAGGTAAAGATACCTGCTGGCTTTATGGGGGAGATTTTGGAATCCTCAATGACATTCCCAGCGATACTAATTTTTGTTGCAACGGCCTGGTAAGTGCCGATCGTTCGCCTCATCCTGCCCTATGGGAGGTGAAAAAACAATACCAGCCCTTCTGGGTCAGGGCCATTAATGTTGCGGATGGAAAATTTGAGATTATCAATGAATACGACTTTACATCCATGAGTGTAATGGATATTATTTGGTATATCTACGAGGATGGCAAACCTATTTACAATGCTAATCTGGGTGTTCAGCAAATTTTACCCCATCAACGCAAAGAAATTACGATAAAATATCCGGTACTGCCCCTTAAGCCAGGTTCTGAGTACTCCATTGTATTTAGTTTTCGTACTAAAGCAGTCAGTGAACTTATTCCTAAGGGATATGAACTGGCGTGGGAGCAGTTTTTGCTTCCCTGGAAAAAAGAGGAGGTCAAGCCCGATTTAACTGCTTTCCCCAAGGTAAGGATTTTAACCCATAATCCCGATAGGCCAATTCTCATGGGGAACAATTTTAGCGTAACCTTTGATGCGAAAACAGGGATGCTTCTATCTTATCTTTACGACACCACGCAAATTATCCGTAAATCGCCTGTTCCCCATTTCTGGCGTGTACCTACCGATAACGATATGGGGAATAATATGCCTAAGCGATTGGGAATCTGGAGAGATGCAAATACGCAGCTGGTCCTGGATAGTTTTTCGGTGGTTTCTACCAACCCCTATCAGATTCTGGTCAAGACCGTTTATCGTCTGCCAGTGGTTGGTGCGCGTTACTATGTAAATTATGCTGTACTGGCTAATGGGGAAATTATTGTCACCTCTCGTTTTGTGCCTGGTAACAAAAAATTACCCGAAATGCCACGATTTGGGATGCAATTGGGTATCCCGGCATGGTACGAATACATGACGTGGTACGGTTGCGGACCGGTTGAAAATTATGTAGATAGAAACAGTGGTACACTCATAGCACAACATTCAATGCTGATTAGCAGATTGAAATTGCCCTATGTGCGGCCACAGGAATATGGCAACCTTACCCAGGTACGCTGGATGGCACTAAAGGATAGCAAGGGCAACGGTTTGATGATTGCCGGCTACGAACCGCTTAACATGCGTGCCATTCGATATAATCTTAACGACTTGAGCGGAATGCCTTCGGCACGCCATGCCTGCGAAATATCTCTGGCTGACTATACCGTAGTAAATGTCGATATGTTTCAAATGGGTGTAGGCGGTGATAATAGCTGGGGAGCCCCGGTGCATCCCGAATATACTTACCCAGCTAAAGAATATGTTTTTACTTTTCGACTGCTGCCTTTTAAATCATCGGATGGAGCTGAGAAAGATGTTTTGATGAGAATGTACTGATTTTTATGGCTTACAATTAGTATTTTGTAACTTTTTGATGCACCCTCGGTTGACGTAAAACATTTTTAAACATTGTAAAAATTGGCTTGTTTATTTATGCCTACACGGGAATCGTTAAATCTTTTATGGAATTTTTATCATTTTTTCCCGTTAATTTTTTATAATTTTAAAAAACTAAATTTATAAACTAAATGACAGGTCTGCAGCCAGATATTTCCCGTTATACCATGCCTGGAATTTTTCAGAATAAAACCATATTGATAGCAGAAGATGACGAGACTAACTTTTTCTTATTGAAGGAATATCTCGAATTTTCCAAGGCTGAAATTATCTGGGCGCAAAATGGAGAGGAAGCTGTCCGATGGGTAGAAAAAACCCCTGATGTAGATGTGGTGTTGATGGATATCCAGATGCCAATTATGGATGGAAATACCGCCATGAAGCACATAAAAAAGATACGGCCAAATTTACCGGTCATTGCCTTAACTGCCTTTGGGGTTGCTGGTGATCGGGAAAAGGGGATACGCGAGGGTTTTAATGAATATGCCACCAAACCTATTTCGCGAATGTTGCTGATTGAAATACTGTTGCGATATATTTAATTCAGCTATTTTCTTTTCAGAAGAACCAACGTTTCCACATGATGGGTTTGTGGAAACATATCGAAAGGGATAACTTTCTCAATCATATAGAAATCTTTCAGGTAAGTAAGATTCCATGCCAGTGATACAGGGTTGCAGCTTACGTAAACAATTCGTTTAGGCTGGAAGGCTATCAGGTTTTTGAGTGTTTCGATAAGTGTTCCAGCTCTTGGCGGATCAAGTGTCACAATATCGGGTTTACCGTGTTTTTCTATAAATTCTGGCACAAAGGTTTTTAGTACATCCCCAACTACAAAGGTAATATTACCCAAATTATTGCGAAGCTGATTGTATCTGGCATCCTGTATGGCAATTTCGGAGTTTTCAATACCTACTACTTTTTTTGTGTATGGAGCCAGATGTATGGCAATGGTGCCTACGCCAGTGTACAGGTCGTATACGATATCACTGGGCGAGGGTGAGGCCAGCAATACGATTTCTTTGAAAAGCTGATCGGCCAGGTGAATATTGGGCTGAAAAAATGCGTCGGCACTCAACCTGAAATGCCACTGATTCATTGTTTCTTCCAAAAAGATTGCTCCCCACCAGTGAATAAGGGCTGTATGTTCAGGTTGTTGTAATTTTAGAAATACCGATTTAAGTTTTGGATTGAGCTGCACAAGCGAATCGACTATTGCTGAAGTACCAGAAAATTCATAGGCAGCATTAAGTATTAAAAGTTGATCCCCATTTTTGTTACATCGCAGGGTAAACCCTTTTAAAGCATTAGAGATTTCCTGAGAGGCATGTTGTGCTTTTAGGGATTCGTTAAGGATTTGCTGGAGGCATCTGGCTGTTTTTAATACCTGTGGGTCAGTTATATAGCATTCTTTCAGAGGAAATACATTATGTGCATCTTCAAACGGGTGATATCCGATTTTTATCTCACCATCCGGAGACATGGCGACCGCAAAATCTACCTTTCCACGGTAAGTCAATGGTCGTGGTGAGGGAACAACATCGTCAATGGGGGGATGGGGAATCTGATATTTTGCAAATGCCTGCTCAATTAATTTCTTCTTTTGGACAAGTTGGTGCTCGTACTGCATAAACATCCAGTTGCATCCACCACAAACTTCGAAGTGCGAACATATTGGCTTCACCCGAAAGTCTGAAGGTTGTATGATGTTGATTACCTCACCGGCAATATAGTTTCTGCGTTGACGTTTGGCTACAGCCACGTTTACCCGTTCACCGGGGATCACCCGGTTAACATAAACATTGTGACGTCCATCAGAGACTACACCCTTTCCTGATGAATGCCAGCCAACTACCTCAGCGTTTTCAAGTACTTTATATCCTTTGGGGACCGATAGCACTGCTATTTGTGTAGCTTACTGTGAGAAATACCGTAAGTAAAATAAATTAGTAATCCGATGAACATCCAGATGATTAGTCGAAGCCAGGTATCGAGGGGTAGTGCCGCCATTTGTAAAAAACAGAAAGCTGCACCCAACAAAGGGATCCAGGGGACCAATGGGGTTTTAAATGGACGATACAAATCGGGTCTGGAACGTCGCAAGACGATAATTCCAAAACATACGATGACGAATGCCAGCAGGGTGCCAATGGAAACCAGTTCCCCAAGAATGCTAATAGGAAGTACACCAGCAATGATCATGGCAAAAGAACCAGTGAGTATGGTGCCCACATACGGTGTTTTGAAGCGAGGATGAACCTTAGAAAAAGCAGGGGGTAGAAGGCCGTCCTTCGACATAGCATAGAATATACGGGGTTGTCCCATGAGCATTACCAGAATTACTGAACTAAGACCGGCAATAGCAGCCAGTTTAATTATAGGTCGCAGCCAAACCATTTTCTCACCCATAGCATTGACAGCTACGGCAATGGGGTCAGCTACATTAAGGTGGGTATAGCTAACTATCCCAGTCAGCACAAGTGCAACAAGGATATAAAGCAGGGTAGAAATTCCCAGGGAACCCAGGATGCCTTTGGGCATGTCTTTTTGAGGATTGCGTGCTTCCTGGGCTGCTGTCGATACCGCATCAAAACCAATGTAGGCAAAAAATATTACCCCTGCCGCTCGCAGAATTCCCAACAGTCCGTAATGGCTTTGCCCATGCTCATCTATCATTCTTTCTGGAATAAAAGGTGTCCAGTTTTCAGCTTTTATAAAGAAAAATCCAATGAGTACAAACAATAGTATTACTCCAACCTTGATGATTACCATGATATTGTTGAAAGCAGTCGATTCGCGTATCCCCAGCACCAACAGCGCGGATATTACAAAAACAATAAACATGGCAGGCAGATTGATGATGGCCTTTACATGGGGTAACGAATGCAGGGCTATACCGCTGTTGATGAGTTCCTGCTTCAGCTGACTGGTTATTGGTCGCCAGCCGATGTCGGGTACGTGTACCAGTGTAGTACCGGTGGCTGCAGTATATTGAACGGGAATATGTATGCCAAAATCTACCAGAATGCTGTTAAAATATCCCGACCAGCCCACGGCTACCGTTGAGGCGGCAAAGAGGTATTCCAGAATCAAGTCCCAGCCAATAATCCAGGCTGCCAGCTCACCCAGCGTGGCATAAGCATAAGTATATGCACTCCCCGACACGGGTATTAAAGAAGCAAATTCGGCATAACACAAGCCGGCAAAGGCACAGGCCAAACCCGAAATAATGAACGAAATAACTATGGCTGGACCTGCATATTGGGCTGCTGCCTGACCCGTAAGCACAAAGATACCTGCACCAATGATTGCTCCTATACCCAGCGTTACTAAATGTCGGGCACCTAACACCCGTTTAAGCTCATGTCCCTCTATTTCGTGCAGATGATGAGATTTGGTTCTGAATATTTTGTTTTTCATCATAAAAAATTAATTTTTAAAGGTATAATGGAACACCCATGTTCGCAATTTTATCACTATTGTGTTTGCGTTCGCAGGAATATGGGTGTTTCATATAGGATAATCTTAAAAAATTACAGCCTGTTCAATGTCTTTTAACTTCTCATATAAAAACCTAATCTGGTAAATGTAAGTAAGCAAAAATGCTTATTTTTATAAAATAAAACAATAAAATTTTATTACAAATTATGATTTATCAATCCCTTTCATGCTCAATTGAATTCGGTTACGAACCCTATCAATTTCAATCACTTTCACCCGAACGTGCTGATGTATTTTTACAATTTCAAGCGGATCAGATACAAACCGGTCGGCCAGCTGTGAAATATGCACCAATCCATCCTGGTGGATACCTATGTCGACAAAACAGCCAAAACGGGTAATGTTGGTTACAATACCTGGAAGTATCATGCCCACCTTCAAATCGTCGATAGAATGTACGTTGGGGTCGAATTCGAAGACTTTAATCACCGTCCGAGGGTCAAGTCCCGGACGTGCCAGTTCCTGAAGAATATCGTTGAGCGTGGGAAGTCCCACTCTATCGTTGACATAACGGTTTACGTCAATTTTGCTTCGAAGGCTTTCGTCTTTCAGCAGGGATTCAATGCTGGTATTAAGGTCGGCTGCCATTTGTTCTACGATAGGATAGCTTTCGGGATGCACAGCACTGTTGTCGAGTGGGTGTTCGCCACCGCGGATGCGCAGAAATCCAGCACATTGCTCAAAGACTTTCTCGCCCAAACGGGGTACTTTGAGCAACTCTTTTCGGCTTTTGAAGGGGCCATTCTCGCGGCGATAATTAACAATATTATGTGCAATAGTAGGTCCTAAGCCCGATACATAGGTCAAAAGCTCTTTACTGGCTGTATTTACATTAACCCCTACTTTATTGACACAAAATTCCACCACCTGTTCGAGGCTTTTTTTCAGCTTTACCTGATCGACATCATGCTGGTATTGTCCCACACCGATCGATTTGGGGTCAATTTTTACCAGTTCGGCCAGGGGATCCATCAGTCGGCGCCCTATGGATACAGCCCCTCTTACGGTTACATCATAGTCGGGGAATTCCTCTCGTGCAATAGTTGAGGCAGAGTAGACTGAGGCACCACTTTCGTTGACAATGAATACTTTGACATCGGTGTCGAATCGCACAGTTTTTATAAATTGTTCGGTTTCCCGGCTGGCTGTACCATTACCAATGGCTATGGCTTCGATTTTGTATGTTTTGACCAGCGAATTAATTTTAGCGGCTGCCGGTCCCCGTTCATTTTGTGGGGGATGTGGGTAAATGGTTTCGTTGTGTAGCAGGTTACCCTCGGCATCCAGGCAAACAACCTTACATCCGGTTCGGAAACCCGGGTCAATGGCCAATACCCTTTTCTGTCCCAGTGGGGGTGCTAGTAAAAGCTGCTGAAGGTTTTCGGCAAACACCCTGATGGCTTCGTCGTCGGCTTTTTCTTTGGCCAGCGCTTTAAATTCATTTTCCATCGATGGTGCTATAAGCCTTTTATAGGAGTCCACCACAGCTTTTTCGACAATTTTGCCGCAGGTATTAGCTGATTTTACTACCAATCGCTTGATGCTATCAACAGCTTTATTCTCATCAATCGCAATGCTGATTCGCAAAAAACCTTCTTCTTCTCCCCTGTTCATGGCCAGATAGCGATGCGAAGGGCAACGTTTCAGGGGCTCGTGAAAATCGAAATAATCGCCGTATTTAATGGCATCAGGCTCTTTTCCTTTTACAACCTTCGATGAAATGATGGCTTCATGAGCATATAAGCGACGAATAGCTTGCCTTACCTGTTGATTCTCGCTTATCCACTCGGCTATGATATCGGTTGCTCCTTCTATTGCTTCATTAATGGTTTTTACTTCCTTGTTGACAAATTCCCTGGCTTTTTCGTCGACTTTGTCACTTTTTTGTATGAAAATATACGTTGCCAGTGGTTCCAATCCTTTTTGCCGTGCTATACTTGCTCTGGTTTTCCGTTTTGGCTTATAGGGAAGATATAAATCTTCCAACTCATTGGTATCGTAAGTGTTTTCTATTTTAAGCCGCAGCTCATCGGTAAGTTTTCCTTGCTCTGCAATAGTTCGCACGATAGTCTCCTTGCGCTTGTCAAGCTCAATAAGTTTTTCCCACAAGCTCTGGATCGAGGCCAGTGTTACTTCGTTAAGGCTTCCTGTGAGTTCTTTCCGGTACCGGCTAATGAAAGGAATGGTTGCTCCGTTTTCCAGCAGCTCAATGGTATTATAAACCTGATTCTCGCCCAGTTGCAGCTGACTGGCAATAATTTTTACATGCTTTTCTTTCATGGTTAAAAGTACTTTCAGCAATGCGAAAGTACGAAATTATCCCGGAATTGATGGTTACCCGACATTCAATATTTTTTTAAGTACCTCTTATTTTCTTACCTTTACCGGCCTAATAAGTCAAATGAGTAGTGAGAGTATAGCCATAGCCCAAATAATGAAGGCGAAAGAACGCATTTTAAATCTTACTTTTGCACAATTTGGAGAATGATGGTTTTGCAATGACTATAAAATTAGGAAATTGGGATGGAGATTCGAATCTTACAGTTATTGGATGGTGCCCGCCAATCTATGGGATTGGCTGTTGTAATCGATGTGTTTAGAGCTTTTTCGTTGGCCTGCTATATTGTCGATAAAGGTGTGCATCAATATTATGTTACGGCCGACATTAATATAGCCTACCGGTTGAAGGAAAAGCATCCCGATTATCTTCTGGTTGGGGAACGAAACGAGCGCATTCCGGCAGGTTTTGATTTTGGCAATAGCCCTACCCACATCATACCGATAGTTCTGGAAGGTAAGACGGTTGTTCATACCACTTCTGCAGGAACGCAGGGATTGATTCTGGCAGCACGCTCGGCACAGGAGGTTATCACTGGTAGCTTTGTGAATGCACAGGCTATTGCCCAGTATATTCAACAACGTAAGCCTGCTGTAATTTCGCTGGTTTGTATGGGATATGCTGCTCAATATCCCACCGACGAGGATACGTTATGTGCCAGGTATATTCAGAGTTTACTTGAAAGAAAGGCTTTCCCTATTGAGGAGGAAATACAAGCTTTAAAACAAACCAGTGGACGCAGGTTATTTTTACCCGAAAATCAGCTACATTCTCCAGCCAGCGACTTCGATTATTGTACTGCGCTGAACCGTTTCCCCTTTGTGCTAAAAGCTACAATTGCTGATAAGATAGATTTTCCGGAGTTGAAAAATAACGGTAATGCCGAAATACTTCAACTCGAGAAAATTCACATATTATAGGCTCAACTGACTTTTTTATCAATATTTTTTATACGTTCATCACCAAAATTTTCCCGTTCATCAAGATTTTTCAAAATTTTAAGGAAAATTGCAATTGTACGCTTATATTTGTATTTCAATCTAAATATTTGATTTTGAGGTATTAATATTTTTCCAATATCTGCCTTTAATATTAAAGCAAAGGAAAATCATGTTGACACGTGCCGTTGAAAATAGTATGGGTCACAAATATAGCCGGGAAGAGGACATAGTTTTCGGCAAACTTCGTGTACCTCTTGTGAAAATTACCTTTGAGGGGCAGATTCTTTCCTATAATCAGTCGTTGCAACAGCTTTTAGGTTTCCCCGAGGAAACACTGGCAGGTTTAAATTTTTTTGATAATCCGTACAGAATTGTCGATTCGGCGAATCAGGCTTTAATAGCACAAAACAAAGACCAGGATATAACCATTGAGAGCTATTGGCGTAGGGCCGATACGGGTTTACTGTATGTGAAGGAACATTTCATTGCTGTGCCAGGAGAGGGTTATTGGGTCACTCTGGAGGATGAGAGCGAAAAACGGCGACTACGTCGTTCTCTCGAAATTACTGAAGAAAAATTTAGGTTTGTTATCGATCAGGTGCCGGTAGGAATTTACCGTATCATTACCACGGGCGAAATTGTTTTCGCCAATCAATATCTTGCCCAGCTCTTCGGATACAAATCTGGTGATGAATTACAGGGAAAGATGGCCAGGGAGCTTTTTCGCTATCCGGCTGAATATGAACAATTGCTTCAGGCAGCCATAAAAATTAAGCAAAACACATTCCGTTACGAATTTGCTTATCGCGCCGATGATGGGCGAGAGCTCTGGCTCGAGGATACGGCACATATCTTTTACGACACTTCCGATGAAATGTTATTTTACGATGGTATCATTCAAAACATTACCGAAAAAAAACGAATTGACAATGATATAAAACGGCTATTAACCGCATTTACGCAAATTTCGGAGGCCATAGTTATTACCGATACGCGTGGGTATATTATCTATTCAAATCCTGCTCTGGAACGAATGACAGGCTACTCAGCCAGCGAGCTTTATGGGAAGAATATGAATATTTTCCGTTCGGGTGTACATTCGAGGGAATTTTACCGCAGCATGTGGAATAGCATACTGCATGGGGTTAACTGGGAGGGAACGATTATCAACAAGCGAAAGGGTGGGGATTTGTATACCGAATACATGGTTATTACTCCGGTAAAGAACGATGAAGGGCAAATTCTTAATTTTGTTGCTGTTAAACGTGATATGTCTGAAGTTTTAAAATTGGAGGATAAGTTAAGGCATTCACAAAAGCTTCAGGCTATTGGTACGTTGGCGGGGGGTATTGCTCATGATTTTAATAACATACTCATGGGCATGCAGATATATACGGAAGTTTTACTCAAACGACTTTCGCCCCAAACATTTGAGCACGATCTTGCCGGAAAAATTTATGAGGCCCAAAATCGGGGAAAAGAGCTGATTCGCCAAATACTTTCATTTAGTCGGCCAGGTAGCGAGGAAAAAGCTCCATTGGCTATTCACACGGTTGTGAAGGAAACGCTTAAATTGATTAAAAATGCTTTTCCAGCAACCATTACTGTTCGAGAATGTATCGACGATTGTGGTCAGATCTTGGCCAATCCTACCCATATCCATCAGGTTGTAATGAACCTTTGCACCAATGCCCACGATGCTATGCAGGGGCATGGTACGCTTACCGTCGAGCTTAAGCGAAAATCTCAAATTACGGGTTCATATAAGGGGCCTCAACTGTCGGGACAGGAATGGATATGCTTGAGCGTAAAGGATACTGGTTGTGGTATTGACGAAAAAATACGTTCGCGCATTTTCGATCCTTTCTTTACCACCAAGCAGGTAGGCGAAGGAACCGGACTGGGCTTGTCTATTGTGCAGGGGATCGTAAAGGACTATGGCGGTGAAATCTTTTTTGACTCAAAAGTAGGGGAAGGAACAACATTTTATGTGTATCTTCCTGCAAGATAAGTTGTTAAATTTAAATTAGTGGTAAGATGACGTATGATATTCTGGTGGTCGATGATGAGCCAATGGTCAGAGAGGGGTTAAAATTGGCTCTGGAGATGGAGGGATTTCATGCTATCACTGCGTCGAATGGGATGGAAGCACTGAAAATGATTCGTTCGCAGAAACCTCATTTGATTATAACCGACATCATCATGCCCGATAGCGATGGGATTGAGGTGATATGTACGGTGCGTGAGAAAAATCCCGACATTAAAATCATTGCTATCTCGGGTGGAGGACGCATAAGCGCTCATGATCATCTGCGGGTAGCACATCAGCTTGGAGCTAATGGTATTCTGGCCAAACCTTTTACTACCGATCAGCTAATTTGCGAAGTTAATCGTTTGCTTTCGGCATAACCCCAACTTACTCGGGTCGGGGAACGATGGGTTTTTCGTCGATTAATGACTTATTGTAAAAGGTAAGCTCAACATCCTCCAACATCACAGCCGATGGGCAAATCACGGATATTGGTGTGCCATCGGGTATGCTATTTTGTGATAGGATGTTGCTACCATCAATGTTTAGCAGGTTATCGTTCAAAAAACCGTTATAAACGTATGTATTTGACGATACTATCGTATTTTTTCGCAGTGTATTGATAGACAGAGGTTTTAGCATAGCTCCGCGCACGAGTTTTTCAGTTCCCGTGGCCACCTCCACCTGATATAGGTTGAGAGAGGTAAGAACATTTCCTCTCAAATTGGGGCGAACAATATAAGCATAGTCGAGTCCTTGCTCCTGTGCTTTTTGAATGAGCATTTTCTTTAATTGCACGTCGGGATAACTTTTTTGTGCACGTATTACCAGATTGCCTGGACCCAGGCCCGATAAGATGGCACCGTTGGAAAAATTGAATCGCATATGTCCGTTGGAGGCTGGAACATTGCGTGTAGGGGTACGACCATTATACAGGGTCTTCAGTATTCCATTGTCGAATAAAACCAGCGAATCGGTGGGCACTACCCCCTCGGCATCGACAGGATAATACCCCAGTAAATCGATTCCCTTCCATTGCGAACGGTTGGCTATGTCATAAATGCTGATGTTCCTATCAATCACAGGCTTATTTATTCTTGTTTCCAGGCTATTCATGTTCTGACCATAGTACAGGGTTTTGTTGGAGGTGTTATACAGGGGTTCGCGATAGGCAAACAGGTTGTCGGGATATCCAAATAATCCTTGTAGCCAGGCTTGTGCTGCTGCCTGTTCGAAAAACAGCACCGGTCCAAAATAATTTTCCTTTACATAGCTGGCAGTTGCTTTTGCCTCCAGCTTAGCACACATGCTATCGATGTTGGCCATGATATGCAACCGCTGCGAGAAAATCCTGTCAGGATTCCGTTCCACATAGGTAAGCGCATCCGACACGGTTTCACCGTATTTTTCACTCAAGGCGCCAATATTCAGCATGGTATAATCGAGCGGAAAAATGATGCGAGTGTTTTCACTGCTGTAAAAATATATTTTAGCATGTATCTGGTAGTAAGATACATTGGAATAGCTAATTTCCTTTTTATTATTAAATATCCCGGATAATTCACGTACAAGCGACTTAACCGAATCGAGTGGTGCTATTTTTACTTTGGATTCGAGGCTAAGATGCAAGGTTGGTGCCATCGCAAAGTCGGGGATTTCGAGGGAGTCGTGTGGAAAATTTTTTTCTTTCAGGGCTTCAATTTTATTTTGATAGGTTTGCGCGGCCGATTTGTAAGTGTTGTTGATAATAAGCCATAGAGCCCTGCGTATGCCCCAGTAGTCGGTGTCGAGGGGTAGCGATAGCGAACCATCGCCTGAAGCTTTTGTGCGGGTAGCGTCGTAATAGTTTTCATCATTGAGCTGATAGCTGCCGCACAGTACGCGATTGGCCCAGCTACGATCCTTTTTCTCGTTGCAGTTGATAATTGCACCAAATGAGGCATCGACGTATAAGGTGTGGATATCTTCAATTGTGAAACTTATATAAAATGGCTGGGCATAATCCTTATATCGAATTTCTTGCATGTTACGCTCTACTTCGTCGATTAAAGCTTTTAATATAAGGCTATCGGCGGACGTTGCCTGCATAGTAATGGCTCCAATGCAAGAGAGCGAAACCCAGGCGTATATGTATCTAACTATAGCTGAAACGTTTCGTTGCATATCTAAATTCTTTTCGATTTTTTTGATTATCTGGGCCTGCTTAGTATGGGTGCAGGGTTAAATCCTTCCGGCTTTTTTTGTGTTTCAATCTTTTTTATCATTAAGGCAGGCGAAGTAGCTGTCACGGGGATACTACCCGATTCGGCTCCACAATAACCGGTAAAAACGCCTGGTTCATCCCCCATGGCTGCAATTTCTGAGAAAATTGCCAATGGTGTTCCAATAAAATCAACCCCTTTAACCAATTCGTCGGGACGTCCGTCGGTGTAAATCTTATACACTACCGTCGGGGTAACATTGAATACGTTGGGGCTATATCGAGAGGTTTGTGTGAAGCCCCCCATCACTTCCTTGAAATACAGTCCGTAACTTTTCTTCTGCTTTTTGCATTCGGCAATAAGCTTTTTTCTAAGCTCTTTTTCACTGTATGTTTTCCGGGCATCAACAATCAGGTTCGATTGTCTAGAAACAGGCATTTTGCCAATTTGCGAACGTCCATGCCCGTTTGACTGGCTAAATCCTGCAATGGGAGTACGCGACATCAGGAAATTTTTTAGGATTCCTTCTTCTACCACGGTTACACGTTGTGATTTAACCCCTTGGTCGTCAAAGGGGTAGTAACCAAACATAGCTTTACCCTTAAAATATTTAAGGGTGGGGTCGGAATAAATATTAACATATTTGGGTAGGACACGATTGCCTACTTGCGTTTTAAAAGTTTGGCTGTCGAAGCTATATTTGAGACGCTGTCCTTCGATGCGATGACCGAATATTTCATGAAAAAATACGGCGGCAGCTGCTGGTGATAGAATGGCGGGGCCTGCATATGCTTCGGCCTGAGGTGCATCTTTGAGTTTGCTCTGCAATTCGTTTAATCGAGCTAAATCTGACTCTACTTGTGCGTCGGGGGGTAGGCTGTCGGGATCGAAAGCATGATACGACAGCAGCACCGGGGTACTACCCTCGTTCGATTTACCTACCAGCAATATTTGTAGCTGGGCATAGGTCAGATTTTGCACAATACTGCTTCCTTCAGAATTAACATAGTATTTGCGATAATACTTAAAGCTCAGATTTGCATCGGCACGGATAATGTTTTCGTTGTCTACAAATCTGCTGGTGTATTTTCTTAAGCGCTGCAACCATTGGTCCTTTGCTATTGGTTTCATCGGCAGGGCAGGTTCAAAGTACTCGTTGGGCTGTTCCTTTGAAAAATCAGGGACATCTGGGGTTTCTTTTAATGCTGTTTGCACCTGATTGAATGTATTAATAGCATCCCGGATAGCGTATTGAGTAGCTTTCCAGATAATCATGCGAATGGCCTGTTCGCTGTTCTCTATAGGCAATGATAGGGAAAATGGATTGTATATACTGCCTTTTTTTTCAACCTCATGTGTGTTGTCGAGTCGGTAATCGCCTATGCGGCTGGTTACTGAAAGTATCCGCATGCTGTCGCAATTATCTTCTACCAGACTGCCAAATGAACATTCAAGCTCATAGCTCTTTATCTCATCTACCCGATATTCTAAGTAATAGCAGGGGATTGGCTGTTTTGAATATATTGCATATTCCCGTTTTAGCTCATCCTGCATTATCTCAAGCAGTCGATCGCCCTGTCCCGACAATGGAGAAATGAGTGTAAAAAAACTTAAAATAACCAGCCTATGAAAAATTCCTTTGTTCATCGTTACAATTGTTGTGCCCCAAAGTTAAGCATTTATGAATATTTCGTTATGTGAAAAATGGTTAAAGCAGTCCTTGTGGCATAGATTTAATCCAAATTTGTCGTTAGACTTCATTTTTTAATAACCATCAGTAAAAAATTTTGTTGTTTTTGTATTGAAAATCAGTGTCGTTAATTGTGAATGATTAATTAATTATGGCCATTGGTTGCTGAGTTATCATTAATTCCTAATTAGTTGTTTAATCATTGAAAATTGATATTTTACAATGGAAAACCGATTAAGATAAACTAAGAATAGTTTATCTTAATCGGGGTTAAACCTGGCAAAGTCATTCCTCCGTTGCACTTAATGATTTACCAGAGTTTAAGTTTTCTAATTGGGTTTAATCTGTTTCGATATAACCAAATGGAATTTTTAAGTTAAATGCAATATTTCTACCCGGATTAAAATAGTTCACTTCTTTCAGTGTCGACAGATGGTCAATGTATTTTGTGTCAAAAAGGTTGTTTATGCTGATGCTTAGCGTAATAGGCAGGTTTTTCATCTTAATATTTCCTCCAAGACTCAGATCAAAAATAGTATAGCCAGGAGTTGGTGTTTCATCTGGGGCAACATTGTTCTGGTCAAATGCAATGTTTGTGTGGATTGATGCAAAGGCATTTTTCAGAAATATCAGATTTTCTTTTTCACCTCTTAGTTCAAAGTGCAATTTATGAGCCGGTACAAATGGTAAGAAATTTCCGTTTTTCTGTTTGCCAACTACATATGAAAATGATGATTCAATATGTAGCCAGGATAATGTTTTGGGATGAAAATGAAATCCTGCCTCGCCCCCATACAAAAATGAATTAGCCTGTCTGTATTGATAGATATTGATTCCAGAGGCTGTTGTATCGCCTGTTGGGGCAATGAATATATAATTGTGGATCATGTTGTAAAACCCGGCCACGTCAAAGGTAAAATTATCTCTATGGTAATGTATACTCAGATCTGTTTCATAAGCATTTTGGGGAACAAGATTCTTGTCGCCGATTTCGTATCGTAATTCGTGCAGTCCATTTGAGGTAAGTTCGGCCAGATTAGGTGTTCGATAGGCTGCGGCAAAGTTTGTTCTCAGAAGGAGGTCGTCCGTAAAGCTATAGGTAGCACCCAACGATCCACTGAAGCTTCCGTAGGATTTGTCAATGGGGGCACGATAAGCCGAGTCGGTTGGTAGTCCAATAGCCTGGCTGGTTATCAATTTATTGTCGTACCGAATGCCCGTTTGAAGTTTAAGTTTTTTGAAGAAGTTATATTGCAGCAAGGCAAAACCCGAATAATTATTCGTAGTTGCATCGGGCAAGAGTTTTGTCTCTCTGTCGTTGAGATTTTTGTTTTTTTGATGCATTCCCTGAAACCCGACAATATACTCTGCATTTTCACTCGATGGCAGGTAAAGTTTGGCTTCATACGTAAGCGTGGTAAGTTGCATTTGAATTTCATAAGTACCTGCATCGCCAAAATGTGTTAATTCAGTATTTTGTAGGGCTGAATTTAGATCCATTTTATAATTACCCAGGTATATTTTGTTCTGGGATGAAATTAGGTGTGTATTAAACTCCTGGTACCAGCTGGTATTTTTTCTTCCTCTTGTAGTAATTGTTTCAACGGCTTCGTCTTCGACTAAGCCCGACTTTTGATTGCTGAAGTCGTAAAACAATTTGAAGATGCCCACTTTATTGGTATAACCAGCATTTGCTTTTAACGCAATATCATTGGCACGCGAGTTGGGGACAATAGTTCCTCCACCCTGAAGATAGTCAGCGTTTGACTTTTGTCCTATCCTTATCCCTCCAAAAAACTTATTTGATGCACCTTTGATTCCTAAGTTATTGGTGATACCCAGGGAATTGGAAAAGAGTTGTAAATTATAATCGCCAACAATACTGCCAATAGGAGCAGGCTTTTCTCTTATGAAATTGATTACGCCACCAATAGCATCGGAGCCGTAAAGCAATGAGGCAGGCCCTTTTATAATTTCAATATTTTCGATACCAAATTCATCGATGCCCAGCGGGTGGTGGTCTGAATATTGATAGTTCTCAAACCTTACTCCATTATTTAAAACTAAAATATCGTTCATTGAAAGTCCCCGAATAACCGGCTTTGAAACCCCACTTCCTTTTGAAATCATGTCAACCCCCGGAACCTGGGTGATAATTTCTGTAAAATTGGGTGTGCTTTTGGTTGTTAATGGGTTGAGTTTCAAAATATCAATTTTTACAGCATTTTCATGCTGTGTATTGTTATAACCGCTTGAAACAACTATTTCGTCCATTTCTATAGCGGTTTGATTGAGTATAATATTTAACTCTATACTTTTGTCCATTAACTCCACCGTTTCTATATGGGTGGCATACCCTAAGGCAGAATATTGGATTTTCATTCTGCCATCTGGTAAGTTTGATAATTCGTATGTCCCATTACTATTAGAAATTGTACCCTTATTTAGATCGGGGATAAAAATGCTTACTCCGCTTAAGGGCATGTTGTTCTGATCGGTAATTTTTCCTGTGATTTTGTTTTGTGCCTGTGTATAGGAGGATAACAGGATAAATGTCACGACAAACCAGATGAAACAGTCGTTTTTTATACTAAAAAAATTGGTTTTTATAGTCGGACGAGATGCGCACGCAGAATATTCATGCCTAAATATGTTTGAAAAATATACTCGTTTCATATGATTGTGATTTAATCTTGTTTTACACTAATGTTTAATTAAAACAAAAATTTTAGTCCTCAACTCTCCCGGCTGTGGAAGCAAGCTGAGATATTCTTATGATAATAGTTGCTCAATTCATAAGAATTACTCTGGAATGTAAACATTCCAAATTTATTAACTAACAACCTGATTTTTAGTGTTTATATGGAATAACCCCGCGCTAAAGGTAGACAAGATCCGCTGATGCTTTTGATTGGGTCGTATGGTATCTACATTATAAGTAGGGTTAATATTTCATAGGGGGGAGCCCGTAATAGGAAAGTGTATTGACCCTGTAAAGCGTGGTAGGACGATTTGTAATTAAAGCAGTAATTATCAGCAAATTGTATTTTATCTAAGTCAATAGCTTTTGTATCTGTAGAAAATACAGAAAAAGCAAAATTACATATAGCACAATCTTTATGGGTTACATGGAAGTGTTTTTCATGTTTTGCTTTACATACAAAGTGCTTGTGATGATGTTCAAGCTTTACTATTGATGGTATTAGAAAAATCATCAATAGCAAAGACGATATGATACGATGGTATTTTTCTTTCATCATCAACATTTCCGAAAAGTAGGACGTCAAATTTAAATAATTTTAAAGCATTGTCGACTATACTTGATGTAGATTAAGATTCTTGTAAAAGCACTCGTATAACCACGGACGGCCAATACCCGCACGGAATGGCCATGGTATCATGATGAGCAGAATCAGTAATCCTATTACAAAATATACAAATAGTCGTTTGTATTTTTGTACATCGTTGGCGACTTTTTTTGTAACAATCCTACCTACCGTAATTAATGCAATGGCCACTATCATGCCCACCAAATGTTCCATCATCCAGTAGCGAAGGAAATGATCGCTCATCCACCCCTGGGCGTGGTTACGGCCATAATTCAGTAATGGACTTATCCAGTATAATACAAAGCCGGTCAGTAACTGGAGATGGGCTGCTATAACTGTAAAAAAACTTAACCTTTCGGTTAAACCATCAAAGCGCATACGTTTTTGCCATCCCCAGAATGATTTTATCACTGCCCATATTAAAAGAAGCAGCAACAAATAACGCAGAATAGAATGCGAGGTAAGTAGTATCGAGTATAGCATAGCATGTTTTTTGGTAATAAACAACAAAACCGTTCACTTGTTGCAGAAAAACATTTTTCTTGTTCTAGTTTTTTCGGAAAATATTTTTATTTAATGCTTTAAAAATCTTATAAATAGAAAATTGCAAAACCAATAAAAGCACTATTCTCCGAAAATCAGTAGAATGGTGAAAAATGTTTTTTAAAAATAAATTGATTATCAGAACTTTATTATGTGAAAATAGCCATAATTACCCAATTGTGTAGTACAAAAATGGTACGAGTGCGGTAATTTTTTGGGGCGGGATTCTATTCTAATTGGCTGAATATGAGCATATTTTTGAATTAGCTAACCAATTAATTTTTTACCATGAAAACACTACTTACAAACCAGCCGCGCTCGCTTGCCTTTGGTTTACTGGCTGCATCATGGATGTTTATTGCTGTCCAGATACAGGCTCAAAGTGTAATTACCGTAGGTGCAGGGAGTTATGCATCTTATCCGCCTACCTATGAAAATGGTGGATTCTTTACAAATTTTGCACAAAATGCGGATATCCGTGTTGCACCGGGTGAAACCCGACCCATCCCTACTAACGACTGGTGGACCAACATTATTTATGACGAAAATGACCCATTAGGGGGTCGTTTATGGGCTATGCCTCTGGTTGTTGATCCAGCTATAGAAGGGATCAATATTTATAATCCGTGGAAATGGAATTCGGCCGGTAACGACCTGTTGATCGATTATCCTGTGGTGCTTAAGGGTAGCGATTTCGCCCCTGTTCGTTCAATAGCTACCAACTGGAGCGACTGGGCGGTTGAGGTGAAAACCTATCAGGACATTAACAACAAGTATGTTTTATTTACCGCGGCTCATGGGATTCCCTTTGTTTGGTTCAACTGTGTTGGCTTTACACCGCAGATTGAATGTTACCATGGGGCTACCTATATGAATGCCAGTGGTGCCAACATTACCTTTCCTTTTACAGGTGAATATTTTGTGATTCGTTACTGGGATACCTTCTATGGGGTGCATCTTCCTCCGGGTTCTACGGTTACGCAGGGAGGAACTACGGGTAATTTGCTTACGCTGAATTTACCAGCTGGAGCCAATTATGTAATTGTATCGGCTCTGCCAAATGCTGCAGCAGCTGCCACTATGCATAGCTATGCTTACGTTAAGCCTACCAACACCACCGTCAACTGGAGTTATAATCCAGATCAAGGAACACTATCGACTACATGGAACCTTACGACAACCAATCTTCGTGGGGCTGCCCAAAATACTGTAATGCAAGGCTTTTTACCTCATCACTATCGGACTGTACTATCATCAAACGTGTCGTACAATGGTATAACTTTTTCCCAATCGCGCGGACTGTTGCGGATGGCTACGGGCAACTCATTCACTTTTACCTATCGTATGAATGGTATCTTGCCCAACTATCCGGCTCCGGTGGCACAAGCTGGTGTTGCCAATACCTACGACCCTGCTAAAATGAGTACGATAATTACTAATTATGCTAACACCATCCGTAGCCAGCCCACACCTTATGGTGCTGCCGATACCTACTGGGGTGGAAAAGATCTGGTGCGACTGGCCAAAATGATGCTTTTTGCCAAAGAAACAGGGCATAGTGAATACAACTATCTACTGACTACCCTTAAAAATTCGCTCAGTAACTGGCTTACCTATACTCCTGGCGAGCAGGAACGTTATTTTGCCTGGTATCCTAAATGGAAGGGACTAATTGGGTTCAACGAAAGCTACTATTCGGGAATGTTTACCGACAATCATTTTCACTACGGATATCTTGTCCAGGCTGCAGCTCTTTGCGCTATGGCCGATCCCGACTTTGTTAACCAATACGCAGGTATTCTTACCATGATTGCCAAGCAATATGCCAATTGGGACAGAAACGATACTAATTTCCCGTTCCTGCGTACTTTTGATCCATGGATGGGGCATTCGTATGCTGGAGGATTGTCATCCCCTTCAGGCAATAATCAGGAATCGACCTCGGAAGCCATGCAGAGCTGGCATGCTATGTATTTTCTGGGATCCATATTGGGCAATACCGCCATGCGCGATGCAGGTGCCTTCGGATATTTCTACGAAGCCCGAGCAACGTTGGAATATTGGTTTGATGTAAATAAAGACGTTTGGCCAGCTGACTATCGCAATGCTCATCAGGTAGTGGGAATCTTGTGGCCCGGTGGATACGTGTACGGTACCTACTTTGGTATCGATCCGCAGTGGATTGCTGGTATTCAGATGTTGCCTATAAGTCCGGGTTTCCATTATTTCAATCAAGGCTTTACTCCTGCCCAGGCTATTACCTTTTATAATAATCTGAAGAACGAAATGCAGGCCTACTATGTAGCCAATGGTAACACAGCAATATCGGATGGAGGCGAGACTACCGAAGCTGAAGTAGGCGACTGGGGGCATGTATTGCTCGGTTGGCGGGCTTTGTTCGACCCTGCCTATGTTACTCAGAAGATGGATGCATATTGGAATTCTACCAACGCTGAAGAACGCAACTTTATGCTTCAAAACGTAGAAGCAGGCCAAACATACTATTATGCACATGCCCTACAAAATCTGGGATTGTACCAGGCCGACTACTACATGACGATACCCACCAGTGCTACATTCTACAATGCTACTACGGGCACTACAACCTATGTTGTATATAATCCATCGGCTACAGCACAAACCTGTACCGTCTTTCGCAATGGTACGCAGGTAGCGTCGTTTACTGTTCCTGCACGGACGCTATACAAGTATGTAGCCGGCGGTTCAACTCCTCCACCTTCAGGTACCAATTTAGCGCTGAATAAACCCACAACGGTATCATCTACCGAGTCGGCTGCCTATCCCGGTAGTGCTGCTGTGGATGGCAATATGGGCACACGCTGGTCGAGCGCATTCAGCGACCCGCAGTGGATCTATGTCGATCTGGGTGCAAACTACAACATCAGCCAGGTGAAAATTACCTGGGAGGCAGCCTACGGGCGCGATTATCAGATTCAGGTTTCGTCCAACGCATCTACCTGGACCACAGTGAAAACTGTTACCGGCAATACCGTTTTGGTCAACGACCATACCGGGCTCAATGCTACCGGACGTTATGTGCGTATTTATGGTACGGTTCGCGGTACCCCATGGGGCTATTCTATTTACGAACTCGAAGTGTATGGAACCCCTGCTTCTGCACCTGCCAATGTTGCGCTGAATAAACCCACAACGGTATCATCTACCGAGTCGGCTGCCTACCCCGGTAGCGCTGCTGTGGATGGCAATATGGGCACACGCTGGTCGAGCGCATTCAGCGACCCGCAGTGGATCTATGTCGATCTGGGTGCAAACTACAACATCAGCCAGGTGAAAATTACCTGGGAGGCAGCCTACGGGCGCGATTATCAGATTCAGGTTTCGTCCAACGCATCTACCTGGACCACAGTGAAAACTGTTACCGGCAATACCGTTTTGGTCAACGACCATACCGGGCTCAATGCTACCGGACGTTATGTGCGTATTTATGGTACGGTTCGCGGTACCCCATGGGGCTATTCTATTTACGAACTCGAAGTGTACGGCACTCTTAGCTCGCAATCAATAACAAATGTGGATAATCCTGTGGATAAAAGCAACCTGATTAGCATCTATCCGGTTCCCTTCAACGATAAAATCACATTCGAAGCTCACGAGGATATCTACCAAGTGGTGGTATACGATCTCTCAGGTCGTGTATGTTTGAAGGCTACACCCAATCAGCCGACTATCACCCTAAATGCCAATTCACTCAAGCAGGGAATTTATATAATCAAAATTTGGTCGGGCAATCGCATAGAAAGCTATCGGGTGGTAAAAAAATAAACCCTTTTTGTTCCTATTTGAACGCAAAAAAGTTTTAAATTTTATAATGCTACTCATCGAAATACCCTGGGGCAACTCAGGGTATTTTTTTGTGAGCACTACATTGATTGGAAATTAACATTTTTTAACAAATGATAACAAAATGCTTGATATTAAATTTGAAAAAAAACAACTTGTAATGTATGAAGCGATGATAAGGTTCTACATCATCCTTATCGTGCTGATATTGGTTGGGCTTAATGCCTGTGTTCCTATCCGGCCGCTATACATCAGTCCATCTCCTTCCGCAATTTTTCACAAGGATGACGGAATAGTGGGGGGGGGGACAATCATGCCTATAACTGAACCAAACGAAGCCATTTGGTTGAGTGGGGAGTATCTGACATGGAAAAACAAGAATGCTTTGACCGATATGGGTGTCGTTCCTCATTTTGTTGGTAGTGAGAGTGTCAACTCTGGAAATGTGTTTTTTTATTTACGCAAATGGTTTATGTCGTCTTCCGCTGAAAATCCCTGGGGAAACATCCAGGTGGTCTACGATATCTGTTAATCAGTACGGTACGTATAACGATACGCTTGATTTTCCCCTGCATGTTGAATTTGCCTTTACGCCGGGTGTATTAGAAAAAGGTTCAACCTTGCTTTTCCTGTACGATTGGGTATTGGCTCTAAGATAACAGAACAATCAGTTTATATGTATGCGGGTCCGGGCCTGCAAACTTCCTTCAATGTGACCTCGAAGTTAATGTTTCAAGCTCAGTTCAATTTTACGTTTGGTCTTGGTGCCAGTGAAAGTTCTCTCTATTTTGCTATTCCTGCCTTAATTACGTTAGGGATTCATTATCGATTCTAAGGTTTTACGAAACTTTGAAAAAATTATACTATAACGCACGTTGTACTATGGCCTTAAGCTCGGCCAGTATCATGGCGGTAG
The DNA here is from genome assembly GCA_049968755.1 of Bacteroidales bacterium. GTDB lineage: Bacteria > Bacteroidota > Bacteroidia > Bacteroidales > DTGW01 > JAKPGM01. Next base: position 267,875 of record JBMFQE010000001.1, read on the forward strand.
CTCCCCATACTTTTTCGCCTACGAGTCGAAAATAGGGGATTTGATGATTATTACCTTCGAAAAGAATTGTCTCGGAATTTACATTATTTGGGTTTGTTAGCTCTGATAAAGGCACTTCAATAAGGTAGCTAACTTCGTGGCTGTTTATCGACCATTGGGGCGAATTGAACAGATAACCAACAAAAGGATGCACGTGGAATCCGCTAACGGGTACAATCAATGGGGTTAATGCACCCAATACAGTTATGGATGAAATGGAAATTCCTACTTCTTCGCTTGTTTCGCGCAAGGCAGTGTAGAGATAGTCTTTGTCGGAGTTTTCGTATCTTCCACCAGGTAGACTTACCTGCCCACCATGGGGTGAGAAGTCATCGGGGGTACGCTTGATAAGCACAAAATGAGGTAGATTGTTAATAGGATAGAATAGCACCAGCACTGCAGCTTCAACCAGGGGTTGTTTTATGGGAATAAATTTTTTGTATGTGGGAGCCATGGTTTCTTGCACAATAGCTCCCGGCTTATCTGGGGTTAAGAAACTCTGCCGAAGTTTTTCTATAAAAATATCAAATGTATCAACCCTCACAGGTATTTAAGGATATAATTTTTTAGCTCACTGTAATTGTTGGCAACCGGGAATACCGGATAATCTTTTTTTACGTTATCGGGGGGGGAATACAGGATACCCTCGTCGGCTTCCTGCAGCATGCTAATGTCGTTGTATGAATCGCCGAAGGCTATAACTTTATATTGCAGCTGTTTTAGGGCTTTCACAACCTCCCGTTTCTGGTCTTTTTGCCGGAGTTTATAGTCGACAATCATGCCGTCGTCGTTTACCACCAGCGAGTTGCAGAAAAGGGTGGGGTAGTCGAGCTGGGCCATCAGCGGTGTTGCAAATTCTATGAACGTGTCGGAAACAATAGCAATCTGACTCACCTGCCGGATCCAGTTTAACATCTCTCTGGCTCCTTCCAGGGGCTTAATCTGTCCTATTACCTGCTGTATATCTTTTAGGCTAATCTTGTGCTCATGCAGAATAGTAATCCTGTGCCTCATCAGCTTATCGTAGTCGTTGATGTCACGGGTGGTAAGCTTTAGTTCGTCTATTCCGGTTATACGGGCAACGTTGATCCAGACCTCAGGAACCCAAACTCCTTCTAAATCAGAACAAAAAAAAACCATAATGCTTTCAGAATTATTATTTTCGTTGCAATAGATAATTTTTAAAATCTTCGTAGCGATTACTCATCGCTATCATGTATTCTTTTTTATCATCCAGATGCGACATACTTTCGGGTAAATCGGGTTGTATGTTCAGTATTTGTTCGATTTCCTGAGGAAACTTGGCCGGGTGCGCTGTTTCTAATGTTACGCATAGCTGATAAGGGTTGCATAGATGAGGATGTGAATTAAAAAAACGATGGAGACCAGCCCAGGCAACGGCTCCATGAGGTTCAAGCAGCAAGCGGTACTGTTCATAAGCTGCTTTGATAGTTTCCCGCGTTTGAATATCGTTTATGCTTACCGGCCACAAATCTTTTCGCAGCCGTTCAATATCGGGTTGTTTGATAATGTTTCCCTTTTCATCCATCACCCCACCATATAGCGCCACAATTCGGGCCATGTTGCTGGGATGTCCTACATTCATAGCACTGGAAATACAATTGCGCGAGGGTATAAGCGGTTGATAGTTGCCGCTGGCAAAATAAAGGGGTACTTCATCGTTTTCGTTGGTAGAAACCACAAAACGCTCTACCGGTAAGCCCATATGATGGGCTATAATGCCACCCATCAGATTCCCAAAATTGCCCGACGGTACCGAAAAAATGATTTTATCGTCGATATGGTTGGCCAGCTGCGACCAGGCCCAGAAATAATATATGCTTTGTGGAATTAATCGTCCAATATTTATCGAATTTGCTGATGAAAGCGGTAAAAAGGAAAGATCACTATCGGCAAATGCTCTTTTGACCAGCGCCTGACAGTCATCAAATTTCCCATCAATTGCCAGCACGGTAATATTTTTGTTCAGGGTGGTCATCTGTTTGCGTTGCCGGTCGGTTACCTCGTTGACAGGGAAGAGGATGATGACCTCTATATTATCGAGATCGTAAAAAGCATTGGCAATTGCACTTCCCGTGTCGCCCGAAGTGGCGGTAAGGATAAGCATTCGACGGTTTTCCTGCTTTAGAAAATATTGCATCAGCCTTCCCATCATACGGGCAGCAAAATCCTTGAACGAAGCCGTTGGCCCCCTATCAAGCCGCATTACATATACGCGGTCGTAAACATTTTCAAGTGGTATCTCAAAATTGTAGGCATCTCGTACCAGTCTCGACAGCTCGTCGTGGGGAATATCATCGTTTACAAAAAGTTTCAAAATGGTTTCGGCTATTTCGGCATAACTCTTATTGGCAAACGATTGTATCTGTTCTTGCGTCAATACAGGAATCTGTTCGGGCATGTATAAACCCCGGTCGGGAGCCTGTCCACGAATAAGAGCTTCACGAAAAGACACCTTTTCACTCCCTAAATTGGTCGAATAATACTGTATCCTGGCCATACATTTTTATTTGATTTGCAAAGTAAAGGATAATTCTTTTCAATCCCAAACGGTAATCGTATTGATTTTTGTCCAGTTTATTCGGAATTGATTAGGGGTATCTTTCGTGTATTCAACTTTTAAGCCTAATTTTAGGAATTGTTGGACAGTTTTTGTTTTTTTCCTGCCCTATGGGTTCCCCAATTCTTTTTCAAAAGGAACGATATTAATTAGATGTGTGGGGCTTTATTTTTTACCTTAATTCCAATTCCATTCCAAGGGAATGGCATCCTGAAAGACGATAATTGTGAACTAAAATAATAGGTACAAGCCCCCTTTTACAAATCCGAGTATCAGAAAAACTGGGGCATTTACCCTAAAATCTTCGGAAAAATGAAAATCATCGGCATAAATCCCTTGCCCATGAGTACATTAGGTATGCAAGACCTGACAGGATGAAATTAGTTGGAAAAAGCTATGGCATGCATTTGCTAATTTGCTGAAATTTTAATTAATTTGTGTAAGCTAATTTTTGAGATATGTATAAGACTGTAGTCATACATTCGCGTTCGACCTATTGGACAAATCCCGAATTGAGCGAAGAGATGGAGGTCGACTCTGACGATCTGGCCAAAGAATTAGAGGAAAAATGCAATGAGCTGGAAAAGCATGGATTCTCTATAATATCTATTCTACCCATTAGTTCAGGTAGCATTACCAACGGAAACGGCTATTACCATACGGAGAGCATTATCATAGTGGCCCACAAATAGTTGTGCCAATTTTTGAAGCATTATTCAGAAAAGAATTTTCCGGTGGTACTTATTTTTCTTTCAGGTGTAGCCCACATTCTTTGTGTTCGGGTGCTTCCCACCACCAGCGACCTGCGCGTACGTCTTCCCCTTCCTGTATAGCACGTGTACAGGGTTGGCATCCAATGCTGGGGAAACCCTTATCGTGTAAGGGATTGTAGGGAATGTTGTATGCTTTAATATAATCACGAACCTGTTTTTCAGACCAGTTGACAAGCGGGTTGATTTTTAAAAGCTGATGGGTTTCGTCCCATTCAATCATTTGCGTATAGAAACGGGTAACCGATTGATCCTTACGCAATCCGCATACCCAGGCCTCAAGACCCTCAAGCGCTCTTTTCAGTGGTTCGGTTTTGCGAATCTGACAACACAACTTACGATTTTCGATGCTATGATAAAAGAGATTGATCCCGTGCGTTTTGACCATTTCCTCTACCTGCCGAAAATCGGGGAAATATACTTCGATTTTGATACCAAAAAATTCGTTGGTTTGGTCGATCAAAGCATACGTTTCGGGGAAAAGCCGTCCAGTATCCAGCGTAAATACCCTTACATCCTTTGAGATTTGCCACATCATGTGCAGGATGACCTGGTCTTCGATACTCAAACTTGAGGCAAGCGCAATGCGATTGCCCATACGCGAAATAAAATACTGCAAAACTTCCTGCGGGTTTGCCTGCGAAAATTGAGCATTTAGCTGAGCTATCTTCTGTTGGTTCATAACAATATTTTTTGAGCAAATTAAATCAAATTCTTGCTATGTTTAAACCCTTGCTGCGCAAAAATGTTGTGGAAAAACATTAAGTTTGTACCAATTTTTTCTACCATGACGGCCAGGCGTGTTACCGTGCGAGGAATAGTTCAGGGAGTTGGTTTTAGGCCTTTCATTTTTCGTTTGGCCAATCAATACGGGCTGAAGGGTTGGGTGCATAATAGTAACGAAGCAGTCCATATTCATGTTGAGGGTGCCGACGAACATATTATGCAATTTATCGAGTCAATTCGCTTACAGGCCCCTCCGGCTGCAAAGATTATTGCGTTGGAAATAGAAAAAACAGCAAGTGTTTTTCCGGCAACATTTGAGATTCTCGACAGCGCTGATACCTCAGAGGCGGTGACCCGCGTTAGTCCTGATATTGCTGTTTGCGAAGAATGTTTACACGATATGCAGGTTCAGCCTCGTCGTATCAGATATCCCCTTATCAATTGTTGCCATTGTGGACCACGATTCTCAATTATCGAGAAGCTTCCTTACGACCGTCCTCACACCACCATGAGGGTGTTTGAAATGTGTGAGTATTGTCGTCATGAATACAATGACCCTTCTGATAGAAGGTTTCATGCCCAACCTATTGCCTGTAATGTTTGTGGCCCCCATTATACACTCTATCATTGGACTGATGGTAAGATTTTTCAAATTGATACCATAGACGATATCATTGCCTATATGTCTGCTGGCTTCGAACAGGGAAAAATTTTTGCCCTGAAAGGTATCGGGGGTTACAACCTGGTGTGTAATGCCAACGATGAAACAGCTGTGCAGGCGTTAAGATTGCTAAAGCATCGGGAAGGGAAGCCTTTTGCTGTGATGTTCAGAGATATTGCTACCCTGAAACATTATGCTCAGGTTAATGAACAAGAAGAGCAGGTGCTTACCTCTTTTCGCCGTCCTATTGTCATTCTGCCTGCTACAAACAGTTTGGCTCCTTCGGTTTCTGTGGGTTTTCCTACAATCGGAGCCATGTTGCCCTATATGCCCTTCCATTATTTGCTGTTTAACCAATTACGGTGCGATGCTCTGGTAGTTACCAGCGGTAATAGGCACGATGAACCTATCATCATCGACGATGACAAAGCATTATCGGAATGGAGCGGACAGGTGGAGGGTGTGGTAACTTACAACCGAAACATTCACAATCGAGTCGACGATTCTGTGCTGTCCACAACCGGATCGGGCGATTTTATTTTTATTCGTCGGGCTCGGGGTTATGTGCCCGAACCAATTAGGGTTGAAGGGTCTAATTTTGAGGGAATTTTTGCGGCGGGTGCCGAACTTATTGGAACTTTTGCCATTGGTAAAGGCAATGAGGTTATTCTAAGCCAGTACCTGGGCGACCTGCAAAACTATGACAACTATCAGTTTTACTGTGAGGCATTTGAGCATTTCTGTAGTTTGTTCCGTTTTAAACCACGCTTGGCGGCTGCCGATTTACATCCCGATTATCACTCTACCATTTTTGCCGAACAGCTGGGAATTCCAGTCATTCATGTTCAGCATCACCATGCCCACGTGGCTGCGGTTATGGCCGAGCATGGAATTAACGAACCGGTTGTCGGTATTGCCTGGGATGGTACCGGCCTGGGCACCGATGGCAATATTTGGGGAGGAGAATTCTTAATTTGTTCGCCAGTAGATTTTGAGCGGTATGCTCATTTTGAATATATCCCTCTTCCGGGGGGTGATCGGGTGGTGAACGAACCCTGGCGAACGGCGCTATCCTATGCATATAACTACTGGAAACATGATATTTTTGACAAAAATTTGGGTTTTTTAGACCATCTTGAGGAAAATAAAGTTCAGTCAATACTTAGCGCACTGGACAAAAAAATTAACTGCCCCCTATCATCCAGCGCTGGTCGTTTGTTCGATGCAGTTGCCGTTCTACTGGGATTGGGTGTCAAACCTTCTTTTCATGCCGAATTACCCATGCGACTCGAGTCGGTTGTGAGCTCCCAACCAGAATTTTCCCTGCCATATTCATTTGAGATTAAACAAAATATTGTGAGCTTTGCACCCATGTTTGAACAGATGCTGGCAGAAATGGATAAAAAAGACAAGTCATATATTGCTAAACGTTTCCATGATACCCTCCTGGAGGTTGCAATAACGGTATGCAAAAAAATACGAATGGAAAAAGGTTTGGAAAAAATTATACTTTCGGGCGGAACATTTCAAAACAAATATTTGTTAAACAAGTTGAGTGAACAGTTAATTAAAAATGGATTCGTAGTATATAAGCCTGTCTTGCTTTCTCCCAATGATGGTAGCATAGCAACAGGACAAATGTATGTAGCGTCTTGTCAAACCCTAAGATAATGTAACATGTGTTTAAGTATTCCGGCTAAAGTTGAAAAAATTGAACATAACGAGGCCATTGTAAACCTTTCGGGAAACAGGCTGAAAATTGCCCTTGACCTGTTAGATAATGTTAATGTGGGCGATTATGTGCTGGTTCATGCAGGTTATGCCATTCAGAAAATAGATGAACAAGAGGCCGAAGAAACCCTGCGATTAATTCGTGAGCTTGAAGATGAAATTGAGTAGTAAAAGTGTGATTTACTACCATCGCTATATGGCTAAAACTGCCACTAATGGATGGGGTCTGCCTCATAAAATTTCAATAACGAAAGTTTTATTAAAGCAATTTTTTTAGCATGAGATACATCACTGAATATCGGGATAGAGAGGCAATTCGAAAACTTTCGAAGCATTTACATGCCATTACCAGGCAGGAGTTTACCTTTATGGAGGTCTGCGGAAGCCATACGATGTCGGTACATCGTTTTGGCATTCATGATTTGTTGCCCGAGACGATACATTTAATCTCAGGACCAGGATGTCCGGTATGTGTGACTTCTATCGATTATATCGATAAGGCGGTTGCATTGGCCAGAATTCCCAACAGTATTATTGCTACATTTGGCGATTTAATAAAAGTGCCCGGCAGTTTTTCAACGCTTGAAAAAGAACGGGCGGCTGGAGCCGATATTCGCATTGTTTTTTCAATAAATGAAGCGCTCGAGATGGCCGTAAGTAATCCTGACAAAGAGGTAGTGTTTCTGGCCATAGGTTTCGAAACGACTACCCCTCCTACGGCTGCGGGAATATTGAGGGCGCAGGCTGCGCAACTTAAAAATTTCAGCATTCTTTCTGCTCATAAAATTATGCCTCCTCCCATGCAGGCGCTCATTGAAGAGGGAATACCCATCGATGGTTTTCTTGCTCCGGGACATGTAAGCACCATCACCGGCACGGCCATGTATACATTTATACCCCAAAAATTTGGAAAGGGTGTGGTAGTTTCGGGTTTCGAACCCATAGATATTCTTCAATCGGTGGCTATGCTGGTAACGCAAATGCAGGAGGGTAAACCCCGCGTCGAAATACAATACCTACGGGTGGTGCGACCCGAAGGCAATGTGAAGGCGCAACAATTGATTGACGAGGTTTTTGAGGTTACCCCAGCCAATTGGCGAGGTTTGGGTAATCTCCCCGATAGCGCACTTCGGCTTCGTCCAAAATACCAGCATTTTGACGCTGAGAAAAAATTTACACTTGTACTCGATGCCCCCAAAGAACCCAAAGGATGTATCTGTGGGTTGATTTTGAAAGGATTACGTCAACCACCCCAGTGTCCTTTATTTGAAAAAGTTTGTACGCCCGAGAATCCCGTCGGAGCCTGCATGGTATCGTCGGAGGGAGCATGTAATGTATTTTACCGATATAAAAAATAGTACGAAAATCCTTATATGTAGGGTTTTTATTAACTTGAAGTCTTGATTTTAATAAAAATATTTGTTATTATCTAACATTTTTGTATTTTTAGACGTTTATTTTATACTGGTTATGGAAGATCTATTTATAGAAGCTACAAAGAAAACCCCTGAAATACGTGCAGCAAGAAATGGCCATATATTCATTTTCGGACGTTCTATTCCCGAGGATCCGATGAAATTTTACGAACCGCTTTCCAGATGGCTTGAAGAATATGAAAAAATTCCTGCCCCCCAAACGGAGGTCTGTGTGCAGTTAGAATATTTTAATTCTGGAACTTCAAAAATTTTGCTTACTTTGCTGCGTAGATTGGTAGAATTGAAACCCCGCAGCGATGTTAAAATTAAATGGTTTTACGAAAGCGGGGATGATGATATTTACGAAAGGGGCGATTATTTTTCTTCGCTATTGGAGACGGAGTTCGAATTTGTAGAAATTACATAAGCGAAGGCCCTTCGGGGCTTTTTTTGTTGCATTAAAGTGAAAATATATGGAAAATAAGATTACCTTATTGGTGTTGGCTGCTGGCATGGGTAGCCGCTATGGAGGGTTAAAACAGGTTGATAAAATAGGACCTGCGGGGGAAACGATTACTGATTATTCGGTGTTTGATGCCAAACGTGCTGGATTTGATAAGGTGGTATTTGTTATTCGAAAAAGCATTGAAGCCGATTTTCGTGAGATCTTTCAGCGCATCGAAAAGCACATGGAAGTTGAGTATGTATTTCAGGAGCTCGATGCTGTACCTCCGGGCATACAAATTTCAACAGAACGTACCAAACCATGGGGTACCGGGCATGCTGTGTGGGTTGCCAGGAAGGCTATCAATACCCCCTTTGCCGTAATCAATGCCGATGATTTTTATGGTGCCCAGTCGTACCGTGTGGTGGCTGATTTTCTGAAAGATGGTACCATTCCCGAGAAGGATAAATATTGCATGATTGGATTTCCGCTTCGCAATACGCTGTCGGAATTTGGGCATGTGTCGCGTGGCATATGCGAGGTGGATGAGCACCAATTTCTCAAAGGAATTGTTGAACGCACCAAAATACAATATACTGCCGATAAAAGTTCAATTATTTTTTACGATGAAAACGAGCAACCCCACCTCCTGAGCGGTAATGAAACGGTATCGATGAATTTCTGGGGTTTTTCGCCAGCTATCTTTGACTTCCTCGAAAAACAGTTCGATGAATTCATCCGGCTAAATGCGCAAAATACAAAGGCAGAGTTTTATTTGCCTACCTCTGTCAATGAACTTATCCGTGCGAAGTCAATCAAGGTAAAAGTTTTGAACAGTCCCGATAGCTGGTTTGGGGTAACTTACAAGGAGGACAGGGATGTAACCATTCAGCGTATCCGTCAGCTGATTGAGAAGGGACAGTATCCTTCACAGCTATGGAGGTAGCCTATAATTTTACCGGATAAACTGACTAACTTATTGATGAATAATTATTTAGGTTCTCCAACAAAAAACTCTAATTTTAGGGATGATTCGTTGCCCAGCAGGTCCCAGGCACGGATGTGAAGGTGATTGCGCCCCCTGTTAAAGCCGGTTAGGAATCCGGTGAGAGGCTTTTCTGGGGAACCATTGAGCGAATAGCCCATTTTTTGAACAGAAGTACGGCTATCGGTTGCCGAAACAAAAAGTTTGCAGTAGGGGGGATAGATATTTTGTACCGATTCTTGCTGATACGAAGGATAAGCGGGTGATGAGAAAAGGGCATAAATTTGTGGGCCCTCATTGTCTGTGAAAATTATTAACGTTTGTGAAGAAAGATTATCTACGTTGTCGGAGGCCGATATATCCAGTTGATGAAGACCATCTGCGCCGATGCTGAAGGGGTTTGTGTATTTGTTGTATTCACCTTTGTCAATGGAAAAGAGTATTTCGTTCAGCCCCGATTCATCATCACTGGCGAAAAGTTTTATGGCTGAGGTTTTATTTACAAAAATGGTATCTGCTATTTTCAGATAAGCACCTTCAATGCGATATCCGATTGAGGGTCCGGTTAGGTCGACATAAGGTAACGATGCACTCTGGGTTCCCTCGGAAATTTCGCTGCGGTTGTTCACATAGTCGAGCGCATAAGCTCGCACAATAAGGTTTCCACCTGTATTGCTCAGCATAACAGGTTTTTCGTACTTTTTAAAATCGCTATTGTTGATCGAATAGTATATTTCTTTTGTTCCTGCCTTATTATCGATGGTGGTAAGCTTTAGCAATGAACGTCCCGATGAAAACTCTTTTCCGTTGATTAGATAGGTTTTTCCCATAATTTCCGGGATAATGGTAGGGGGTGTTTTGTCTACATAAAAGGTAAAAGTAGTTTTATCCGAGCTATTGCCTACTTTATCCTCAGCCCAGTAGGTCAACTTGTACTCCCCTTGGGGTAACTTTCTTGCATCGATCGGAGTCATATAAGTAGTGGTAGCCCCATCGTTGAGTGTGTAATATAAATTTTCCGGTTCACTCAGGGTATCTTCTATGCGAAAAATAATGCTTGCATTGCCAGCAAGTATTTGCTCGTAGAAATCTCCTTTTATTTCCATCGAAACCCGGGGTGCAGTTTTATCCACCACTAAAATGGCCGTACGAACTTCCTCCATATTACCCACATGGTCGTACGCAAAATATTTCAGGAGGTATTCCTTCTGATCCGCAAGCTCTATAGGAGAAGTGTATTCGGTATAGCTGTTTCCGTCGAGGCTATACATAATTTTGTCAACCCCCGAAAGTGCATCGGTGGCCGATAAAATTATTTTTGACACGCCCGATAAGTAAATTTTCCCTTTTCGAACATGCTGACGTTTAGTTTCAATACTTATGCGAGTTACAGGCGGTTTGCTATCGGCGTACACTTCAAAAATGATGTTATGCTTAGGCACAACCACTTGTTTGGTAACCGTATCAACACACCAGGGACTTTGGATGGTATTAATCCCTTCGGTGTCGAAATACATGGGATTAGCATAACGCTTGGTAGTTTCACTCTCCAGACGTGTAATGTCATTGGCCGCATCGGGCCGAGTACCTATGAACAGGTATATGGGCAACGACTTGTTGATGTATAATTTACCATCGGGCGCTTTATACATCTTTTTTTCAACAACAGGAAGCGGTTGAGCGCATAATAATACTTCCCAAAAAATAACCACAACGAAAAGTATCCATTTTTTCGCATTCATATGTAATAGAATTGATACAACGAATTATTCACTTACATGCTGGACAAATTGAAAGGGGAGTTTTACCAGCGATTGAAATTCTTTTCCTGTGCTAAACATATCCTCGTCGATATCGAGATAGTGCCAGAAAACCTGAACCTTAACGTCCCGATCGAGCAATGCCTCAAGATAGTTAAGCACATCGAGAATAGTCTTGGCAGACGCCGAATTAAAATAGTTCAAGTGAATGTGCATTTCCGTACTACTGGCTGGTTGTTCAATATATTGCGATAGCCAGTCGAAAACCCTTTGATAAAAGCCGGTAACATCTTCGGGAATAGAATTACCCGTGATCTCGAGCTTTCCAGTATGCGGATTAAAATTAATCGCAGGCGTATTCTGCCCTTCAGGGATGATTAATGGTTCCATTGTATTATGCATTTATATATTTTTTGATTACTGAAAGGAAAGTCTTTAGATTAATAGGTTTCGAAATATGGGTATTACAGCCCGCTGCAACGATTCGCTGGATATCATTTTCATCCCCAAAGGCAGTTTGGGCAATGATGGGGATTGTGGGGTTAAACTTACGAATTTCGCGGGTAGCTTCGATGCCGTCCATTTCAGGCATTCGAATATCCATTAGCACAAGGTCGAAACTCTCTTTTTTACAAAGTTCGACAGCTTCTTTTCCATTCACCGCTCTGACAATATTGGCCTTTGTCTTTTTCAACGCTTCTACCAGCAAGAAATAGTTAATATCGACATCCTCGGCGATGAGAATCTTTTTGTTTTCCCACTGAAATTCAGAGGTTTCTGAGGGAAGTATATGTTGGGTAAATTTCAGTCCTACTACCAGAACATCATCAAGCTGATCATTTTCTCCTTTCCAGCTTTCGTAAAATTCTTCCAGGAGCTTTTGTTGCTCGCTCATGGGAAGATGACTGATTTCGAGCAGATAGTTTCGAAAATTGACGCTCATCATTTTGGTTTGTTTAGAACCGCCAATCTGATCGTAATATCCATCGGAAAAAAGATATATCTGGTCGTCGTATTCGAGCTTAATTTCACGATTGGTAAACGACTTGTTTTCGGTTTTGTATATGCCAATTGGCATACGATCGGCTTCGATAATTTGCATCTGACCGTTTCGGATCAAATAGGCCGGGTTGTGTGCACCTGCAAACTGCATCGTTCTGTTTTCAAAGTCGATGATGCAGAGAGCAATATCCATCCCATCCTTCGATTCGGTGGGTCGTCCGGTTTGGTGCAGCGATTGTATTACGTAGTTGCGCAGTTCGTTTAATATTTCACTGGCGTGAAAGGTTACGATATGCCGGTTAACCGTCATTTTACTTACAATTTCGTTGAGGAAAGCAATTCCCAGCATGCTCATAAAAGCTCCGGGTACCCCATGGCCTGTACAATCGGCCACGGCAATTACGGCAATATTATCTTTTGAGGAAATCCAGTAAAAATCGCCGCTTACAATGTCCCGAGGTTTGAACAATATAAAATGTTGGGGAAAAATTTTCTCAAAAACATAACGGGGTGGCAATACAGCATTTTGTATTCGTTTGGCATAAAGAATACTATCGGTGAGTTTCTTTTTCTGTGCCGATACGATAGCATGTTGCTTTTCAATTTCCTGTTTTTGTTCAGCAATTTGTCGATGACTTTCCGATAGCAAGGCGTTGGCATGCTTTATTCGGCGCAATTGTTTGAATATGACAAATAAAAACAGTAAAATAAGAACAATGATAAATACCAGCGAGGCCAGAATAATATTGGTCGTTTGCTGATGTGCTTTTTGTAACCGTTCTTTAGCTTGAAATTCCTTTTCCCGCAAATCGCGAAGTTCTTTTTCCTGTTCGAGCAGCCGCAGGGTAAGTTCCTTCTCCGTATACACCCGGTTGAGTTCTTCGCTCAGTTTCTTTTTTTCGGTTTCTTTAACGTATATCTCGGCTTCAGCTCGCTTGGTTTGATCTTCGTACCGCTTTATTTCTTCCTTCTGGATATGGCTGCGCACCGAGGCTGCCATGTCGGCGTATTCTCTTGCTTTATCTTGTTTCCCCAGTTTCTCGTAATTTTCGGCCATCATGCCGAAGATGGTCTTCAGCGATTTTAAGTCGTTCATTTCCTGGGCAAGGCCCAATGCCCGATTTAGAGTATTGTTTGACTCAGCATAGCTTTGTTTGCCCTGCTGTGCCAGCGCAATGTTGATAAGATCCTGGACAATGTCCGTTTTTTTATTTTGCAGCTCATTGATTTTGAGCGATTGCTGGAAACTTTCTATGGCTTCATTATAATTGTTCATTTCCGAATACAGATAACCCACGTTCGTACTTAATACCCTCACAGCATTCGTGTTCCCCAATTTCTGATTTGTTGAAATAGCTTTTTTAAACCACTCAATTGCCTTCGGATAATTGCCCTTGTCGCGGTATATAAAACCTATTTTCGCTTGTGTCTTTGCCAGTTCTGTTCGGTTGCCCTCCTGTTCATACCGTGCACACATCGACTCCAACTCCGAAATATCGTTGCCTGATTGGGCCCAGGTAGTATGCCCTAACATTAATATCATCAGGATGACCCACTGAAAGTATCTTCTAATTCTCATTATTCTTGTATTTGCTGTCATAAGTAAAGATAAATAAACTTTATCAATTGTGTAAGCTTTGCGGAATAATTTGCATCAAAGTTTTTAAAATATTCGAAAATTTTTGCTCAGGGTTTCATTTCTTGCGTGTAAAATATACACTTGATGATGTTTTGATATTTTTATAAATAATTGTAAACCAATTATTTATATTGTGTTTGATGATTCAATATTGTCTGAATATTGATTTATATCAGTACTTTAGCTGATAAAAATGGGGAGGCGGGTACCAGCTACGCCGCCAATATTTCTTAACTTTATTTTAAGAAAATTACAAATTACTGAACCACAAACTACTGCCAGGCTATGAAAACAAAGGAAGAAAATTTCGCGGAAGTATCGTACAATCCATTTTTACATGCGGTTGTTGTAAAATGGAAAGACGTGGATACCCTCAATGAGTGTCAACTCACCCTAAATGCTGTTATTGAAACGTTGCTTTGTTTCAACAGTAAAAAGGTAATTGCCGATTTCAGTTTTGGGAAAACCTATTCAGGAGTGGTAACCGACTGGATGAAGGTAGAATTTATCCCCCGGTTGGTAGGCCATGGTGTTAAGAAGCTGGCATTTTTAGTAGAAAATGCCAACATGAGCAATTACTTTCGGCAAAAGCTGACAAAGGATGCTGCTTCGATGGGGGAAGCTTTAAAACTTTTTTACAACCGCTGGGAAATGGAGGGATGGCTACGCGACTATGAGTTAATTCCCAAGCCTGTTATGCAAAATGTAGAAGATGCTGCACGTTTTGGATACTTTTTGTAAAGGTGCCAGTAGCTTTTCTTGAAAGGGTCGGCCCGGGCGTAGGTCCGGGCTTTTTTATTCAGCGGCAACAATCGTCGTCACACGAGTGGGGATGATTCGATTTTTCGAACGCTTCCAGCCCTTCCTTTAAGGAGAAATAACCCACACCTGCTGCCCCAATAGCATCAATATAGGGCAAACGGAAGTAGTGGTACAGTAGGCTGGCCAACAGTACTACTATGGATAGATATACGCATACCAGCCCACATCGGGCATCGGCTATTAGAGGAGCGGAACTGAGCTTTCTACCTACCCTGATTTTAGCCGTATACAGGAACATCATAAACGCAATGCTCACTAGGGTAATGATTATACCCGGAACCGTGGTAACCGGCTTCTCCTTGTTAAGCAGGTTATTGATAATGCCATATAGCAGGCCAACGCTGAGGATCCAGAAACTGATAGCCGTGATCCGTAACGCAATTTTCTCAAAACGTGGGCGAAAACTTGCCTCGTTGTGCCGTATCCTGTGCAACATGACTATGATCCCAGTAGCCGATAGGCTCTCAATGAAACTATCGATACCAAAGCCAAACAGGGATAAAGATTCATCGGACCAGCCAAAAAACCGATACAGCGCCTTCGAGGAGATTGTAAAATACTGTAAGATATGCCAGCCCTGTGGCACGTTTCCATAATCGGTTGGTAACTTCGATAACTTTTTTTCTCAAAACAATGTTTTGGGCAAAAAGTTGGCTTACCGGTGTAATTTTATTCCATGGAATACGCCCTGCGTGATCTGGATGTTTTTGTTATCATTGGGTCGATACACCGACAGAATAAAGCTTCCCTGAATCAAAGAATCTGCAGTAATGTCTGAAATTACTACCTTTCCATTCACGGTGGGAGAACTGTTGGTGAGGTAGGGGATGGTGTCGGTTGAGCTGGCCAGGTAGCTTGCCACATGACAGGTTTGTTCGTTTAAAATATAGTTGTCCTTTAACCTACTGCATATTTTGATGAAAAGTTTTTCACCCTTTGCATTTTCGCCCTGAATAGTTATGTTTTCGTCGGTAAGGGTTCCATGGGCTGTTGAGGTAGTCCATAATTTATCCCCCACATATGCACGAATACCAGAAGCAGGCAATGTTTCGCTGGTAAGGCTAATGTTTGAGAAATCACCCTCTGAGATGGTAATGGTTTTTTTGGTACGAAGGTTATAAGCATAAAAAATAAATGACCCCGATATCGTCATGGAATCCTTGTTGAATGCGGAAAGGAAAACCATACCTCCTGCCAGGGGGTGGGCATAGGTAGTGTATAGGTCAGTGGAATTGTTGGGCATGTATGTAGCCCAGTGTGCACTGGTAGTATTAAGATCATATGTTTTGCCAGCTAAGGTGTCGTTGAGCGTAATGGTAATGTTGCCATTGGCCGAATCGAGTCCCGTAAGCGTAATTTGCTTACCACAGAGATAGGCCGAATAGTTGAAAGCTTTCCAGGGAGCACTGTCGATTCGTGCTTCGATGCCTTCGGTTACCGGTTTGGCTCCTTCAGGCCCTGTGGTCCCCCCCTCATCAATGGAACAACTGTACCCAATAAGCAGGAAAACAATCAGAATGCTAACGGTCCGCTTGATTTTATTCTTTTGCATAACCAGTAAAGTTAATTTTGTAGGTAAAATTACGAAATGAAAATGAATAGGTTATATTGGTTATCAAAATTTTCAAAATTTTCTTTCGCTCACCTTTTGTTCCCGGTTAGAAAACGTTTCTCTGATAATTTTTCGGACGAATGAACAAGCCACAAAAAAAGAGACTCAAAAGCTGAGTCTCTTTGTATATGAAAAAATGTTTTTTGTATTAACGGAAACTTATACCTATACCTGCGGTGAACAGGTTAAACTTATCCATGGTAGAATAATCGCCATGAATGGTAAGCAGGGCTAATTTAAGGCGAAGTCCTACCGTAGCCTTGAAGGCAGTTTTTGAAGCTAACGTAGCATTGATAGGGTCAAGTACGTTAACTACTCCCATTTTAACCGACTGGTTGTTATCGATAGAATTTTGAACGTCGATATTTCTAGGAGTACCGGGGACAGGGAACGTACCCGTAATTTTGAGTTTTGAGGAGGGAGCTACGATGCCCAAACCAGCATATACATTGATAATAGGAATATTTGTCGACAGCAGCAGGCTGGCATTGAGTGTAGATGCGGTGAGCTCAATCTTCTGGTTTTTGTACACATCCATATTCAAATTATCGGTGTAAAATTGATTTGGATCGGGAGAAAGTAGTTCGCCAGACACTGACGTTTTGAAGCTGGTGTACGAAACAAGCAAGCTCATGCTCCAGAAAGGGGTTTTATTCACCACCGGGATCCACTGTTTTAGGTCGTGTTTGATGCCAATACCCCACATGCCGAGCTTGCCAAAATCACCAATTTTTAAGGTGGGCATATAACGTCCCATGATTTCAGTGCCTTTGGGTAGTCCAATGCCGGCTTGCAAGGCTATGTTAGGAACAATGGGCACATTAATACCTTTTGGCATTTTGAACTTAACCGATACATCTTGCTGGCTACTGTCGGGAAGCGTTACAGATTGTGTATAGGTGAGCTCAGGCCCATTGACATTTTTTCCGGCTATGGTAGGTCCGGTCGAAGGGGTGCCGTATGTGAGCTTTTCAAGTCCTAATTGTGTAAGGTCATAGGTTTTTAAAGACGAGGGTACCGAGGCAAAAGAGGTAGTAAACGTAACATCAAAGCCTAAAATGCCGTGGGTATTGGCGGTGTTGTACCATCCGTTGGATATTCCATAGGCAAAGCCCTTACCCCAGGGACCCAGGTATGCCGAAATCAGCTTGTTAGCATCATCGGTTCCGCCTGTCAGGATTTTTGCCACTTCATCCAATTGAGCTGAAACCGACATCGAACTCAGCATCAATAATAATCCCATCAATTGTTTTGTTCTTTTCATACAAGCAATTTTTAAGGTTAGTTTTTTGTGTAACAATTTTTTGATTGTTTAGTTTTTATGAGCCTTTATTTCCTCGGCATACGATTTTAAAAGTTTTTCCATCAAAGGGAAATAATAGCTCTGGAAAAATAGTTTTTCTTTATTAGCGCTGAAAATTTTAAGCCATTTTCGACTATTTGCCATTTGCGAGTAAACAGGGGGTATTCTATTGGTTGCGAAGTCGCCTGCAAAATAGCAGGTTCTAATCTTTTTGGGATTATCGACTACAATAGCAGGAAAGATAGAAGTTAATCCGTAGGTTTTAAGCAGGGAATCTCCGTCCGAGGTTAAATTAAGTTGAAAATTTGCAACTACTGCAACACTATCTCCTGGCGTAGTTATTTCGAACCAACCGGTGAAATCAATGCTGACAGGCAAATGGTATTGTGATCTAAAGTTTTCGTCGGTAACCAGTTGAGGGTAAATCACATTGAGATGTTTTTTAGGTTCAAGCACAAGGGTTGTATTATTATTGGCAAGTATAATACCTTCACCCTTGAATGGCCATTTTCCTTGGTGCTCGGCCTTATATCTTTCAATTAATTTATAGGGTATTTCTGTGTTGTTTGAGTCAAGCGAACTGAAGTAGCGGCCTTTCCAGCCGGTAGCATGGATGTTGAAAAGCAATTCGGTTTTATAGCTAATCAGGTCGGAGGTAGGACTGCCCAGAATGTCGTATTCGCCTATGATGAGCTTACCTTTTTCCTTCATTGTTTTTAGCAACAAATAATCGTTCTGGTTAAGTCCTCCTTCAATAACGGAATTTTCGCCGCTGCGTCTGAATCCTTTAAACCATTCGTTGAAGTATACCCCGCGGGTATCGGTGTAATAGGCAACTTCGTATCGGTCCGATACGCTATCTATTTGTTCCAGCAGAATGCGTTTGATATCATATTGATAGTCGCTTAATGGCCTTAGCGGATGAAATCCGAAATAATCGTGCCCTATTTTATAGCTTTTCCCGTTTGCTTTGACTATGCGGGCATTGTTCAGCACCCAGAACAGTGCTCTGTGTTTTTCGTACCGAAAATCAGGTACCGTTTTGTCAAGAATGTAAATGTTTAAAAATGTTTTGGGGTAACTCAGCCATACTATATACGAAATGGAAAATACCAGTAGTATTATAGCAATGACTGCAGCTGCAAGGTACTTCACGAATTTCATTTTTGCAGGTTTTAGGTGAAAAGGTTTTTGTAGTTAAAAATAATACTTTTTGTCAGATAAAGTTAATTTTTATAAAGGAAAAATGCAATCCATTGATTTATTATGTATTAAAAATTGCATGAAAGATATTGAAGACCTCCATTCGGTGTTTTGATAGCTGGAAATAAACTGCATGCTTGTTTTTTTTAGTCGCAAAGGAATGAAGAAAAAGCAAAGGACGCTAACTATGTCTTTGCGGGTTTTGCAAAATAATTAGCGTCCTACGGTTAAAAATTCTTTCAAAAATGCCAGCTAAGAAATAATATTATTTCCCAGAGGGGTTCTTAAGTACTGCGAACGGGATGGTATTTTATCCCAGGTAATCCTTTAAAAATTTACTTCGATGCGAATGCCGTAATCGGCGAATAGCTTTCTCTTTAATTTGCCGAACACGCTCACGGGTAAGGCCGAGTTTTTCAGCTATTTCATCGAGCGACATTTCGGTGCATCCAATGCCAAAGAAACATTTGATAATTTCCCTTTCCCGTTCGGTAAGGGTCTCAAGAGCACGTTCTACTTCTTTGGTAAGCGATTCGCGGATGAGGGCTTTATCGGCAAGGGGCGAGTCGGGATTAGACATGACATCGAGTAAGGTGCTGTCTTCCCCATCAAGTAAAGGTGCATCTACTGAAACATGTTTCCCCGATACGCGCATGGTTTCGGCCAGCTTATCTTTGGGCATATCGAGTAGCTGGGCAAGTTCTTCATGGGTGGGGGCACGTTCGTGCTCCTGTTCGAAAAGCGCATAGGCTTTATGTATACGATTAAGCGAGCCAATTTGATTAAGCGGCAAACGTACGATCCGTGCCTGTTCGGCCAGCGCTTGCAGGATGGATTGCCGTATCCACCAAACAGCGTATGAAATGAATTTAAAACCTCGGGTTTCGTCAAATTTTTCAGCTGCCTTCATCAGGCCCAGGTTGCCTTCATTAATCAGATCGGGAAGGGTTAACCCTTGGTTCTGGTATTGCTTGGCCACCGATACCACAAATCGCAAATTGGCTCGGGTGAGCTTTTCTAATGCCGCCTTATCACCTTTCTTGATGCGTTGCGCAAGCTCAACCTCCTCTTCTACGGTGATGAGCTCTTCTCTCCCAATTTCCTGTAAATATTTATCAAGAGAAGCACTCTCGCGGTTAGTAATAGACTTGGTAATTTTTAACTGTCTCATCGCTATACCTTTAAAAACGCTTACAAAGGTATGTTAAAAGAAATTTAAATTCAATATAAATTAAGGTTTAGCAACGGGTTAACTGCATGATTTTATTAATATTATAAGTGTTATTTTAACATTTTGTTGTTTTACCGGACAAAATTGTACCATTCGACCCCCCATGCGTACACATGCGGGAAGAAGCTAAATGCCAGAATCAACAGCGTACATAAACCCATTGTCCACAAATATAGGCCATGGACGGGAATTGTTGCTAAATCTGAACTGTCATTGTCAATAAACATGGTGCGGACAATTCTCAGATAGTTGTAAAGAGAAAGGATAAGATTGGCACCTGCAAAAGCCAGCACCCAATAGTAGGCTGGTTGTACGCTTGCAGTGAGTAAAAATATTTTACCAAAGAAACCAGCAGTAGGAGGAATGCCGGCCAATGAAAACAGAGCTATAGCCAAAAATAGGGCATAGGAAGGGTTACGGTGGTATAATCCCCTGTAAACATCGAGCGTGGCCTTGCCAGTAGAATTTTCTACCAACCCTACTACCCCGAAGGCTGTGATGTTGCTGAGCAGATATACGACAATAAAGTAAAAAATGGCTCCAAATGAATCGGGAGAAAATCCAAGATATGCTACCAATATGTATCCTACCTGACTTATAGACGAGAAGGCCAGCAAGCGTTTAATATTTTCCTGTCGTAAGGCGAAAAGGTTACCAACAGTCATGCTCAGTACGGCCAGTAACGAGATGACCAAAGCCCAGGCCTGGTGGAGCTGACCAAAAATTTTAAACAGAATATTGAAGAGCACAAATACAATAGCTGCTTTTGAAACGGAAGCTAAATAGTTGGTTACCGTAGTGGGGGCACCTTCGTACACATCGGCGGTCCACAGATGAAAAGGTACTACCGACATTTTAAAGAATACACCCGAGATGAAAAAAATAAAAGCCGCCAGATGTAATGGTTGGTTTTGCATGGCTGTAGCCAGATGATTGAAATACAGGCTTCCGGTAACCCCATACATTAACGATATTCCAAATAGCATAATGGCCGTGGCAAAGGCAGAGGAAAGAATAAGTTTGATACCCGCCTCCGATGATTTCTGCGATGAGGTTTCAAAATTGGCCAGTGCAGCCAGCGGTATGGTCGACATTTCGAGCCCTAAATAAAAAGGCAAAATGTGCGTACTCGAAAGCATAAGGAACATCCCCAGTATACTCGTTAGTAGCAGAAGGTAATGTTCGGCCTGAACAGTAGTTTTTTTAATCCACTGGCTACCCATGACCGATACCAGCAAGAGTGCGATGTTGAGAACATTTTTCTCGAAAGTGATGGATGGGTTAAGATTGAAAAAACCTCCAAAAGCCGACCCCGAAGGCATTGGTATTAAACCCACCAGGATATTGATAAAAAGAAGCAGATTGACGAATGGCACAAAAAAGGGTTTCTGGTCAAGATCGGTCAACTTACCTATGAGGACAACTAAAATAATGCCAATTACTATCCATTCGAAACGTAACAGTGCAAATTCCATGGTCGAATCACTTTAATACATTGTTCAAAATAGTTATCACATCGTGGTTGAGCAGCTGGATGAAAAGGAACGGGAAAAAGCCCATGATAAGGATACCCGACATGAGCAGGAAGGTGGCGATTTTTTCGTTCCATGTTGCGTCTTTTAGAGCTACATATTCCTTGTGGGTGATGGTACCCCAAAGCGTTGTTCCCAGCGCGCGGAGAATGTATACCGCAGTTACCACTATCGATGCTGCAGCTATCAGGGTAGCTATCCGGTACAGCAAGCCCGTTCTTTCCCACGAGCCAATAAACACAGTGGCTTCGGCCACAAATCCACTCAGACCAGGCAAGCCAAGCGAACATAACCCCACCACAATAAAAGCCGAACCGATGAAAGGAAGCGGTTTCAAGAGCCCACCCATTTCACCTATCATGCGGGTATGCGTGCGTTCATATAGCATGCCAATAGCGGCAAAGAAAAGGGCTGTCATTACTCCATGTGAAACCATCTGTAAAATGGCACCCATCATGCCAGCTCTGGTAAGCATGGCGATACCCAATACCACAAATCCGCAATGGCTAACTGACGAGTAGGCATTCATGTATTTTAAGTCTTTTTGCATCATGGTAGCAAATGCCCCATACAGAATTGCTATGGAGGCAAGTATGATGTATATCCACGAAAGTTGTTGGGCAGCTTCTGGAAGCAAAAAGGTAGATATTCGTAGGCATCCATATCCGCCCAGCTTCATCGATATCCCTGCCAGAAACATGGAGGCGGCTGTAGGTGCCGAAGAATGGCCATCGGGTGCCCAGGTATGAAACGGAAACAATGCTGTAAATACCCCAAAACCAGTAAAGGTCAACAGGTAGAGTATCCGCTGTACCTCTATGGGCAGTGATATATTTACCAGCTCGCTTATGTCCCACGTTGAGGCACTGCCATATACGCCAGAATAATGGTAAAAACCCAGCAAACCCAATAGCACAAGTGCCGAACCACCCATAAGCATCAGAGCCAATTTCATGGCGCTGTATTCTTTTTTGCCGCTTCCCCAGATACCAATGAGCAAATATTTGGGGATAACCGCCAGCTCAAGGAAGAAAAACAATACAAACAGGTTGGTAGAAATGAAGAAACCATAAGCCCCCAGACTTAAAAGTAATATCAGGGCAAAGAATTCTTTAATCCGTGTAGCTATATTCCATGAAACTAAAATACCCGTAAATACTACCAGTGCCGTTAGTACAATCATGATAAGGGATATACCATCGACACCCATCGAAAAATATATAGACAGCGAAGGAAACCAGGATATTTTATCCTCGAAGAGATAGGTACCCGACCATCCTGCCGCCCGATATCGATAGTACGATATTGTTAGCACCAAAGCATAAAGAAGCTGAGCCCCACTACCTACCAGGCTTGCAATTTTTATGGCTTTTTCCTTTTTAAGCAACAAAACGGTCAAAAGCGTAATAAGCGGAATCCATATCAGCAACAACAGGTTCATATCGAAGTGCTTTTAGAATTTTTACATAATAAAACCAAATGCATATAGCAATATGCTAAGCAGGACAATTAATCCTCCCAGAAAATACATGGTATAGGATTGAACATTTCCCGATTGCAAATTTTTGATGGCATACGAGATATTCATACTTCCCCATGCCAGGCCATTCATTATGCCATCAACAACATGGCGGTCGAACCACGCAATGGGGCGACCTATCAGATTAAAAATAATTTTGTGCGTGATAAACAGATACAATTCATCGAAATAGAATTTTCGATAAGTCCAACGATAAATGCTTTTCAGCGCAGCTACTACATTGTCGGGATAGTTGGTTGGCTTGGCATACCATAGTGCAGCAATGAGTATGGCCAGTAAAGATCCACCCACAGGCACAACAGCCATGCTTAGCTCAAATGTAATAGGAGTTTTTTCGGTGCTGGCCGATATAAAATTGCCAAAGGGAATAATCCCATTCAGCAAGGTACCCAGGGTCAGTATGATCAGGGGTATACTAAACAGGGCATGCTCGTGATGCCGGTGTTGCACAACGGGTTTGTTCCAGAAAATAAGAAAATACAGGCGAAACATGTAAAAAGTCGTCAGGCTGCTACCTATTACAGCTAACCAGAAAATTAAGGGGTTTGCATGATGGGTTGCACCGAGAATTGCCTCCTTGCTGAAAAAACCCGATAATGGAGGAATTCCCGAAATAGCCAGGGTAGCCAGCAGAAATGCCACATGGGTAATGGGAAGAGATTTGCGTAGTCCACCCATCTGGGCTACCTCGTTGCTGTGCACTGCATGGATGATTACGCCAGCCGTTAAAAACAGGAGAGCTTTAAAAAAGGCATGGGTAAACAGATGAAAGAGCGAAGCGGTATAGCCCAGCGTATCGCCATGACTGTATGCGGTAATACCCAGCGAAAACATCATGTAACCTATCTGCGATATGGTTGAATAGGCCAGAACCCGTTTAATATCGGTTTGTGTGCAGGCAATCAGGGCTGCCAGCAGGGCCGAAACTATGCCTATCCAACTGATTATTTCCAGCACTTCGGGGGTAATCGTAAAGTATATAGGGAACAAACGGGCTACCAGATACACGCCTGCAACTACCATGGTGGCTGCATGAATCAGCGCCGATACAGGCGTTGGACCTTCCATGGCATCGGGAAGCCAAATATGAAGAGGAAACATGGCCGATTTTCCTGCCCCACCAATAAATATCAGAAACATAGCAATGGATATGACACTTAGTCCCCCCAGCATGTGAAACTTGATGGTACCTGAGACCAATGCTTCTGGTGAGGTAAGCCTATCGATAAGTACAGGTATATCCAGTGTTTTGGCTTCAAAACTCAATGCAAGAATTCCTACCAGAAAACCCAGGTCGGCAAAACGAGTAACAATAAATGCTTTCTTAGCAGCTGCTACTGCAGTTGAACGCTGATAGTAGAATCCAATGAGCAAAAATGACGACACTCCCACCAACTCCCAGAAAACATACATCTGGAAAAGATTTACCGATAGTACCAGGCCCAGCATGGAAAAAGTGAATAGCGACAGATAGGCGAAATAACTCCCGTAGCGTTCTTCGCCCTTTAAATATTCGATGCTGTATATATGCACCATAAAAGAAACCAGCGTCACAACCCCTACCATCATCACCGACAACGAATCAATAAGCAAGCCCATGTTGAGCGACAGATGTTCGTTGAAGGTTAACCAAGGAAAATAAAATAAGGTGTGCGTTGTATTATTGCCCGGTATGCTCCAAAATTGGAAAGCCATTATTCCAGCTACTATAGTAATGAGACCGGTGGAAATACTGCCCAGTATACCGGCTTTGGAGCCTGAAAGCTTTTTCCCGAATAAGGCTAAAAATGCGAAGGTGATGAAAGGCAACAGTAAAACAAGTATGCTTATGCTCATTGCTATTCAGTTTAGGGTTATTAATGTTTCATCGTGTTGGTGTTGTCGATATCGATGGTATTAAATTTTCGATAGAGATTGATAATGATAGCAATAGCGAGTGAAACCTCAGCCGCAGCAATTGCTATGATAAAAATGTTGAAAAACAGACCCTCGAACTGTTGGGGATACAGATATTTGTTGAAGGCAACAAAGTTGATATTAACGCTATTGAGAATAAGCTCAATCGAAATCAGCATGGTAATGAGATTTCGCCGTGTAAAAAAGCCATATATGCCTAGAAAAAACAGAGCTGTGCTGAGCACTAGAATGTGTGTTAAAGGAATCCCTTCCATAGCAATCAATTTTTGGTTTGTTGTTTGGGACGAATGGCAATTACTATGCTACCGATAAGGGCAGCCAGTAACAGAAAGCTAATGATTTCGAAAGGAAGTACATAACCATAATTCTTATAGTCAAGTAGTTGATGTCCAATGTTTTCGACCGTTGGGTTGAAATTTTCGGAACCAGCGGCGTTATTGAACGAATGATGGGTCAGGATATCGATAGTAAGCAAGAAGCCCGATAAAGAAAGGATAGCCGCCGGGATGATACGTTTTATAAGTTTTTTGGGCATCTTTTCTCCAACCTGGTGGGTGAGGAAAATGGAAAATATAATTAGCACCACAATACCACCCACGTAAACGATTATCTGTATGGCTGCAATAAATTCCACCTCCATCATAAAATACAGGGCTGCAATACCCAGCAGAGAAAAGAGCAGGTAAATTGCCGAACGAAAAATTCGCCGGCAAATAATTACCATAAAGGCAAAAAACAGTACAATTCCCGATATCACATAGAACAGTGTTTGCTCAAGAGTCATAGTATATTTTTTTAAACCTGATTTTCAATTTTTTTTTCTTTCAACTTCGAACCTGGACGGTTGAGGTTATATATCAATCTGGATTTATCATACACGCTAAATTCGAAAGCATTATCCATCACAATAGCATCGCTGGGACAGGCATCCACACATAGTTGACATAGGGTACAGCTACCCAGATTGTACACCCATTGGTCGAGCACTTTCTTTTTGCTGCCATCGGGCATTTCGATATTTTTTGAGATGATCTGTATGGATCCGTTGGGACAGGCCAGCTGACATAGGGTACAGGCAGTGCAGTTGTGTTCATTGTTTTCGTCATGAGGCATGTATACCCTTCCCTTAAAACGCTGTGGGATATATAGCGTATCTCTATTTTCGGGATATTGTTGGGTAAGAATTTTTGAGGGGCGAAGCAGGTACGAACCAGTTAGTTTCATCCCCTTAAGCAAGGCTACGATAGCCTTAAAAATTGAAGTAAAATATCGTTTAGCAGCATTCATAATCATCTGTTTTAAAAAATCCAACCCAGCCAGGTTACGATTGCAGCAATGACCAGGTTAACCATTCCGATAGGGAGCAGATATTTCCATTCGAGTTTTAGCAGCTGGTCAATTCGCAGGCGGGGGAAGGTCCATCGGAACCAGATAATCATAAACAGGCTGATAAATACCTTGCCGAAGAACCACAGGAATGGGGGAATTTTATCCATCAGCTGGTTGAAAAATTCCCAGTTGCCAATATGCAGGGGCATCCAGCCACCCAGAAAAAGGGTAGTACCCAGCATCGATACAATAAACATGTTGGTATATTCGGCCAGGAAAAACATGGCAAACTGCATTCCGGAGTATTCGGTGTGAAAGCCTGCGGTAAGCTCCTGTTCGGCTTCAGCCAGGTCGAAAGGGGCCCGGTTAAGTTCGGCGGTACTTGCTATTGCAAAAATTACGAAGGCGATAAGAGCGGGTATATGCCCCTTAAACAGCCACCACCCATCGGCCTGCGATTGTATAATACCCGACACGCTTAGCGAACCGCTCATCATTACGATGGTGAGGATAGCAATACCGGCCGAAAGTTCATAGCTGACAATCTGGGCACCGCTACGCATGGCCCCCAGAAGCGAATATTTGTTGTTACTTGCCCATCCTGCCATCAATATACCAATTACCCCCACGCTGCTGATACTGGTTATGTAAAGTACGCCAATATTCATATTCCACAGCTGCAAAGAGGGCGAAAAAGCAATGGGTGCAAATGCCAGAAAACTGACCGTAAGCACCAGGTATGGGGCAATGTTGAAAAGCTGTTTATCGGCTTGGGCAGGCGTAAGGCTTTCCTTCAGCATGAGCTTAAAAACATCGGCAAAAGCCTGAAGGGTTCCCCATTTTCCTACACGCATAGGTCCTAATCGCATTTGCATGAAGGCGGCTATCTTACGTTCGAGGTAAATCGATATCACGGCCATAATTACTACCAGCATGATGAAGGCCAACCCCGTAAGTACATATCCTGCATAAGGTGCCCAAACGGGTCCCAGTATCTCATTCAGTTTTTGTCCTATCCATTGTACCATAATCCAAATCTGTTTTTAACGGTCGATATCGGGAATGATTAAATCGAGCGAAGCCATGATGGCAACCAGATCGCCAATTTTGCCACCCAAGCTAGTGGGTTTAAGTGCTCCAAGGTTCGAAAAGTTTGGGGTACGAAACTTAACCCGGAAGGGCTTGTTGGTACCATCGCTTACCAGGTATATTCCCAGTTCTCCCCTCGCCGTTTCTACGCTTTGATAGTATTCGCCCGCCGGCAGTTTTATAATACCTTTGATCTTAGCACGATAATCGCCTGCAGGAATATTATCGATAAGCTGATCGATAATTTGCATCGACTGTTTCATTTCTTCCAGCCTTACCTGATAACGGGCAAAGCAATCGCCTTCGGTGGCAGTGATTTCTTCAAAGGTTACCCGGTCGTATGCATCGTAGGTATTTTTCTTACGTACATCACAGCTTATACCCGAGGCTCGGGCCACCGGGCCTGTACATGCCAACGATATTGCATCCTCCTTCGATAAATAGCCTATGCCCCTGGTTCGCGATTGAAAAATAGGATTGCCTGTGAGCAATTCGTCATACTCGTGAATGTTTTCGCGAAATTGCCTGATCACCTGTTTTACTTTGGAAACAAAATCAGGATGTAGATCATTCATCACACCTCCCGGTACACAGTAGTTCATGGTGAGTCTCGAACCGCAGGTTTCTTCAAAGATTTCGAGAATCATTTCCCGCTCCCTAAAAGCATAGAAAAAAGGCGAAACTGCTCCCATGTCAAGCCCCGTAGATCCCCACCATAGCTGATGTGAGGCCAGCCGGGTAAGCTCGGCCATCAGGGTACGAATTACTTTGGCACGTTCGGGAACCTCGATTTGAAGTCCTTTTTCAATTGCCAAGCAACAGGCTTGATTATTGATATGTGCCGAAAGATAATCCATCCTGCTGGTAAGATATATAAATTGCTTATAGGTGAGCGATTCGCTCATTTTTTCGATACCCCTGTGGATATATCCCAGAAATGGCTTTAAATCAATTATTTTTTCGCCATCCAGCTTGAGCTGTAGGTGCAAAACTCCGTGCGTTGAAGGATGCTGCGGACCCACGTTGATGATAAACTCATCGTCCGAAGATTGAATGATCTGGCTTCCGATGATACTCTCCATCTTATTGCTGATTAATCAATAATTGATGCGATTTTAGATAATTGTCGGCAACATCTTTGGCCTGGTAGCTCTTGCGAAGTGGATATCCCTCCCAGTCTTCGGGCATGAAAAGACGTCGTAGGTCGGGGTGACCGGTGAAGGTGATACCAAACATATCGTATACCTCCATCTCGAATAGTTCGGCCGACTTCCACAGTGGTGTTACAGAGGGCAGTTCGAGCAGTGGATCAACCAGCTCGGTTTTTACAACCAACTCCTGATAGGTCGTAGTCGAACGCAGGTGGTATATTACCTCCAACTGTGTCGTTCGGTCGATGGCTGTCAGGCAAACCAGCATATCGAACTGTAGGGCCGGGTGGTGAGCCAACTGCTCACATACCGTATACAGCTTGTCGTGGCCAACATTCAGAGCCTTGAACTGCGCCCATTGCGATAGAGTATATTCGGGAAAATACTGATTTATGCTGTTTTCTGGGAACTCCGACATGACTGGTTATTTTTTAGGTTTCTCTATAACAAATGCCCTGGATTGTTTAATTTTCTCTTGAAGTTTGATCATTCCATGAAGAAGTGCCTCAGGACGTGGTGGACATCCTGGAATGTAAACATCAACAGGTACAATTTTGTCTATGCCATTGACTACCGAATAGGAATGGGTCATAAAAGGACCGCCCGTAATATTACAGGCACCCATGGCAATTACATATTTGGGCTCGGGCATCTGATCGTACAATCGTTTGAGCACCGGCGCCATTTTTAACGTTATGGTACCTGCAACTATGATCAGGTCGGCCTGACGGGGTGACGCACGTGCTACCTCAAATCCAAACCTCGACCAATCGTACTTGGCCGATGCCGCCGACATCATTTCTATGGCACAACAGCTGGTGCCAAATATCAGAGGCCAAAGTGAATTACTCCGCGCCCAATTAGCAAAGCGATCAATTTGCGTTACAATAATGCTCGAATGTCCACTTTTGTCCTGGTAGACTTCACCCGGGAAATCTTCGAAATGTTTCTGTATTACATCCATGTGAGCGCCTTCTTTTTGTATGCATACAACAATCCCAAAAATAGTATGGCAATAAAAAATATAATTTCTATCAGTGCAGCCAAACCCACCTGCCTGAATACCACCGCCCACGGGTACATAAACACAATTTCCACATCAAATATCAAAAACACCAGTGAAAATAGGTAGTATCCTACATTAAATTGTACCCACGTGGCACCATGGGTTTGTACCCCACATTCGTATGGCTCGGCTTTTACAGGATTGTATCGACTGTATGAAAGAATCTTGTTAAGACCAATAGCTATAGCAGCAAACCCTAAGCCGCTGATAAACAGGATAAGCAAACTGGTAATGCCCATACATCAATTTTTTTACAAAAATATAATTATTTATATATGTTTTTAGACTGACGATGCAAATTTAGAAAAATAATTTTGGTTCCGAATTACCTAATTACCTAATTAGTTTTTTTATTATCTTTGCCGTAAATTTAGCCAAAATTTAATATGAAGAGCTATGCTAAATTTTGAGTTTCACAATCCCACACGAATTGTATTTGGGAAAGATCAGATTACACAATTGTCGAGACTTTTACCCCGCAAGGGTAGGATCTTGTTTACATACGGACAGGGGAGCATTAAGCGTAATGGTATTTACGATGCGGTAGTAAGTGCACTCAAAGGATTCAACTATGTTGAGTTTGGGGGAATCGAGCCGAATCCTTCGTATGAAACCCTGATGAGGGCTGTAGAGATGGTAAAAAAAGAAGGGGTAACGTTTTTGCTAGCAGTAGGAGGGGGGTCGGTAATCGATGGTACCAAGTTTATCGCAGCTGCCCCGTTTGTTTCGGGCGATCCCTGGGATATTCTAACTGGCAAAGCTGAAATAAAAAATGCATTGCCCCTGGGAACGGTTTTAACTTTGCCGGCCACTGGTACCGAAATGAATGGTAATGCTGTAATTTCGAAATATTCTACAAAGGAAAAACTTTCATTCAGCAGTCCGCTGGTAATGCCTGTCTTTTCCATTCTTGATCCGCAATATTGCTATACGTTGCCCGATACCCAAATTAGCAATGGCGTAGTCGATGCCTTTGTGCATGTGATGGAGCAGTATCTTACCTATCCTGTTGGAGCAGGGGTTCAGGACGGATTTTCCGAAAGTCTGCTTCGTACCCTTATGGAGGTAGGTCCAAAGGTATTGCACGACAAAACTAATTATACCCATGCAGCTACCTTTATGTGGGCTACCACCATGGCTCTCAATGGTCTGATAAGTGCTGGAGTTCCTGAGGACTGGAGTACACATGCCATTGGACATGAGCTTACCGCTTTGCATGGAATAGATCATGCAAAAACGCTGGCTATAGTATTGCCAGGGGTGATGCATGTGATGCGGAAAAATAAGAAAGAAAAGCTTATCCAGTATGGTCATCGGGTACTGGGAATTCAGAATCCTTCTGAGGAAAATATTGATCAAATTATAGCCATGACCGAGGCATTTTTCCATGCCATGATGATTAAAACACGTTTGTCGGATTATGGGGTAGGGAAGGATTCAATTCAGATCATTGTCGAGCGTTTTCGTCAGCGCAACCTGCTATTGGGCGAACATGCCGATATGGGACCCGAAGTGATAGAGAAAGTATTGATAAGTAGACTGTAAAATTATGTTACGGTGGATCATAAATAAATTTTTCCCAAAATCAGAATAGCTGTTTGTGGCCATTCTGGTGACAGGGATATTTTTTGGATTTGCTCTGTATGCCTTTTATTTGTCAAGGGCGTGGTCCTATGCATCTGATAGGCCTGAGGCTTGTATCAACTGCCATGTGATGAGCACAGAATACCTTACTTGGCTCCATAGTTCGCATGCCCGGCAGGTCTGCAACGATTGTCATGTTCCCCATGAAAATATCCTGAAAAAGTATTTTTTTAAAGCCAAAGATGGTTTGCGTCATGCAACAATATTTACCTTACGTACCGAACCACAGGCTATTATCATGAAGCCAGAGGGTTAAAAAGCGGTAATGAATAATTGTTTGCGTTGTCATGCTCCCCTTTTTGCCTATATTGAGCGATCAACAGGTAGTGACGAATCGTTTAATGCTCGGGCATGCTGGAATTGTCATCGTGAAACGCCGCATGGACGGGTTAAAAGCCTATCAGCTACCGATAAAGTAATGGTACCACTGCCAGGTAGTGCGGTTCCTTCGTGGTTAAAACAACTCATGGAAAAGTGATAAATAATAAATTGTTTGATATGAAACACCCATGTTCCTATGAACGCAAACACAATAGTGAATAGTGATAAAATTGCGAACATGGGTGTTCCATTATACCTTTAAAAATTAATTTTATTATGATGAAAAGTATTAATCAGATTATTCGTGAGAAACCCTGGATGGGCTGGTAATATTTTTTTCTTCGCTTACCATTACGTTTTTTCTCGGTCTTTTAGCATCCTCGATAATGGAACGCAGGGCTGAGTCTATCGCTGTTCGTTCTGTATCCGGGAAAATTGAACCCTTTGAAGGTAGGTGGGAAGCTTGGGGTAAATATTTTCCTAAAGAGTACGAATCATATTTGCTAACCTCCGATACGAGTTTTCACTCACAGTTCGGGGGTAATGCTACCCGCGATATGCTGGCCGAAGAACCTGAACTGGTGATTCTTTGGGCTGGTTACCCTTTTAGTAAGGATTACAAGCAGGGTAGGGGCCATTATTATGCAGTAGAGGATGTGTTGAAGTCGCTGCGTATAGGAGCACCCATGCATCCTGGCGATGGTCCTATGCCCGGTACATGCTGGACATGTAAAAGCCCCGACGTTCTCAAACAAATGAATAAGCTTGGAATAGAGGGTTTTTACGGAAAAAAATTATCATCATTTTTAAGCGAAATAAAAAATCCAATCGGCTGTGCCGACTGTCATGATCCTGCAACGATGCAGTTACAAATTACGCGCCCGGCTTTGTTGGAAGCTATGGCTGCTATGGGTAAAGATATAAATGCTGTCACTCATCAGGAGATGCGTACCCTGGTGTGTGCGCAATGTCATGTAGAGTACTACTTCAAGGGTGAAAAGAAATATCTGGTTTTCCCTTGGACCAAGGGCCTCTCGGTAGATAGCATTGAAAAGTATTACGATGAACTGGCTTTTTCGGATTGGACACATCCGCTCAGCCGTGCTCCTATGCTCAAGGCTCAGCATCCCGATTACGAACTTTACGCCATGGGTATCCATGCACAGCGAGGTTTATCGTGTGCCGATTGCCATATGCCCTATGTAAGCGAGGGAGGAACCAAGTTTACCAGCCATCATATTGTTAGTCCGCTATATCATATCAACAAAACCTGCCAGGTGTGTCATAGAGAAAGCGAGGAGGAACTTCGGCGAAATGTGTATGAGCGACAGGAAAAAATTGCGCGTGAACGTCATCGTTTGGCAAGCCTTTTGGTTCGTGCTCATTACGAAGCAAAAGCCGCATGGGAAAAAGGAGCTACGGAAAAGGAAATGCAACCGGTATTGCAGCTTATACGGCATGCGCAGTGGCGCTGGGATTTTGCTGCAGCCAGTCATGGAGCTGCATTTCATGCCCCGCTTGAAGTGATGCGAATCATTGCCTCTGGTATTGATCGAGTGCAGGATGCTCGCCTGCAGCTAGCCAAAATATTGGCTGCTAAAGGGGTAAATGAGGTACCCCTGCCCGATATATCTACTAAAGAAAAAGCACAAAAGGCTATAGGCTTAGATATGGCAAAGTTAAACCAGGAAAAAGCAGAGTTTCTTAGGAAAATTGAAATGAAAAATTTCTGATAAAATTTCTGTTCCGAGCGAGTGAATATTGATATTATAGCAAACCAAGTGGGTAACCCAATTTTAAATTAATGGGTGATGGAACCAATTAAACGGGGATAATTTTTCAATAACGATATGTTGGGGTTCAAAATTTTGAACCCCAACATTAATTATTTTGAACATTGTTCCATGCACCGAATTGTTGGCATTATTATAAATTCATCCCAAGTGCGAGAAATGGTTGAGGGTATCAAACAATATTTATGGTCATAATGACCGGATTATTTACAATCATTTTCCCAAAAATTTGATTTGTGCATGTGAAACATCTCTCACCTTGAACGTATTTCCCGTCGCATAAAGCTAATATACGAAAGGATAAAACCTACCAATGTCAAAGCTAATAAACCAATTATCTGAGGTAAAACAATTAGCAGGCTTTGCGACAGGGGAAGCGGTGCCGGAATACTGCCATATATCTGCTGTATAGTTAACGGCCCGATGCTACGAATGGATGGGGTTAGCATGGTTGTAGTAGCCTGGCTGAATAACTCGTTAGGCATCAGCTGTACAAGGAGTAGCCTGATTTTTTCGTATTTGATGATTTCGGCAGCACTTGCCATTTCTGAGGGCTGTAGTGGCTTAAGGATGAAGGATAGCAGAAGGGGATAAAAAACGGTAAAAAACAGCCATACGGCAATACCTGCCAGCGCCGAGGTAGCAGGTTGACGAAAACGAACCGAGAAAAATATGGCCAGGTTAATCCACACTGCCACATAAATAGTGCTCAAAACAATAAATGAAAATATTCGCAAAAATTCCTCAGCGGTGGGGGGCACTCCCAGCACTATCATTCCCGTACCAATAACCATTAGGGCCAGAGCAAAAAGTAATGTGCTTACTACAAGGTATGCAGCTAAAAATTTAGCATGTAGCACATAATCGCGCGGGATGGGTTGCGAGAGTAGTCGGCTTAGCGTGCCGCGATTGTGCTCGTGATTGATTGCATCGAAACCCAGCATGAGTCCTAATAATGGCCCCAAAAACCCTATAAAGACAATAAAAGAGGGCATGGTGCCATCGGAAACTGTAAATAATTTAAGAAAGAAGAATACTTGATCGGGGTTAGCTTTTTCAATGGCTTTCGGCATGTTGGTGATAGCGGTGTATACCGATCCAATACAGGTTAAAACTATCAGCGCTACCATAATAAGAAAGCGCCAGCTTCGAAGGTAATCGGCCACTTCCTTGCGAACCATTACCCATAGGGATGACAGGGAAGTTGCCGTGGCAGATGGGGGTAAAGACAAATTGGCAAGTAAATTCTTAAGACGTTCAATTACACTCGTCCAACTCACGGTAATACCTTTAAATGTCATAGTCAAATGTTTATGCATTCAAAAAGTATCGCTGATATATTTCATCCAGACCGTATTGCTTACGGTTAAGATAACGAAGATTGTAACCCTGTCCGAACAAGGTTCTGCCGAGTTCGGCAGTTACGTCGAGTTCGCACTCAATGGCAAAAATATCGCCTTCGGGTACAATACGCTTTATGCCCTTGATATTGGCTAAAGTTTTTTCTAAATCATTCACAGATACTGTTTCGGCAAGTGCAAACTCGATGTGAAAGTTTCCATTTTCAAACAATTTTTTCGAGAGCTGTTCAATATTACCCTCGGCAATAAGTTTACCTGTCACAAAAATAGCTACCCTATCGCATACCTGTTGAACTTGATGCAGATGGTGCGAAGAAAACAGGACAGTAATTTTATCTTGCCGGCTTAGCTGAACGATTAATTCAAGGAATTCGCGCATACCCGAGGGGTCGATCCCCAGCGTAGGCTCGTCCAGGATGATCACGCGTGGATTTTTAATGAGCACATCGGCCAGTCCCAGTCGCTGACGCATGCCTCGAGAATATTTACCTGCCTTTTTATGAGCCTCCTGTTCAAGTCCTACCCGTTTGAGTAGGGCAAGCGCTTTTTGCTCACCCTCCGAACGGTTCATCCCATTGAGCATAGCAGTATAAACAATATTTTCAAGCCCCGTCATGTGATCATAGAACCCCACATCTTCGGGTAGGTAGCCAACTATTTTTTTTACTTCTACGGGGTTGCGGGTAGCATCAATGCCAGCAATGGTTACACTTCCCTGGGTAGGTTCAGTGAGGCCAAGCAACATGAGAATAGTTGTTGACTTTCCAGCGCCGTTGGGCCCCAAGAGCCCAAATACTTCTCCCTCATAAATGGTAAGATTCAAATTATCAACCACGCGCTTATGATTGTCATACTCCTTGGTAAGTCCACGGATTTCGATGACAGGTACAGCCACGGTTACCTCCTCCCATATTTTTTAAAGAGATAGTAAATGATATATATACCCAATGCAATTACGGCCAGGCCTATCCAGCCATACAGCAAGGGGGTTTTTACCGAGATCCGGAGTGAAGCTTTTGAGGATACTTCCTGTGTCCTTGCTTCGATGTTTACTACATAATCGCCTGGGATAGCTTTTCTATCGGCTTTAATCGTGGCTTTTACACCAGTATACTGTCCTGCCTCAATTTTTGCAATTTTTTTGGGTTCAAAACTAACCTCCCAGCCCGGTGGAGCAGTATATTCCATGGAAATGTCGGCCAGAGTTGAAGAACCTGTATTTTTCACCCAAAGTTCAATTTTCTTTTCTCCACCTACAGGTACGCTGGTACTCAAAAGCCCGGTTGGCGTGGTTAATTCAATTTTATAGGAACCTGTAATGGTTGCTGTCAATACAAGAGAAGCAGAGTTTGTCGATGTTGAAGCATACAGGGGGATGTTGTATTTGCCAGCTGGTACGTTGTCGGGAGGATTAACCTCGACAGTCAGTTTTTCGGTATTTCCCGATTCTACATTGATAGACGAAATATATTTGCCTGCCGATTTAAATACAACCTCCCATCCGCGGGGTGCTTCGGAGGAAAGCACATATACCTGCCTATCGCCTGAGCGATTCCGCAAATCAACATTAAAGGTAAAGGTAGAGCCCGAATGCCCTTCCATGCTGGGGATGTTGGTACTTAATTCCGATCGCGAAGTACCCTCCTGTTTTACCTCTACCACCAGTGGTAGCGCATGGATACCAGGAGCTACTAGCTGAAAGCGGTATACCCCTTTGTTTACTACGTAAGGAATTTCAACTTTAAGATTTACCGTTTTTCGTTCTCCTCCCAGTACCGCTATTTGTCCAATATTCCATCCACCCGACTTGAGTTGGTAGCTCCAACCCTTAGGCATACCTTGAACAACGAGCGGTACATTTTTTAGCGAATTACCTTTGTTAATCACTTCAATGCTGTATTCTACCGATTCGCCCGGCGATACAGCTATCTGCGTATAAGGAGTATACAGTATGACTCCCTGGGCCTTTGTCTGTATACCGCATAAAAGCATGCATGCGGTCAACATTAGCATCACTTTCGTACGATACATAAATTTTCCTCCGTATTTTCTTTTGTTATAAACATTTGCCTGACTGGCTCTGGAAATGCCTCAAAAATATAAAAAACCGGCTATCGATAACTCTTAAAAAATTTTAAAAGCTCTTAATTTCACCGAAACAACCAAGTTGACGAGTTTATAAAATACTCTTAGACTTTTGCGGTTTTTACAGTTAAAAACAATTGGGTTATCCTATACTAAAATAGGAAAATATCCGAGAGGGTTCAATAAAAATAGCACGAGAACTCCATACTATTTTTCACCTTAGGAGGATGAATAAGTAGAAATAGGTTGGAACCGACAGGGTGATCGACATGTGTTCGTAGAGCCTGTCAAAACTATCATTGTGTGATTGACTGAGCATCGCGGATAACGCTGATTTAAGGAAAATAATATAAAAGAAAAATCTTTGACTCTATCTTGATGTCGACTTGAAATAGGAATAAACTATATCCTGAAGTGTAGTTCGAACATTCAATTCAGCAAGCTTATTGGTCAGGGCATAGGGATAAGTGCGATTTGATAGGAAAATAAACACAAAACCATACTGAGGATCGACCCAGGCCATAGTACCGGTAAAACCTGTGTGTCCAAAGCTTGCAGCCGAACACAATCGGCTCACTGGTGATATTTTAGTGGTGTCGGGTTGAGGTTTGTCAAAACCTAATCCTCGCCGGTTGCCGATAGACAAGAAGGGTGCCGAGGTGAACAAGCGTATTGTGGCCGTATCGAAATAATGTATGCCACCGTAAGTGCCATTGTTAAGCAGCATGTGCATGTACTTACCCAGATCATTGGCGGTCGCAAAAAGTCCAGCATGGCCAGCAACCCCACCCATTATTGCAGCCACTGGATCGTGCACGGTACCCTGCAGGGTTTGTTTACGAAAAAGGGTGTCAATTTCGGTGGGTGCTATTCGATCCTTTGGAAATTTTTGTAATGGTATATACGTAAGCGTATTGGCTCCCAGTGATCTGTATAGTACACTGTCGAGCCAGTGCGGTAAAGGTTGTGTCATGATATTTTCGGCAGCTTGGTGAAGCAGGATAAAGCCTAAGTCGCTGTAAACATACTCTTTACGGCGTAGTACTGGCGATTCTTTAATTAATCGCAGAATGGTATCTTTCCAAGCAGTACCAGCATACATTCCCGACGCTACTAATAAGGGATGGGTAGTAGAGAGTGTTTCGGAAAAAATACCCGGTCTACGACCAAGATATCGAATTACACTTTGCTTTCCATTTTTTCCGGTCGTATTAAGTTCTGGTATCAATACATGCGGCAATATGTCAATAACGGGCTGAAGACCTGCCTGATGCGAAAGAATATCGGCAACAGTTAGCTTGGCTTTGTTACTCTTGCGCAACTTGGGAATATATTTAGAAATAGGGGCATTCAGCTTAATTTTATCCTGCTCGTATAGTTTCATGATGGCAGGTGTTGTAGCAGCTATTTTGGTAATTGATGCCAGATCGTACATGTCATTAATGGTGACCGGTCTGACAGAATCATAAGTAAAATAACCGTACGCCCTGTGAAAGAATACTTTATTTTCTTTTGCCAAATATACAATACAGCCGGGCATAGCCTTTTGTCGGATGGCCGAGAAAATAACGGAATCAATTGCACGATTTAGTGTTACGCTATTAATTCCCACTTCCTCGGGTAATGTATATTTTACCCTTATGGGGGTAGAAATGATAATTCCTGCCCGAAACGGATATTGTGCAATACCGTCGACCGGCAATCGTCCCTGGACGGAAATTCCTCCAAATATCGCTTGAGCTGCAATATCGTATACGGTTGGATTGTCCTCGTAAGCAAGCATTATGGATTTGAAGGGGGCTAATGTAGACAAAAAGTTCAATAGATATGGAGATCCAAATACGCACAACACAGTTGGATGGTTAAATGCTATGAGTTCGAGATAATTGATTTGTCGTTCATTAACCCCATAGCGTCGGGTTAGGCGCATATCGGTGTTCAGTAGCAGCGTAATTACCAGATTGTATTTTGAAAGTTGCTGGTAAACCTGATAAAAATCGCTATCGGTTGCCTCGCGATGCAATGCAAAGTATGATAAAGATGTGTACAGTTCGGCTGTATTCTTAAAGCTATTGTTCTGAAGGGTATCGCCTATTGCCACAATAGCAATACGAAGGGTATCGAGTCGTTTTAAAGGGAGTAGTTCATCGTGGTTTGTTAAAAGCGTAAGAGCTGATTCGTATAACTGCCGTCGAATAAGCTGATATACAGGTTGGTTAAGGTCGGGAATGAGATGCGCTGTATCAACAGGTTGAAAGCGATGAATGCCCAGCATATATTTGGCAGAAAGAATTTTTTTGCACCGTTGCTGTACCTGAGCCTGGGAAATAATTCCTGCCCGCACTGCTTTCACAAGCGTATCCAGGGCATCGGGCAGGTTCACAGGCATAAGTAAGATATCGTTTCCAGCCAGGAAAGCCGACATTGCTATTTTTTTGGCCGAACCATTCTGGGCACCCTTCATGTTAAGTGCGTCGGTAAAGACCAGCCCCTTAAAGTTTAAGACTTGTTTGAGCAGGCTGTCGGTAACACGGCGCGAAAGGCTGGCAGGAATACCCGCTGAGTCGTATGCACGTACATTCAAATGAGCTGTCATGATACCCATTACTCCTTGCTCAATCAAGGTTTTAAAGGGATACAGCTCAAAGGTATCGAGTCGCTGTCGTGAATGGGTAATTACCGGAAGTGCATAGTGAGAGTCGTTCTCGGAATCGCCATGGCCTGGAAAATGCTTGGCTACTGCTATAATACCATTTTCCTGCAATGCCCTCATGTATATCAGGGACTGATGGGTCACACGGTCGCGATTACTCCCCCACGAACGGCTGCCAATTACCGGATTGAGCGGATTACTGTTGATGTCGACTACAGGCGAAAAGTTGGTGTGGATGCCCATTCGATGTAGCTGTGAAGCAATAGCTACCCCCATTTGATATATAAGAGAATCGTTATCTATTGCCCCAAGGGTGAGCTGTCGGGGAAATGGTAAAACACTATCGAAACGCATAGCAATGCCCCATTCGCCATCCACTCCCAGAAGGAGTGGTACACGACTTAGACTCTGCATTTTATTAACAAGCAACGCGACTTGTCTGGGTCCACCCTGAAAAATAATTATGCCCCCAGGGTTATATTGTTTTATCATGCGTATTGTTTCGGCTACCTTTGCTGAGTCGCGTGGATACACTGCTGGCATCATGCACTGAGCCAGCTGCTGTTCAATAGTGAGGGTGTTGAATACCGAATCAACCCATTGTTCACATTCCACATTATTACAAAGTTGTGAATGTACCTGTAAAGTGATTAAATTAAAAATGAAAAAAACCAAAGTGCCCCTTTGTTTCCACATACCCAACTGTATTTACACAAACACAAAATGCTCTTCGGTCATCAGTTTTTCGCAGAAATGACACTTTAACATTACGGGTTGGTTTTTAACCACATAAAATTGCGTGGTAACCTTTTCATGATTGGTAATACAATTGGGATTATAACACTTAATAATTCCAGATACTTTATCGGGCAAGGATACGGGAAGTTTCTGAATAACCTCATAATTTTTAATGATATTCAGCTTTGCACTGGGGGCTACAAGAGCAATTTTATTAATTTCCTCCTGCTGAAAAAATACGCCTTCAATCTTGATCAGGGCCTTTTTACCCATCCTTTTGCTATCGAAGTTGGTACCGAAGGTAATCTGGGTGCTAATTTTCTGAAGGTTGAGAATGCTGATTACCTTAAACAGATTTTGAGGAGGAATGTGATCAATAACGGTGCCTTCGCGGATAGCACTTACCTGCAATTGTGTTTTATCCTTATCTGAATGTGTACAGCTCATACAATAATTTTAATCAAATTACACCTAAAATGGCAGCAATAATGGCCTGCCGAACATATAAACCATTCTGAGCCTGGGCAAAATAATAGGCCTTTTCGTGTTCATCCACCTCAACGTCAATTTCATTGACTCGAGGTAGCGGATGCAAAATACGCATGTTGGGTTTGGTGTGCTTCAGCATCTCAGAACGCAGGATATATATATTCTTAGTTTTTTCGTATTCCAACGGGTCCGAGAATCGCTCCTTTTGTACCCGGGTCATATAAACGATATCGGCCTCATTGATATATTCGTTTAAATCGGTGTGCTCGTAATATGGCAAATTAAGTTTCTCGAGATGTAGCTTGTATTCTTCAGGCATCATCAACTCTTTGGGCGAAACAAAGTAAAAGGTGGTTTTAAATTGACTCATAGCCATCAATAACGAATGAACGGTACGGCCATATTTGAGATCACCTATCATTAATATTTTCAGATTATCAAGTGTACCCTGTGTTTTGTATATCGAGTACATATCCAGCATGGTCTGGGTTGGATGCTGATTGGTACCATCACCTGCATTTACAATAGGCACCAGCGATATTTCGCTGGCATATCGTGCCGCCCCTTCAAGATAGTGGCGCATCACTATAAGATCGCAATAATTGCTAATGATTTTTATAGTATCCTTCAGCGTTTCTCCTTTGGTCATACTCGATGAAGACACGTCGGAAAAACCAATAATTTTACCCCCCAGTCGACTTACTGCACTCTCAAAACTTAAGCGGGTGCGCGTGGAAGGTTCAAAAAATAGGGTTGCTATTACCCTGTTTTCAAGTAGATTTCGTACTGGATTTTTTTCAAATTCCTGTGCCCGAGAAAGAATATAGAGTTGTTCTTCCTTACTAAAA
Organism: Bacteroidales bacterium; assembly: GCA_049968755.1. GTDB lineage: Bacteria > Bacteroidota > Bacteroidia > Bacteroidales > DTGW01 > JAKPGM01. Next base: position 309,356 of record JBMFQE010000001.1, read on the forward strand.
TCGCTAATGGATACCAAACTTCGATTTTTAAGATTCATGGACGAAATAATTTGTAGCTAAAAACTCTGTAAGTTCGAATACATAGCAAATATACATTTTTCTCAGGATAGTTAGTACGAAGGATGAATTTTTAGTTTAACCCTTAATTTATGCTGTAAAGCATGTAATGTTTTCACTTCCTGTTGCTTTTTACCCATGTTGTATATTTTTGATCCTGTTGTGGTACTTATGTGGTACTGTTAGATTTTCAGGTTGGTTCCTTGATGGTGTACTTTTGACACATTAATTTTAAAAACTACTAAATATGAAAAAACTTGTACTAACTATTGCAGCCGGTATGATGGCTTGGGGGCTTAATGCCCAAACCAACCTGTTAAATGATGGTGGGTTTTCCAAGGACACCGTTTATGATGCTTCTCAGGGTGGACAAAACAACCAATGGGGTGCCTGGTCAGGTAATGGGGGTACCGCCAAGGTTGAAAATGGCGTATGTATTGTTAATCCTGTACCTGCCGTTGATGTATGGCAAATGCAAATTGAGCAGAAAGGACTTGCCCTCGAAAATGGAAAATCCTATGTAATAACTTTTAAAGCCTGGTCCGACGCCAACAGAACCATCCAGATTACCCTCGAAGATCCTAATAACGGGTATCGACTCATTGGTATAACCGACGACCCCAATACCGTAATGGGCGATGACAATCTTCACAATTCGAAATGGAATGTAGATATTACAACCGAACCTACAACTTATACCCTTCACGTTATGGTCGACCGTTTGGTTGCAAACACGTTAGTAAAATTTGCCTTCCTGTTGGCCCAGACAGCCGATGTAGTTTATATCGATGATGTGAGCTTTGTAGAAGATACGGGTAATACCGGTGGTACTGCAGTAAAAACTGCAAAACAGGCTAATTTCAAAGTTTACCCCAATCCGGCTCATAATGTACTTTACGTAAATGTAAAAGCAGGTAAAGAAATTAAAATCTACAACGTAACCGGTAGCCTGGTATTGTCAAAACTTGCTACGGCCAACAATGAAAGAATTGATATCTCAAGCCTGCCTGCTGGTGTATATTTCATCCAGGCCGACGGACGTACCGAAAAACTCATGATTAAGTAAACACGAATACTTACGAAAAAAGGAGGCAACATAGCCTCCTTTTTTTTACCTGTATTATTTATTGTAAAAAATTAGCATAAATTACCTTTTTACTACATATAACAATAGATTTTAAAGAATTTATTTTGCATGATACTTAATTTTTGAACCAATCAAACGGAAATGATGCAGTATCTCGGTGTACGATTTGCCTTCGACGCATTGTAATCCACAATATTTATTGTTGCGGGTACAATCGCAAAGACGGAAAACCTTGTCGATAATTTCCTGTTGTTCAATTTGATGCACCTCACTCAAGCCGACAGCGGGGCTGGCACTGGCACTTCGTGAAACTCGCTCGATAGGTAACACATCTTTGAGCTGGAAATAAACATATCGCCAGGCCCCCATGTTCTCTGGTTCCTCCTGAACCCAGAGCGTGAGCAATTTATTGCGATATTTTTCAAAGATTTTTTTCAACTGCTCCATTGGAAATGGATACAGCTGTTCTACCCTTACAAGGGCCACATCACGGGCATTAAGCTCTTCTTTTTTTTGCAGCAGGTCATAATAAATTTTGCCGCTGCACAGTACCAGTCGACGTACCTCATCGATATCAACATTATCGTCGTCAATAACTTCTTTGAAATGTCCATACTCCAGTTCGCTTATGGGCGATACTACCCGAGGATGTCGCAGCAGGCTTTTAGGGGTGAATATTACCATTGGCACCCTGAAGTTTCGTTTCAGCTGACGTCGCAAAGCATGGAAGAAGTTGGCAGGGGTTGTACAGTTGAGAATCTGCCAGTTGTTATGAGCCGAAAGTTCAAGAAATCTTTCAATGCGGGCATGCGAATGTTCTGGTCCCTGTCCCTCGAATCCATGCGGCAGAAAGAGTACTAGCCCATTTTTCAACCCCCATTTTTCCTCGGCCGACGAAATATACTGGTCGATAATTACCTGAGCCACATTATGAAAATCACCGAACTGAGCTTCCCATATGGTTAGTCCTTGTGGTGTGGCCAGTGCATATCCATATTCGAATCCCAGCACTCCATATTCGGATAGGGGAGAGTTATAGACCGAAAAATCGGCTTTTTCGTTGTCGAGCGTTTTAATAGGAAAAAATTTTTGATCGGTGTCCTCAATGACATGTCCTGCATGGCGATGGGCAAAGGTTCCCCGCATACTATCCTGTCCGCTGAGCCGTACAGGATGTCCTTCGCTTACCAGGGTACCAAAAGCCAGTTGCTCGGCCATGGCCCAGTCGACTTGGCCATTTTGAAACATTGCTCGCCGATCGGCTAACAGCTTGTGAGTTTTCGAAAAAAATGCCTTATCGGCTGGCAGGGTCAGTATGGCATCTGCCACCCTATTGAGCAACTCCCGACTAACCCCTGTTTCCGGCGAGGATATAAAATCTTCGGGCAATGCAAAATGGATATTTTTATAGTCATGATGCAGAAACTCTTTTATTTTCAGGGTTCTATTTTTCTGGGCTTCTGCATAGCTATCTTCCAGGATACGATTGAATTCATCCTGAATGATCTGTACCTGTTCAGCACTGAGAACACCTTCTTCGATCAGCTTTTGGGCATAAATGTCCCGTGTATTGGGATGTTTTTCAATAATCTTATAAAGCACGGGTTGCGTGAAGCGGGGTTCGTCTCCTTCGTTATGCCCGTAGCGTCGGTGGCCTAAAATGTCGACAAAAACATCGGAATGGAAGGTCTGCCGATACTCTAGCGCCAGCATGATGGTGTATACTACGGCTTCTACATCATCGCCATTTACGTGAAAAACCGGCGAACGGGTAACCTTACCCACGTCGGTGCAATATATACTTGTACGAGCTTCGAGATAATTGGTCGTAAAGCCTACCTGATTATTGGCCACAATATGAATGGTACCCCCATTGCCATAACCTTCAAGCTCCGACAGCTGAATGACCTCATAAACAACTCCCTGGGCTGCAATGGCAGCATCGCCATGGATTATCACCGGGCAAAGTTGATTGAAATCGTTACTGTATAGATGTTTAATTCGAGCATGAGCAATACCCTGCACAACAGGTCCTACCGCCTCTAAGTGCGACGGGTTGGGAACCAATAAAAGGGTGGCTTTTTTGCCATTGCTCAAATTCACAACATTGTCGTAACCCAGATGGTATTTTACATCTCCCAGCAAATTTTCGTCTTCATACCGACTGGCTGCAAATTCTCTGAATACCTGATGATAGGGTTTACCCAGTATATTGGTCAGCACATTCAATCGACCTCGATGGGGCATGCCGATGACGAATTCCTTAATTCCTAACTCCGTGCCCGTTTTAACAAGTTGTTGTAGCGCTGGCAGAAGCGTTTCTGTGCCCTCTACCGAAAAACGCTTTTGTCCGACAAATCGATTGTGCAGAAATTTCTCAAAACCTATCGCTTTAACCAGACAGGAAAAGATTTCTTTTTTTTGTTCGGGTGAAAAATTCAACGAATTCTGAGAGCTTTCCATCTTCTTTTTGAGCCACTCGACCCGCTCTGGCGAACGGATATACATGTATTCTACCCCAACGCTCTGACAATAGGTTTTTTGTAAATGATCGATAATTTGTTGCAGGGTAGCCGGTCCAATGCCAATTTCTTTTCCGGCATGGAAAACGGTATTCAGGTCAGAGGCACTCAACCCAAAATTTTCAATGTCAAGCGTTGGATAATATTTTCGACGGGTACGAACGGGGTTGGTTTTGGTAAAAAAATGTCCCCGTTTTCGATATTCGTTAATCAAATCTATTACCCGAAATTCTTTGATTAATTGTTCAGAAGGTGCCTGCGGGGTTTCGTCGTAGTTTTTTCGAGCAAACTCGTACCCCCGGAAAAATATTTGCCATTGTAAATCAACCGAATTGGGGTCATTCAGATACTGTCGATAAAGGTCTTCAACCACACTAATTTCTGCATTGCCCAAGAATGATAGTGAATCCATACATACAAACGTTTTATTCTAATTTTTAACAAAGTTAGTCTGGTTTTGTTGTTTTTAACGCATCATTTAACCCAAATTAAGAATTAAAAAATTTAATTAGGCAAATTTAAATCTGATAAATGCGATCAACTCGACGAGTTAATGTTCCGGAGGATTGTTCGTTGAGCATTTCGAAACGAGCCTTGTGTTAAATTTAAGCATTAAACAAAAAAAGCAGTCTGCAAAAAGCTTGTCCATGTTACCATTACCTGTTTTTTTATCATTTCTAATGGCAGTTGGATATAAAAAAACCTGCCAGCATGCTGACAGGTTTTTTTTATATATATTATCGTTTATTAGTGGCCATTATTAACCCCTTCCTCAATTTCTTTCACCGTCAGGAAGGAATACTGATAATTGATGGGTAACACATCGTTGTAATCATCAATTGTAGCACCCGACAGGCAGGCATCAATGATTTTCCGTCCTACGGGAGATAGCTCATCGGTAAGGAAAGGTTCAAGTTGTTTTTTAAAGAAGTTGTACAATATTTTGGCTCCCTCGTCATAGCCGTCGGTACCCACTTCAATTTGTCGGTGAACCTGAAGAAATCGGGTAGGTATTTTAGAACCTTCGATGGTCAAATAATTCAGTTCGTACCCCAACAATGGGCAACGGGCGGGCTGGTATTGGTCGCTACGTAGCTTGGCACTACCACGTCGGGTAAGATATTCGCGCATAAGCATCTGAGGTTTGAATCCAACCTTCCACACCCCTATATGCTGATTGGGCACCAAAGTGTAAATAGTGCGAGGCGTTTGAATGATTTGTTCCAGCAGTAAGTTGGCATGTCGAACACGCTTACCGGTAGCAAAAGGCCAATACGAGCCTACTCCTTCCGATTCCATACCTTCTCCTCCAACTATGCTGGGGTTGGCATGCCCACGGGGTGCTACCAATCGCCACAACCATGCCAGTGCGGGAGGTAATATGTGGAATAATCCTATAATGCCATAGTTTGGATTTTCTTTAGAGCACATAGGAGTACGAACCCCAAAGCTACGGACGTCCACGGTAACAGGTTTGTTCACCACATTGGGTACAATGTCCCGGGGTACTATTACCCGCGGATTTGGGCAACGCTTACCGGGAGCATCTTCTGTATGATTCCATATAAGTGCAGTTGAGCCTGGTAAGGTATTAATGTTAAGGAACAACAGGGGACGTTTGGGATGGATAGTTAGTTTTTCCAAAAACGGATCGCTCCCATATTCCAATATGCTGTCGACGCGGATAAACCATCCATTTTCTGCATCCATCACCGATAGTTTTCCATTGCCCTGCTGGAAGGTGGGATGGCAGAGAGCCATGTCGTCGGTTACGGGATTGAAGGAGCAGAACAGCGGAATATTGATCAGACGTCGTTCGCCTGTAATCAAATTTTCGCCAATTAATACCTGGCCATCGGGTTCTCGATTAACGTGCTGGAGCATTTCACTTTTGCCGCCTCCACTGGCCCCTTCATGCATGAAGGTGGTTACATTGTCGTAAGGGCTTATCACCTGTACGGTAGAACAATGTGCGGTAATCCAACCCTCACGCTCACCCTTGGTAAGTAATGCACCGTATAGGCCTTTTTTGGCACTGGGACCAGGATATAGGTTGTAGGAATATATTTCGTGCCGATCTTCGGTACGGTTGTGGACAACTATTTGCTTCCCGTTGAAGTGGGTATGGCGGAATACAGGTGCCACGTAAATGATGGATTCAATCTTGAAGTTAATCGGCAAATCATCTACCTTTAATATCTTTTGAAGGGTGGCTAGTCCTAATGCAAAAAAACCGGCATTTGCCGGTGCAATAGCCATACCTCCCATGCCTACGCCCTGATTTCCGGCAAAGTAAAAAAATAACGCTAATTCTTGCTCTTTCAACCAATCAAAAGTACTTCGCTTCAGCGTGGAAAAATCGTATCCAAATCGCTCTTCAAAACGTTCCTTATCGGTTGGTAATTTATCGGCAATTACCATGGTATCGGGGTCGCGACGACGCATGTATGGTTCGGTATAATTGGCAGATATACCATTCGTTACCCGGTGTACTACAGCCTCTACCACCTCACCTTTACCCGGAACGTCATATTTAACCTCAAACTCCATCTTATCCTTGCCCCCCACTGCCGCATCTGTCAGCTCCTCCACTGTCTCAAAAACAGTATAGCTCCTGGCATTGGTCAACAATGCATAAACTTCATCGGGCAAGGCAATCTTTTTTTCTCCTAACAGTTTTAAAATATCAGTTTTCATCTCTAACGTTTTAACAATTAACTATATTATAAATTTGTTATTCGGCTTTTACTGCTTTGTCAATTGCTATCATGCCTATTTACGTCATTTAGCATAATTTTGACACAAAATACCAGCCGGCATACTCCTACCCTTTTGCACGAACTATTGTACAAAAATGAACCTTTTGGGTATTTTATCACCGGAGGAAAATGACTTACCTGTTAATCCCAGCAAGAATTGTACCCTTTTAATAACCATGCAAACAGGTTGATTGTTTGCAAAATTATAAAATATTTCTAAATAAATTAAATACTACTTAATTGGCTATAATTTTGAGGGGGAGATTACCCATATCATTTCGCCTATTTCATTTCCGATGTTTTGAAGCTCTTCAAACATGGATTGAACAAAATATATATTATCGCTTGCATTGATGGGGTATTCCACTTCATTAAGAATGATAACAAAATTGCCAGAGAGGACGTGGCAAAAAATTTGATGATGGGGCTTTAGAACGAATAGATGAAAAGTTTCAGCGTTAATTTTGGTCTTCGGTATTATTCTAAAAAGATATGCATCCATGTATTTGCTGGCATCGGGTTGTGCTAGGAAATATATTTCGATATTGTCACCGCATTTTTCAAAAAGTTTAATGTCATTTTTTTTGATAATGGGATTTTTAGTTATTAGCTCATTTTCCCCGATGAGCTCACCCACAGTTGTTTTAAGGTGTTCTGCAATAGCTTTCAAAGTAACAATAGAGGGAAAAGTTTTAGCATTTTCTATTTGAGAAAGAGCCGATGGGGTTATACCCACCCGTTTTGCCAGATCATTAAGCGGTAAATTAAGTATTTCCCTGCGCTTTCTTATCCTCTCACCTAGTCGTCTCATCTGATTTGTCATTCATTAAAAGTAGGTGCAGAGTTATTTTTTACCTGATTTTTTGTTTTTTTTGGAAGGAGTAAATAATCGATTTAGCAGACGACCCAACCAGCCAATTTCATCGGTAAAGGGAAGTGATAGGTCAAATACAATAGCATTTACATTACGGCTTCGGCGTGATGAATCGGCCTGTACCACTTTAATAATAATTTTTCCTTTTCTGAAGTCAATGTCATCGTAGCAAAATCCTACAGCTGTAAGTTTTCCGCCCACATCCACGCCAGTATCGATATCGAGCGCTGCAACGGCGGCTCCACCAGGGTAGTAAAGCGGATTGGGGATGTCGGAGAAGTCGAAATTAAACTTTCCTTTTCCACTATATTGCAGGCGATTTCTATTTTGCCTGTATTGCGTTCGAATGTGACCATGTACCAGCAAATAATTATCCCACGCTGTAAGATTGCGTTGAAGGAGCTTATCGGCATTTAACAGACAACAGTTTTCGAAAGGAATTCCCTTACTTTTCATGTACGATAGCAAGGCATCAAACGATTGGATAGTCAATTGCTCGTCGAGGGGATAATCGAGAAAAGGTCCGGCATGGCTGAATAGCAAATTAAAATACTTGTCGCCTTTTTCAAAAGTCTCGGTATGAAATAATTTGAGTGAATTAAAAAAACTCACATATTTTTCATCCATATTTTTTTTAAGCGTTTCTACATCGCTGGCATCGAATGCTTTCAGCGTCGATTCGTAGCCATGTTTGCTCCATTCCAACACGGCCTTTGGCTGAATTTCTTCCCCCTCAAGTGCGTTGAGCAGCAGGTATTCATGCTCGCCCATTAAGGTAATTTTATCATCGGGTATAGCCAGCAATATATCAAGTACTTCGCGAGGTTCTGGCCCACGATCAATATAGTCGCCCAGAAAAACCAGGCGCCTGGTAGGATATTCGGCAATTTTATTCAAAACTGCACGTAACGAAACGGCATATCCATGTATATCACCAATAGCCCATATATACTCTTGTTTTGCCATATTGCTTCTTTTCAAATTCTGATAAAAGTATAAAAAAAACATAAAATATGCACATGATTGCAAAATTAACTCCGACTATTATTTGTAAATAGCAGTTGATTGGGATATTTTGAAAAATAAAGTATCTGTCATAAAATTCTTTTCTAACAAAAATTATCTCAAAAGTGAAATTTTTTGCCCAACTATTGATTTTTGTAAAATATTTTTTTAAGTTGCACAAAAATATTTTGTGTGTATAACCTTTTTATAGGTATAAAATTTTAATAATTTTATCGCAGAAACGCTATATGCATGGTTATAGGATGGCTATAGCTAAAAAATAATTTAATTTAGTACGTTCAAAAGTTTTGGGGAATGGCAACAAGGCAAACGGATGAGGACAGGAGAGTGAGCGAGAAATTGCTAATACCGATCTGGATTACCGATACGGAGGGTCATATTATTTATGGCAATCGTATGGTGGATTTATACCTTAAGTATAAGCTGGGTCGTAATATTACCCCTTTTGAGAATTTGCAGGGTGTTATTGCTGAGATATTGGGTATTGATTGGACACGACTCATCGAACAGTTGCCTAATGGAGTAAAGAAAAAAATAGAGGTGCAGGTCGGTTTTCGAGAAAGAGAACTTTTTTATGAAATAGTGATATCGGCCACCCAAATTGGAACAACGGAGGGTCGTATTTACTTTCTTGCCTACAATATTACCGATCGTAAAACCTCGATAGGAATTCTCCACAAGGCTAAAACTCAGCTACAGTCGCTGATAAATAATATTCCGGCACTGGTCTGGTTGAAAGATGCTAAGGACGAATTAGTGGTTTGCAATCAGAAGTTTAAAGACTTTTTTGGGTGGAGCTGCGACTTTTTGACTTTTGAAAAAAAATCACTGCTGCCCGCCCACGAAGAATTGTTTGAATATCTTATTGATGATGGCCTGCTTATTAACAATCATCAGCAATTATCCGAAGAAAAACTATTTGTTATCAACAACGAAAATCGCTGGTTTGAAATCCATAAGACCCCAATCTTTTCTGAAACAGGCGTTTATGTGGGCACCAGTGGGATGGCACAGGAAATAACCCAGCGTAAAATTATTGAAAATATCCTGCTCGACAGCGAAGAAAAGTTTCGACAATTTACAGAGAACACTTCCGATGCGTTTATCATGAGTAATCAACAGGGAGTGCTTTATATTAATCCCGAGTTTGAAAGAATTTTTGGGCGCAAGGTTAGTGAAAGTTATAAATATAAACATATTCCTGGAGAATGGGTGCATCCCGAGGATCGGGAAAAAATTGTAAACTATTTCAACAGCGAGGAATTTTTGCTTTCTGGGAAGTTTAACGGTCAGTACAGGGTGATACGTCCCGACGGAAGTATTGTGTGGGTGTGGGAAAGAGTATTTCCGGTGAAGGATGAACAGGATAATATTATTAGGTACATTTCGGTAGTAACCGATATAACACGGCAAAAACAGTTGGAGACCGAATTACTGATTACCCATGCTCAGCAGCAGGCTATCCTCGACAATATTCCCCATATGGCATGGCTCAAGGACTTAGAAGGACGCTATATTTCAGTTAATGAGGCCTTTGCACGCAATTATCATCGGCATAAGGAAGACATTGTAGGCCGTACCGACACGGATTTCATGGATCCCGATATTGCTGAGCTGAATGCCTATAACGATTATCTGGTGATTAGTAGTAAACAATCGCAAAGGTTTGATGAATTTATTGATACGACTGCAGGAACGATTTATACCGAAACCATAAAAACCCCTGTCTTCGATAACGAAGGAAACATTATAGGTATAACCGGCATTTCCATCGATGTTACTCCCTACAAGCGCATGGAAATGCAACTCCGTGCCAATGACGACCGAATAAAAGCGCTTTTACTAAATTCATCCGAGTCGATCACCGTGGTCGATGCCGAAGGACGAGTTATTTTTGATACCTCATTTTTTTACAAAATTGCTGGAATAAGTGCCGAAGAAGCAATGGGGCATTCTTTTACCGAATTTGTGAGCCCTTCCGATGAAGGACTGGTACTTTATGCTATAAATAAGGTTATTGAAAATCCTGATGTACAGCAGGAAGCCATTTATGCCTGCGTTAAACCCGATGGTTCGATAGTATATTTTGAAAGTTTTTTCTCAAATCATTTCGATAATCAGCTTATTCGTGGCGTTGTTATCAATTCGCGCGACATAACTGAGAAAAAAATAGCAGAAATAAAAGAACAGGCTTACCAGCAAAGGGTTAGTTTTCTGGAAAAAACAGCCCTTGACTTTCTTTCCATCTCCTCGAGCAATGAAATTTATCGATACATTGGTGAAAACATTCGCGAGCTGGTCCCCAATTCTGTAGTTATCTTTAGCTCTTACTACGAGGATACCGATGCACTGGTTATTAAACATCTTTCTGGTCTTAACAAGTATATGGGGGTAGTGCGAGATATTCTGGGTCGCGACCCCATTAACTATACCATGCCCCTTACTCCTTCATTAAAACGAAAGCTTTTTATTTCCTCAAATAAGCTACACGAACTTAATGGTGGCTTTTATAATATTACCAACAGGCAAATTGATTTCATGGTATGTAAGGCGCTGGAAAAGCTTATTTCGTTGAATAAGGCCTACGGAATGGGCATTGTAAGATCGGGTAAGCTACTGGGCAGCGTGGTAATTCTTACCCGTTATGAGCAACATATTGAAGATCCACGGGTTATCGAAACGTTTCTCTATCAGGCTTCCATAGCTTTGCAACGCAGAAGACTTGAAAAAGAACTGATACGAGCCAAAGAACGAGCCGAGGAAAGCGACCGTTTGAAAACGGCTTTTCTGGCTAATATGAGCCACGAAATACGTACTCCCATCAATGGCATTATTGGATTCTCTCAGCTGCTTGAACATTCCTTCGATGACCCCGAGAAAAGGGAAGAATTTATCCAGATTATTCGGGCCAATGCCAACCTTTTGCTCAACCTTATCGACGATATCATTGATGTTTCACGCATACAGGAGGGACAGGTGAAACTGAAAAAAACTATTGTCAACATTAATCTTTTACTCGACGACATCCTGACCCCATACATGAATCCAATTTCACAAGGGAAAAATATTGTTACGCAAATCGAAAAGTCCTTGCCCGACGAGGAGGCAATTGTGCTGGCCGATCCTTTACGATTGAAACAGATACTCAACAATTTGATATCCAATGCCTTTAAATTTACCGAGGAGGGAGCCATTACGGTGGGTTATTCGGTCGATAACAACATGATTGTTTTTTACGTTGCTGATACGGGCATTGGCATACCCGAAGATAAGCTGGACGAAATATTTCAGCGTTTTACCCAGGCCGATGTATCGCTTACTCGCCGATATGGCGGTTCGGGTTTGGGGTTGGCTATTTCGAAGGGTCTGGTGGAACTAATGGGCGGTCGTATCTGGGTCGAATCGACCGAAGGGATAGGTTCAAAGTTTTATTTCTCTATTCCAGGATTGTGTAGTAGTAAAACATCGCAAAAAAATCTTACGGCTTTCCTCAGTAACAACCTGATGTCTAATTGATTTTGTATGGGTTGGCTATTGTTCCCTGTCCTGATTTATGCAGGACTAATCCTGTATTATACCCTTGTTTTTTATAGGAAACGTCATAGAGGCGAAAGTCAGTTTATTAACGGATTTTTGCCCCATGTATCGGTTGTTATTCCTTTGCGAAATGAGGCTCATCATATTCAAGAGCTGGTTCAATCTCTTTCCCGACAGGCATATCCTGCCGACAGGTTGGAATTCATCTGGGTCAATGATCATTCTACCGATGCAACCATAGAGTTACTCGAATTCGAGCTGCACAGACAGGGCTTTCCATTTCGTAGCCATGTTATTTCACTTGAATTCGGAGAAAATGGCAAACGAAAGGCATTGACCCTGGGGATAACCATGGCCAGCCATGAAATAATTGCTACTCTCGATGCCGATTGTACGGTTGTTCCACATTGGATCTATGCTATGATGAATAAGCAAAGACAACAAAATGCTGCCATGGTGATGGGCCCCGTTTTACTGAAATACCAACAATCTTTTTTTTCAAAATTTATGGCGCTGGAACAACTCAGCTTAACTGCTACTGCTGCAGCCTCGACCTGGGCCGGAAATCCCATCCTTTGCAGCGGAGCTAATCTTGTATTCTACAAGGCTGATTTTTTAACCTATGTCCACACCTATGCTCCTCCTGTTTCGGCAGGCGACGACATTTTTTTTATGCTATTCCTTAAAAAAAACAAAAAACGTATCGAATATCTGGCTTCAACCGATGCCATTGTAACCACCGAGGCTCCAGCAAATCTTAATCAATTTCTCAATCAGCGTATTCGCTGGGTATCCAAGAGTCGTTATTACTCCGATCCTTCAATCATAGGGGTTGCACTGGTAGTAGCTATAGCCAATGCAAGTCTTGTAATGCTATTGATAGGGGCAATTTTCTTGCCTGCTGTATGGCAACTCTGGTTGGTAGGAATGCTTATAAAAGCCTCTACCGATTTTCCACTCCTTTTGAGTGCTGCCCGTTGGTACGAGCAACAAAAAATTATCCGCATCTATCCTTTGGCACTGCTAATTTACCCTATCTTTGTAGTTTATGCAAGCATCTATGGCAACTTTGGAAAGTATTCGTGGAAGCAGCGTAATAGCCAGTAGCCTGGCCAGATATAATGTTTTGCTGTTTTACTTTATTTTAACCCTTACATGCGGATATGAATTTTTGGAAACGATTTTTCAGTAACCGACTTGCGGGTGCGGGATTGATTTATGTAGCATTTATCAGTGTAATTGCATTGCTGGGCTATGGCATTACGCCCGATAAGACGCCTTTTGCCAATCAGCAGTTTGTCGAGCTTAGTGCCCTTCCTCCTGGTAGTAGCGTTGACTTTCTGGCAATACCCCGGCGAAAGCACACCTCAGAAAAAAGCACTTGGTTACATACCCTGTTGTTCGGTAGGAAGAACGATTGCCTCTTTATACCCATCCGGTCTTTTTATGTCAAAGACACACTCTTGAATATCGAGCCGCTGGGCATTGTCCCGCCAGCTTATCGGCGACCACTTACTCCAACCCTGCTGGGGATAGAGGGAAAAATAGATTCAACTGCATTTGCTTCGCTGGTTAGGAGTACTTACATTGTTCAAAAAAGATTCTGGCTGGGTACCGACCGCTTGGGACGCGACGTGCTGAGCCGACTTATCATTGGTGCCCGTGTTTCGCTTTCTGTAGGGCTTGTTGCTGTTCTCATTTCATTGCTTATCGGCGTACTTCTGGGTGCCATTGCCGGATATTTCAGGGGCAATGTTGATAAGGTAATTATGTGGCTTGTCAACGTTACATGGTCGATACCCACGCTGTTGCTCGTGCTTTCCCTCACCCTGGTAATAAATAAAGGCATTTTGCAGGTATTCATTGCTATAGGACTTACCATGTGGGTAGATGTAGCACGTATGGTTAGGGGTCAGATTTTAAGCTTACGTGAAAAAGAATTCATTGAAGCCGGTAGGGCTTTGGGTTATAGCGATGCGAGAATATTGTTCAGGCATCTTTTGCCTTTTACATTGGCTCCTTTAATTGTGGTATCTACTTCAAATTTTGCCTCGGCAATCCTTATAGAGTCGGGTCTAAGCTTTCTTGGTCTGGGGGTTCAACCTCCGATGCCCTCGTGGGGAAGTATGGTTAAGGAACATTATGGCTATTTATTGCTGGGTAAAGCCTATCTACCGCTTGTTCCAGGGCTGGCTATTGCTTTGCTTACTATAGCTTTTATTTACATTGGAAGTGGGTTGCGTGATGCATTTGATATAAAGGTTACCTCTGCCGATTCAGCTTCTGCTTAGTTATGCTTCTTCCCTGATATCTGAAAAAATTTCTATGGCCTGCAATAAGCTGCCATCGCTTCCACGCTTGAGAGCAATATAGTCGGACCGCATGCGTACCCACCGACCATCGATGCGACGCAAACGAACCTGACACGAGTGCCTGTTGTGTTCTCCGTGCGTCATAAATTTGTTCCGCTCTTTGATTTTTTGATAGTCCTCGGGATGATACAGGTGAATGGCTTCACGCGAGTTGAGCTCCTGCAATTGTTTGTGTCTGTATCCAAGTATGCGCGAATAATTTTCGTTGTACCACAAAAAATTTCCCTTTTTAACATCTTTTATGCTCACAATTAGGTGCAGGCTATTAAATACTTCCTCAAGCAAACTCACCTGTTCGCGCAAACGCCATATTTCATTGCTCAGGCTGGCCACCAAATGTCTGTATGCCTCAATTTCTTGCTGAAGTTCCTGTTTTTCGCTGATTACTGCTGAATAATCTGATTTCAGCTTATCAACTACGCGCAATACCTCATTGAAACGAGCAATGGGAAGATTATCGTCCATCACACGTTTGGCTTCGTCGACAAAAGTCTTAATATGTTTGCTCCTGCTCATCTCAAGAAGTCAATACATGTTTGTCATACAATTTCTATTCCTATTTTTTCCAAAAAAATCAATTATACCCTAACCTTTTTAAAATACAGACATTTTAATACGGCAGTATTCATTGAAAATGACTCACATCTAAAATAGAGTTTTGTCTGTCAAATAATATCTATTTCAAATATAGAAAAAATTAGAAATTAACCTAAGTTTTTTGTCAAAATTATCGGAAGTTCATATTTTGCTGCTACATCTTTGATAAAATTGGGATATGATTGATTGAAGTTTATGATTTCTTTATACCATGCTTGTTTCGACAGAGTCAACGAGCGCTTTTCAAGGCTCATCAGGTCGGTAGAAAATAGGTATGTTTCCTAATTTTAGAGTAGCTGGGTTTAGTTTTTGATTTGAACAAGCGCCATTAAAGGGAAATGATCGGAGGGGTACCTGCCATTAAAGGTTATGGTGTCGCAAAAGGCGTTGATGGTTTTCATTTGCTTATCTACTATAAAAATATAGTCTATCTTTCGTCCATCGCGAATTTGCGAAAAATTGTTAAAGGTACTCAAAACCTCATTGGGAAAAATTTCGCGGTAGGTGTCGACTATTTTCTCAGCCGCAAAGTTTGTCTTTAGCTGATGTATGGCTGCTGACTTTTCATCTGCATTAAAATCGCCGGTGAGAATAAAAGGGTCAGCGTTAGCTCTCGATTTTATGGTTGATGTAAGAAAATCAACATATTTCACCTGAAGGCTGTCGATATAGGTAAGATGCGTGTTGAACACATAAAAGTATTGATTGGTGGTATTAATTTTAAATCGAGCAAAAGTGATAATCCGTTTAAACAGATCGCCCATATCATTGGTTCCCGGAATGTTGGGGGTGGAGGAGTACCATCGCGTACCCGAATGTAACGAGTCGATCGTGAACAGGTTTTTCCGGTAAAAAATATAACAACCTTCGCCGCTTCCATCAGCCTCTCGTCCTGTTCCATAGCAAAAATAGCCGGGCAGATTCTCCATCAAATATTTCAGTTGCGACGGAATCATTTCCTGAAATCCAATGATATCGGGATTATTTTTTTGTATAACCGAAAGCAGCAGAGCCTTTCTACCTTCCCAATGGTTGGGATTGTGGTAGTCGCAATCGCCGCAACGAATATTATAGGTCATGATGGTAAATGGCTGGGCTAACATACGAACAAAGAAAAACAAGCTGAATAAAATGGTTATACATCTCATCATTTCTATGTTATTTTCAATAAACTTATTATCCTCTAAACATTGATACAATTGAGAAACTTATAGTCTGTATGCAATAGCATTATTGGTTCAGGTATCCCCACACGCTTTCAATTGTATTTCCTTTGGCAACAATAATTTTATCGCTGTTAAGCAGGTAAAAATAGGGCACCTGCTCAATTCGAAAAGTTTGTGCTAAGATGTTTTTTTTCAAAGGATCGTAGGCATTGACAAAGGAATTTTTGTGCTTACCTATAAATTCAATCCAGGGGTTTTTATTTGAGTGGACATAAATGGCCAATACCAATAAATCTTTGCGTGGGAACTTTTGCGTTTTTTCAGACAATTGGATAAATGCTTTCTGGCAAATATCGCAATCGGGATCCCAGAAAAATAGAATAATATTCTTAGCACTATAATCGTAAAGCCTTACGGTTTTTTCATCGGACAGTAAAAGCTGCAGGTTGGCAACTTTTGCGCCCCTTGCCGAGGGTTTAAGTTGCTCAATCTTTTTCTGAAGCAGGGCGATAAATCGGGCATCGGCCCATGGGGCTTTGCCATTCAAATAGTAATTTTCGGCCAGATACACATATACCTGTTCGTAGGCCGGTGTTCGAGCATGCCGATAATTTTGATTGAAGAATGCTAACAAATATTTGTACATTTCCTCATTCTGTCTGGCCTTCGTCAAAAACCAATCCATACGGGCTATGAGAGTATCGGGGTGCTGCGATATAAAAATATTGAAGAAAAAGCTCAGCTGCTCAAATAGCAATCGGCTGTGAATTAAACGATTATCGTTGAAAGGAAAATCATTCATGAACGCTTTTTCCCTTTCCTGCTGTTGACGAATGAATGATGCCTGGGTAAGTTCTCTGGGTTTAGCTTTTGCAGAGCGATTAAGATCGTGCAAATGAATATACGCAGCCAATAAAGAAGATGGTTTGTGCGTGACTACCGAATCCTTAAAGGCTTTCAAACGCATTTGATTTTGTAATCTTATAGTACTATCCGCAACAGATTTATGCTTTTCAACCTCACCGATTAATTTTTGGTACCTCAAAAATAAGGCAGGTTGCTCGGCTCCAACAATGGCTAAATTTTCATAAATGCCAGCCGTATCAGTATAGATCGAAAAAAACTGTTCTTCCTCGATGAGCAATTCAAAATATTTCTGGTTGGGAAAGGACACCACATAAATACCCGGCCGTAGTCGAACATGACTTTCATAAGCTCCCTCGCCCGATGCATTTAACCTGACGGTATCCAGGATGACCTGACGGTCGAGATATTCGACACCAAAAAGTAGAAAAGAATTGGACAATCCACGTATCTCAAAGTCAATTCGGGCAGCAGGCTTTTGTGAATAAAGTAATGAAGGAAAATACAATATAAACAATAACATTCCAGAACACCATTGCAGTTTCATATATTGCTGATTTCTATAATTTAAGAGCGATTTCCTATTTCAAATTATTTTCCCGTAAGTTGTCCCATCCTTTTACTGATGTCACCCAATAGTTGTTTAAAATACATAAGCTCGTCGGTATCGATATGAAGGGTCGATTTGGAATCATCAATATTGAGTTTAAGATAAATGGTCCATTTTTGCTTTACAGGCGTGTAAAAGGCCCCCGTCGTAAAGCCACCCTTACAAACGTATAATATATCGACGTAATGATCGGTGGGCTGTGTATTGATTTGTTCCAGAATGTGATCGCACGTTTTTCGCAGCGATTCTATCTCACTGGCATCAAATTCGTTAATTTTGGGTTGCATCAACATTTCATTCTGAAAAATCATCTCGAGCCTAACTGCTTTTTTTACCGTGTTAGCCAGCACATCGGTGGTAATCATAATTTTAAACTCAATGGCATCGATATTTCCTGCATCATAAAAACGGATATTTAATAATCGGGAAGGTTCGATATTGGTAGGCATTTCCTGTGCTGTCAATAGAAAAGGTTGACTCAGCAGTATCAGGCAATAAATTAATTTTCGAAACATAGCATAAATTTTTTAGCCAAGTTAGGACAAAAAAATAGAAATTGCCCGCGTTTTTGCATGATTTACATTTTATTTATGAGAATCATTATTTCAACAATAAGTTTTTTCTTTCATCATTCTGCTCGTCTTTGATAAATCGTACCGAAATTTCAGCTTCCTCGTGAATATTGAGAATGTACGAAGCCGAGCCTCCTACCATAGCTATTTCGAGCAAACCCACTGAGTTGAATAGGGCAATCAGTTCACCAAATTTATCCCTTTCATATCTTTGTGACAGGGAACGAATCCGATAATGTCCCCAGTCCAACAAAATCTCAAATGGTTGATTATTGGCCTTCTGATAAAAATAATCTTTTGAGATGTTAGAAACAAGATTTCCGTACGAATCGACATAAATTACCATACCTGTTATGGTATTTTCATGAAAAGAGGGTAAGAAACGCTGCATGCGAACTATTGCCGTATATGGCTCTCCCAGCTCATTGATATCACCCCCGTTAGCCAGAAAGGCTGCGGCCTCGGCTAGTATGTCGTATTCGGGGAAGGTAGTCATGGCTGAATAATCGAGGTAAACAGCCTTTTCGATTTTGTCCTCAAAAATAAGGGAAAATATACCATTGTCTACTCCAACAAAGAAATGTTCTTTATGAAATATGGCTACATACGGATAGTTGTCACTTTCAAGGGTGTTGACACAAATCATGTGAACCGACCCGGGAGGATATGCCCTGTATGAATGCCTGAGAACGAATGCTGTCATGCGAGAGTTGAACGTCGGAATGTTATGGGAAATATCGATAAGCGTAAGATCTGGCACCAATGAATATAGCTTGCCCTTTACAGCAGCCAGATAATAATCACCCTGTTGCCAATCGGAAATCAGCGTAATATAAGGCATAATTCAATAGGCATTACCAAAAACAAATGTACAGGGTTTTATGATATTAAACACAAACAGTCATAATAATTTCCTTGTGGAAAGCCGAAGTATTTTTATAATTTTGTCCATGAGCGAAAAACACGATCGGGAGAAAAAATTATATGTTTGAAAAAATTATCTACATTGAAGGCATCGACCCGCTAATCATTTATGGTGTAAACAATACTACTTTCGACGTTATAAAATCGGCTTTTCCAAAGCTCAGACTGGTAGCCAGGGGAAATGAAATAAAGGTGCTGGGCGACCGACCCACCATAGAAGATTTTGAACTAAAACTAACCCAAATTATTGAATACTATCAGCGTTATCAGAGTCTATCGAGAGAAGAAGTGTCGGAACTCTTGATTCCTACGGGAAAGGTGCAACTAAAATCGCAGCAGAGCGATAGTGATGTGCTGATATTTGGCAACAATGGAAAAATCATAAAGGCACGTACTAAAAATCAGCAAAGGCTTATCGAAGAGGCAGAGAAAAACGATTTATTGTTTGCTGTGGGGCCGGCTGGCACAGGCAAAACTTATACTGCCATTGCCATGGCCGTAAAAGCTCTCCGAAACAAAGAGGTTCGACGCATCATCCTGACTCGTCCGGCGGTCGAAGCGGGAGAAAAATTGGGTTTTTTACCTGGCGATGTGAAAGAAAAACTTGATCCCTACCTGCAACCGCTGTATGATGCCCTTAACGACATGATGCCGCTTAAGAAACTTAACGCGCTTATCGAAGAGGGAATTGTACAGATAGCCCCTATCGCATTCATGAGGGGAAGGACCCTCGATAGTGCTTTTGTAATTCTCGACGAAGCTCAGAATGCTACTGTAAATCAGCTTAAAATGTTCCTTACACGTATGGGTCGCGATGCAAAGTTTGTGGTTACCGGTGACCTTACTCAAATCGACCTGCCCGACCCCTCAAAGTCGGGACTTATCTATGCTCTCAATATTCTAAAAAATATCGAAGGCATTGCTATTGTCGAATTCGACCAGAGTGATATCATTCGTCACCGATTGGTCAAAAATATTGTAGAGGCTTTTGAGAAGGCACAGGTCCAATCAAAGCAAAAAAATGATTTTTAAATATCTGTTAGTAACTAAAATTCAATAACCATGTTAAAACTAAGAAAAACGATGGCACTTATGACAGCATGTGCGGCAGTGCTGGCTGCTTGTCAGCAGCGGAGCGGCGAGAAAACAACTAACGATACCGATACCTTTGAATGGAAAGTCGATCAATTTGCCGATATTAAAATACTTCGCTACCAGATTCCTGAGTTTGAGCAGTTAACGCTGAAACAAAAGATATTTCTATACTATCTTAGCGAAGCTGCCCTGTCGGGTCGCGATATCATTTGGGATCAGAATTGCAAGTACAATCTCCTGGTGCGTAACTATCTCGAAAATATTTATCGTACCTACAAGGGCGATCGTCAGTCCGACAATTTTCATCAATTTCTCATTTACCTGAAACGGGTATGGTTCTCCAACGGTATTCATCATCATTACTCTACCGATAAAATTCAGCCCGGCTTCTCTCAAGAATATTTCAAACAGCTGATCGATGGTTCTGAAAAGGCTAATTTTCCCATATGGCCATCGCTAACAGCTCAGCAAACTTTTGATTTAGTCAATAAGGTTATTTTCGACCCCGATTTCTTAAGCAAACGGGTCAACCTTGACCCATCGAAGGATTTAGTGTTAAGCTCAGCTAATAATTTTTACGAAGGCGTTACCCAGCAAGAGGCTGAAAGCTTTTATAATCGTATGAAGGATCCTAAGGATGCCACGCCAATATCGTATGGCCTGAATTCGAAATTGATCAAAAAAGATGGTAAAATTACCGAGCAGGTATGGAAATCGGGTGGAATGTACGGGAAAGCCATTGACCAGATTATTTTCTGGCTCGAAAAGGCTATACCCTATGCTGAGAACGAAGCTCAGCAGAATGTCATAAGACTGCTGATTAAATTCTATAAAACAGGTGACCTAAAAGTATGGGACGAATACAACATTGCATGGGTTGAAGACACTCATTCGCTAGTTGATTTTGTGAATGGATTTATCGAGGTATATGGCGATCCCCTTGGTTTAAAGGCTTCGTGGGAAGCCCTGGTTAACTTTAAGAACCTCGAAGCTACACGGCGTACCGAAATTCTTAGCGCTAATGCCCAGTGGTTCGAGGATCATTCGCCCATCGACAACAGGTTTAAGAAGAAAAATGTAAAGGGTGTATCGGCTAAGGTTATCAATGCCGTTCAGCTGGGAGGCGAATTGTATCCTTCTACGGCTATTGGAATTAACCTGCCCAATGCCGACTGGATTCGCAAAGATCACGGATCAAAATCGGTTACGCTCGAAAACATCACCTATGCTTATGACCAGGTATCCATACGTAGCGGCCTGTACGAGGAATTTATTGAAAATAAAGACGACTTGGAGCTTATCAAGCAATACAAATCGTTGAGTGACAATCTGCACACCGATTTGCATGAGTGTTTGGGACATGGTTCGGGCCAGTTGCTGCCGGGTGTGGCAAGCGATGCGCTGAAAAACTACCAGTCGACGCTGGAGGAGGCCCGTGCCGACCTATTTGCCCTGTACTACATGATGGATGATAAGATGGTAGAATTGGGTATTCTGCCCACCCTCGAGGCTGCTAAGGCTGAATACCTGTATCAGATCCTCAACGGGCTAATGGTGCAGCTCTGCCGAATCGAGCCCGGTAAGAACCTGGAAGAAGCCCACATGCGAAATCGCCAGTTGATTGCCCGCTGGTGCTTCGTGAAGGGCAAACCCGATAATGTGATAGAAATGTACCAGAAGGATGGCAAAACCTACGTAAAAATTAACGATTATAAAAAGTTGCGTCAGCTTTTTGGACAATTACTGGCTGAGGTTCAGCGTATTAAGTCGGAGGGCGACTACGAAGCCGGAAAAAATTTGGTTGAAAACTATGGCGTAATAGTAGACCAGAAGTTACGCGACGAAGTGGCTGCCCGTTACCAGAAGCTCAACCTGGCCCCTTACAGTGGGTTTATTAATCCCAAACTTGTGCCCGTTGAAGAAGATGGTCAGATTGTGGACATTCATGTAATTTATCCCAAAGATTATATTCAGCAAATGCTAGAGTATAGCGAACGCTATTCGTTTTTACCCATACAAAACTAAGTGGTTGCCCAATATACATAAAAAAGCGCCTTAGTGGGCGCTTTTTTTATCCAGTAAATGCTTGTTATAATAAATATCATAATTAAAAAAGGCTTCAAAATTTCACCTTTTGAAACCCTTTGTTTTCCTGTAGCGTGGGGCGGGATTGAACCGCCGACCTCATGATTATGAATCATGCGCTCTAACCAGCTGAGCTACCACGCCTCTTTTTGAGGCTGCAAATATAGTATTTTTATTTTTTCCTCCTACCATTTTTGTCCAATTTCAACATTGTTTGTCATCTCTGTTGCAATAATATCCTTATTTACAGAAAAATAAATCTTATCTTTCAGATTTTTGGCCATGATTTGTGGTGATGTATTTTAATATGCGAAGGGCAAAATTTCATTTACTGTTTAAAAATTTTTGTGCTTTTTTGCATAAAAAAAGCATGCTTGAAATTTTATACGAGGATAATCATTTTTTAGCCGTTAACAAACGCTGCGGTGAGCTGGTTCAGGGCGACAGAACCGGGGATGAATCGCTGGAAGAAAAGATAAAACGATATATCCGCGAAAAATACAATAAAGAAGGAAATGTTTTTCTGGGGGTTACCCATCGCATCGATCGACCAGTGAGTGGAGCGGTACTTTTTGCCCGTACCAGTAAAGCCTTATCGCGAATCAATCGAATGTTTCAGGAGAAACAGGTAAAAAAAACCTATCTGGCCATTGTTCATCATCCTCCCCTCGAACCCTCAGGTACGCTTATTCACTATATCCGTCGAAATGAGCAAAAAAATAAATCCTATGCTTTTGCCCAAGAGGTTAAAAATGCTAAGCAGGCTATGTTAAGTTACAGGCTGCTGGGGCAGTCGGACCGCTACTATCTGCTCGAAATCGACCTGCAAACAGGGCGGCATCATCAGATACGTTGCCAGCTGGCAGCTATCGGTTGTCCCATCCGTGGCGACCTCAAATATGGCTATCCCCGCTCCAACGAAAATGGAGGTATTGATCTGCACTCGTACAAGATAACTTTTGTACATCCTGTTTCGCAGCAACCCATTGAAATTATAGCTCCGGTGCCTAATGAAAAGCTATGGCATTATTTTGCTCAAAACTGCGGACTGGCATTTAATCGGATGTAAAGGAATATGGAAATTTACGCTACCTTTGCGAAAAATAAGATTTATGCAACCGTCGAAACATAAACTCACCCCCTTAAGTGAACTGGGGGAATTTAAGCTTATAGAACATCTTACCGAAAATTTTCCCATACGACATAATACGACCATTAAGGGAATTGGCGACGATGCAGCTATTCTCGACGTGGGTGATAAGTACATGGTGGTAACGACCGACCTGCTGGTTGAGGGCATCCATTTTAATCTGGTGTATTCGCCGCTCAAACATCTGGGATATAAGGCAGTAATTGTCAATTTATCGGATGTGTATGCCATGAATGCTATTCCGCAACAAATTACTGTATCTATTGCAGTGTCGGCCAAACTTTATGTGGAGCATTTAGAAGAGCTATACGCAGGTATACGTCTTGCCTGCGAAAAATACAACGTAGATCTGATAGGGGGTGATACCACTTCTTCCCTCACAGGCCTTGCCATATCGGTTACGGCTATTGGCTGGGTCGCTAAAAATAGGGTTGTGCTTCGCAATCAGGCAAAAGAAAATGATTTGATATGCGTTAGCGGGGATCTTGGCGCTGCATTCATGGGGCTTCAGCTACTGGAACGCGAACGAAGGTTGTTTGAAAAAGAAGGCATTCAACAGCCCGATTTTGGTTCGTATAGCTATGTACTCGAACGCCAGCTAAAGCCTGAGGCCCGGAAGGATATCATAGATATTCTCGAAAAAGCTCAGATTACCCCTACAGCTATGATCGATATTTCTGATGGATTGTCGTCGGAGATTCTTCATATTTGTAAGCAGTCTAAGAAAGGGTGTTTGTTATATCAGCAAAAAATACCCATTGCTGCTGAGACCGAAAAATGTGCCAACGAATTCAATATGCATCCCGTTACCGCTGCTCTTAATGGAGGCGAAGACTATGAATTACTATTTACGGTTCCTCTTTCGCAATACGAAATAGTAGCAGCTATTCCACAAATTAGCATCATTGGCTACATTACTGAGGCCAATAAGGGTTGCAGGATAGTTCTCGATAGTGGTGAAGAAACCGATATCATTGCCCAGGGCTGGAATGCCATGAGTAGTAACAAGTAATTACTTCCATACTCGTTTAGTCTAAAAAATCAGCCCTACAAATGATTGGTATTAATTAATTAAAAAGGGAAGCCAAAGCATTAAAAAGTGTAAATAAACTTAGGGGCGATTTTTTCGCCCCTATATAAATAAATAAGTGAGCATTTAATCAAATTTATGAATTAGCACGCATCTCAGTGTTATATACGCTACTGTATGCAGGGCATTTTTTCTTGCTTGCACATGAAACGGCCAACACAACAGCTATAATCACCACAATCACTAATGCTAACTTTTTCATATAAATCAGTTTAATAATATGATAATTATTTTCTATCTGTAAAGATAATAGTTTTTGATTTAAAAAAAGTCCTATCTCGATTTTTTTAGGGTGTTTTAACAAAAAATTTGCTAATCACCTTATGGTCAAAAAGATATAACTTTATGCAATAGTTGCCCGAAGGTAACATATTAATACGTATAGGTGAATGTGTGCCATACCACACGATTTCTCCGCTGGTTGAAATAATCTCTATCCGCTTTATGCTATCATTTTGTATACCGCTTATGTGTAGCAATTCCTGGGTAGGATTGGGATATATCGATACCGTTTCTTCAAGTCTTATTATGCTAACAAGGGTTGGTGCGGTTTTTATTCGAAAGCTCCATACGCAAGTGTCGAGCCAAAGGGTATCCACCAGACTAAAGGAAAAATTGGTTGAAAAATCTTGCAAATGGGTGGGGTGGGGGAGTATTACCAGGTTTGAGTCCAAGGTAACCTGCCAGGGAATGTGTTTTAGGTCGACAGTATCGGCAAAAGTTACATAGATTTGTTGTTGTAAGGTGTCAACAAGCATTTGCATGGGTATGGTTGCAAACGAAAGGTTTTTGAAGGTTAATCTTCGATGGGTT
Source organism: Bacteroidales bacterium (assembly GCA_049968755.1). Lineage (GTDB taxonomy): Bacteria > Bacteroidota > Bacteroidia > Bacteroidales > DTGW01 > JAKPGM01. Next base: position 334,556 of record JBMFQE010000001.1, read on the forward strand.
TTCTTAAATGGTTCTAAAAGAAGACTAAAGTCTGATAACGGTTTAAGCATCCATTCCGAGGATAAGGAGTCGTTTCCTGCCGATTTTTGCCAGTTAGCATTACCAGTAGTAATGTAGCGTTTCCGAAATAAATTATGATTGGCTGCAGCATCCGTAATGCCGGCTACGGCAAAGTTAGTAGCTTGATTGGGTAAACCATACAAGTCGATTGTAAACCAACTGCTACCTTTGTTCACTGTGCGCTGGAGTGCGCGGGCGTCGTTGCCGGTAAAGTTTATAATTCTGCTGCCGGTAAGTGTATCGGCGGGGTAGGTGGCTTTAAAAGTGCTATCGGCCGTACTTTTCATGATGAGGTACTGGCTATGCGGCTGCAGCAGGGCCGTGGGACTGAAAGTGAAATAGCTGGTTAGCCAACCTCCGCCATTGGTCGATAGGGCAATGCGATAGTCGATTAGTTTGATGGTATCGGAAGTTGGGTTATATATGGCAATAACCTTGTTGTTCCCTTTGCCTTTGACAATGGCCGAAAAAAATAAGGTAGGTTGCGGTTTTAGTGTAGTAAACGACTTGGACAGCAGTTGTGAGCTACTATCTACATTATTTTTACTTCCTGTGGTCAGCAGGTATATTCGATAAGGCGTTGATGGGGACAGGTTGGTAAGTTCCAATGTTAAAGTTTTGGCATTGGCTGTAATGTGTCCGCTGTCGGCAATAGCCTGCACATCAGGATATTGGTTGAAATGTAGCATGTGCCCCATAAGAGGTTCAGGTGCCGAATTGGGTAATACAAGGTAGGCTATGATTCCGCTGGTATCGGTAGAAATTTCAACAGCTGCCGAATAGTCCTTGATTTGGCTTATGCTGCACGATAGGATCTGGGGTGGATGGCTGGGATAGGATATGGCTAAATCATCAAAAGCAACATTACCAGCACTTTTGATATAGCTAAAACGCAGGCGCGTAACATCACCGGCAAGTTCAAATTGCATTTTTCTACCCGTACGAGGGATAGGGCATATTCTTTGTAATTCAGCCCATTCGTTTCCTCTTAATCCCTCTATAATAAACGTTGATAGGGTATCGGTGCTAACCCCTTTCATCCAGAAACTTAAGTCGGTAGCACTACTAAATAAGGGTGTAATCAAATAATGACCCGTAGCTGAGAATTTAAGTGCAGGAATACTGGATCCACAGTTAGAGGCAGAGGTATAGGGGCTGTCGAGCTTTAGCTCCCATTCTGCCGTCAGAGCATTTCCTTTATCGAACGACTCTTGCAGCACGTAATGCTGGCCTTGAATGAAATAACCATGCACAACAAAAAGGAGTACCGCAAATAATTTTTTCATTTTCTGCAGGGGTAATTTTGGGTGGGACAATATACAAAAATTTTTTTGCATACAAAAAAATTAACTCCTCAAATGCGTTATCCCAGAGCCGTTTATGATATAAATTTCAAATGAATGTTAAAAATTGCCTGTATGGGCAGATTGTAAATATTAAACCAAATCCGTCACATGAGGGCTGGCTATAATATACGATCCATTCGGGGTCGATGCTAATAGCCTGAAAGGGCATGTTAGCAACCTCAAGTCCTCACCCCCGAATGGGGTTGAATAACCCTTACTACGGCAGTTACTTCTCATCAAGCTAATCGTTTTGCATAGGATCATGGATTTTAAGGTCTCTCAATATCTTGATAATGGAACTGGGAAAAGAAGAAGGGTAAACAAAAACGCTTTGTATGATAACATACAAAGCGCTATGCAGAATTTAAAAAAGTTATTACTAACCCTAAAATTACATCATCCTTCAGATTCGTAATTTTCTTTCAATTTCTTCGACCTGGAGTCTGAAATTTTTGTCCGTTTCAATCAGATTCTTTACAGTACGGTAGGCATGGAGTACGGTAGCATGGTCTTTACCGCCAATTTGCATGCCAATGACATTTAATGAGCTTTTGGTAAGGTTTTTCGAAAAATACATGGCTATCTGCCGTGCCTGTACAATTTCGCGTTTACGGGTATTTTGCTGCAGCATATCGGGATGTATGTTGTAATAGCTGCATACCACTTTTTTAATGTAGTCGATTGAAACTTCCTTACGGGTATGTTTGGTAAGCCTTTCAATGACCTCTTTGGCAAAATCGAGCGTAATTTGTTTTTTGGTGAGTAGGGTATGTGCGTGAATTGAGGTTAATGCGCCATGAAGTTCACGGATATTGGTTACAATGGTCGAAGCCAGATATTCGATTATCTCCTGTGGCATCTGGATGCCATCGTTGTATATTTTTTTCTGCAGAATGGCTACGCGGGTTTCATAATCGGGAGTTTGCAGGTCGGCCGAAAGCCCCCATTTGAAGCGCGAAAGCAGGCGTTGTTCCATTCCCTGAAGATCTACGGGTGCCTTATCAGAGGTAAGTATAATTTGCTTCCCATTCTGATGCAAATGGTTGAAAATGTGAAAGAAAATATCCTGCGTTTTCATCTTTCCCCCCAAATCATGGATGTCATCAATAATCAGCACATCAATCATTTGATAGAAATGGATAAAATCATTCACATTTCCTGTGCGGATGGAATCATAATATTGGGTTTGAAACTTATTGGCATTTACGTATAGCACAGTTTTGTCGGGAAAACGTTCTTTTGTTTCCAGGCCAATAGCCTGTGCCAGGTGAGTTTTGCCCAAGCCGTTGCCCCCATAGATCAGGAAAGGGTTGAATGCGGTACTGCCCGGTAAGTGTGTAGCAATAGCATATCCTGCTGTTCGGGCCAGTTTATTACAATCTCCTTCCACAAAATTTTCGAATGAATAGCTGGGGTTCAAATGAGGGTCGATATTTAGTTTCTTAATACCGGGAATGGCAAAAGGATTGATTACGGGTTTCTCTTCAGGTAAAGGAACGTTTACCGGATTGTTTTTTACTTCACTGGTGGTTTTTCCCGGCAATTTTAGCGTAAGAGGATTGTTCGATACCGAGTCGTTATCCATTACAATGTGATACTCGAGCTTGGCATCGTTCCCCAGTTCTCTTCTCAGTGTCTTTTTAAGCAGGTCGATGTACTGCTCTTCAAGATACTCGTAGAAGAAAGGGCTGGGTACCTGAATGGTCAGTACATTGTTCTCCAACTTAATTGGAACAATGGGTTCAAACCATGTTTTAAAACTTTTTTCATTGACATTGTCCCGGATAATTTTAAGACAATTGTTCCACACGGTTTGATGTTCGGGGATCATTTTTTTAATCATTTGATTAATAAGTTTATAGAGTTTTTGGGTTTACTCAAACAATTTTCTTAAATTTTTTTATGTAAAAAAAATGGTCGAGGTCTTGTTTTTTTTAAATTGGGCCTATGTGTCTAATTTACAATTTATTAATTTCTGTTTCATTTGACGAATATCTTTGGGTTTGATATTAAGTAACTTATAATCTTATTTTAAAAAATAGTTAATAATCAGAACTTTAAATTAGTTAAATATTGGCTTAACGGATCGGCATATCTAAAATAATGTATTGGCTTACAAGCAATATATAAACTAAGTGAAGTATCCACATAATTTTTAAAGTATAAGAAATTGTTCTTGACGTTGTTCAAACGAAACTTTCTAACGAATTTACCATCGCCTCATTTCGACAGGTGCAATGGCTTGAGCGAAATGTCATTTGTTCGGTGGCTATTACTTTTTTTCTTTTATGGATAAATATGTATTATGCGTTGTAGCTTATTTTCATCATAATAAAATTAGTTTTTAAAGGTATGATGGAACACCCCTGTTCGCAATTTTATCACTTTTGTGTTTGCGTTCGCAGGAACATGGGTGTTTCAAAAAATTTATATGGGCAGATAAAAATTACCCCGGCAGTGCAGAATACACGCAGTACCGGGGTGAAGATTTGTAAGTAAGTTAGCAGTTCGTTAGAATTTAGCTTATGGCTTTTGTATTAAACAGGTTACAATAGAATGTGCCAACATTTTAACAGGAGCAGTTTTGCCATCCATCCAAACATTGATATCAATGTCTTTGTCGGTCTGGTTCATAGCCACTACTACAATGCTATTATCACGATTTAAAAAGGCAGTAGCCAGAATATCGTCGGTCATGGAAGAACAACTGATGCGTTTGGCTCTCGGACGGATGTATTTTGAAAAATGTCCTATGTAGTAAAAGGAACTCATGTAAAATACTTCTCCTGAACGCGTATCAGCAATAATGGGGGCAAGGCAGTAATTTTCTACATGATTGGGACCGCCTTTTTCGTCGAGGATGAGATTCCAGTCGGTCCAGGCATTGGTATTATTGTTAAGGTCGTGGATGATAGCCTCGCCATATTTTTCACCATAGTGCCATTCTTTTACATTTTCCCAGCTAAAGGGATAGGCACATCCTTCGCTAAATACCAGTCCCTTGTCGGGAAAGGCTTCATGTATACGCTTGATGTTATCGTAGTTATCGCCTACATACCAGTGAAAAGCAGTTCCCCACACATATTGGGCTGCCTGGGGGTCGGATAAAACCGTATTGGCACGGTGAAAGGCCAGATTACGGTTGTGATCCCAAATCATGAGCTTGAGAGAAGGCAGTAAGCCGCTTTTTTTGAGCTGGGGACCCAAATAATTTTTTACAAAGTTAAGTTCATCTTCAGCTGTATATATGCAAGACTCCCAGCGTTGTATTGCCATAGGCTCGTTTTGAACCGTTATGCCCCAGATAGGAATCCCCTCTTTTTTATAAGCCTCGATAAATTTAACATAGTAAAGTGCCCAGGAACGGTAATATTCCGGACGAAGCTTACCCCCCTGGAGCATATTGTTATTGGTTTTCATGAATGCCGGCGGACTCCAGGGCGAAGCAAACAATTTCAGCTCATTATTGGTACGTTCGAGGGCTAACTTAATGAAAGGTATCCGGTATTTTTTGTCTACCTCTACTGTGAAAGATTTGAGCAAGGTATCGGCTGGGTCGTTTACATAGGCATAACTATGGCTCGAAAAGTCGCAGCTATTAATGTGGGTGCGACCAAAGGTATAACCTATTCCCTTTGTTTTGTCGAAATAGGCTGTAATAATTTCCTCTTGTTTATCGGTTGGCAACTTGTAAAAAGTTTCGGCAGCAGCATCGGTAAAGGCACCTCCAATACCAATAAAATCCTGAAATGTGTGACGATAGTCAATGAATACACACAGGTTCGACTCTTCGGGTTGTGCGGTGGGCACAAAATTGACCGAACCTTTTGACGTTAACCGGTCGGAAGTCCCTTTTGCCGTTTGAATGATTTCCATGCTCTGGCTCCAGCCAGTGGCTGTAACAACACCAATGCTTAAGCCTATTAGCGATAATTTTAAAAATTTGCTATTCATCCTGCAAGTTTTTATGGGTTAATGAATAATAATTAGTCCGATTTATACGATTTATTATAGAACGTACCTAAGGCCTGTTGCAAAAGTATAGAATGATTTAATACTGATGGCATTTTTGCCTACGTTATAAACCCTTCACAGGTACGAATAATATACGACATTTGTCTGACAAGGTAATAGTTTATCCTTCCTTCTAACGGGTTTATCTGTGTTAGAAAGAGGCAGAATAATCGGATTTATTGCGTTAAAAGTTGGAAGTATCTCAGGGCTATGTACCTCAGCTTGATTGATATAAAAAACATAAGCGCCCCCGAAAAGGAGACGCTTATGGAAGATTAAAACCTAACAACCATTATTGTTCTGAATTCTTCTCTATAGGCTCAAGTGTCCATCCATAGGTTGCATTAAGTTCAGCTATAAGCGAATTCATTTCATCTATCAATCCGTTGAAACCTTCGTTGAAATAAGAATCCAGGGTAGATTTCGATTGGTCGGCAAAAATGAGTCGCATGTCTACATATTCATTAACATTTCCAAATTCATCGGTTTCTTGGGCAACATAGGCTTCAGCTTTAGCAATAGCCTGGTTGTTGCTGGCATATACCACTACAAGGTCGGCGTACTGATTGACGGCGGCTGCTTTTTGAGCTTCGGTAGCGCTTTCATTATCCATAACTGGTACTAAGTGAAGAAAATCTATCTGACCGGCAATCTTAATGTCCATCAGCTGAAAATAGGCATTAGCATTTTGAACCACCTTTTCGAAATGAGTTTTATGCTCATAGTAGCCATAGCCCGGGAATATTTCAACCCAGGTTGAATCCTCTGCATCATTGATACCCTGCTGGGTAAGGTTACCGTTTACCTCAGCACCCATGCTAAGTATATTGGTAGTTCCGTGGGTAAAGGAATAGTTAACCTTCAGTTTGGTTTCTGTATAACCATAGGTTTGTTTCATTTGCCAGGTACCCATGGTAAGCGTATTTTCTATTTTGGTAGGGATACCATCGGCTTTGTATTCACCTACAAAAGTATACGATAGGGCAGTGTTTCCATCAACTTTTATGCTAAAAGAAACGTTGGCGGGCAAGGCCGTAGTATTTAAAGCCGTAAAATTGCCTTTAACAATTTGTGGACGGGGTATTTCGAGGGTAGCATTTAAATTTTGTGCATCGTAATTTTCTTTGTTGGAAGGAAACTTAAAAATTATGCTGGTGCTGGCTTCGACGGGTTCGCTACCAAAGCTTTCGGTTTCAAAGTCGTACACATAAACTCCCGCATAAGCGTCGAACGAGTCGAGCACGCTGGTGAGATCATCACCTTCTTCCATTACTTTCAGGGCTGTTTTCAGTTGAGGACGAGCCGAAAGCTTGTTCACGGCATATAATACTCTGTATGCTCCTGATAATTTAAACTTCTTTGCTGTCATTGAACCATCTTTCGACATCAGATCAACAAACATTACAGAAGCTTGCATACCCTTTTCCTGATTTAAATTTTTTAGTTCGCCCACCATCTGGGTTCCAGAGTTTTCAAGGTCGGCTTTGGTTTCTGCTACCGTTTTTGGTGCATAGGTAGGATTATCCAGGTTGAGGTCACCATCACTTTTTTTATCTCCACAAGAAGCAACCCCTATGGCCATAAGCCCCAAAGTAAAATACAACCAATTTTTCTTCATAATAATTTGATTTTAATTACAGTCACTTAATAATTCAAAGTTAGCAAAATTTTTTTATTGTCGATAAAATAATCAAAAAATGAGACCATAAAAAAAGCAGACCTTATGGTCTGCTCAGTAATTTCATGTGATCCCGCTGGGATTCGAACCCAGGACCCCATCCTTAAAAGGGATGTGCTCTACCTGCTGAGCTACGGAATCGACCCTTAAAAAGTGCCGCAAAGATAGTCAGCTTTTTTTATTTTCAAAACAAGTTTTCTGAATTTTTTAAGCATTTTCAGGTATTAACCTGAGAATCAAAACGGTTTTTGAGGTAAAAATTCTGCCCAAAGGTCAAAAGCATCAGCGTCGGTAATGCGTACCTGACAGAAGCTTCCGACCTTGATATCAGTATGTTTGCTTATCAATACCTCATTGTCTACCTCGGGGGAGTCGAATTCGGTGCGGCCTATAAAAAAGTCTTCTTCCTCTCTATCGACAATCACTTTCAGTATTTGACCTACTTTTTGCTCGTTTTTTTGTTCCGATATTTTTTGCTGGATACTCATTAAATGGTCTGCTCTTTTTTTCTTAATGCTATAAGGAATATGGTCGGAATAATGTATACCAGCATAGGTATTTTCTTCGTGCGAGTAGGTGAATACGCCTGCTCGGTCGAAGCGGGTGGTTTCAACAAACCGGCAAAGCTCTTCAAAATCGGTCTCTGTTTCACCCGGAAAACCGACTAAAAAGGTAGTTCGCAGGCAAATTTCGGGAATGGTTTGGCGTATGCGGTCGATGAGCTCGACAAGATGTTCACGGGTGTGGCCACGTCGCATGAGTGAAAGCACATTATCGCTAATGTGTTGTACAGGCATATCGATGTATTTGCAAACTTTGGGATTATGTTTGATGGTTTCGAGCAAATCATCGGGAAAGTCGACAGGGTACATATAGTGAAGCCGGATCCATTCTATACCATCTATTTCCGAAATTTTTTGGAGTAAATACGAGAGTTGGCTCTTTCGGTAAAGGTCATAACCATAGTTGGAGGTATCCTGCGCTATTACAATGAGTTCTTTTACTCCTTTTGCAGCGAGCGATTTTGCTTCATTGATAAGCTGTTCAACAGGAAATGACTGATACTTGCCACGCATGGAAGGAATAGCGCAAAAAGCACAGGTACGATTGCAACCCTCCGAAATTTTAAAAAAAGCATAATGCGAAGGTGTGGTAAGCCAGCGTTCTCCTATCAAGTTTTCCTTATAGTTGTACCCCAGTGTTTCTAAGATGGGCTGCATGGAGTTGACCCCAAAATATTGATCTACCTCGGGAATTTCTTCTCTTAGCTCCTGTGCATATCGTTCCGATAGACATCCCATGACATAAAGGTTATCGATTTTACCTTGCTTTTTGGCCTTAACAAACGATAGGATGGTATCAATCGATTCTTTTTTGGCATCTAAAATAAAACCACAGGTGTTGATTATCACTGTTCGGGCGTTTACGTCCTCGCGTTCATGGGCTACCTTCAAGCCGTGGGCTGCCAGCTGACTCATCAGTCGCTCGCTATCAACTACATTTTTTGAGCATCCCAGAGTAACAAACAGGATGGTATCATCGGGTTTAATACGTGTTTTCATCATAATAAAATTAATTTTTTAAGGTATGATGGAACATCCATGTTCGCAATTTTATCACTATTGTGTTTGCGTTGCAGGAACTTGGGTGTTTCATGACAAATAAACTAGACTATTTTAAAATTTTGGATACATTAACAGGTTTGGGTTAAAAATGTTGTTTAAACATTTTGCCACGCACCTCTTTGATGGGAGTAATAATTACAAATGCATCGGGGTCGATCCGGTATATTTCGTCATATAATCGAGAAAGGTCAAGACGTGTAACCACTGTATATACTATTTCAGTATCGTAGGCGTAAAGATGTTCGGCTTCAGCATATTCATTTTTTCCTTGATATACAGTAATATCCTTATGAAACTTATTCATTAGCATCAATTTAATGGTTTTTGATCGACGCGACAGTATGGTCACCCCTGTATATTCGTCGATGCCCTGCAGGAAAAAATCAACCGTTTTGGAGGCTGCAAGGTATATAAGGATTGAGTATAATGCGGTTTCAATACCTAAGAACCAGCCGGCAAAAGAGAAGATGATGATGTTGAAAATGAAAATAATATCGCCTACGGTGAAGCCTGTTTTTTGATTGAGAAAAACGGCCAGAATTTCTGTACCATCAAGCACACTACCTCCCCTGATAGCCAGACCAATGCCAGCTCCCAGAAAAAATCCTCCAAATACGGCAACCAGTAACTTGTCTGTAGTGATGATAGGAAAATTGATGAGAGCAACAGCAACTGCCAATCCCACAATAGAAGCAATAGATTTTAAGGCAAAAATTTTTCCCGACTGAAAATATCCGAGTGCTATAAAAGGTGCATTAATAAGTATAAGCAGGATAGACAGGGAAAAGCCCGACAGCAAACTGATAAGAAGCGAAATGCCTGTAACTCCGCCATCGATGAGTTGGTTGGGTATTAAGAAACCCCGTAACCCAAAACTTGCCGATAGAATTCCCAGCGTGATTAGCACCATGCTTTTAATCTGACGTCGAACCACATGACGTCGTTCCCTTACCGATTTTGCTTTTTGGTAGGGAGAAAGGAAACTTTTTCGGCGAGCTCGATTTTCGACTTTATATCGCTTGAGGACTATCAGCTGAATGAGAGGATTCATCAACACTACTGCTTGAAGAGTGACTGAACAAAAGCCTGCTTGTTGAAAATTTGCAAGTCGTCTATTTTTTCACCTACACCGATGTATTTAATAGGGACCTTGAATTGGTCGGAAATACCAATAACCACGCCTCCCTTAGCAGTTCCATCGAGTTTGGTAAGCGCAATGGCATTTACCTCGGTAGCGGCGGTAAAGTGTTTGGCCTGTTCAAAGGCGTTTTGGCCTGTCGAGGCATCGAGCACCAGCAGTACCTCGTGTGGGGCATCCGGTACAACCTTTTGCATCACATTTTTAATCTTGGTAAGCTCGTTCATCAGGCCAATTTTGTTGTGCAATCGACCTGCTGTATCGATGATTGCTACATCAATCTGGCGGGCTTTAGCGGCAGAAAGTGTATCGTAGGCTACCGAGGCAGGGTCGGCCCCCATTTGCTGACGAATAAGCTCGACTCCTGCCCTATTGGCCCACACCGAAAGCTGTTCGATAGCTGCAGCCCTGAAAGTATCGCCTGCGCCCAAAATAACACTTTTACCTGCCTGTTTAAACTGATAGGCAAGCTTGCCAATGGTTGTTGTTTTTCCAACTCCGTTGACCCCAACTACAAGAATGACATAGGGTTGGGGCAGGACTGAAGCAAAAAAACTGGCATCAGCCTGCGAACCATTTTCGGTAAGCATCGACATGATCTCTTCCCGCAAAATATGCTGCAGTTCCTCCAGCGAAGTATACCTGTCGCGCGAAACACGTTTTTCAACCCTTTCGATAATTTTCATCGTAGTTTCTATGCCCACATCCGATGAAATGAGTATTTCCTCCAACTGGTCCAGAAAATCGTTATCAATTTTTGATTTTCCCGTAACCAGACGGGAAATTTTTTTTAAAAAGCTCTCCCGTGTTTTGGCCAGCCCACTTTCCAGCCGGTCGTCGGCCTGTGTTTTTTTACTAAAAATTCCCATAATGAAGATGTCTTCAAAGTATTTGATGCTGAGGGAGCAAAGGTAGTATTTTTAAGCCAGATTTGTTATTAGCTATACCGTCTTAAAAACTGTTATACTCAAAAATTGTTGCTGTATCATGAAAATCAAAGCTATATTTACCGCCTGCATATCACATTGTAAGGACAACGATGGCACAAGTTTTTGTCGTTAGTTTGAATGAATTTGATGGTCGGATCAAATAATTCGCTTATTATTTGTAACAACAGTTTTTCCACATTTTTCATAGATTCAAGTTCGATGGATGCTGCATTATTTTTTAAGCTGTCCTTACTTTTGTTATTACCGGATAAGGAAACGAAAATAATTTCTTTTTTCATGGCAAGATGTTGAACATTATACAGCACAGGCCAGGGTATTAAATTTTTATTCCGGTAATACAGCCAGGCATAGATAATTGCCTGCAGGAGTTCTCTTTTTTCCCAATTTTCACGGGAAAATAAATCCGATATTTGTGCGTACCTTTTGCTACCAATGTAGCCTGTTTTGTAATCGATTATTCGAATTTGGCCATTCATATGCTCGTCGATACGGTCCATTCGACCTCCTATATGTACACTGGTTTGTTCTGTGAGTTTTAATTCACTGGTGAAAGTTTCCTCCACCTTTAAAAGTTTATGATCCCAACAATTGTGCTGGTCAAAATCCAAAATCAATTCGCAGTATTTTTTAACAATGGGTATAATTACTTTAAGTGATGCGGGAAGCACTTCCTGTTTACTCAAGCCAAAATGTTTTCGGGTAATATCTTCGATGTGGGAATCCAAACTTCTACGGTCAATATTCATCTCTACAATCCTTTTTCCTACGTAGGGTGCATACAGATTTTGCATTAGCTTGTGCAAAATAGTGCCCAGTGAGGCTGAATCGACTTTTTCACGGATTTCTTCGGTGGGTTTTAAACCAACAATGTATCTAAAGTAAAATTGCAGGGAACAATTAAGATAGGATGCTATTGCCGAGGGGGACAGGTACGATTGAGGAGTAGCTGTAAGTTCATGGATTTTGTTGAGAATATCTGAATTTTTTGCAATTTCAATCTTTTCCACACCAATGGTTTCGAGCGAAAGAGTAATATTTTTTTGTCTCACCCGATAATCTGGATTCCACTCGAGCTGTCGAATGTATCGGCTTTTTTCTGACACCTGATCGCCAGAGGTGCTGTAAAGTAGCCAAACGTATGAACTGCGGTTGAGCAATCTGTAAAAATTATAGGCATACATGGCATCGCTATTTTTGAGGGTAGGTAATCCGTTTGCTGTACGCAAGGAAAATGGGATAAAGCTTATGGGCACATGGGTTCGGGGGAGATATCCCTCGTTTGCACCCAGGATAATTATTTTATCGAAATCGAGTGCACGGGTTTCGAGAAAACCCATAATTTGTAACCCCCGAAGGGGTTCACCCTCAAATGCTATTTTTAGTTCACTCAAGCCCTTCAAAACTATTCGCATGCCCAATGTTGCTGACAGGGGAATATCCACCAGATCTGCTACGGTCTGTAACTGACTCAAAAACATTCGAGCTGCTTGCAGGCTTTCTTTTTCAACCTCCAGCTTTTCCTCCCCGTTTCCATCAGCCTCTTCATTGGTAAATAACCGAGTATAAAGGTCGTTGCATATTTTAAGAAAAGTTTCCAGTAGCATTTCCATCCCAGCATTGGCAAAATCCTTAAAAATTTGAGGGATAAGGGGTACCTGCACTTCCGAAAAAGCACTGGCAGAAAGGTATACCTGATTATTGGCGTGCATCGTATTAACAAAAGTACGCACCCATTCGGGCATTAACTTCAAAAAATACGGGTGATACAAAAGCTTCTCAACCTGCTTGTAGTAAAAACCGTGGTCATGCCTTCCCTGCAAATGCAGCTCAACTATTTGCTGAAACAGGGTATATATATTTGTCAATCGCAAGGGGTATCCCATGGTAACGTTTACATCGACCACCGCGGGCGGTATAGCACGTAATAGGGGGAGTAAAAGTGTTTCGTCGGCAAGGACTATTGCCATATTTTCGGGTGCTGTGCTCTTGTGAGCTATACTGGTTATAATATTTTCAACCCATTTTGTTTGGCCTACTGGATAAGGTGCAGCAATTATTTCAATCTGAGCAGTTGTATCGCGTTCAAAAAAACTTGTGGGCAAAGCGGAAGGAAATGCTTTAAGGTTTTGCCTGATAAAATAGCCTGCCTCATGCGCTTCATCTTCAATAAAATGGGGGTGGTAATCCCAGTAAAACAGTCCCGTACCAACATTTTTGAAATAATTAAGTATTACTCGGTCGCATTCGGTAAGCGCATGCAAGCCAACAAATCCCACCCGGCTATATGGAATCTGAATCGTATTACTGTTGAAAAGTTCGGCTACCTCACGAAACAACATGCCTTCGTAAGCAATCCCCTGTTGAAGCAGTATAGTTTTAAATTGTTGATATATGCTATAAAGTTTCTGCCAGAGCGCCGAAAATTGTTCCTTCTCTTTACTATCTCTCGAAACATGAAAATGATGCCAGAAACGGGCTATTAGCTCCTGTTGTTCGGGTGTAAAATAGGGAAAAATTTCATCGATTTGTTTGATCTGGGCAATGTGGGTAAAAAGTTTTTCAGCATCAATTCGATATTTGTCAATATCATCAAAATCGGAAAGCAAAACATTGCCCCAGGTATAAAAATGATCGAAGCTTTCGGAAGAAGGATGAATCTGCTGAAAGACCTTATACAACTGGGCATTGAGCAATAGGCTGTGGGCAAGGTGCAGGGAAGAAAATTTTTGATAGAATTCGGTAATGGTATAGCAAGCCGGCGACCACACGGGTTCGCTAACACACTCCGAAAGATATTTATGAAAATAGGTTATGGCTCTTCGGTTGGGGAAGATCAGGCAAATTTCGTCCAGCTGTTTGGGAAAGTTTTGCACCAGATGCTGGGTAACCTGTTTTAAAAAGGGAATATTATTCATAGCTTTATTTCAACATAATAAAATTAATTTTTAAAGGTATGATGGAACACCCATGTTCGCAATTTTATCATTATTGTGTTTGCGTTCGCAGGAACATGGGTGTTTCATTGGCAATAGCTATCGTAAAACATACGGCCAGGGCGGCAGTTTCGGATCGAAGCCGGCTGCTACCCAGCGAAACCGGTGTAAAATCTTTTTCCATAGCCATTTTTACCTCTTCTTCAGAAAAGTCGCCCTCGGGCCCAATCATGCACAGCACTTTTTGTCCGGATGGGCAATGCTTAGCCAACAAAACCCTTTCTGAAACATTGGGATAACAGTGGGCTATATATTTATGTGTTGGATGGGTAGGTTGTTCAACGAAATGGGTAAAAGTAACAACCTGCGGATGTATTATGGGCAGATAGGCTTGTTGCGATTGCTTCATGGCCGCAATGGCAATCTTCTGCAAACGTTCAAAATTGACCTGTTTTCGCTCGGTATAGTGGGTATTGAGGAAAGTAATTTCATCCACGCCTACCTCGGTTGCCTTTTCTATCAACCACTCCATTCGATCGTGATTTTTCAGGCAACCCATAGCCAGGTGTAAATAGTATGAACGCAGCGGAATATGCTTTATCCTGTTTACTAACAAATAGGCCTCTTTCCCTTTACTGCCGGTAAGGGTGCAATAGTACATATTTCCCTTACCATCGGTAACAACAGCTTCGTCGCCCCTGCGCATGCGAAGCACGCGAAGACAATGATGCGATTCGTCGGGAGGTAAAATTATGGTAGAACCATCGATATCGGTAGCATAGAAAAGATTCATCCCTCTGGAACTTTAACCATAAGCAAAAGTAGGTGAAATTTTGCTTTTTCATACCAGATTTATAGGAAAGAAACCTAATAATTCACTTAATACACCAACATTGCGTCCCTATAATCTTTCCGTTATTTCTTATTTGTATTCCATATCATTCTTTTTTAATACCTCTGTTTCTGTTGTTCCAGTCATATTTCAGACAGGGGTTTGCCTCCACCTAATACACGGCTATTTAGGAACTATTGTACTTTGTTGTGATGTGCAGGAAATGGTGGCCATTTCGAAACAAGAATTAAAATTCATAGCGTAGCCATGCATGTCGTCTCAACTGTTCAGTTCAATGGAAATTTCATGGTACCTTTTTGCAACATATTCTGAGGCTTGTGGGCAGGCTTCTTGAAGGGTTTTTCCATTTGCCAGCAAACAGGCTAAGGTGGTTGAAAAGGTACATCCTGTCCCATGCGAATAAGAAAAATGATAACGGGCATGCAAATACTTATAAACTACGTCGTTGACTATTAATGCTTCATTTACAACATCGCTGTCAAAATGCCCTCCTTTAAGAAAGACCGAAGTATGATATTGCTTTGATAACCCAATGGCAGCATTTATACCTTCTTCAATATTGTTTAGCTTACTTTTTTGCAGCAACTCTAATTCTATTTTATTGGGTGTTACCACTGTTGATAAGGGTAACAGTTGCTTTTTAATTATATTTAATGACTTTGAGGGTAAAAAATTTTTTCCACTCGATGAAATTAGCACTGGATCGAATACGATAGGAATTTTATCCATTTTTTTAAGGGATGATATTACCGCCATTAAATTTTCGTGGCTACATAAGGCCCCAATTTTAATGGCCTTGACATCGAATGAATTTAAGCAAACCTGAATCTGCTGCATAAGAATTTTGGGGGCTAATGGTTTAATTTTAAATACTTTGTTAAAATTTTGAACTGTTATTCCGGTAACGGCCGTAACTGGCCAACACCCCCAATCCGAAACAACCCGTACGTCGTTTTGGATGCCTGCACCGCCGCTCGAATCGGAGGCTGCTATTATCAGTATATATTTCATGCCTTTTACAGGTCCATTTTAATAGCACATAGTTTTCCACACATGGTACAGTAGTCGGTTTCTTTGCTTTCCGACTCTGTTTTTCTTTTTTCGGCCAATTCGCGGTCAATTGCCCAGTTGAACATTTCCTGCCAATCGAGATTTTTTCTCGATACAGACATTTGCCTGTTTAGCGCCAGTGCATATTTCATTCCTTTGGCAGTGTCGGCAGTGAGGGCTGCTATTTTGCTGGCTATTACTCCATTTTTAACATCGTCAATGTTGGGTAGGCATAAATGTTCGGCCGGAGTAACATAGCAAAGAAAATCGGCTCCATAGTAAGCTGCTAACGAACCTCCAATGGCTCCCACAATATGATCATATCCTGGCGCATTATCGATAGTCAATGGCCCTAAAACATACAATGGTGCATTATTGCAAACATTTTTCATAATCCTTATGATCGTCTCAATTTGATTTAAGGCAGTATGCCCGGGGCCTTCTATCATTACCTGTACACCCTTTTTATTAGCCCGTTTGGCCAATTCGCCAAGTATGATAAGTTCGGAAATTTGAGCCCTATCGTTGGCATCGGCTCCAGCACCAGGCCTTAGTCCATCGCCAAGGCTGATGGTAATTTCGTGTTTTTTGCATATTTCAAGTAGCTCGTCATATCTTTCATAAAGCGGGTTTTCTTTGCCCGTTTCTATAATCCACTTCTTTAAAATGGATCCTCCTCTGCTAACAATTCCGCATACTCTTTCTGATTCCTTGAGTTTTGATATACTTTCCTTAGTTACGCCACAGTGCAACGTCATAAAATCGACCCCTAATTTTCCCTGATAGTCAATCTCATGGAAAAGATCGTCGGGATGAATTTGGGCAATTGATATATCGTTTTGAACAACCTTAGCGGCTACGGCATAAATAGGTACTGTGCCGACGGGGATGCTGGTTATTTCAAGTATTTTTTTAAGGTTATCGTGCAAATCTCCTGCTGTTGACAGGTCCATAATAGTATCGGCACCATATTTGGTGGCTATGCGTACTTTTTCTATCTCTTCGTCAATATGGCAATGTTGGGGCGATGTGCCAATGTTGGCATTAATCTTTGTCCTTAGACCGTTGCCTATACCCAATGGTTTTATCGAATGGTTAATATTTTTGAGAATAATTATTCTTCCTTCGGCTACTTCGTTGAGTAACCAATTGGGGTCAACTCCTTCATTTAATGCAACATCCCTGAATTCAGGCGTTAATATTTTTTCTTTTGCATATTTTATTCGAGTTTTCATCATAATAAATTAATTTTTATAGGTATGATGGAACACCCATGTTCGCAATTTTATCACTATTGTGTTTGCGTTCGCAGGAACATGGGTGTTTCATACTAATTCGTAATTATTGTTAAACATGTTCTCTTGCTTGTTCAGAATGCTGTTCAAAAAATCTATTTTAGCTTTTAAATCGGGCGTACCCATAAAGTATCTTATCATTGCAAAATTTTTTGCTCCAGCCTTGATAATTTCTTGAATGTTTTCGGGAAATATTCCTCCAATTGCCACTACCGGAATAGACGACATACTGACCACTTCGTTAAGAAGGTTTGTACCCACAGGCGGGTCAGGCCTGGCCTTTGCGTTTGTTGAATATATGGGACCAAAGGCAATATAATCGGGATTTTTAGCAAGTGCCTCTTTGGCTTGCTGTATTGAATGCGTCGATAGACCAATTTTTAAATTAGGAAATAGCCTTCGTACCTCATCTATGTCCAAATCGTCCTGGCCCAGATGAACATAATCGGCCTCACAAATGGCAGCAATATCCGGACGATCATTGATAACAAAGTTTGTCTTACTTCCTTTGGTAATGCTTTTTATAAGTTTTCCAATTTTTATTATTTTTCTGTCCGACAATGTTTTTTCCCTGAGCTGAAGCATGCGTATTTCTTTTTCGACGCATATCTCAGCAATCTTTTCATAGGGTAGGGTGGGATTGGTAATGATAATGTATATACCAAAATTATCCATCAGATTTTTTTTAAGTAATCAGCTACCAGTTGTGCTACTTTTTTCCCCGACAATAGCATACCCCCAAAGATAGGCCCCATACGGAAACTTCCGCATACACCGTTGGCAGCCATACCAGTAATGAACAAGCCAGGATAGATTTCTTTCGTATTTTCAATAGTTGTTCTTTCGGCTTCTTCGACGGATAAAGATCTTTCGCCCATTACCTTACCCGTGAGAGTGTTCAACTGAACCCCGTTTTTACGTTCAAGGGTACGTACTACTTCGCAATCATGGCCGGTTCCATCGATAACCGCTTTGGCAAGTATAATAAGCGGATCAACGTGTAAGTGTTCACGGTGCACTGGTGCCCAATTGATTACCAGACCATTTACTTTATTGTTTTGAAGTACAACGTCTTCAATTGAAATGCAATTAAATATCGTGCAGCCTGCTTTAGAAGCGTTATAAATCAATGCCCCTGTAACTTGTACAGAATCTATGGTGTAAAGATTATCCTGGTATGAATGATAATCCACCCCAAAATCATGGATTACACTTAAAGCAGCTTTTTGAACCACAATCTGATTGAACATCATAGCTCCTCCCCACATTCCGCCTCCAGGGGCTAATTTCCTTTCGAACAGGCATACTTTATAACCATCTTTAGCAAGATAAAATCCCGCTACCAGTCCCGACGGACCTCCACCAACAATTGCCACATCAACACTCAGATTGTTCTTTAACTTCTCGAAGTAAGAATTAACGATTCCTAATGAAATAAGCTGTTCCATATCCTTAGTTTTAAAAGTGAGACATTTAAAACTAAAGGATGCGCTTTAAAGAAAGGTATATATCCGGAGAGTATGCTCTTGAGAGCTTCCCTTCGCAGGTATTACCCTGATCAGGTTCCGAGGGTATAATCTCAGCCTTTCTTAATTAGGCACCCCTAGCTTCAATACAGCTACAAATTTAAAAACAATTTTATTTCGTTGTTCGATATAGTAAATTTTTTTTTTGGGGATAAGAACATTATTCTTATTTAGACTAAAGTAAGATTTTAGGTTCATCTCTGTTGTTTCGATACTCTTTAGGGGAAATTCCAAAACGTTGCTTAAACAAACGGCTGAAATAGCCCGGGTCGTTGAATCCACATTCGATGGCTATTTCGCTAATGCTTAATTGACTATTAAGTAAAAGCTCAGCCGATTTTTGCAGACGGAAGTTGGTAATCAATTCATTGACCGACTGGGAAGAGAGTGATTTTAGTTTTGCGTAAAATACGCTGCGGCTAATGCCCATTTGTTCAATGATATGGTTAACATTGAAATCGGGATCGGAGTATTGCCTTCGTATAATCTCCATAATTTTTTCCAGAAAAGCATAATCCAATGCTCTTACGCCGGAATTGCGATTTATTTCACCATTTTCGCGAAACAACTGTCGGCGAATGCGTTCCTGATTTTCCAGTAGGTTTTCGATGCGTGAGATAAGTAGTCTTTCGTCAAAGGGTTTGGTAATGTAATCATCGGCACCGGTTTCGAACCCCTGAATCTGGTCGGGGACAGTAGTTTTGGCAGTAAGCAGTATAACAGGAATATGGCAATAACGCATATCATGCTTAATTTTTTTACAAAACTCATAGCCATCCATGCTTTCCATCATCACATCGCTAATAATTACATCGGGCAAGCGGCTGGCCAATTGTTCCAGTGCCTTTTCGGGATCGTTTTCAACAATAACGTGATAATGCATTGCCAGCAAAGAAGCCAGATAATCCCTCATTTCCTCATCATCCTCAACAATCATAATTGTGGGGCTACCGGTTGGCCTGAAACCTTTCTCGCTATCCTTCGGGGAAACAAGGGCGGTAGAGGATATTTCCAGCATCTGGTTGCCCTCTTCGAAGGTAGTCAATTCAGTCAGGGGGAGGTGAATGGTAAATGTGGTTCCCTTGCCCCATTTACTATCGACTGTAATGTTGCCCCCCAGCAATTCCACCATTTTGTGGGTCAGATTGAGACCAATACCCGTACCTCCTCGGTTAATCTTTGTATTGGTAGAGGTAAAGAACCGCTCAAAAATATGTTTTATTTCATCAGCAGCTATACCCTGGCCAGTATCAGAGACTATCAGCACGAGATGATGATTTTCATATCGTACTTCCAATTCCACCTTGCCACCAGCCATAGTATTCTTTATGGCGTTGGAAAGCAGGTTGGTAACAATCTTTTCTATTTTATCAGCATCAATTTTAGCCACACAGCTCTTTACATTAGTTCGAAACAAAAGGTTTAACCTCTTTTGACGACTAAAATCGGCGAAGTTCTGTAATGTGTCCAGGATAACCGTAACAACATCCCTTTCCTCAGGTTGTAGGGTCATTTTCTCGTTTTCAATTTTACTAAAATCGAGAATTTGATCGACCAATGTTTTGAGTCGCAATGCATTGCGATAAACCGTATGAAGGATTTCGTCGGCTTTACCCTCATCGATCAGCCGTTTGAGGGGACCCAAAATAAGGGTTAGCGGGGTTCGCAGCTCATGGGATATATTGGTAAAAAATTGCAATTTAAGTCGTCCCAGTTCCTCTATCTTTTGTTTTTCCTGATGATCGAGCCACAGCTGATTTTTAAGGTGAACCGATATGAGCGTATATTTTCTAAAAAAATAGAGCGCCAGAAAAAATATTACCCCATAAAGGAGTTTTGCAGGTATCGATTCCCACCATGCTGGAATTATTCTGATGATCAAGGAGGTCCCTTTGTCGTTCCATTTACCATCATTGTTCGAGGCTTTTACATGCAATACATAATTGCCGTGAGGAAGATAGGCATAGGTGGCCGAATGTTTATTTCCGACGTAATTCCATGTTTTATCAACACCTTCGAGATAGTAGGCATACTGATTTTTTTCGGGGGCAATCAGATTGAGTGCTGCAAACTCAATGGTAAATACATTAAAACGCTTTTTAAGTTTTATTTCCTTTACCTGACTAATATTTTCGTTTAATATCTTTGAATTATCGCCGGGCTGTACCGGTTTATTAAATACAAAGAGATTGGTAAAAACTACCGGGGGGATATATTCATTTTGCTGTAAGCTATCGGGGTGAAATACATTGTAACCATTGGGTCCTCCAAAAAACAGATATCCCTCCTGGTTTTTAAAAGCAGCCCGGGCATTAAACTCATTTTCCTGCAGGCCATCGCTAACGGTAAAATTTATAAATGCCGGATGGGACGGTATGTGGACGCCATCGACAAATTTTGAAACTCCCCGATTGGTGCTTAGCCACAGGTTTCCCCGTTTATCCTCACAAATGCCTTTTATGCTGGCATTGGGTAGTCCATCCCTATCGGTATAATAACGGAAACCATCCCATTGCTCATCATACACATTCAACCCATTACTGGTTCCAATCCAGATATGGTCCTTACTATCCCTGAACAGTACTATAGCCCCATTGTAACTAATACTACGTGGATTATCTGGCCGATAGACATATTTTCTGAATCTGTTATGCCGACGATCGAAAACGTCAACGGCCTCCGTCGAGGCAATCCATATATTTCCCAGTCTGTCCTCGACAATGTCAAATATCCAGTCGCACGACAGCGTATTTTGTCCTACCTGAAAACGGTACTGGGTAAATTGTTGTGTTTTGTAATTATAGCTGAATAGTCCCCTGCCCAGTGTAGCAACCCATAGCAAACCGTCGCTACTTTCCATTATTTTGGTTACGCTGTTGCCGGCCATACCTGCAGAATCGGTCGGGAAAAATTTTAGCCGTTCAAAAATTCTATTTTTCTCATCCCACCTATTTAATCCGCCATTCCATGTTCCTATCCAGAGGTTATTTTTCCTATCCCGATAAATTGCCCAAATCACATTCGAGCTCAGGGTGTGCTTATTCTCAGGCGAAGATTTATAATATAAAAACTTCTTTTTCCGCTTATCCAGCACGTTAAGCCCTTGTTCGGTTCCAATGAAAGTATAAGCCTCTTCGTCGTAAATAGCATTGACGAAGTTGTTATTCAGCGATAGGGTAGAACCAGGAATTTGTCGGTAATGGTCAAATTTTTGGAGCAGAGGGTTGGTATAACTTAGGCCATTGCCATAGGTGCCCACCCAAACCGTATTTTGCTGATCGCAATATAAGGAATGAATAGAATTATTGCATAGTGTGTAGCTATCGAAAGGATTGTGATCAAGGTGTTGAAATCTTGGTACATTAGACTTTAATTCGCTGGTTTGCAGTATGTTAATGCCTCCATTTTCAACCCCAATCCATAAATTCTGGTACGAATCTTGGATTATGGCGTAAATAGTTCCTTCTTTGATGGAAAACGGATTATTTCGATTATGACGAAAATTTTTAAAAACAAATTTCTGTTTTGGATCTGCAGGATTAGCCACCACAAATAATCCTAAATTTTCAGTACCCATCCAGAGTTGTTGCAGGTGATCGACGTAAAGGACCCGTATGCGCACATCCTGCGACGTGAGAGCAACCCTATGAAAATGTAAGCTACTATCGATCCAGAATAAACCATTTCGGGCGCCTGCCCAAATCCTATTTTTGCCTGTCTTTACGAGTGATTCTATACCTATTTCGGGATTAACCTGCCAGATTCGTTCGGTTTGGGGATTCATGACAAACAATCCTCCGGCTGAGCCAATATATAGCTCGCCATTGTCGAGTTCCAGAAAACTGCTTATATAGTTATTAATTGCCTTTACCCTGTAAAAACAATCCTTATTTCGAAGATACTTGTTCAATCCTACCTGCGTTCCTATCCACAGATTTCCCTGTCGATCCTCATAAATAGCCGACACAAAGTTGTGATTAATGCTGGATGAGTCGGATAGAGAAAACTTATACACCCTGATATTAATGCCATCGTAGCGATTAAGTCCGTCGGCTGTGCCGATCCATAAATATCCCAGCCGGTCGCGGTAAATGCATTTAACCCATTTCGACGACAGCCCGTCCATCACGGTCAGATGCCTAAATTTATAGATTGGTTCAATTTCATGCGCAGGGCACAACTGCTGGAAAATTGAAAAAAATATGATGAACAGGAACTCAGACAGGCTACCTATCCTCATACGGATAATAATTGCTGAAAGATTTTATTTTCAGCAATTTTATGAAAAAATGCCTGTAAGTTCTACCTATCGAATGGGTATGAAATTGCCTAATGTAGGGGAAATTTTTGTGAATTTTATTTTTGTGAAATAGCAAGGGAAAGAACCCTAACGCATGCAATAGACACCATTTGCACGGGATTATATTTCAGTTTAATATAAAGAAATCTGTGGTATGTTCGAACTTTTCCGAAAGGTGATCGATTTGCTTGGAACGTTCGTGTAGTTCAGAAGCCAATTGGGCAACGTACTGTGTAAACTGACTGAGTTGCTGCGTGGAATGATTGATATGCTCGATGGTAATTTTAAGCTCCTGATTGGCATGATACATTTCTTCGACAAGCTGAGAATGATGAAGGATCTGTGGAATAATTTTCTGTATTTGATCATTAGAGCTTTCGGATAGCGTATGCGTGGTATGGGTAAGCGTAATGATTTCGTCGGCAGCCGTTCGACTGCGTTCGGCCAGCTTTCGAACCTCTGAGGCTACCACAGCAAAGCCTTTTCCATTATCACCTGCGCGGGCTGCTTCGACAGCTGCATTCAATGCCAGCAAATTGGTTTGAAATGCAATATCGCTGATGATGTTGATTTTTTCAGCAATGTTTCGCATCGATTCGGAAGATTTTCGGGCGGTATTACCCACCTCTTCGAGTTCCTTGGAAATTAAAATTGACATTTCGCGTATATGCCTCGAATGTTCAGCATTTTGTGCTGTATTGGCAGTCATTTCTTCTATCGAGGCCGATATTTCTTCAACAAATGAGGCTTGCTGCGAAGCGTTGGACGAAAGTTGATTGGCCGTATGTAGTATCTCTTCACTCGACTTCGACATGCTTGCTACCGCTTCCTTTATTTCTCTGATTATTTCCACCAGTTGATCCTTCATGCTATTGAGGGTATCAAGCATCACGCCTATTTCGTCGTTTCGATCGGCCGGAATGTGTACATTAAGTCTACCAGCGTGTATTTCCCGGGCAAACTGCACCGTATGTTTCATGGGTAACAACAGGGTTCGTGCCAGCCACGAAGCTACAATAATGGCAATGAGCACTATGAAAATACCCGAAATTACAGACATCCTGAAAAAATCATTGAAGAATTGCGTCATTCCCCCTCGACTGCGATTTTCTGCCGCTGCAATTTTAGCATTCATCGCTTCAATAGCTCCTACCAAACTGTCAGCAACTACAATCAGTTGACCCTGATACTCTACCTTCGGTAAAATTTGCATCATGGTAAGCGGATCGTTGTAGGCTTCAGTTGTACTAAGCGTTTCCATGATTGAAGTGTATGGGGCAAATAACTTTTTAAGGATATCGTCTGAAATAGAGGGGTACCATTGTGCAAAACCTATGGTGTCGTTGATATCCCAACGAAGGCGTAACAGCTGCAATTGTTCATTAAGGACAGGAAATTGACTGCGGATAATCTTTGATAATGCTTGCTTATCGGGCGTATTGCTAATGCGATCGATAAAAACCCAGCTGCGAATAAGCATTTCTGAGGTTCGTATCATTTCCGAAAGTTGTGTCAACTGCATGCGTGTAGGCTGGTATATCTGCGTAATTTGCTCGTTAATTTTTTTGTTTTTATAGACAACAAAAGAGGTATATAGGATATTTACAATCACACCAATAAAAATCAGAAAAATACCCAATGAAAAGCGCTTGGCTATAGTAATTCTCATACAATCAATTTTTTACACAACGGACCGAGAATGCGTAATTTTTATTGAAATAAGTCTTGGTAAAAGCATCATTTTTATTGGTAAAAAAGTAATACCAGGCATGTGCATTGTCGTATTCGGAGGCACTCCAGAAGCCTCCCATCGATTCAAGGAAAAAGAAAGATTGTCCATTGGTGTAACCCGCATATAGCGCATTAAATCCGCTCGTACCCGAAGCCTTGAGCTGCTTCCCTGCTGTGTTTTCACCACCCAGCGCTGCAATTAACGCATCCCATTCGCTGGCAGTAGGGAGGCGCCAACCTGCAGGGCATGCATTGCGTGCTGCTTCCCAGGTATACAGCCGGCCATATTTTTTGGCAAGTTCTGGCTGTCCATTATATACATAGCTTCCCGGAATGTCACGATTCAGATTTTCGGCCATCCACACCTTGTTGCCAATTGTCACTGTTTTGTATTGGCAAAACAACCCCACGCTTTGCATGCAAAACCCTAACAAAACCAGTAAATAGCGCATATCCGAATAATTTATTTAGCTCTTATTTTAAGGGTACATATCCTACCAGTCGAATGACCCTTTGTCCTTCATCTGAGAGTACGAATTGAATAAAAGGTTTAACCAACTCATCTTTTGCATTCGGATAATAATAAAAAAGCGGACGGGAAATTGGATATTTATGATTTTTACAATTTTCGAGGTTGGGGGCATAGAATGTATTTCCCCGGTCGTTCGATATAGCTACTGTTTTAACTCGTTCATCAACATAGGCCAGCCCAACATACCCAATAGCACCAGGAGTTTGCGCAACAACGTCAACGATCGATTCGGTATTGGGCATGAGCAAAACCGAAGGACCATACTCCTTGTCCCTTAGAACATGCTCCTTAAAAAAACCATAGGTGCCAGAGCTTGCCTCGCGCGAAACTGCTATAATTTTTTTGTCCTCTCCACCAACTTCCTTCCAATTTTCAAGGGTGCCACTAAAAATAGCATCTACTTGTTCCATCGTAAGTTTATCGACTTTATTTTGTGGATTTACTATAACAGCCAGTGCATCGAAACCAATAATAACCTCAACCAGCTTTTGATCCCCTTGTTGAAACTTTAATTTTTCCTCGGCTTTCATGCTACGCGACATCATGCCTAGATCGGCCTCACCGGAAAGTAAAGCCGATACGGCTGTTACCGACCCCCCTCCGTTCACAATAACCTTATAATCCATGTTTTTCTTCATGTACTCATCAGCTTCCTTCTGGGATAGCGGCAACATTGTGTCGCTCCCTTTAATACGAATTACCTTTTGCTGTGCTGCACTGCAAAAGACTACAAACCATAATACAAAGAGTGCAATAAATGTTCTCATAATTCTGATTTTAAATTTCGCACCCAAAGAAAAAGCAAGGAAATAAGCAAATGCTTAATATAGGATTAAGTTTAGGTTAAGTAGCAAACAGCCCTTGCTGTGTGGGTAAATTTTTATTCGATTTTAAAAAGATAATCATTAAATCATTCGTAGATCTATTTTTAAAAGGACTGATAGACATGCAAAATCTGTAATCCGATTTTTCGGTAAGGGTACATTTCATTCCCCATCAGGAATAAAGACAAACGAAATGTTTCATTTTGGCAAGTTTTATGACCGCCAACAGACTCAAAGCTCCGGTGGCATCTATCATTGGATATGCGGTAATCTTCATTTGGTGTATTGGTTATTCCATCATGCCTTTACATACAAAAAAAGGAGGTGCGAACTCGCGCCCTCCTTCATGATTTAGATTAATAATTGGTTAGTAATTAATTGGTTACCGGAAGGTAATTGTTTTTACGTTTTCATCGTGTTTTACCTCGGGCCAATTAATGCCTTTTTTAATCCTGGTAATTTGCATCTCGCTTACACAAAACATCTTGGCAATAACTTTTTGTTTTACTCCCAAATGCAGCATATTTTTAATATGCTTTACGTCTTCGAGCGTAAGTTTAGCATACGGAGCAAATCGACCAGGACGGTTACGATTGGCTTCATTCAATCGCTCAATTACGTGAGCGTAATTTTCTTCACGGGTGATCCATTTTAAGTTCGAAGCCTTGTTGTTCCCTACATCCCCATCAATGTGGGTAATGTAGTTATGGTTTTCTGAAGGCTTGGGAACAAAGGCTTCGGCTACAAGCTTATGAACCAAGCATGATTTATATCGTCCATTAATTTTTATATTTGCAGTTCGAAATCCCTTCACCTGCGCCAGCTTCATTATCCTACCCTCACTCTTATCCCGACGAAATGACTTCAGTCGGCCATAATTACTTATCATGTACATACCATCAGTCCCCGGAATTTCCTTCCAGATTTCATCTACAAATGTATCAGCTGCTTTACCATTAACTTTTTTTCTCATAGTTGTTATAATTGAATCTGTTAATCTATTGATAATTATTCCATGAACGTATAAGTACAAATATTTTTTTATGAAATTTCAAAATTTCCTTTGTACACAACTTCTATTTCTATTGTAGAGCTTACACTTCCTGTAGTCCCCATCATTAAAAAGATATATTTATCCGGGTCGTAACAACTTCTACTCCTTTGCCACCATTGCTTATTGACACTGCAAGAACAGCAATATTTAAAAATGTGTTGATTCTTCGTGCCGGTTCCTGCCCTGCTTAACGTTTCATTATTGAATGAATTTGTATCTTTAGAGCGTATGGCTATGCGTTCGGGTAACGATTTTTTGAACCAAACTATATGACCGCTTCGATAAAAGGATTTATTTTCCGACAGATACATTAACGTTTCTGCAAAATTGACTTTTAGCAAAAGGTTTTTCCCCTCATTTGCCATCCTATGCCCGTAAGAGTTAAATAATCCGCAATGGGCATTATTATTCCCTACGGTTACCCCAATAATTTCTTGTAACGTTTCACTAACTGGCCGTAATACCCACCTTCCTTGGGACTGAACTATCATGTAATTCCTCCCTAATAGTATTTCAATTCCTATAAATACATGTGCGTATGTTTTGACTGATAAAGGTTATAAGGCAAGCTGGGGTTTTATGAATCGTAAAGGTTTTAATTACTTATGCAAGGCAAAGTTAATGTAATTTTTTGCAATTATAAAATTTATTTTAAAAAATAAAACGATAAAATGTTAAAATTCAACTGGAACAAAATCTTTTTTCGATACGCCACAGACGGGACATACCCAATCATCGGGTATATCTTCAAATGGAGTACCGGGTGGAATACCACTATCGGGGTCCCCTTCCTCGGGATCATACACATATCCACACACCACACACCTGTATTTTTGCATAGTTTTTTTTGAATCAACAAAAAAACTCATGATTTGTTGCAATCTTTCTATCTGTTTACACGAAATCCTAGTTTTATAAGACTATTGTATAACCTTGGGTCAATATTATTCACCATTAAGGTATAGGCATAAAATTCGCGTCGAATGGGATAATGCTGACGCAAATGTTCAAAATTAGAGGGTCTACCGACCAATAAATTGTGATCTCTCTCGATGGGGTAGGTATGCAGTATAGCCTTGCGGAATATTGCCTCATCACTTTGCTGATCAGCATTTATCAATAATGTGCTATTTTCAGGTTCAGGAAGTTGAAGTTTCAATTCCGGTATGCCCAGATTGAAGAATTGATTTAAAGCATTCACCGACATAAGGGTAGCATTGGCTTTCCCATCGGCCGAATAACCCGCAATGTGTGGCGTGGCTATAAAAACTTTACTCAAGAGTTCTCGATTGATATGGGGCTCATTTTCCCAAACGTCGATAACAGCAGCTGCAACCTGACCCGTATCTATAGCTTCAATCAGCGCAGCAGTATCTACTACTTCTCCCCTCGAAGTATTAATAAAGATTGTTTGGGGTTTCATGGAGAAAAACCGTTCCCTGTCAAATAAATGATAGGTTCGATATTCACCTGTCCTATTTAATGGGGTATGAACGGTAACAATGTCGGACTCTTTGAGCAAAACATCCAGGCTTATCAGGCCACAAACCCCATGCTCCTTTTCGAGTGGCGGGTCGTTAATAAGTACACGCATGCCCAGGTTTTCGGCCAATTGGACAACCTTTTTCCCTACATGTCCATACCCAATAACCCCAATGGTTTTGTCGGAATACCTGAAACCATAAGCCTTTTGCAACATCACCAACGCTGCAGCTACATATTGCATCACCGACCCCGAATTACAACCCGGTGCATTGGTCCAATGTATACCATGCGACTGGCAATACTCCAAATCAATATGGTCGTAGCCTATGGTTGCGGTGGCTATAAATTTTACCCCTGTACCCTCGAGCAGATCGGCGTTGCAATGGGTACGCGTACGTATAATAAGGGCATCGGCATCGTGGATGGCTTCCCGCGTAATTTCTCGAGGATCAAGATACTCAATCTTACAATAGGGTTCAAGAATTCCTTTTAAAAACGGTATATGTTGGTCGGCTATAACTTTCATAAAAATTATCGGGATATGCGTTCTTTGCCATTTTGTTTTCTACTTGTCCGTCTCCATTTCTATCATAACAATCTGATAACCTTTTATCACCTCCCGGCAGGCATAACCAATACCCGTAAGCACCGAAAGCATACCCAGCAAAAAGGCTATAATAGCCAGCTGCGATATATTAAATTGCGGATTGATAATGTTAAAACCAATGAATAAACAGCTAATAATAAAAAATCCAACAGCAAGACTATAAAACACCACTGCATTGCGTACCAGCTTGATACGGTATGCCAGCTTGGGTAACTGTATTCCAATATTTTTTAATCGACTATCTTCAAGCTCGCTGAGGTGCTGATCGCGTTTTTTGGCTATTAGCCTTCGCTTCTCATCATCCAATATTCTTATCCGGTTGATTACCAATGAATATTTATTGTTCATCCCCAGCAAAAGAAGCCCACACGCCGAAATCATAATACCCGGCGCCAGCATACTTTGAATAATCTCTACAACTGTCATAATTTTTCGTTTTGAGCTCAATGATTGCAAATATCGTGCAATTGCATGGAATCAATAGATTTTTTTTTCATAATTTATCATGGGAACAAATCGTACTGGCAAAATGGCTTTTTCTATCAGCCGTCCTTTTTCTTTCTTAATCAAATATAATTGTTGTCCACTTTCGGGACTTCCCACCGGAATTATCATTCTTCCTCCTTCCTTGAGCTGATCTTTCAAGGGTTGTGGAATTTTTGTAGGCGAGCACGTTACAATAATGGCATCAAACGGAGCTTTCTGCGGCCATCCCTGATACCCATCCCCACATTTAACCTCAATATTTTTATAACCTAGCTGTTTCAGTAATTTACTGGCTGTTTGAGCAAGTTCTGGAACAATTTCTATGGTAAATACCGAATCGCATATTTCGGCCAGGATAGCAGCCTGATAGCCCGATCCCGTTCCAATTTCCAGAACCCGGTCAGTAGGTTTTAACTGCAATGCTTCGGTCATAAAAGCTACTACATAGGGCTGGGAAATGGTTTGCTCGTATCCAATAGGTAGAGGATGATCGTTGTAGGCCATCGATTGATATTCATCGGGAACAAACCTGTGTCGTTCCACCTTTTGCATAGCCGCAATAACCTTTTTATCCTTAATGCCCCGGTTAATTATTTGCTCCTCTACCATCAATGTACGCCACCGGGTAAATTCATCTTTCTGACTCGAAATACAATCCATACCTATGGCAATATAAATAGCCCATAACACCGGGATAGCTCGCATGTTTATTATACTTTTTGAATACCAATATTTTCAAAATTACGTTAAAAAAAAGGAAATTGGAAAAATGAACAATATTTTTTTATATTTGAAAAAAAAAGCAGGATATGGAGGTGCAGTATTGGGATAGCATGGAAACTCTTAGTAGGGATGAGCTGAAAAAACTCCAGCTATTCAGGCTTAAAAATACCATTCAGCGCGCAACATCCTCGTTGTATTATCGGTCTGCGTTCAAGCAACAACATCTGGGGGCAGAAGTCATTCACTCACTCGAAGATATTCAGCGTTTTCCTTTTACTTTGCGTAACGATCTTTCTGCCCATTATCCCTTTGGGATACTATCAGTTGATCGAAGCGAAGTGGTGCGATTTCATAGCAATGCAGGGGCCTATGCTCCCAAAAAAGGAATTTTTTATTCTAAAGATGACCTGTCGGCCTGGGCATCGCTTGTTGCCCGAAGTTTTAATACCGTAGGTGTAATACACACCGACATTATGCAGGTAATGACCGATTTTGGACTTCACCCTACCAGCCATGGTTGCGAACTGGGCGGCGAAGAACTGGGCGTATTGGTGATTCCTGCAGGTAACATAAGCATGCATCGACATATCCAGCTTATGAAGGAATTGGGTACCACCGTATTGTATCTTCCAGCTGGCATTTTACCCTCCCTGCTGGATACGTTTTATGAATTAGACCTTAACCCTTCGTTGGATACTGAATTGCGCCTGCTAATCGTGGGGGAAGACCCTCTGTCCCAACAGGACAAAGAAAAAGCAGAAAACCAGCTTAAAATACCCATTTATCGGTCCTATGGCATACTTGAAATCAATACCCCGGGTATGGCCGTTGAATGCGAACAGCAGCAAGGAATGCACGTCTGGGAAGATTATTTTCTCATAGAAATCATTGATCCCGAGAAACTCTCCCCTCTTCCTGCTGGCGAATGGGGCGAATTGGTTATAACTACGCTTAATCAGGAAGCTATGCCGCTAATTCGCTACCGCACGGGCGATATTACACGAATAATTGAAGAACCCTGTTCCTGTGGACGCACCCATCGACGCATCGATGTGATCACGCATCGCACTGATGAACTCTTTTTTATCCAGGGCCGAGCATTGTATCCCTCCCAAATTTCCGAAACGCTTAAGCGCGTTCCCGAGGTTGGCAACAACTACGTGATTTACCTCGATAACATCGACAATAGCGACCAGCTAATCATCGAAGTTGAAGTAGTGGATAATCTTTATCTCGACAACTATGGGAAACTCGAATATTTGACCAAAAATATTTCTTCCCGTATCTTTGAAGAAACCAAAATCCTGCCCCGCATCAAGTTGGTTCAAAATAATTATTTTACTGGGAAAAAAGAAATTAATTTGAAGCAGGTAGTTGATAAAAGAAAACAACCTGAATAAAAACTTCTGAAACATGTCAATCAAACAATTGTCGATTTTTCTCGAAAATAAATCGGGTCGGTTGAACGAAGTGCTGGATATATTGGGAGAAAAAAAAATCAACATAGCAGCTCTAACCATTGCCGACACTTCAGAATATGGAATATTACGACTGCTGGTATCCGATCCGGTTGAAGCCGTGAATCTTCTAAAAAACAAAAACTTCAGCGTAAACTTAACCGATGTCATTGGATTGGAAACACCTGCCGAAGCCGGTTCCCTGGCTAAAATTCTAAAACCTTTTGCAGAGGCTCAGATTAGCATTGAATACATGTATGCTTTTTCGATGAAAGATAAAGGTATCGTTGTTATGCGAACCAACAATCGTCAACTGGCGTTTAAAGTGATAGAGGAAAACCGGCTGAAAGTGGTAACCCTTGAAGACTTATTTAAACTTTAAAAATTTTTATATGCGAAAATATTTCCCAACATGGTTCGGCCTGATCTTTATGGTTCCTATGGCTGTGGCACAGGTATCAAAACATGTGATGCCTGTAAATCCCGATTTGATTAAGTATTATCAGCAGAAAAAAAAGAGCTTGCTCAAATCGGCTGTTCAGAGTAACCAGCAAACTACAGGCTATATACCTCCTTATGTACAATTACCTGAATATTATGAAACCCCTGCCGAGTCAAAACTTTACACAGTTGGGCTTCCTGATCGTTACGACCTGAGGGAAGTGGGAAAATTTACCCCTGTTAAAAATCAGGGACAGGGACAAAGGGGTGGTAACTGCTGGGCATTTAGCAGCACAGCTTCGGTAGAATCGTGGTGGATAAATGTGTTGAGTGCAATGGGTGCAAGCGACCTGTCGGAACATCACATGGCTACCTGTCATGGTTACATGTGGGGATACGGTGAAGGGGGCAATGAGTATTTTCCCATGGCCTATTATACCCGGCTGAAAGGCCCCGTGAAGGAAAGTCAGGTACCCTATACGCCCGACGATACCTCTACGCTCCATTGTATAGATACCTATAAGCCTGTATCTTACATCATCGAAACTCGTTGGATATACAATAATCCAGCCCTTACAAAAAAAATAATTATGCGATACGGAGGAGTTGCCACCAATATCCATTGGGATGAAGCATACTTTCGTTCCTCAACCAACACATTCTACTCCGACGACCGCAATGGTCCCAACCATGCGGTGCTCCTGGTTGGATGGGATGATAATCTGGTCACACAGCATGGTAAAGGCGCATGGATTGCCAAAAACAGCTGGAGTACCAACTGGGCAGATAAAGGCTTGTTCTACATTGCTTATGGCGACCATCACATCCTAAAGCCTGTCTCGTTTTATCCAACTCTTTTACCAACCGACGTGTTCGATACTCTCATGAGCAAAGATAATGTGGGGGTAGTAAGTTTTTTTGGATATTCGCACGACTATGCATACGCTTTGCTGAAATTTAATGCCTTATCAGAAAAATACATAAAAAAAATTGGCACCTTTATTCCTCGTACAGGCTCGGTCATCGAACTTAGCGTATATGATCAAAAAAACGATACCGTGGGCGACTTACTTCTGCACTATGTGAGTGAGCCAGCCATGTGTCCGGGATTTTATGCTTACAGCATGCCGGTAAAAGTTAATGGAACTTTTTACGTGTTAGTCCGCTACTATACGCCAGGTCTTACACGTCCCATCCCCATTGAAATGAAAGCCGAAATTCTGGGTGAGCTCTATGCCGACCCGGTTATTCAACCTACTGGCAGTCAATGGGTTAGCGAAGATGGCCAAGAATGGCAGGCCATTGGCCGCGATACCAAAGATTGGGAAGCTAATATTGTTCTACATATCTACGCCTCGTCCACAGCCTCGCCGGTTGCCTTTTTCGAGGCCAACAAAAAAGAGGTATGCACAGGAAGTACCATCACCTTTACCAATCGCTCGTTGGGAAATATCAGCAGCTACGAATGGAAATTTGGGAATGGTGTGGTGCCCTCTACAGCTACCGGGCCGGGCCCCCATACAGTTTCGATACCTGCTTCCATGGAAGAACAACAGCTCACCGCTCAGCTCAAAATAAGCGGTCCCGATGGTATCGATAGTTTTATGTACAGCTACCGCGTAGTAAAAAGCTTAACGGTACTTATAGGAGCTCCTGATTACATCAAAATTCGCGACACAGCCAAGCTTACGGCTATTGCCGATGCCGAGTCCTACCTGTGGTTCCCCAATTACTACCTATCCGACAGTACCTCCCGAACCGTATTTTTTCATCCCCAGCACACGGGTCTGCACAAATTTACGCTAACAGCTTCCAGTGGAACCTGCAAAGGTACTTATACAGTTAATATTAACGTAAAGCAGCCCCCTATCAATGATGATATGTGTAATGCCATTTTATTGCCATTGGGGAAAAGCGGACCCTTCACCAACGTAGGGGCTACGGTAGAGCCCAACGAACCCATGCCGGCCGATACCAGCTGTTACGATGAAAAAACCTGGTGTAACGAAGGAGGATTGCAGAACAGCGTATGGTTTAAAGTTATAGGACCAGCTACCGGAAAACTTAGCATCGATACCAAAGGTATGGATACCCAGATTGCTGTGTACGATGCTGATACCTGTACCAACATTAAAAATACTAATCTCGTCGCTGCCAACGATGATTATTATTTAACCGAACCATACGAGGCAGCTATTTACGAGCTCAATGTTATTCCTGGCAAAACATACTGGATTCAGATTGATGGTAGTGGAGGCGGGGTAGAAGGAGAATTTTATATTACCATCGGCGACGGCCCACTCGGTGAAAGCCAAAGATATACACCAGTGGCTTCTGTCGCTATGCCTGTGCAAGCTAGCATTTTCCCTAACCCCAACGAGGGTAGCTTTCAGGTATGGTACTCTTCGCCTGCAAATGAATCTATTAAAATAAGTATCCTTTCAACAGATGGGAGGGTGCTTTATTCACAGCTATATCACAAACCAGCAGGCGACTATTCGGTATCCTTAAAAGTACCCGCATTAACACGGGGACTTTATTGTCTTCGCATTCAATCGGCCAACAATAGTTACAACCTTAAAATGATGGTTAAATGATTTGATGACCATGTGTAGAGCAGGGAAAATCTGAAAATAAATACAAAATTAACTCGTATGCAAGAAATTAAATAAATTTTAGAGATGTATTTTAGCAAATACTAAGCTTTATAAAACACCCATGTTCCTGCGAACGCAAATACAATAGTGATAAAATTGCGAACACATGGGTGTGCTATCATACCTTAAAAAATTAATTTTATTATGAAAATAAAATAAACCAAAAACAACTCGTTCTGATAAATGGTTTAAAAAAATTTGCGATTTTAGGGAAAATTTTCTACCTTTTCACACATTTTTTAGTGTACAATATTAATGGCCAACTAAAACTGGAAAGCAATGGAAGAAGGAATAGACAAATTGACTGAGCAAGAAGCCTCCGTTCGTGAAGACATTTATTCAAAGGCCATAAGGGCAGGTAAAAGAACTTATTTTTTAGATGTTAAGGCTACCAAACAGAACGACTATTATCTCACCATTACCGAGAGTAAAAAACGCGTGGGACGCGATGGAAAATTTTTTTATGAAAAACATAAGATTTTTCTTTATAAAGAAGACTTTGATAAGTTTGTAGAGGGACTTACCGAAATGATCGACTTCATTAAAACTGCCAATCCGCTGATTATATCTTCTTCGGAGGAGCTCACAGAAGATTTTGCTGAAATAGAGTTTGACGAACTGGAAGATACTAAATAGGCTTCTCTTCTGTTACAGACAATTGATATGCACTGTTGCTAATAGAATACTAAGGGTACAAAGAGTCGCAAAGTTTTCTTAACCACGAAAATGTTTGGCTAACGTTGCCGAATTTTTGTTTTTGAGGAGGGTTTCAAAGGGTTCAAAATTTTGAACCCTTGCTTTTTTTAGTTGTTTTTTTGGTTGTGTGGTATTATCCAAAAAGTTTGTAAAGTCTATATTGTTTTCAGTTCAAGATTATTCATTCAGTTTAAGTTAATCGAATTTTTCATGAAAGGGAAAGAAGCAAAGGCATAGCCAATCGAAGTTCCCATCCCTTCATCCCATTCAAAACTTTCTAAGTTCAAATGGATAAATTTCAAATTTGGGTTGGTGCTTTTTTTATTTAACCAATTGAATATCAATAGATATTTTTATGCAAATAATCACTATCGTCTAAAAAACCTCGCCCCTAACTCCTCTTTTTCTGTGAAGGAGAGGGGAATCCAAAGGGGTGATGTTCTTTAGTGGAGTGTTTTTGAGCAAAAAGTAAAATACTTCAAAAAGAATTGAAAATCAAGTATTATTTATTTTTATTCTAATTATTTTGGACAATAGTGGCAAATAATATTATCCTCAAAAAATGAAAAATGAAAAATAAAATATAAATAGTAATCCAGTACCAAAGCGTAAAAAATATTTTTTATCTTTGCTGTTCATTTTAATAAAAACTATAAGAAAATGGTTCATTATAAAGAATTAGGTCTGGTAAATTCAAGGGAACTATTCCAGAAAGCTGTTAAAGGAGGCTATGCAATTCCTGCTTTTAACTTTAACAATCTTGAACAGCTGCAGGCTATAATTTCGGCTTGTGTAGAAACTCGTTCACCAGTTATTCTGCAGGTATCGTCTGGAGCTCGTAAATATGCCAATCAAACCCTTCTACGCTATTTGGCACAGGGTGCAGTGGAATATGCTAAAGAACTGGGTTATGCAATTCCTATTGTATTGCATCTCGACCATGGCGATTCGCTCGAGCTTTGCAAGAGCTGTATCGAAATGGGCTTTTCGTCGGTTATGATTGATGGCTCGCATCATCCCTATGAAAAGAACGTGGAGCTAACCCGTTCGGTAGTTGAATATGCTCACAAATACGACGTTACCGTTGAAGGTGAGCTGGGTGTTCTGGCAGGCATTGAAGACGATGTGGTAGCTGAACAGTCGCACTATACTCGTCCCGAGGAGGTAGAAGATTTTGTTAAGAAAACGGGGGTTGACTCGCTGGCTATTTCTATTGGTACCTCGCATGGCGCCAACAAATTTAAACCCGAACAGTGTACCCGTACACCCGATGGAATCCTCATACCTCCCCCTCTGCGTTTCGATATCCTCGAAGAAATCGAACGTCGTATCCCGGGTTTCCCCATCGTGCTGCATGGGGCTTCGTCGGTACCAGTTGACCTGGTACGAACCATCAATAGCTACGGTGGCAAGCTAAAGGATGCTGTTGGCGTTCCTGAAGATCAGCTCCGTCGTGCTGCAGCTTCGGCAGTTTGCAAGATCAACATTGACTCCGATGGTCGTTTGGCTATGACAGCTGCTATTCGTAAGGTCCTGGCCGAAAATCCTGCTGAGTTCGATCCGCGCAAATATCTGGGTCCGGCTCGTGAAGCGTTAAAAGAACTTTACAAGCACAAAATTGTAAACGTGCTGGGTAGCGCAAACAAGGCTTAAGCCGCATATCGCTTGATGTGCATAAAAGCCAGTCGATATGAGACTGGCTTTTTTTTTATGTGGATATTCTTGATTCATTCCGCTCGGAACTTTACCTTAGGTAAATTAAAACATTTACATTTGCACTAAAAGAAAATAATTGCTAAGGTATGCCTAAACCCTTTATGATTCTGTCGTTTATCGCTCTCCTGCTTGCCACCGGTTGCTCGGTGCAACAAAACTATCTTACCGGTTCGCATTGCAATAGCAAATGTACTTATTTACGAATGGGAATAGGAAGAGCCCAAGCCGTATCGATTTGGGGAATAGGGAACCAAAAAATGGAGGGCCTGGTATTTGCAGCAAAAAATAACCTATATCGTGCATTTCCGCTGCATAAAGCTGAATTTTACGATAATTTCGTGGTATCCATTCGCAATACCTATTTTCCTTTCGTAAAAAAAACGGTTGTCACCCTATATGCCGACATAGTTACTGAGGATGAGGCAGATAACGAAAGACCATTTTCTTCAAGCTACTACGAATATTTGGGACATCCACAATCCAACCGCTGGGGTATTGAGCTTTCCGATTCGGTTGTATTTACAAAAGGAGGGAAGCTGTGGAAGGGAGTGGTGATTGAACTGACAGGCAGGAAGGCAACGGTTATGATGTCGCAAAATGGAATTGAAAGATTTATTCACCTGCCCATCAAACGAATTTTTGCCTTAGAAAATGAAAAACTTGAAGAAGAATGTGATTGCGAAGCAGGCGAGGTGCTCGAAGTATTGACCACTGCTGGAAGAGAGCCCAGAATTGTTAAAATTGTTGGCCTGCAAAGGGGAAGAAAACTCATTGCTATTACTCAAAAAAATAAAACTCGCTACCATATTGCAACGTTTGCAAAATAATTGAACTCTACTTGCACTGGGCAACAGGGGTTCGTTGGTGCAAAAAAAAGAATAATTTTCAAAAAAGAATTTTTTGCCACATGCTATACGACTGATTTTTTTTATTTTTGAACTGACGAAAAAAACAAATCAATTATTGATAATCCATTAAAAATCAAGCTCAATGAAGTTTGTTGCATCCAGTACTGACCTATTCGGGCGCTTACAGGTGATAAGCAAAGTGATAAGCCCTAAAAATTCTTTGCCCATTTTAGATAATTTTCTATTTGATTTGAAAGATAACAAGCTGTCCCTCACGGCATCCGACATCGAAACTACCATCGTGACTACGCTCCCGCTAACGCATGTTGAGGATGAAGGCAGAATTGCTATCCCTGCCAAAATTTTGCTCGATACCCTGAAAGAATTTCCCGAACAGCCATTAACGTTTGAGATTGATACAGAAAATTTTGCTGTCAACATATTTACTGAAAACGGGAAATATTCAATTATGGGGCAAAATCCCGAAGATTTTCCATTGTTCCCCAGGGTTGGAGGTAATAGCAAGAGTATTACCTCAAGTGCATCGGTATTTTTGCAGGGTATCTCCAAAACCTCCTTTGCAACAGCCGATGATGAAATGCGTCCGGTGATGATGGGTATTTTTGTTGATATTACATCAAATGATATTACGTTTGTTGCCTCCGATTCGCATAAGCTGGTTCGTTACCGTAGAACCGACATTAAGGAGGCCGAGGATGGTTCGTTTATTCTTGCTAAAAAACCGGCTGCTCTACTCAAGGCTATTT
Source organism: Bacteroidales bacterium (assembly GCA_049968755.1). Classification (GTDB taxonomy): domain Bacteria; phylum Bacteroidota; class Bacteroidia; order Bacteroidales; family DTGW01; genus JAKPGM01. The sequence continues at coordinate 373,348 of JBMFQE010000001.1, forward strand.
TAGCCAAAGAGGAAAACGATATTACGGTTACCTACGACGAAAAATATGCTTTTTTCCAATTACCCGATTATCGCATGGTTTGCCGTTTGATCGAAGGTGCTTATCCTAATTATGCTGCGGTTATTCCTCAAAATAATCCCTACAAAATGATAATCGACCGACTTGAGTTTTACAATGCTTTGCGACGTGTGGCTGTATACTCAAGTCAGGCAAGTAATCTTGTGAAATTGTCGCTTTCCAATAATCAGCTTATTATTTCGGCACAGGACCTCGATTTTTCCATCTCGGCCTATGAAAGACTCAATTGTCAGTACGATGGAGATGATATGGAAATAGGATTTAAGTCTACCTTCCTGTCCGAAATACTCTCAAATCTTTCGTGTACCAATGTGGCACTCGAGCTTTCCGATCCTTCTCGGGCCGGACTGGTTGTTCCGGTCGACCGGGAAATTGAAGGGGAAGACGTGCTGATGCTACTGATGCCCTTATTGTTAGGATAGCTATTCTGAAAAATGAGCAGGTCTCTGGTTCATAATATCTGCCATATTTTGGACCAGAGAGTTTAATATTACCCTTATGAACCTGAATCTTAAAAATCCTCTGGTTTTTATTGATATCGAAACCACAGGGCTCAATGTAGCCCAGGATAGAATTGTTGAAATTACTTTTCTTAAGGTATATCCTAATGGAAATGAAGATTTAAGAACCTATCGGGTTAATCCTGAAATGCCTATTGATCCTCGTGCTACTGCTGTTCATGGGATTACCAATGAGGATGTCAAAGATGCTCCTACCTTCAAAGAAATAGCCCAGATGCTGGCTAACGAACTTGAAGGATGTGATTTGGCCGGGTTTAATTCCAACAAGTTCGACTTTCCAATTCTTGTCGAGGAGTTTCTCAGAGCCGGCGTGGATATCGACCTTAAAAGGCGCAAGTTTATTGATGTGCAGGTAATTTTTCACCGCATGGAGCAACGTACCCTCAGTGCAGCCTATAAGCTATACTGCAACAAGGAGTTGGTTGACGCCCATAGTTCCCGTGCCGATACTTACGCAACCTACGAAGTACTTAAGGCACAGCTCGACAAGTATGTGGGACAGCCAATTTATGATAACGCTGGTAATCCTGGAGAGGTTTTTGAAAATAGCGTCGATTTTCTTTCCCGTTTTTCTTCACACAACCGCACTGCCGATTTTGTTGGGCGAATCATATACGATGAAAAGGGTAGGGAAGTGTTTAATTTTGGAAAATACAAAGGCATGCTCGTTGAGGAAGTCCTTAAAAAAGATCCTTCCTACTATTCCTGGATGATGAATGGTGATTTTCCGCTATATACCAAAAAGGTACTTACTCAAATTAAGCTCAGAAGCTTTAATCAGTAATGCATAAACAAAAAAGGTTGTCTTTGGGACAACCTTTTTCAGAATATAGTAATTATCTTTTTATAATCTTACTTCTTGTAAAACTTCAAAGTTTGCATGTCGGTAAACTGGCTGTTGGCTACCTTTATATGGCAGATGTATAGCCCCGATTTCAGGTCACCTACAGAAAGTTCAACCTGCTGGTAACCCTCATTGATATAGTCCATAGATTCGTTGGCAACCAGTCGTCCATCGGTTGATATCAGATAAATGGTACATCTTCCAGGAGTTTTGCTGTAAAAACGTACATTAATTTTGTCGGTTGCAGGATTGGGGCTAATCAAAGCGTTTCCTATCAAATCAACCGATCTGATCTGGCTGGGCTTAAGGTATGCCGAGGTATCAAAAGGTTGATTCTCAAGTTTTACTAGTTCAATTCCCTGACCTGTGCCCAGATTTCTTGTGTACTTCTTGTCAATAGCATTGTTCCAATGCTCATGTACGCCCAGGCTACCAATAGGTGTCCCGCTATTATCGGGGTCGTAGGTAATGCCCGTTGGCCATTCGGTCGAGGAGGCAGCCTGATGCAGATAATCGTCTACTGCACCCCAGTTGGGGTTAATGTTTGAATTGTTAGTGCCGTTATATTCGGTGCGTAAAAAATCAAAGCATACTGATTCCAGAGCCACCTGATCCTGCGACATGAACAGCGAATTGCACCAATCACCATTGAAGGGGGGCATGTTCCATCGGCGAGGGGGATTAAGCTCGTGGTAATCGCCTCCATATATACCGTCGACAATGAAAAGCATGGTATTGCCACCCAGATACTTACTGCCCATGATATCAACAAATACCCGGTATTGCTTGTATTGATTGTTAATGGGGTTGCTTTCCTGATCGGTAGGTGAAACCAGGCTGGGGTGTAAATGCCATGCCCCATCGCGGCTATGCGAACCAAAATGATTTTTTGCACAAAGAGTTATTCCTGCTCGTACATGAGCCTTTAGATTAGCGATGTTGATCATATAGTCGGCCGTTTCCATTTCCTTGTATATTTTGTCGGTAACAGCATTGGGCATTACTGTACCTTTATCGGAATAATATAGTACGGCCTGATCCGATACATTGATTTTTGTGCGTCCCCATTTGCTCACCGAAGTCGACGACTTGTCGGCATATTTTACATTAGGGTAGTACGATTTCCACAAATCGAAATGTTGTTTCATAATGTGTGAAATGGGGTCGCCTACGTATATTTTATCTTGCGGAATACCCACCGAATCGATTAGCTGAGTAAGCAATGCCAGAATGGTGTAAGGATTACCCTGGCATGCCCCAGCATTTTTCTTATTACTCGAAGCATTGAAGTCCCATCCTGTGCTTTCTGAGCAGGTCCATGAAATGGTTCCCTGGTTTATTTTTACGAAAATAATTTCGCCAGCCTGATAACCTGTCTCGGTATTTTTCTTTTTCTTATTGAAAAATTTAAACAACTTGTCCCAGGCATCATTCAAATTTGTGGTTTCTGTAAGCTTCAGGATTGATTCCCGCATCATCTTGTGGTAGATAATGGGATTATTATTTTCGGGCGAGAAAAAATAGGTACCCGAACGGAAATTTGTCTTGGTTGCTGCGGTATCTCGGCACCATACTACACGTCCTGGCATAATGCCTGTAGCTACGCCCATGGGACTATTGGGTGCATCGGAGGGATCAATAACTTCGGCTTTGGCCAGATTTATCCTGCTATCGTGAATGGCATATGTATACAATAGGGCAATGCCCAATACTGCCAGCAGTCCTGCCAAAATATATCTCGATTTTTTTAGGCTGGCAAACGCCTTGCGAAAAGCCATTAACGACCCCGATAGTGTTAGCAGATAAATGATAAAACTACTCATAAGCGGAAAAGCTGCACGCATGCATGGGTATGTGGCTCGGGAGGGTTTGGGAATAACCCTGATTAAGAACCATACTGTAGAGACAATACCTACTGTGTAAAAAGACAACTTAAACCATCTCTTTTTTTGCTGCGAATGGTGATGGGTAGGTGTGTGTTCCATGTTTTTGTGTATTAATAATTTAAGCTATAAATGTAGCATATATTTTCCAGAAATACCGATAAAGGAATCAATAATTATGTCTAAAATTCGTAATTTTTTGGCCGATAAACATAGGCCACTTTCACGAATCCCTTATACTGAATTGATTTGCATAACGTACTCCTCAAACTTGTCATTGGGTACCAACGACCGGTTTTTTATTTTCGTCTTGTAGGTATAGATCGTATTTACAGAATATTGCAGAATGTTAGCAATTTTTTCGTTGTCGGTGATCCCCATTCGAATCAGGGCAAATATACGCAGGTCGGTATTAAGCAACTCATTTTCTTTTAGCACAATGCGGTGTTCTTCCCTCAGGAGTTTATTAAATTCTTCCACAAAATCAGGAAAAAGCTTAAGAAAAACCATGTCGAAATTCCGATACAGTTCTTCTTTTTCTTTTTTCAGATCAATGTTGGCAAGCAAGTTTTTAAGTTCTTCGGTTTTGCCGGCTACCAGCTTGCGGTGCACATCTTTTTGAAATTTTTCAAGCTTATCGATATATTCCGAGGTTACATTGAAATAATAGCCAATGTACTCCTCCTTGATTTTATTAGCTTCCTGCAGTTTAGCGTTGGTTTGGGTAAGCGATTGATAGGCTTGCTGAATTTGTTGCTGGGCACGCCGCAATCGTTTCATCTGCATAAAAATAATGATAAGAAAGGCGATGGCTACCATACTAAGTAACGACACGGCAATGGCATAACCCGTGATAATTTTCTTTTGTCGCTCGACGGTATTGAGTTTTTCCCCCTCAATAATGGGTAAAATGCTGGCAATTTCTATTTTTCGGTGACGAGCGTTGTAATACGAGGCATCTTCGAGCGCAATTTTTATATACCGGTACGCTGTTTTTACATCGCCATGTTCAAAGAGGAGTTGTGATAGATTACGCAAAGCAACGGTTTCTTTGGTCGAAGACCTGATATCGGCAATTGCTGCTTTGGTGAGCATTTCCATGGCTTGCTCAGTTTCGTGAAGCTGAAGGTGGACATAGGCCAGGCTCGAGGCAGCTATGGCAAAGGCATGATCATCGAGCGAAAAGTGTTGGATCGCATACAAAAAAACCCTCTTCGCATCCTGATATTGCCTCATTTTCATTAATTTAAGTCCTTCGTGCATCCAATACTCACTGGTTGACCGGTCGGCCAGTTCGCAGGCTCTTTGCTGATAGCGGTTACCTACCTTCAGGTAGTATTCAGAATAGTATCCATCCCTATTGTAGTCGGCCAGATCGTAGTAGGCACGAGCCAGCGTTGCATAATATTGACACAAAAGTTTAGTATTCAGTACTGAAGTGTCGATGCTCTGCAACGTGTCAATGGCCTCCTTGAATAATCCAGAAGAGAGTAATACAAATCCAAGTTTAACCTTACTTAACGCTATGCGATCGGGTTGGTCCATGTGCTGGGCCAACTGAAATATTTTTAGGCTGTAATGAAAGGCCGAGTCGTAATTGAATGATTCATACTGCTCTTCAAGCTGGGAGTAAAGCTGATACAATACTTCATGGCTGGTTTCTTTCTTAATAGCCTGCTTGAGTAGCAGTATGTGATCAAGTTTCTGCTGATAATATTTATCTCTCAGCGATATTGCTTGTTCAAGTTCATTTAACAAGGAATCCAGATTAGCCCCCCATGAGGGTTTGCCCAAAGCTATTATTAAAAGGAACGTGGTGAAAAAGACTTTTTTCTGCATAATAGGTGTATTTTTGTTTGTAGCGCATATAAAGATTATGGTCGGGGAATATTTCGTCGTTAATACTTTTGTACAATTCGTTGCCCGATTGTTTTGCTAATGAATTTATCAATATATTTCTAAAACCGTTTTTTGTCTATGTTGTGAAACACCCATGTTCCTGCGATCGCAAACACAATAGTGATAAAATTGCGAACATGGGTGTTCCATCATACTTTTAAAAATAATTTTATTATGATGAAAATAATCATTTTTTAGCATTAAATGGGATCTTTCATATCGTTTCTCATTTCTTTTTCTCCCACACCTGTAGTTGCCGAATATCGCTACCATCAATTACAAAGCGTACAGCGGTTTGCATGACATGGAATCCTTCTTTTCCTGCAGCACCTGGATTAATATAGAGTATATCCAGCGATGGATCGTACATAACACGAAGAATATGCGAGTGTCCGCATACAAAAATTCTAGGACGTAATTCCAACAACCTATCTTTGATTCCTCGTGCATACCGCCCGGGATACCCTCCTATATGGGTCATAAACACCAGGACATCTTCGCAACTAAAATATTCGCTCTCCTTACATTGTTGTCGTATCTCCTGGCCATCGATATTTCCATATACTGCCCGTATTACAGGTGATTTACCGCGTAATATTTCCAGGATCCTCAGATTGCCAATATCGCCGGCATGCCATATCTCTTCACAACCGGTTAAAAATGAAAGCACCTCATCGGGGAGAATACCGTGGGTGTCGGACAGCAAACCAATTTGAATCACGGCTTTTTTATGACAAAGATAACCAAGGTTTACATTTCTGTCTATTTGGTACCACATTTTTGTTTGATGTATAAATAATCATCTGAAAATAATAACTTTAAAAAAACACTTAACGTATTTATTACGCTAAGTTTTGGAATCTATAAAACATTGGTTTACTTTTACAAAAAAATTAGTCATGAGCCTCCGGCTTAATCCGCATGTATCAGTCGACTGTGTAATTTTCGGTTTTGATGGCCAAAGCCTGAAGGTGCTATTGATTGACAGAAATTATGATATACCTGCCGAAAAGCGTACAGCCCCTCTTACCCTTAAGTTGCCTGGAAGCATGGTTTACGACGACGAAGATGTGGATACAGCTGCCAATCGTGTGTTGAAAGAATTGACCGGTCTGGAAAATATTTTTCTAAAACAGTTTCACGTTTTTGGCTCGCCCGACCGGTTAAAAAAGGAGGAAGACCTGAATTGGTTGCAGTCCGAAACTCAGATGAAAATAAAACGTGTGGTAACCATTGCTTATTATGCGCTTATTAAAATTCATAATACCCCTTCCAACGATAGCCGGGTAGTTTGGCTGGACGCTATGAATCTGCCAGAACTGGCATTCGATCATAACCATATAGTACAGGTAGGTCTGCAAACCCTTCAAAAGGAAATCCAGCACGAACCCATTGAATTGTTTGAATTACTACCTAAAAAATTTACCATCAGACAATTACAAACTCTTTATGAATTGATTTTAGGGAAGAAGCTGGATAACAGAAACTTTCGCAAAAGTGTGGCTCGTGGTGGCTATATTGTTCCGGTGAATGAGAGAGAACGCAATGTATCACACAAGCCGGCACAGTATTATCGTTTTAGTCATAGCAGATATCTTAAAAATCAAAAATTATAAACACCAAAGAATATGTACTTACTGGGATATGACATTGGAAGTTCGTCGATTAAGGCGAGTCTGATTGATGCAGAGAAGGGAACCACATTGGCCTCTTCGTTTTATCCGAAGACTGAAATGGCCATGATTGCTGAAAAACCTGGTTGGGCTGAACAGCATCCCGAAGAGTGGTGGAAAAATGTTAAGCAGGTAACTCAGGAAATCTTGCATGTAGCTAGGGTCAGTTCTGCCGATATAAAAGGCATAGGTATCTCTTATCAGATGCATGGTTTGGTACTGGTAGATAAGAATAGAAAGGTGCTTCGTCCTTCAATCATCTGGTGCGATAGTAGGGCCGTACCATACGGCGAAAAAGCTTTTGAGGATATTGGAAGTGAAAAATGTTTATCCCATCTGCTAAATTCGCCGGGTAATTTTACTGCTGCTAAGCTTAAATGGGTGAAAGAAAATGAACCCGATATATTTCGTCAGATTTACAAAATTATGCTACCGGGCGACTACATCGCCATGCGGTTGACCGATCGTATCTGTACTACGGCATCGGGCCTGTCCGAGGGTATTTTATGGGATTTTTCTAATAACTCGCTTGCTACCTTTTTAATGGAATACTTTGGTTTTTCACCCGATATAATCCCCGAGATTGTTCCTACTTTCTCGGTACAGGGCGAGCTTAGCCGTGAAGCAGCTGAGGAACTTGGTTTGGTGCCTGGTATTCCGGTTGCTTACCGTGCAGGTGACCAACCCAACAATGCTTTTTCACTTAATGTGCTTAATCCTGGCGAAATTGCCGCTACTGCAGGCACCTCTGGCGTAGTGTATGGAGTTAGTCAGGAGGTGAAATATGACCCCTACTCGCGCGTTAATACTTTTGCCCATGTAAATCATAAGGAGGGTCAAAACCGTCTCGGTGTTCTACTATGTATTAACGGTACGGGTATTCTCAATTCATGGTTGCGTCGGAATATTGGATTAACTGAAAAAAGTTACAACGACATGAACCAGCTGGCAGCCAGTATAGCTCCTGGAAGTGATGGGGTAAGAGTACTGCCCTTTGGCAATGGGGCCGAACGTATGCTGCGCAATAAGGATATCGGCTGCCATATCGGAAATTTTAATTTCAACTTACACAATCAGTCCCACATACTGCGGGCCGCGCAGGAGGGTATTGTATTTGCCTTCCATTATGGCATTGAGATAATGAAAGGTATTGGTATTTCAACTTCAGTTATACGTGCTGGTAAGGCCAATATGTTTTTGAGTCCCATATTTACTACCACGCTTGCCAGCATAACAGGAGCTACCATTGAGCTATACAACACCGACGGTTCGGTGGGCGCTGCACGGGGGGCAGGGATAGGGGTTGGTCTTTATCGTTCGTTCGACAATGCCTTTGTGGGTCTGAACAAAATTGAAGTTATCCAGCCCGACGACAAACTGAAAAATGTGTTGAACGAGGCCTATCAACACTGGGTTGAATATCTTAACAAGTTCATTTAAAATATCTTACAAAAATTCTGCATGTTTAAATAATTAAATGAAGGCGGATGAGGTAATCTTGAAAAGTTTTTCAGGAACATTTGGGTTTCATCTACCTTAAAATTAAAATTAACTATCAATGAAAGGTTTAAAGGCACTTAGATTCAGGCTGGCAAGTATGGTGGCATGCCTTAGCCTTTTTGCATGGAGCCATGCCAATGACAACTGTATTATTCCCGATTCGCTGAAGGGAACATTCTGGGATCCCAATCTTCCTATCGATCAACGGATAGAGAATCTGGTGGGACAGCTTACCCTTGAGGAAAAAGTTAAGCAAATGATGTACAATGCACCTGCTATTGAACGATTAGGTGTTCCTGAATACAATTGGTGGAACGAATGCTTGCATGGCGTTGCCCGTAATGGTAGAGCTACTGTTTTTCCTCAAGCCATAGGTTTGGCCGCAACTTTCGACGATAGCCTATTGTATAGGATATCCTCAGCTATTGCCGATGAAGCTCGGGCAAAATTTAATGCCGCTGTAGCCATTGGAAATCGTGGACAATATTCGGGTTTAACTTTCTGGACACCCAATGTGAACATTTTTAGGGATCCACGATGGGGTAGGGGACAGGAAACATACGGTGAAGATCCGTACCTGACAAGCCGAATGGCCGTGGCATTTGTCAAAGGATTGCAAGGTAATCATCCTCGCTATCTGAAAGCAGCTGCCTGTGCCAAACATTTTGTGGTACACAGCGGTCCAGAAGCACTACGGCATGAATTTAATGCATTACCCTCACGAAAAGATTTTTTTGAAACCTATACCCCGGCTTTCGAAGCGCTGGCAAAAGAGGCCAAGGTCGAAGGTTTTATGTGTGCCTACAATCGTACTTTCAACGAACCCTGCTGTGGCAACAAATATCTGCTTACCGAATTGCTTCGTAATCAATGGGGATTCGATGGCTATATTACCTCCGACTGCTGGGCCATTGTTGATTTCTATGAGGGACACAAGGTGGTAAGTACTCCCGAGGAAGCTGCTGCCATGGCCCTAAAGGCTGGTGTTGAGCTTAACTGTGGCAGTGTATATTATCCCTACCTGATTAAAGCAGTAGAAAAGGGATTGGTTATAGAATCTGAAATTGACGCTCGCCTGAAACATTTGCTGCGTACACGATTTAAGCTTGGCCTTTTCGACCCTTCATCCTGTAACCCGTTTAACCAGATATCCGCAGAGGTAGTAAATTCATCGGCTCACAAAGCTCTCGCCCTTGAGGCAGCTGAAAAGTGTATTGTGCTTTTAAAAAACAGTAACAACGTTTTGCCCCTGTCGAAAAATATTAAGTATCTCTACGTACTTGGACCGAATGCAAATACTTCTGAGGTACTATTGGGCAACTATTACGGTCAAAGCGGTGATATGTCGCCTATCCTGGCTGGTATTACTGCAAAAGTGAATATTGGTACAAAAATTCAATACAAATATGCGTTTTTACCCGATCGGAAAAATGTGAATCCAATGAATTGGGTATTGGGCGATCTTCATGAAGTTGATGCAGCTGTATGCGTGATGGGGCTTAGCGGTCTGTTTGAAGGCGAAGAAGGCGAATCAATAGTCTCCCCAACAAAAGGCGATAGAATCGATTTTAGTCTGCCTCGCAGCCAGATCGAATACCTGCAACGCGTTAGAGCTGCCCTGAAAAATAAGCCCCTGATTGTCGTTATTACAGCCGGTAGCCCCATAAATATGACCGAAATAGATACGCTGGCCGATGCTATCCTTTATGCCTGGTATCCTGGCGAACAGGGTGGATATGCTGTTGGAAACATTATTTTTGGAGATGCGGTGCCTTCCGGCCGGCTCCCTATCACATTTCCCAAATCGATTGATCAGCTGCCAGCTTACGATGACTATACCATGGAAGGTCGTACTTACAAGTACATGAAGGCTGAACCTATGTATCCCTTTGGTTTTGGTCTTTCCTATACCACTTTTAAATATTCAGGCATAGTCGCGTCGGCTGCTAAATACAAACCGAAAGATATAGTCCGTTTATCTGTGACCGTCAAAAATACCGGGACATATGAGGCAGAGGAGGTGGTCCAGCTTTATGTTTCGGTTCCCCCAGCACGATTCCGTACTCCCCAATTCGATTTAAAAGGCTTTAAACGGGTACATCTGAAACCTCAGCAGGAAACAACAATTGTTTTTGAGATACCTGCAGAAAAACTGGCCAGCGTCGACGACCAGGGTAATAAAGTTCTGCTGAAGGGACAATATAAATTTTATGCGGGAGGAAGCACACCCTTCGAACGTTCGGTGGAACTGGGTGCCCCCCAATGGGTAGAATGTGCAATAAATATTCAATAATCACCTTTTTAAAAATAAAAGTTATGGAAGTATTAGTAGGAAACAAAGAGTATTTTAAGGGTATTGGAAAAATTAAGTATGAGGGCAAGGAATCAACCAATCCCCTGGCTTTTAAATTTTATGACGAAAATAGGGTTGTAGCCGGAAAAACTATGAAGGAACACTTGCGTTTTGCCATGGCTTACTGGCATACCCTCTGTGGCTCTGGAGCCGATCCTTTTGGATCTGCCACAAAGTATTTTCCATGGAATGAAGGAACTGACCCCATCACCCGTGCTAAAAACAAGATGGATGCTGCTTTTGAGTTTATGACCAAAATGGGTATACCGTTCTATTGTTTTCACGATTTCGACCTGGTAGAAGAGGGGAGCTCGGTAGCTGAATCCGAAAAGCGTCTTCGCACTATCGTCGATTTTGCAAAAGAAAAACAAAAAGCTTCGGGTGTTAAACTTCTGTGGGGGACAGCCAATCTGTTCTCGCATCCGCGCTACATGAACGGTGCTGCCACCAACCCCGACTTTAGTGTAGTAGCCTATGCGGGTGCTCAGGTAAAAAATGCCATTGATGCTACCATTGAGCTGGGTGGCGAAAACTATGTATTCTGGGGCGGACGCGAAGGTTACAGCACGCTGTTGAATACCAACATGAAACGCGAACTCGAACACATGGCACGTTTCCTCACTATGGCTCGCGATTATGCCCGCAAGCAGGGATGGAAAGGTACCTTCCTGGTTGAGCCTAAACCCATGGAACCCTCCAAACACCAGTACGACTTTGATGCTGCAACTGTCATAGGATTCCTCCGCCAGCATGGACTCGACAAGGACTTTAAGCTGAATATTGAGGTCAACCACGCTAATCTTGCGCTGCATACCTTCCAGCACGAACTTCAGGTAGCTGCTGATGCTGGGATGCTCGGAAGTATCGATGCCAACCGGGGCGACTACCAGAATGGCTGGGATACCGACGAATTCCCGATTAACGTCTACGAGATAACCGAAGCTATGCTGGTTATTCTCGAAGCTGGTGGTTTTACTACGGGTGGAATCAATTTCGACGCCAAAACGCGCCGTAATTCTACCGACCTGGAAGATATCTTCATCGGACACATCAATGGAATGGATACATTTGCCCGAGCACTCATCGTGGCTAACGATATCCTTACCAAGTCGCCCTACAAAAAACTCCGCGCCGAACGTTATGCATCATTCGATTCAGGTAAAGGTGCCGAATTTGAGCAGGGTAAACTTTCATTGGCCGACCTGCGCGATATTGCTGTCAATAGCGGTGAACCCAAGCAGATAAGCGGCAAGCAAGAACTGTTCGAAAACATTATCAATCAGTACATTTAACACCAACTACTAATTTAAATATGTGTCTTCCCGGAGCCATTGGAGAAAAAATTTCAACAATGGCTCTGTTTTTAAGTTATCTTAACTGCAGATTGATAATGAAAACAAACTATAGTTGCTTATTTAACAAATGATACCGTTAGCTTGTCCACGATATCCAAACAGGTTTCGGCCTAAGTTAACAGAACTTTGTTTATAAGTTACTTAATATCGAATTTTATTGAAAAAAAATGTAATCACTAACTACAACTAATAATGATAAACTATGGCATTGATCAACACCACCACATCGTCGGCAGTAAGCAGTAGATATAATAAAGGCAGCATGCTTTATATTACCATGCTTACGCTGGTAGCAACACTCGGAGGTCTATTGTTTGGTTATGATACAGCTGTGGTCAACGGCGCCGAAAAGTCGCTGGTTGAACTATTTATTTACAAAGAGCAGGCCGGACAATTCATTTATCCTCCCGATATTATGACGGTTATTGCACAATACAAGCTGTTGATGACCGCAGTTATATACCTGGTTTTTATCGTTATCTCAGGGCAAATTATCAAGTTGCTGGGCAATAAGAAAGGACTTACTATTAGCGCTTTCATCATTCTGGCAGTAACCATCTGGGCTTATATTTTTAACACTAAACCCATTCCTACCCTCGATCAGGAAACAGCCCTAAAGGATACGGTTGATGCTGTAAAAGGATTTGTCATTGCCAGTGCACTCATTGGTTGTATTATAGGGGGAGCTTTGGCCGGATTCGTCTCAAAAACTTTTGGACGTAAAAATGGGCTAATGATAGCTGCTATTGCCTTTTTAGTATCGTCCATAGGCACCTGGAAGCCCGATACATTTAATTTCACTGGTTTGCATACCGTGTATTCTTTTGTTGTATATCGAATCATTGCAGGTATTGGGGTAGGGATAGCTTCAATGATTTCGCCCATGTATATTGCCGAAATAGCGCCAGCAAATATCCGTGGAAGGCTGGTGTCATACAACCAGTTTGCCATCATCTTCGGCATGCTGGTAATCTATTTCGTAAATTACTTTATTGCACGTCAGGGAGATGAACAATGGCTTATTACCGATGGATGGCGCTGGATGTTTTTTTCTGGCGTAATACCTTCGGCGTTGTTCCTAATTCTTCTATTTTTCGTCCCCGAAACACCCCGTTATCTGGTCTTGAAGGATAAGGAAGATAAAGCCCTTTCTGTTTTGACACGTATTGCTGGCAAAAATGATGCCCCTAAAATTCTTAGCGAGATTAAAGAGACCCTTCACGAACACAATGCCCCATGGCTGTCCTACGGTTTTATGGTTATTTTTATTGGGATTATGCTGTCCGTTTTTCAACAATTTGTGGGTATTAACGTTGTGCTTTACTATGCTGGCAACATTTTCCGTAACATGGGAGCTTCGACCGATGCCTCATTGCTGCAAACCATCATTGTGGGTGCCATTAACCTTTTATTTACCGTGGTGGCTATTCTTACTGTCGATAAATTTGGCCGCAAACCTTTGATGATTATTGGTTCCATTGGTATGGCTATAAGCATGTTTGCTTTAGGTTTTACCTTTTATCTTGGAGGCCAGGAATTGTCTTCGACTGCCAGTTTTACTGCCTTGATATTCATGCTTACCTATGTGGCTGCTTTTGCTATGAGCTGGGGACCCGTTTGCTGGGTACTGCTTTCCGAAATTTTTCCAAATAGTATTCGCGGTGCCATGTCAATAGCTGTAGCTGCTCAGTGGATAGCTAACTGGATCGTGTCGCTTACCTTCCCCATGCTAAATGACAACGTGTGGCTGGTCGAGAAGTTTAATCATGGTTTTTCATACTGGATTTACGGACTTATGGGTATTCTTTCCGCAATTTTCATGTGGAAACTTGTGCCCGAAACTAAGGGCAAATCACTCGAAGAGATTGAGAAGCTCTGGAAAAAAGCTACTGATACTAATAAATAAAAATTATCTATCTAAATGATAAAAAGGGACGCAAAACGTCTCTTTTTTTTCATTGGTTATTTTTCATTCTTCATGTAGAAAATAATGCAATGCAGTACCAGGGAAAAAAATGCACAAGATTGCAGATGCCCCCCCTTTGGCCTAAAAGCCCGACCCGGCAATGGGTCGGGAGCGGATCGTGGCCTGGGGCCTGTGCAAGCGACACTGTCTGAGCCACGCCGCAGGCGGGGCGAGTTGTGTCGCGCACGCAGAGACGCTCCCGGGGCACCCAATCGGATTGGGCTTTTGAGCCTTGATCTTTTGCTTCTTTTGCATCAAGGCAAAAGAAGAGGGATGCCTGTTAGTAGCAACGGCTAAAATTATCTGCAGAAAATCAGCAAAAGTTTACGTGCTGGCTATCTTGTACGCCATGGTGTGCTGTTATGGTACTCCTTTAGGGTTGGCAGTTAATGCGCATAGTTGTTCATCTACCGAGCTATCACCGTGTAATAGCTGGCTCCATATCCGCACCAAATTCCCAATCCATTCTGAATATTTGAAGGTATTGTGAGATGATTGGCTGCAAAAGGATTTCCCGCATTAAGTATCTCTTCATCATAGGTGCGCCAGAACTTAAAAGCAACTGCATCAATTGTTGTAAAACGTACAATAATCGTATCATTCTTTTGAAAATAGATATTTTCAATCGGTAAAATATTGTTTGTTCTGCCCTTATTTATGAAAAAAGTAAAACGCTGACCATTAAAAAATTGGTCGTTTAAATTTGCAATCAGAGCCGGATAAAAGCGATGCTCCTTTCCACGTACCCGTGTAAAAATTCGATAGTAATTTTTTTCATCAGGGTTATCATTTAACATACATTTTATTACCCCTAAGGTGTCGGTGGAACTCTCATACCACAAGCTGTCGAGTTTAACTGGTGGGAGGATAGTCGTCTGAGCCATTACTGTATCCAGCTCATCTTCAATCAGAAGGGTATATGTTTTTCCGATCTCACCTATTAGCGAATACCCCTTGTATATGAATGGTGGAAAGTAATTCGTATCCTTGGTAAGCGTTAGAATTTCGGAATCTTCTCCATCAAAAACAGTAACTTTGGCACGTGTTGCAACCAATTGCCTAAAAGATGCTGAATCGAGATGACCAAAGTAAGGCGTATTGTACGTAAGCAGTACTACTGGTGGGCGTCCGTTTTCAATCCAGCCATCCACCACCAACTTTTTTTCTACCGAAAACATCTTCGGGTTGTATTCTGGTTCACATTGAGCTATAAGTAGACATATGCAAGTAATTTTTATCCAATATTTTATGCTATTTTTCATTTGCTTCGGCTTTAAAAGGTAAAACGATACGAGATGGATGGCATCATAGGAAAAAGTGCAACATATTGCGGAGTAACTGTTAGCTTGTATCGTTGCAAATCACCCGATACCTTGTAGTACATAAAGTAGGGATTCAGCCGGCTATAAAGATTGTAAACACTGAAGACCAATTCGTGATTAATTCCCCTGAACGTTTTGAGAGTCCGTGTAAATGCAACATCAAACCGATGGTATGCAGGCATGCGAAAACCATTGTAAGTGGTGTACTGATTAACAATATTACCGCCAACCATGTAACGGCCCACGGGTAGGGTAGTGGCCTGTCCACTGGCATAGGTAAAGTTAAAAGAAGCTTTCCAATGCGGATTCAAGGATCGCATCAGTACGATCGTCATATCGTGAAGTCGATCGTATTTCGAAGGAAAAGGCTGCCCCTGGTTAATGACTGCAAAAATCCGTTCCGACCTTGAAAGCGTGTAGCTAATCCAGCCTGTCCATCGTTCCAAAGTTCCTGCCAGGTAAAATTCGATACCATATGAGCGACCCCTGCCCAGCAGGATATTTTCCTCCATGGTAGCCTTCGATATGCTCTGTAACAATCCTTTGTCGAACTCTATGACTGGATTGAACCACTTGTAGAATAGCTCAACCGAAAAATTGAAACCCAATGGCCAGTTTTTATAATACCCCGTGCTTAACTGTCGTGCAACAAGTGGAGGAACTTGAGTCGACGCAGGTAGCCAGAAGTCGGTGGGAAGTGCTACCGTGGTAACATTGACTTGCTGTACAAACTGTACATTGCGACCGGCATAAAATTTTAGGGAAGATAGGCTATCAAGTTTATACCGTAGCGAAAGTTGCATGTCAGGCGAAAAGTAGCGTTTTACAGTACTTCCCGAAGCATAATACAGGGTATCGGTAATTTGCCCGGTCTCAACCGAACGTTCAAATTGAGTATAGGGTCCCTGATGCGTGTAAATATTTTCCCGAATACCGGCCAGTAATGACATCCGTTTACTTAATAATAATTCAGCCTCTGCATAACCACTCAGCGTATTTACGTGAAATATGTTGGAGGTTCCAAAATCGGCCTGCAATTCATTCAGCACAGCCTGGCTCTGGTTGGGAACTACCAGCTGTTGTAAATATTGTGCACCAATTTTTAGCTTTAATGTATTGAAAAAAAATCTATGCTCATGCTTACAGGAAAAGTCTTCATTGGTCGATACCAAACGATAGTTGAAATTACTTTGACCAATAAACATCCGCAAATCGGCCTGCGTATAATAGGCCGATGTCCTTGAAATGTGTCGGGTGTTAAAATAATGCGACCATTGGATGCTTGCCATCCTATTGTTCCATTCCATGTTGTATTTTAAGTCAAAAGAAGCACGATTGAGCGTAAAATCATCGTTTCCCCAAAAAGTACTTATTATTACATTATCGTGTTGGGTGGGCCGATAATGTAAAATCATGTTACAATCATAAAATACATAGGACGAACTATGAAAAAACGACCGGTTATGGGAGAAAATTTTTTTGTTAAAAGGTTTAAGGGTATGGTCGAAATAGGATCGGCGAAAGGCAACCGTAGCCTGACATTTATTGCCCAGCGGCATATGGATGGCAACATTTGATAAAATCAGTCCAATATTGCCTTCGACGTTGGTGGATGAAATACGATTTTTCCCCGATTCTGCTACCATCAACGACGAGGCCCTGCCTCCGTAATCGACGGGGAGCCCAGTTTTAATAAGTGAGATGTTTTCTACCACATAGGGATTGAACATGGAAATAAAACCTGCCAAATGGGTGGGATTATAAATCATTCCCTCGTCAAGAATTACCAGATTTTGATCCGTGGTACTTCCTCTAACCAGTAATCCGCTTGCCATGTCAAAAGTACCAACGCCGGGTGTGAGTTGAATTACTTTAAAAGGATCAACCTCGCCAGTGAGGGTAGGAAGTTGGCGAATACTGTCAGTTTTTATTTCTGTAGCTCCCAATCGTGTGTTATCGATCGATTTCATCCGACCTCCCTGCCCCGATATAATGACGGCATTCACCGATGTACTTTTTAAACGCATAACCACTGAAACCTGCTGGCTGGAATGGCTAAATATGTAACAGGTGTCAACAAAACCAGCCCTTGTAAAGCAGATACGCTGGTGCGGCAGTATTTCCAGCGAAAACATGCCATTTTGCGAACTACGAGTAAGCTGGAAGCCTATGCTGTCTGCAACTATTACGCCATCTATGGGTTGGCCTTCCTCGTCCCATATTACACCTGAAATGTTAATTGTTTGCCCAAAGCCGACTGACTGAATTATCCATGCAAGCAAAAAATACCCCAGTATGTTTTTCATCAAACCTAATAAATTTCTATTTTTGAAACATTTTATGCGAAAATACACATAATTATGATTCAGGGCGAAATAAAAGTTCGGGTAAGATACGGAGAAACAGACCGAATGGGTTATGCCTACTATGGTTATTATCCTTTCTACTACGAGATGGGGCGAACCGAATTGTTGCGAAGTTATGGCCTTACCTATAGGGAATTGGAAGACAGTGGCATACTTTTGCCGGTTTCTCGACTTGAAATACAATATCTTGCACCAGCCCTTTACGATGAAGTGCTTACAATTCGTACTACCATTCTCAAAAAACCTTCAGTAAAAATTATTTTTAACTACGAGGTTTTTAATGAAGAAAATGAGCTCATCAATAAGGCAATAACCGAGTTGGTATTTGTCGATGGTGTTACCCGAAAGCCATGCCGACCTCCAAAATATTTTACCGATCGCATAAATCAATTGAATTGGGGCTGAGCGGTTACCGGATGGTAATGAGGGTTATTTCGGGCCATACACCTAAGCGACCCGAAAACACGGCACTGCCCACACCATGGCTGATATAGAGAAATTGATCTTTTCGCACATATAGGCCACACCATGGATTCTTTGGGAAAAAAGGACTCCAACGGAGACGGCCGCTGTCAATACCTACCTGATAGGCATGGGTGTGACCCGAAAGGGTAAGCTTTATCTGTGGGTATCGTCCAACCACTTGAGCCCAGTTCCACGGATCGTGAACAAGCAATATTGTATAATCATCGACCGAAATACCTTGCAGCGCCTTATTCCAGTCGGCAAAACATCCATACGGCGGATGCCCACAGTTTTCAAGTCCTGCTATTACAACGGGCAATTCCTTTAGCCTTACATGTGCATTATTTAATAACTCGATATGCGCAAGACTATAATAGTATTCCAGCAACCGATGATTCCATTTTTTTTCGGAAATATTTTTCCACCAAAAATAATCACCGTAATCGTGATTGCCATGCACAGCATATACGCCATACCGGGCTTTAAGCTGCTTCAGGTAGGGAATGAATGGCTTCATCTCTTCTGCAAAACAGCAGATGATATCACCACCCAGCAATATTAAGTCGGGATGTTGATTGTTGACCTTTTCTATGAGTCGCTTAAACTGTTTTTCGTGCCCATAGTATTGACCCAGATGTAAGTCGGTTATGCAGGCTATTTTTAAGGGTATTCCTAAATTTTTCCCCGATAAAATTTCTGTCTCTTTTACAATGAAATAAAAACGCCCAAAATACAGGCCACAGAATAAAAGCAGAAAGGATAGTGTAGCAAATACCGACGCAATTTTTACAATGATTTTTTTTCTAAAAATAAAAAACATCCAGGCAATTACCAGAAAAACAATTTTTGAAAGATAAAGCAAAGTTAGGTGGTTAGTCAAAAAGAATAAGGAAGCGAAAGTTTCGGGATTACGATCCCAATGCTTTATAAAAAAAGCCCATACCAAAGAGCCATAAACCAGGACAGCAATAACAGCATGGGATTTCAACGCCCATCTGTTCTTAGGCAAACGACTTAATATCAGTGCAAAAAGAATATCGATAAACAAAAATACACCCAGGAAAATTAAAAAAACTTCAAAAGCTGGGTATTTGTAAAAGTAGAGAAGGCTCATAGAATTTATTTTTCAATTGCAATAATAAATAAAAAACCCGGCAATGGGTTGCCAGGTGTTCATCTTGCTTCATCTTTAGTGTCCATCATTCTTCGTCCGGAATGTTATCGGGGTCTTCAACATCCTCGGCCTCGTCGAACGTTTCATCCGGAGTAAGCACATCGTCTGGTTCGCCTACCAAATCTTTTTCATCAATCTCTTCCGGATTGGTGTCGATTTTTACCGGAACCTTTACCAAATAGCTTACCTCTGGTGTGTCAAGCGTAACCCCGTAAAAGAAATCATTCTTTGGCGTTGTAACTTTAATCACATGATTCTGATATCCGTCCGGATATTTTTTGTGCAGAAGCTCAACCAGTTCCGGCGACAAGTTTTGCAAACTTACTACCTTATTCACTTTTCCCATGTTTCTGCTTTTGATTTTTGTGCAATTATACATTTTTCGGTGCAATTCAAAGAATATTTTGACCAAATTTTTTTATACTTTTTAAATGGTTGATTTTATAAAGAGTATCAGTTAAATCCAGTATAGTCGTTGGTCTCATTAACGCGGCTATTAGTATTAACTCTTAGCAAGTTTTTTAGATGATAATTGATTTTTTTTTTCTTTACTAATTTATCAATTTTCATTGACAAAGCTTTTGAATTACGGAAATATAGCAATCAAATTGTCTACATAGATATACAATTGTCGTATAATTAATATTATGTTAAATAGATAATTTTTCAAAAAGGGAGCAACACCTGCTCCCTTACGTAAGATGCTACCACCCCATTTCGGCATTGATGGCATCCAGCTTGTCCTTCATTTGCAAACGGAAATACAAGCCGCGCAAAGTCTTAGCACATACTTCCTCCTTTGGATCTATCTTGTGGGCTTGTTCTAAAAATGGTATGCACTGTTTGAGTACCTCATTGCCCTGTTCTAATAATTGCTGATATTTGGCATCGTCTTTTTCATTGGTGGCCGCATCGAAAATTTTCACAGCCTTGTTGTAATACAAAACACCAAGATTATACCATGCATTAAAACTGTTAGGGTCTATTTCGGTAGCTTTTTTGTAAGCTGCTTCAGCTTTTTCAAAATCATTTAACTTTTCATACAGCGTACCCTCGGCAAAGTAAAAAGACGAGTTGTTAGGTTCTTTTTCCTTGGCAATCGACAAATACTTCAAGGCGTCTTCAACTTTCTGGGCTACAATATAATAGTTCACCAGATCAACAATCATGTTCAAGTCGTTGGGATATTTTTCAAACCCTTCCTGCAGGGTCCGAATCGCTGCGGCCGAATCCCCTTTTTCTGAATAGGCAGTACGCAACAATGAATAAGTAACCCCGCCATTGTAGCCATATTGGGCAGCTTTTTGAAAATATTCAATTGCTTTATCGTAGTTCTTTGCATTCAATGCAGCAAGTCCACAATTGTACATCATTGAGGTATCTATCACATTTTTAAATATCGGTGCCGATTCAATTTTCAGGGCAAGTTCGAACATCTCCAACGCTTTGGCAAAATCCTTTTTTTCAAAAGCCTCACTACCGCGAGTTACCGCAATGATATACAGGTCGTTCAGCTGAAGGTTAATCTTGTTGCGAACCTTACCCTCGTCGAGCTGAAGTGCCTTTTCGTATGCTTCGTAGGCTTGCTTCACAGGCGTATCCACCAGATTTCGAACAATTGAATCGGGCGATTTTGCCATATTTTGCAAAATCAATCCTTTAAGGTACCAGGTATTAGCATCTGCCTTGGTTTCTTCATGCTGCAATGCCGACTGCAGAGTGTCCCATGCGGTCTTGATATTACCCTTGTTCAACTCTTTCTCAGCAATGCGAACCACTTTCTTTTGCGCTATAAGCATCCCTGTGGTCATTATGCACAGGAAAAACAAAAATATTTTTTTCATTTTTTCAAAATTTAGGTTTGATACTTAGCATACAAATATAATTCTTTTACAGAACTTTACCTATTCTGCTATTCAATTGCTTCGCTGTTTTCAACCGATTTGTCTGCAACCTCTACTTCGCCATTTGATCCTTCCTCACTGTCGGGGCTTTTGGGAACCTTAGCTACCGCTGCTATAGCATCGTTTTCACGCAAATTGATAAGCCGAACCCCTTGGGTGGCACGTCCCATAATTCGAAACTGTGAAACAGCCAGACGAATAGTAAGCCCCATGCGCGTAATAATCATCAGATCATCCTCATCGGTTACACTTTTGATGGCAATGAGCTGACCGGTTTTAGAGGTGACATTTAGCGTTTTCACACCTTTACCTCCTCGTCCGGTAATGCGGTAATCGGCCAGATCCGAACGTTTACCGTAACCATTCTCCGAAACAACCATGATGGTTTCTCCGGGATTGTTGATGCTGACCATGCCTACCACTTCATCATTTTCTTCTGAAAATGTCATCCCTTTCACGCCAGCTGCTGTACGACCTACCGGACGAACCTTCTGCTCATTAAATCGAAGAGCTTTCCCCGACCGCACAGCCATCAGGATTTCGCTGTTACCGTTGGTTAACAGCGCCTCTATCAGCATGTCTCCTTCCTTTATGTTTATAGCATGAATGCCCGTTTGCCTTGGCCTTGAGTACGCGCTAAGCAATGTCTTTTTGATAATACCTTGTCTGGTGCACAAAATAATGTAATGGGTGTTCAGGTACTGCTCATCCTCAAGGTTGGGTACGTTGATAAAGGCCTTAATCTTATCATCGGGATCTATGCTCAAAAGATTTTGAATAGCCCTACCCTTCGCAGTCCGGTTACCTTCGGGAATATCGTATACTTTCAACCAGAAACATTTCCCTTTTTCCGTAAAGAAAATGATAGTATTGTGCATGGTAGCACTAAACATGTGCTCCAGAAAATCATCGTCACGGGTAGCACTGGCTTTTGAACCAACTCCTCCCCTGCTTTGCGTGCGAAATTCCGACAATGGCGTTCGTTTTATATAACCCAGGTGCGATATGGTAATGACCATATCCTCGTTAGCATAAAAATCTTCAGGGTTAAATTCGCTTTCATCGGGAAGAATTTCGGTGCGCCTGTCGTCACCATATTTTTCCTTTATTTCTTTTAGCTCATCTTTTATTATCGACATGCGCAGTGAAAAATCAGAAAGAACTTGCTGATAGTAAGCAATTTGTTTTACTAGCTCATCATAGTCGGCTTTGATTTTTTCGCGTTGCATCCCCGTTAGACTTTGCAAACGCATGTCAAGAATAGATCGGGCCTGTATTTCCGATAGTCCAAACCTTTCCATAAGACCATTGCGCGCATCCTCTGGTGTGCGGGATTCGCGAATTAACGTGATTACCTCATCCAGATGATCAAGCGCAATGAGCAACCCTTCCAGAATATGCTTTCGCTTTTCGGCCTCCTGCAAATCGTACTGGGTACGACGAATTACCACTTCGTGCCTGTGGTCGACATAATGTTTTATTAGTTCCTTCAACGACAACGTACGCGGCCGACCATGCACCAAGGCTATGTTGTTTATATTGTACGAAGTCTGCAAAAGAGTGTACTTAAACAGCTTGTTGAGTATTACGTTGGCCGAAGCCTCGCGCTTGCATATCATCACTATACGCATACCTTCCCGGTCGCTCTCGTCGTTCAGGTAAGATATGCCTTCGATTTTTTTCTCATTAATCAGATCGGCAATTTTTTGAATGAGCTCAAGCTTATTGACCATGTAAGGAATTTCGGTAACTACAATACGTTCTCGTCCCGTTTCGGTAGTCTCAATCTCTGTACGCGATCTAATGATTACCCTTCCCCTACCCGTTTCGTAGGCCTCTTTAATGCCTGATATACCCATAATTATGCCTCCGGTAGGAAAATCGGGTCCCTTAACGTATCGCATCAATTCCTCGACAGTGATATCATTGTTGTCGATATAGGCAACAATAGCATCAACTATTTCGCGCAGATTGTGGGGGGGCATATTGGTGGCCATCCCTACTGCAATACCCGAAGCACCATTGATCAACAGGTTGGGAATTTTGGCAGGCATTACCGTGGGTTCCTGTAGGGTATCATCGAAGTTGAGCTGAAAATCAACCGTATTTTTGTCAATGTCGGTCAGCATTTCTTCGGCAATACGCATCAACCGGGCTTCGGTATATCGCATGGCTGCAGGACTATCCCCATCAATGGATCCAAAGTTACCCTGCCCATCCACCAACGGATAACGTAGCGACCAGGGCTGCGCCATACGAACCATTGCATCATACACCGATGAATCGCCATGGGGATGATATTTACCCAACACCTCCCCTACTATACGAGCCGACTTTTTATAGGGACGATTGGCATTTAAACCCAGTTCAGCCATTCCATAAAGCACGCGACGGTGAACCGGTTTCAATCCGTCACGAACATCGGGCAAAGCACGGGAAACTATTACCGACATCGAATAATCGATGTACGCCGTTTTCATTTCCTCCTCAATGTTCACCTGAATAATGCGTTCATTCTCAGCCATATATCAAATAATCTCTTGCGTATTTTGGGTGCACGAATTTACAGTTTTATTTGCTAAATTTTACGAAATATGCTCCCCAAATTTATTAACACTTTCTGCGGGAATGCAATTATTAATTATCGAGAATATAATATGCAGCAAGAGCTATTTTCGACAAGCTCAATGAATCAATTTTTTCAAAATTTTTTAATGTTTTTTAAGTCCAAAATATCATTCCTTTACGCTAACTTTTTGGAAAAACAAGGGAAAGCATTTTTAAAATATAAAAAGAAAAATTTGTGGACTTACAATTGTGGTCTCATTATTTGCGTTTTTTTAAAACAACCTAACCAGTTTCAAAGATTTTATGTAAATTTACTTAACTTTGCCACATCAAAAAGGTATAATAATTGTTATATCTTACACAAAAGGAGTTTTTATGGATTCACAATTTTCACAAAAAATAAAAGATGTTTTGTCGTACAGCAAGGAAGAGGCAATAAGGCTGGGTAATTCCTATATCCGGCCCGAGCATTTTTTTCTTGGTATCCTGCGTGATGGAGAAAGTATTGCCATTGACATTTTGTCTGAGTTGGTTGACCTGCAGGAGATAAAGATATTTGTTGAAGAGTCATTACGCGAGACTGCCGATGCCAACCGCGACATTGAACATATTCCTCTTTTAAAATCATCAGAGCGAATTCTTAAACTCGTTTACCTTGAAGCTCGTGCTCTTCGCGACGAAGAAATCTCTACCGGTCATCTATTGCTGGCTATCCTTCGCGATGAGAATAATCTGGTTTCGAAATACCTGATGGAAAATAATATTGATTACGAGGTAATACGCAATGCCATTGAAATCCGCCAGCCCAAGGATTCATCGTCCGATTATGGCGACGAAGACGATGAAAGAGGTTCGCCATTTGGTGGAATGGGTAAAGGTAGCCAAGGATCTTCGCAGATAAAGTCTAACTCCGATACACCAGTCCTCGATAATTTTGGTATCGACCTTACCAGAGCTGCTGAAGAGGGCCGACTTGATCCTATTGTTGGCAGGGAAAAAGAAATAGAACGCATAGCTCAGATTCTGAGTCGACGTAAGAAAAACAATCCCATTCTCATTGGTGAGCCCGGGGTTGGAAAGTCGGCTATTGTTGAAGGGCTTGCTCTTCGTATTGTGCAGCGTAAGGTTTCACGGGTGCTGTTCAATAAGCGAGTGATAGCACTTGATCTGGCTTCTATCGTTGCTGGAACCAAGTATCGTGGACAGTTCGAGGAACGTATGAAAGCCATACTCAATGAACTGCAGCGTAATCCCAATGTGATTCTTTTCATCGATGAAATTCACACCATTGTGGGTGCAGGAGGCGCAACGGGTTCGCTCGATGCAGCCAATATGCTTAAGCCCGCTCTGGCTCGTGGCGAAATTCAATGCATTGGTGCTACTACCCTCGACGAGTATCGCCAACATATCGAAAAAGATGGGGCACTGGAACGACGGTTCCAGAAAGTTATGGTGGAACCCACAACACCAGAAGAAACCCTTGAAATTCTTAACAATATAAAGGATCGTTACGAGGAACATCATAATGTGATTTATACGCCCGAAGCGCTGGAAGCTTGCGTAAAACTTACAGCCCGATATATTACCGACCATCATTTGCCCGATAAGGCTATCGATGCTATGGACGAAGCCGGTTCACGCGTACATATATCCAATATAGTTGTCCCCGAACGCATTCTTAACCTCGAAAAAGAAATTGAAGAAACCAAGAAAGAAAAACTTAAATCGGTAAAGAACCAGAATTTCGAACGGGCTGCAAGCTTCAGGGACAAGGAAAAAGAGTTGCTCGAACGTCTTGAGCTCGAAAAACAGCGTTGGGAACAGGAGCTAAGCAAAAATCGTATTGTGGTTGATGCCGACAAGGTGGCAGAAGTTGTGGCCATGATGACAGGAGTTCCCGTTCAGCGTATTGCTCAAGCCGAAGGAGTGCGCTTGCTTAAAATGGCCGATGAGCTGAAAGCCAATGTCATAGGACAGGACGAGGCTATTGAGAAAGTCGTCAGGGCTATCCAACGCAACCGGGCAGGGCTGAAAGACCCCAACAAACCGATTGGTACCTTTATTTTCCTGGGTCCCACCGGTGTGGGTAAAACTCAGCTTGCCAAGGTTCTGGCCAAATATCTTTTCGAAAGCTACGACAACCTGATTCGCATCGACATGAGCGAATACATGGAAAAATTCTCTGTTTCTCGTCTCATTGGTGCGCCTCCAGGCTACGTAGGCTACGAGGAAGGGGGGCAGCTTACCGAAAAAGTACGCCGTAAACCCTATTCGGTAGTGTTGTTGGACGAAATCGAAAAGGCACACCCCGATGTGTTCCACCTGTTGTTACAGGTTCTTGACGAGGGTATCCTCACCGATAGCCTGGGTCGAAGGGTTGACTTTAAAAATACCATCATCATCATGACCTCCAACATTGGCACCAGACAGTTGAAAGACTTTGGCCAGGGTATTGGTTTTGCCACCACTGCCAAGATGGCACAGGCCAACGAGTATGCCAAGGGAGTTATTCAGAATGCGCTGAAAAAGACCTTTTCGCCCGAGTTTCTCAACCGTATTGATGATATCGTACTGTTCAACCCGCTTACCAAGGAACATATATCCCAGATCATCGATATCGAGCTAAAAGGATTGTATGATCGCATTCATGCCATGGGATATAAGGTTGAACTTACCGACGAGGCACGCAATTTTATCATTGAACGCGGTTACGATTCGCAATTCGGTGCTCGACCGCTTAAACGTGCCATTCAAAAATACCTCGAAGACCCCATGGCCGAAGTGATTATCAAGGCAAGTATTCAGGAAGGTGACAAAATACTGATTGGTTTCGACAAGGAAAAAGAAGAAATTAAAATAGATATCCTCCATAGCGAAATAAAAGATAATGTAAGTAATAATTAAGAGTTTGCTGCAATACCATGTTGCCGCATTCCGAATAGCGGAGTGCGGCAATTTTCATTTATAAATGCACGAGGATGGCGATAAGAGGCTGAGAAAGTTTAAAAAAAGAATTTTTCATCTTATTTTTTTATTTATCTCATTTGAAATGGCTCTAAATTGTAACAATTGCATGATTTTTTCATAGAGCAATTACGTATTTTGCATAATTTTACAGGTTTAAATTTGTAATCCTAAAATATTGATAAACAATGGACTTATTGAATAGCATTATAGAAAATGCAAAAAAGCATGG
The DNA here is from genome assembly GCA_049968755.1 of Bacteroidales bacterium. GTDB lineage: Bacteria > Bacteroidota > Bacteroidia > Bacteroidales > DTGW01 > JAKPGM01. Next base: position 400,415 of record JBMFQE010000001.1, read on the forward strand.
TAAAAAAATAGTTTTACCAGAGGCGACTGAAGAACGTACCTTAAAGGCAGCCGATATTGTTTTACAGGAAGGTATTGCACAAATCATCCTCATAGGAGATCCTGTTGAAATACATAAGCTAGCCAAAGAAAAGAGCCTGAAAAATATTGAAAAAGCCACTATTGTCAATCCCAAATTTCACGACAAAAAAGAGGTTTATATAGATCTAATGGTAGAATTAAGGAAAAACAAGGGATTGACCCGTGACGAAGCCAGTCAGCTCATCGAGAATCCCCTTTATCTGGCGACGCTCATGATAAAAAATGGGGATGCCGATGGAGAGGTGGCTGGAGCAATGAATGCAACCGGCGACGTACTTCGACCGGCATTTCAGTATGTAAAAACCAAGCCCGGCATTAGTGTAGTCTCTGGCGCATTTATCATGCTATTAAAAGACAAGGAATTCGGTCATGAAGGCATAATGATATTTGCCGATTGTGCTGTACACCCCAATCCTACCGACAAGGAACTTGCAGAAATAGCAGTAACTACGGCACATACCACCCGGGCCATAGTGGGTATTGAGCCCAAAATAGCCATGCTGAGTTTTTCAACCAAGGGAAGTGCACGCCATGAGATGTGCGATAAAGTAATTCGAGCAACCCAAATAGCACAGTCGATGGATCCCTCGCTTCAGATTGATGGAGAACTACAGGCCGATGCAGCTATCATCCCTTCGATTGGTAAAAGCAAGGCTCCACAGAGTGCCATTGCAGGTTATGCCAACGTGCTTATTTTCCCCAACCTGGAAGCTGGAAACATTGCCTATAAATTAGTACAGCGACTTGCACATGCCGAGGCTGTAGGCCCAGTTTTACAGGGTATGGCTGCCCCTATCAACGACCTCTCCCGTGGTTGCTCGGTGAGCGACATTGTAAACCTTATCGCAATTACTGCCAATCAGGCGGCAGGTTTTTAAAATTTACAGTCGAAGAATTTTAGGTCAAAAAAATACATTGCTTTATGAAAGAACAAGTTATGACCGAATCACTGGCAGACTATGCCTTAACTCGAAAAATTCAAAAAAAAGACGAAATTCATACCATTGGCATAGTGGGATGCGGCCGAATGGGTCAAGAAATATGTCGGATTGTTTGCCAGTTTGGTATGAACGCTATTTTTCTTGATGTCTCGGAGGAAAAAATAAAAGAAATATATGAAAGCATTAAAAATCAGCTGGATGAAGAAGAAAACCAGTGGGGGCTTACCGAATCCGACAAACGTGCAATACTATCGCGTCTGCGGGGAACTATCGATTATAACGACCTATCGGGGTGTGATTTAGTTATAGAATCTGTAAATACCAGATCATCAGGCAATAATCTGGAACTACGTAAAGATGTGTTTAAAAAAATTGAAGCTGTCGTTTCTCCTGAAACCATTATTGCAACCAACACGTCAACCCTGATGATTACCGAAATAGCATCGGTACTGCAGTCTCCCCAACGCGCCATTGGCCTTCATTTTATGAGTCCCGCCACTACCATAAAAATTGTGGAAGTGGTAAAAGGAATGGAAACCAATCAGCAAACCTTTGAAAAGGTCTGTAAGTTTGCCAAAATGATCGACCGTAAGGTCATCGTCATCAATGAATCGCCAGGCCATATCAGTACGCGCCTTATTGTTACCCTTATCAACGAAGCTTGTGAACTGCTCATGGAAGGGGTAGCACCTGTTAGCGCTATCGATAAGGTGATGAAGGAAGGTTATCGGATGCAGCTGGGTCCCTTTGAGCTGGCTGATAAAATTGGACTTGATAAGGTAGTTAAATGGATGGATAATCTGTATCAGGAGTATAGCCTTCAGAAATTTAAAGCCTCGCCGGTAATCAAAAGGCTGGTTCGGGCCAATTATTTGGGTCGAAAAGTTGGACGTGGATTTTATCGCTACGATAATGGAAAAATTGTGGGGGAAACCATCCAGAGTGCTGAATTTAAATTACATTAAATATATGATTTTTAAAAATTTGTATCTATATGAATAAACTTTTAATTAAATAATCAGCAATTAAAATTATTAAGTTGAATATGTTGTTTAAAAAAAAATTAAATAATGAAAATAATAGTCCTCAATTGCGGTAGCTCGTCCATTAAATATCAGCTTTTTGACATGGAAAAAGTAAGGGTTCTGGCCCGGGGAATAGCCGAGAAGGTGGGTTTGCATGGCTCATTTCTCAAATACGAACCCTATAACGGCGAAGCAGTAAAGCTCGAAGGTGAAATTATCGATCATCAGATGGGAATCGAATATATCCTGGGTATCATGAGCAGCAAACGTCGAGGCGTGATTTCGAGCTTCGATGAGATCGATGCAGTTGGCCACCGGGTAGTACTGGGCGGTGAGGAATTTAAGCAAAGCGTATACATCGATCATCATGTGATACAGAAAATTGAAGAATATGCCAACCTGGCTCCTTTGCACAATCCTGCCAATCTGAAAGGGATTTATGCCATGCAGGCACTGTTGCCCGAAGTTCCTCAGGTAGCTACCTTCGATACGGCTTTTCATCAGACCATGCCAGAAAAAGCCTATATGTATGCGATACCCTATTCGCTTTATAAAAAATATGGGCTGCGGCGTTATGGTTATCATGGCACTTCGCACCGTTATGTATCAAGGCGTGCATGTGAAATACTTGGAGTAAAAATTGAAGACCAGAAAATTATAACCTGCCATCTGGGCAATGGGGCCTCCATAACCGCCATTAAAAATGGTCAATCGGTCGATACTTCCATGGGACTGACACCGGTAGAAGGTTTGATCATGGGTACCCGTAGTGGCGACGTCGATCCCGGAATAGTTACCTTTATCATGCAAAAAGAATCGGTCGATGCGGCAACAGCTAATACGATCCTAAATAAACACAGTGGCATTCTGGGCATAACCGGCATATCGTCCGATATGCGCGAGGTAACCGATGCAGCCTATAAGCATAACAATGCACGAGCTAAGCTGGGGCTCGATATGTATCATTACCGGATTAAAAAATACATTGGTGCCTATGCAGCTGCAATGGGTGGACTCGATATTCTGGTATTTACGGGTGGGGTTGGCGAAAATTCCGACGATACCCGACGCGAGGTATGTTCCGATATGGAATTCCTTGGAATTAGCCTTGACCCAAAGTTAAACAATGGATTGCGTGGAAAAGAACAAATTATCAGTTCCAGCCATTCAAAGGTAAAGGTGCTGGTGGTGCCAACCAACGAAGAACTTGAAATTGCAAAGGATACTATGGAAATTGTCACCCAGATGAAAGATAAAAATATAATTACCTATTGATCTATTTGTCAGATGGGTCTGCCGACTTTTTTGTTCATTGGGTATCTCTTTCATTAATGCCCGGGCATTTTTCGTGAGGATGGTTTCATTTTTATTTTTTTCAAAAAATAAAAACTTTACCTTTGTCTGAAATATGAGTTTTTTATGGACAAATTGGCCGTATTAAAAAAAATAGAAAATTTAAAATATCTCGATACCCATAATTTTTTTCTTTTTGCTGGTCCATGTGTGGTCGAAAGCGAAAAAATAGCTTTTGAAACGGCAGAACGCATTCTGGAGATAACCGAAAAATTTAAAATTCCCTTTGTTTACAAATCCTCATATCGCAAAGCCAACCGACAACGAATTGATTCATTTACAGGTATAGGCGATCAGAAAGCCTTAAAAATTTTGCAATCGATAGCCGAGATATACGAAATACCTGTGGTTACAGATATTCATAGCGAGGACGATGCTTTCATGGCTGCTCAGTATGTGGATATTATTCAGATTCCTGCTTTTCTGTGTCGGCAAACTGAGCTACTGATAGCCGCTGCTAAAACCGGTCGGGTTGTTAACATAAAAAAGGGGCAATTTGTAGCCCCCGAATCGATGAAGTATGCCGCCGATAAGGTGGCTCAGAGCGGAAATCCCAATATTATCCTTACCGAGCGTGGCTCCATGTTTGGATACTACGATCTGGTGGTTGACTATCGAAGCATCATTGAAATGCAGAAAACCGGGTATCCGGTTATGCTCGACATTACCCATTCGTTGCAACAGCCCAATTTGCCCGGCGGTGTTTCCGGAGGCCGTCCCGAGCTGATAGAAACCATTGCAAGAGCTGGTATTGCTGTGGGCGTTGATGGTATATTTGTTGAAACACACCCCAATCCTGCTGAGGCACTATCGGATGGTGCCAACATGTTACGCCTCGATTTACTTGAGCCCCTGCTCGAAAAATTGGTCATGCTTCGTGAGGTCGTTAATTCTTTTGAAAAATGACAGCATTTCTCGAATTAGCCAAGAGTAGGTATTCGTCGAGAAAATATAAAACCATACCTGTAGAAAGGGATAAGCTTGTGCTGTTGCTCGAAGCTGCTCGTATTGCTCCCACGGCTGCCAATCGCCAACCCTTTGTTTTGTATGTAATTACCGATGAAAAATTACGCAGCGAAATATGTACAACCTATCATCGCGAATGGCTTAAGGATGCTCCCGTAATCATTGTAGGATGTATCAATAAGGCAGAAGCCTGGGTACGCAGCGACGGAAAAAATCATGGTGATATCGACCTGGCTATTGCAATTGACCATCTTACACTTCAGGCAGCAGAATTAGGACTTGCTACCTGCTGGATATGTAATTTTGACGTCAAAAAATGCAGTCAATTGCTCGAGTTGCCTGAAAATATGGAACCAGCAGTTATTTTACCAATTGCCTACCCCGATGACGAGGACAAAAAACTTTCGCATTTGAACAACAGAAAAAGCCTTGATAAAATTGTTATCTGGAAATAGCATTTTAACAAAAATCCATGAACATAATTCAGAAAAAAATTGTTTCTTTGTTAAATTTTAATTTGTTACCAACATGATTATTGAAAAAGGAAAAGTAGTGTCGGTTCTGTACGAACTGAGGCTGGCTGATGGTAGTGATGAACTCATTGAAAAGGTGAACGAAAATCGTCCCCTACAATACCTACAGGGTCACGGTAATCTTTTGCCGAAATTTGAGGCTAATCTCGAAGGGCTCAGCGTAGGCGATTCGTTTGACTTTGTTCTTAAAAGCGACGAAGCCTATGGTCCCGTGTCCCAAGAGGCCATTGTGGATGTTCCTATCTCGGTTTTTGAGGTAGATGGAAAGATTGACGAAGAGTTACTTACCATTGGCAATGTTATACCCATGATGGATAATCAGGGAAATCGTTTCAATGGTAAGGTATTGGAAGTAACGCTCGATAACGTAAAAATGGATTTTAATCATCCGCTAGCCGGAGTTGATTTGCATTTTACGGGACAAGTTCTTGATATCCGGGAAGCTACACCAGAAGAATTAATGCACGGGCACATTCATCAAGCATCAGCCGGCTGTGGTTGTGGGGGAGGTTTCTCCTGCTCCACCGAAGTACATGAAGAAACCGAGGAAGCCGATTCGTGCGGCTGTGGGTGCGGATGCAACTAAGCTTCGGTGATTGTAGTTGATTGGTCGGTACACGCAAAAAAATACGCAGCTATACCAAAAAAGTATAGCTGCTTTTTTTATTTCAAATTGCCTGCCAGCAATTTTTTAATACGCATAGGCAGAAAGGGACCCTCGTAGATAAAACCTGTATATATCTGAACCAGCGTAGCACCTGCCTGAATTTTCTCAATGGCATCCTGCTCATTCATGATACCTCCTACACCTATGATGGGCAATTTGCCCTGTGTTTTATGCGAAACAACCCGTATGAGTTCTGTCGATCTATCCCGGAGAGGAAGCCCGCTCAGTCCCCCCGCCCCTATTGTTTTAATCCTTTGGGGATTAGATTGTAAGCCATCCCTTTTTACCGTTGTATTGGATACGACAACCCCTTCAATACCAACTTCCATCACTACTTCAAGCACATCGTCGAGTTGACTGTCGTTGAGATCAGGAGAAATTTTAAGGAAAATGGGCTTATGAACGGGTTGCTTCTTTCGGTTTTCGAGCAATTGCAGCAGAATATGTTTCAACTGATTTTTATCCTGCAATTCATGCAAACTAGCAATATTAGGACAGCTAACATTAACCACAAAATAATCGACATATTCATAAAGGCGTTCAAAACAATACAGGTAGTCCTTGTAAGCTTTCTCGTTTGGCGTAACCGTATTTTTCCCGATGTTTCCACCAATGATCACCTTCGATTTACGTCGTTTAAGACGCTCAACCACAGCATCAACACCATCGTTGTTAAACCCCATACGATTAATCAGAGCCTTATCTTGGGGTAAACGAAAAAGACGGGGACGGGGATTCCCGGGCTGAGGCCGAGGGGTAACCGTACCAATCTCGATATGCCCAAAACCCATTGCAGCCAAGACGTCGACCATTACAGCGTTCTTATCAAACCCAGCAGCAATACCCACCCGATTCGGAAACTCAATGCCAGCACAATTAATGGGGCTACTATAGCACTGCTGCCGAAAAATCAAACGAAACAGCGCAGGAGCACCCGGAATAGAGTATAAAATTTTTAATACCTGCACAACCCAATGATGCACAGCCTCGGCATCGAAGCAGAAAAGTAAAGGACGAATCAACCATTTGTACATACAGCAAATAAATTTAGCCAAAGATAGTAAAATTAGCCATGCGGGACATAGGACTCAAAAGTATGATCGGCATAAAAAATCACAATACGCTCCACCGCCTTATTTACAAATGTAGACAACTGCGAAGAATTTCCAGATTCAACATTTTTTGAAGTATCATCCTGTTCAATTTTTTCAGTATTTTGAGGAATAACCGGTTGGTTAGCTCGACTAAAATAAGGGACAGGGTCAATGTCGTTTGAAACAGTAGCCTTGGCATCGGAACGATACATATTGCCGGTTCCCAGCAACAGCCAATCGGGACTCAAGCGCTTGTATCGGGTAAGGATTTTCACAATTATGTCGTAGCTGGGATAGTTTCGACCCGAAAGAATGTGGGAAATGGCCGAACGCTGCACCCCAATTTCGTCGGCAAACTGGGAAGGTGAAATACCCTCCTGCGTTAAGAAACGCCGTAAACGATCCTTCATACCAGTGTTTTTTACAAAGGTAAACAAAAGTTATTTCACATGTGTAAATAATTGCATTTTACAAATGTGAAAAATAATGGCTCAAAAAATACCATTGTGCATATCGAGCATAGTTAATAAATTCGTTCTTATATTTTGACTAATTTTAATAATTCATTACCCTGGCAAAAATCGCTGCTTTTACTCTAAAAATATTTCATGACAGTATTGCTTACCCTTAAATTGCCATAAACAAACAGGAAAAAGGATATTCTGTATTTTAGTGCTTCACAGCAGTAATTGGGGCAACCTGCTTGTCGTGAAACATGATAAAAATCGACGCCGAAATATGGGGTAACATGCAGTAAAATTTGTTTCCGGGAGGTTAAAATCTTCGCCAAAAATCCTATTTGTGCAATTTACATCACTGCAAGTACTGCGGTGCAAGCCAATACCTATTCCACCCTGAACCTACCCAAAGCGTCGCTATTAAGGATATTTCATTTTTTGGGTCAACCAGCTTGCCAGGTATTGTGCAGACTAGTGGGTGGTTTCTAACTTATTGTAAAGATATAAATAAACTATTTAAATTACTGGTTAACAAAAATTTATATTCAAATTTTATTGCAAATAATTACCTTTTTCTAATTTTTAAACTAAAATTATTGTTTTAATACTTTTGATTATTTAGTATAAATTACTGGTTTAAAGATATTTATAATAACAATAATACTACAAATGTAAACATTGTTATATGATTACAACTGTAAATTATAACATTGCTTCCCTTATAATTTCAATTGGATGATGAGTTTTAATATCTGTGCCATCCAAAATTTGTTGCCGGCAGCTGGTTCCCGGCACGGCAATGCACTCTTGACGCAACTCGCGTACCTGCGGAAAAAGGCTTAGTTCCCCTATTTGCATGGAAAGGTTATAATGCTCGGCTTCGTAGCCAAACGAGCCTGCCATTCCGCAGCAGTCGGTATTAAGAAGCTTAACCTTATAGTTGAACGGTATCTCAAGCATCCGTACGATTACTCCGGGATCCGACAGGCTTTTCTGGTAACAATGGGCATGCACATACACTGTTTTGTGAGTAGTTGTAAATTTTTGCCTTATTTCTGGTTTATCATCTGCCAGCATGGCCAGATACTCTTCTACCAAAAAAACACGTTGCCTGAGTTGGCGAGAAAACGATTGCCATTCCCCGCGCGTTAAATCAATGTATTCGTCGCGAAAGGTTAAAAGGGCCGATGGTTCAATTCCTACGATGGGTTCTCCCCTCCATATGTCTTTAAGCTTAGCCAGATTGTGGTGAATAACTTTTATAGCCTTTCTTACCAGGCCCTTTGATAAATAGGTTCGTCCGCTCACGTTGAAAGGAAGAACTTCAACCGATTCGCCGAGGGATTCGAGAACTTCGAGGGTATATTGCGCCAAACGAGGCTCGAGGTAATAGGTAAACTCATCCACAAATAGCCAGACGGTTGGCTGCGACGTTTTCTCTTTTATTTTCCTGAAATGTTTGTACCATTTTCCAAATCTAACAGGAGCCATGTCGGGTAACTGCCGCTCCGGGGCAATGCCTATTTGGCTGAGCAGGTATCGGGTTAATTTTGAATTTGATAATTTATTGAATAAAAAAGTATTAGCTGAAGCTATTCGGTATATTTCTGGAAGATATGCAAATAATTTAGCACGAAGCGGTATACCCTTTTGGTCGTAATAATGCTGTAAAAACTCGGCTTTGAGCTTAGTCATATCGACATTGGAGGGGCACTCGGCTTTGCACCCCTTGCACGACAGACATTCGTTGAGAATTTCCATGACCTCGGAACTGGTAAAAGCTTTTTCGTGGCGGCTGCGGAAGATTTCTCGCATTACGTTGGCACGGGCCCGGGTTGTCAATTTTTCATTATGCGTTGCCCGGTAACTGGGACACATGATTCCGCCCATACCAGAAAGCTTACGACAATCGGCCGAACCATTGCATTGCTCAATATGCCTCAAAAAGCCCAGCGAGGAGGAAAAATCAAAATAAGTTTTCAACTCAGGAGTTTGCTCATCGACGTCGTAACGCAGATACTGGTCCATACGAACAGGATCAACTATTTTTCCCGGATTGAAAATTTGGTAGGGGTCCCAGCTATTTTTGATTTCTTTACAGAGCTGATAATTTTCGTGCCCTAGGATAATGGGAATAAATTCGCTACGCACGCGACCATCGCCATGTTCACCACTGATAGAGCCACGGTATTTTTTTACAAGATATGCGGTTTCGGTGCCAATTTTACGGAAAAGTTCCTGTCCTTCTTTGGTTTTCAGGTTTATTACAGGCCGGGTATGCAGTTCGCCGGTAGCAATATGAGCGTGAAATACACAATCGAGACCATAATGTTTAAGTAAAGCTTTAAACTCTGCAATATACTGCTGTAAATATTGAACAGGCACGGCATTGTCCTCGACCAGTGAAACGGGCTTTGCATCGCCCGGAATGTTGGTCAGTAGCCCGAGGGCAGCACGTCTTAGCTCCCATATTCGCGAAATTTCTGGCTTAAAATAAAGTGGGTAGGCATATCCTATATTTTCCTGTCGCAATTTTTGGGTCAACCCATCACTTTTGCCTATAACTTCATCCCGCTGGTATCCAGAAAGTTCGATAAGCAGGATAGCCCCGGGGTTGCCCTGGATAAAAAATCGGTTTTTTTGCTGCTCAATATTGTTATGGGTGCATTCTATAATAGTTTGGTCAATAAGCTCGATGGCGTCGGGTTGAAAGGAAAGGGCAATCAGGTTGGCCTGGATAGCCTCCTCCAGGGTTTTAAAATGGGCACATAGCAGTCCAACTTCCTTATCTTCAAGGGGCAACAGGTTGAGCTTTATCCGGGTAACAAACATGAGGGTTCCCTCGGAACCGGCAATGAGTTTACAAAAATTAAATGGTTCGCTACCCTGTCCAAAAACCGGATTGTACAGAAGCTGATCAATAGCATACCCAGTATTGCGACGTTTCAGGGATGGATCGGGGTAATTGTCGAGTATTTGTCGTTGTATTTGGGGTTGAGAAAGCAGTTCATAAACCTGTTTGTAAATTTTTCCCTCATAGGTTGAAAGTTTCAATTTTTGATTAAATTCATCTACTGTAACTGGCTTAAAATGAATGTAACTACCGTCACTCAAATAACCTTTCACCTCGAGCAAGTGGTCGCGGGTTGAACCATAGATAAGGGAATGTGCTCCGCAAGCATTATTGCCCACCATACCACCAATGGTGCAGCGGTTGGCGGTTGAGGTTTCAGGTGCAAAAAATAGTTTAAATTTTTTCAGGTATTGATTGAGCTGTTCGAGCACAACACCCGGTTCTACCCATACATATCGTTCGACCGGATTGACTTCAAGTATGGCATGCATATAGCGCGAAACATCTACAATTACTCCATCACCAACCACCTGTCCGGCCAGCGAGGTACCCGCCCCTCTTGCAATAAGGGGTATCTGATGTTGTCGTGCCCAACGAATCAATAACTCGATATCCTTCTCGTTTCTGGGGTAAACCACCGCCAAGGGGCGCTGACTATAGACCGAAGCGTCGGTCTGATATGCAATAAGCGAGCTTACATCTGTGTTAATATCACCCGCAAAATTTTCTGGCCATTGCAAAGGCTTCATGATGCTATACGTATTTAATAATCTGGTTTATGCATAAAATAAAAAAGTGTCGTTTACCGGAAGTAAACAACACTTTTTGTGGTATTCGTGTTTTTTCATCAACTTTTAACTCTACGAAACATGCGTTCCCAACGGATTTTTTTCAGGAACGATTCGTGTTCATTGAGCGAGAGCCAGATAAAAATGGGCTTACCGATAATATGGTCCTCGGGTACCATGCCCCAGAATCTTGAATCGAGAGAGTTGTGGCGATTGTCACCCATCATGAAATAGTAGTTCATTTTAAATACATAATATTCAGCGGGTTTACCATTGATGTAAATGCTATCGTGCTTTACTTTCAGGTCGTTTTTTTCGTAATGAGCAATGATACGTTGGTATAGCGGTAAATTATCGATGGTAATACGCAAAGAATCACCTTTTTTAGGGATATACAGGGGACCAAAGTTATCCTGATTCCAAGGATACCTTGGATTTTTGGGAAAAACACGGGGGTCGTACTCCCCTTTTGGCATAAAGATAGGATCTATGGCCACTACATTGCTAAAATTTTTTATTTTATCATAATTTTCAGCCGTGAGCGGCATGTATACACCGTTGCCTGCATAGGTTATATCGCTGTCGTAAATACCCATTTCGCGTAAAACTTTGGAATTAAGCGGTGTACCATTGGTTCGAACAAAATAGACAAACTGTTTGCCAGGGATGGGTTTTTGATGTTTTCCATTCACATAAACTTCCCCATTAATTATTTGCAACGTATCACCACCTACAGCCACGCAACGTTTTACGTAATTATCAGTTTTGTCGACCGGTCGCCAAACAACGGTATAATGGTCGAACACTTCTTTACGGGCCTGTGCATAATACTGTTCGTACGATTTAATTTTTCCATAGTTTGCAGAATCGAGCGATTTCAACTCGTTTATCCTGCTGTTGATAAATTCGTAGTAGCTAAGATTGCCCGGAAATTCGAGAACAACAGTATCGCCTTCGGGATAGTTGAACACTACGATATCATCGCGCTTTACCTCACCCAGTCCTGACAGTCGTTTGTATGGCCATTGTATCCAGGTAAGATACGAAGGTATTTTGCCAAACAGAATGTTTTGGGTAAAGGGTATTGACAAAGGGGTATTGGGGAGTCGGGGTCCATAGCTTACCTTGCTTACATAGAGATGGTCGCCAATCATCAGTGTACGTTCCATGGATCCCGTAGGAATTTTATAGTTTTGAAAAAGGAAAATATTGATAATCGTGACGGCCACCACAGCAAAGATGATAGCATCAATCCATTCGATCAATTTCGAATTTTTGCCATTGCGTTTCTTCCATGGCGTCCAGTTTACTTTTCTGCTTACATAAATATCAAAAATGATAGGAATACCCAGTAAAAACCAGTAATTTCCAAGCCAGATAACCCACAGAACATAAATTAGGGTAGCCAGCCCAAACTTGAAATATTTGTTGCGTAGAAATTCTACAATTGTTCTCATAAGTCAGAATTAAATTTTTATTCTTAATGTATTACTTCAAGTACAGTACAATTATAACTTGTAATAATGCTATTTAATATAAAAATAGGCTTCTAGGAGCTATGCATCTTGATTCAAAAGTAACAACATTCGTTGAAAAAATTATAAAAAAAAACATAAATATTGGGCTTTTATAAGCCGAGCACATCATTCATGGAAAAGATACCTTTTTTGCCACAAATATATTCGGCAGCGATAACCGCTCCCAATGCAAAGCCTTCTCTATTTTTTGCAATATGGGAAATCTGGAGGATATCGGCGATAGAATTGTATTGGATGGTATGCGTGCCCGGCACCTCATCTTCTCTAACAGCATGGATATGCAGGGCATTGTCATCATCAGAGTTATCGAGTGTCCAGTGGGTATACCTGGGGATGTATTTGATAATATCTTCGGCCAAAGTGATAGCTGTTCCACTTGGGGCATCTTTCTTATGGATATGATGTATTTCTTCCATTACGGCCTGATATTGAGGATAATTATTCATAAGCTGAGCCAGGTATTGGTTGAGCTTAAAAAATAGATTAACCCCGATGCTGAAATTGGATGACCACAAGAAACCTACCCCATGTTTTTGAGCAAGCTCATAAATATGAGGGAGTTGGTTTTTCCATCCCGTGGTACCACACACCACGTTAACCCTTTGTGAAAGTAAGGAAGTTAAATTTTCAACAGCGCTTTCGGGGCTGGTAAATTCAATAGCAACATCGGTGTTATCTGGGGTAATTGCACGAATATCGTCATGATTGTCGATGTCGATCTTCCAGGAAATCTGATGATTGCGTTGCAGGGCAAATTTTTCAATTGTTTTACCCATTTTTCCATAGCCAATGAGTGCAATTCTCATGACACTAAATATTTTATTTTTATTGTAATATTATTTGAAGTGTTGTTTTTATGCATAACATTTCAAGACCATTGTTTAGGTATAAATAAAAAAGGAAGTCACTTATGGCAGCGACTTCCTTCTATGTTAAGATAGTGATTGCTCATTTTACTGTGTTCACTATGGCTTCAAAAGCTTTAGGATGGTTCATAGCCAGGTCGGCCAGTACCTTGCGGTTGAGCTGAATACCTTTTTTGTTTAGTAATCCCATGAACTGGGAATAGTTGAGCCCATAATTACGGACACCTGCGTTTATACGTTGAATCCACAATGCGCGGAATTCGCTTTTTTTCTTACGACGGTCGCGGTAAGCATATTGCTGACCCTTTTCCCATGTGTTTTTGGCAACCGTCCACACATTGGCTCTTGCTCCAAAATTACCTTTGGTAAGCGCCAGGATTTTCTTTCTTCTCGCTCTCGATGCTACTGCATTTACACTACGTGGCATGGTTTTAACATTTTGTGGAAAATAGCGTTCTGTCCAAGGCAGAAACTTAAGGCTAGTTTCCGGTTACACATTTTATTTACTTTAATGCAAGCAAAAGCTTCACATTCTTCAAATCGGGTTTACTTACCAATGCGTAGTAACCCAGATTTCTTTTCTGTTTTTTACTTTTTTTGGTCAAAATATGACGCTTGTAGGCATGTTTGCGTCTAATCTTTCCCGTACCGGTAAGTTCAAATCGCTTTGAAGCACCGGAATTTGTTTTCATCTTTGGCATTGTGTATCTGATTTTTAATGGTTAACACTATTTTTTACCTTTAGGAGCCAGAAGAATGCTCATTTTTTTACCTTCCAGCTTAGGAAGTTGCTCAACCTTGGCAATTTCTTCAAGGTCGTTGGCCAGACGCAACAGGAGAATCTCTCCCTGCTCCTTGTATAGAATCGAACGACCCTTGAACAAAACAAAAGCGCGTACCTTAGCTCCTTCGTTGATGAAGTTTTGGGCGTGCTTAAGTTTAAAATTATAGTCATGGTCATCGGTGTTGGGGCCGAAACGAATTTCCTTGACTACAATTTTGGCCGCCTTGGCCTTCATCTCTTTCTGTTTCTTTTTTTGCTGATAAAGGAACTTCTGGTAGTCGATAATTTTACAAACCGGCGGATTGGCCTGCGGTGAAATTTCAACCAGATCGAGTCCCATTTCTTCAGCAAGCTGAAGAGCCTCCTGCAGGCTCATGATACCTTGCTTTTCGAGGCCTTCTCCTACAACACGCACTTCTTTAGCACGAATTTCTTCATTGATTCGATGCTGTTTATCGTTGCCCTTTTGCGGCTGATTGCTGCGTGTCCGCTGTTGTTGAAAATTCTCTGCTATAGCTTTGTCCTCCAATACTTTAGTTAACACTATTTTTTATGACAGTTGCTGCTTTATTTCGTTTTGCAAGTAACTGACAAATTCTTCAAGTTTCATTACCCCCTTATCCCCTTCACCCTGTCGGCGAACAGCCACCGATTGTGTGGCAGCTTCTTTTTCGCCCACAACGAGGATGTAAGGTATTTTCTTTAGCTCGTTGTCCCTAATTTTTTTACCAATTTTTTCGTTTCTCTCATCAATTAGGGTGCGAATATCGTAATTATTTAGGAAATTTAAAACATTTTGGGCATAATCGTAAAATTTTTCGCTCACGGGGACAATTACAACCTGGTCGGGTGCAAGCCAGAGGGGAAATTTTCCTGCGGTATGCTCAATAAGCACAGCCACAAAACGTTCGAGTGATCCAAAAGGTGCACGGTGAATCATTACCGGTCGATATCGTTTGTCGTCGCTACCGATATATTCGAGTTCAAAGCGTTCGGGCAAATTATAGTCAACCTGGATAGTACCCAGCTGCCATTTGCGGCCAATGGCATCGCGCACCATAAAGTCGAGCTTGGGTCCGTAAAAAGCGGCCTCGCCTTCGACGACAATAGTTTTTAATCCCTTTTCCTGTGCGGCTTCAATAATAGCACTTTCGGCCTTTTCCCAATTTTCGTCGCTGCCAATGTATTTTTCCTTATTGTTTTTATCGCGCAACGAGATCTGAGCGGTGTAGTCGTTAAAATCGAGGATACGGAAGATATAAAGAATGATATCGATAACCTTGCAAAACTCGTCCTTTAGCTGATCGGGACGACAGAAGATATGAGCGTCGTCCTGGGTAAATCCGCGAACGCGTGTGAGACCGTGGAGTTCACCGCTTTGTTCATACCGATATACTGTACCAAATTCGGCCAGCCGTAGGGGTAATTCCTTGTACGAACGGGGCTTTGATTTATAAATTTCGCAGTGATGTGGGCAATTCATGGGTTTGAGCAGGAATTCTTCACCTTCGGCTGGTGTATGAATGGGCTGAAACGAGTCCTTGCCGTACTTGGCATAATGACCCGAGGTGACGTACAGTTCTTTTTGACCGATGTGTGGGGTAATTACCTGCTGGTAACCGTGTTGTTTTTGAATTTTACGCAAAAAAGTTTCGAGTCTTTCGCGAAGCTGGGCACCACGAGGAAGCCAGATGGGAAGCCCCTGCCCTACTTTTTCAGAAAACATAAAGAGTTCGAGCTCCTTGCCTATCTTGCGATGATCACGTAGTTTGGCCTGCTCAAGCATTTGCAGGTATTCGTCGAGCATGCTCTGTTTGGGGAAGGTGATACCATAGATGCGGGTAAGCTGTTTATTTTTTTCGTCGCCACGCCAGTATGCACCTGCAATTGCAGTAAGTTTTACTGCTTTGATGAAGCCCGTATTGGGGAGATGGGGTCCCCGGCAAAGATCAACAAAATTACCCTGCTGATAAAACGAGATGGTACCGTCTTCGAGATCATTGATGAGTTCAATTTTATAGGGATCGCCTTTTTGAGTAAAATATTCGAGTGCTTCTTTTTTACTAACCTCCCGGCGAATGTAAGGATTTTTTTGCCGGGCCAGTTCAAGCATTTTTTGTTCGATTTTAGGCAGATCTTCGTCGGAAATTGAATGTCCGTTAAGGTCGACATCGTAATAGAAGCCATTTTCGAGCGCTGGACCAATGCCAAATTTTACGCCCGGATAGAGTGCTTCAAGGGCCTCGGCCATCAGGTGGGCAGAGGAATGCCAGAAAGCATGCTTACCCTCTTCGTCGTCAAACTTATGCAGCTTAAGGGTAGCATCCGTGGTAATGGGACGGGTCACATCCCAGATGTTGCCATTGACCGTTGCAGCAACAACCTCATTTGCCAGGGAAGGACTAATACTTCTGGCTATTTCAAGTGCCGTAATGCCCTCGGGGTATTCCCGTACGCTGTTATCTGGAAATGTAATCCTGATCATTTCGACAAATTAAAGAAACGCAAAAGTAATTTGTTCTGTTGAAATTAGCAAAATTATCCCCTTTTGTTTTTTATTCCAGATAGGTGTATCCGTATAGACCCGAGCGGTAGTTCGAGAGAAATTCCTTACCCTCTTCGGCCGAAAGTATACCCGCTTTGACCGACGAGGTAACCCAGGTTTCGACAGCCCGAACCATTTTTTTGGGGTTGTACTGGACGTAGTCGAGTACTTCAGCTACCGATTCTCCATCGATTATCTGGTCGATTTCGTAGCCATCCTCGTGAACAGTGACATGAACAGCATTGGTATCGCCAAATAGGTTGTGCAGATCGCCAAGAATTTCCTGATATGCACCTACCAGAAACACGCCCATGTAGTATGTTTCTTTGGGACGAATGGTGTGTACGGGCAGGTAAAACGAAAAGTTTTTGGTTGAGATAAAATTATCGATTTTGCCGTCGGAGTCGCAAGTTATGTCTTGGATGGTGGCCGAACGGTCGGGTTTTTCGTCAAGACGTTGCAGGGGCATGATAGGGAATACCTGATCGATAGCCCATGCATCGGGTAATGACTGGAACAAGGAAAAGTTGCAGAAATATTTATCGGAAAGCAGTTTGGGTAACAGCCTGAGTTCGTCGGGCACATGTTTAATTTCGGAGGTCATGAAATGTATTTCGCGCGCGATAGACCAGAATAGTTTTTCGACCATTGCACGTGTTTTCAGGTCGATGAGTCCGAGACTAAAACGTTCGAGGGCTTCCTCGCGTATTTGCTGGGCATCGTGCCAGGTTTCAAGCATGCGGGTCTGGTTTAGATTGTCCCACAGGTTAAAGATTTCCTTTACCAGTTCGTGATCATTTTCGCTGATTTTTTCATTTTCGTCCCAGGTAGGCAGGCTGGTAGTTTCGAGAACCTGAAATACCAGAACAGAATGATGAGCGGTGAGCGAACGCCCCGATTCGGTAATGATATTTGGATGGGGAATGCCATTTTTATCGCTGGCATCGACAAATGTCGAAACCGAGTCGTTCACATACTCTTGGATGCTATAGTTGACGCTACTTTCGCTGTAGGAGGAACGTGTGCCGTCGTAATCGACCCCCAGACCGCCACCAATGTCGACGAATTCGATGTTAAATCCCTGTTTGTAGAGTTGCACGTAAAATTGTGAAGCTTCGCGCAGGGCTATTTTAATGCGTCGTATTTTGGTTACCTGGCTACCGATGTGGAAATGGATAAGACGAAGGTAATCCTTCATTTTGTTTTTTTCGAGGAAATCCATTGCCTCAAGCAGCTCGCTGGAGGTAAGTCCAAACTTACTAACATCGCCGCCCGACTCTTCCCATTTTCCACTGCCGGTGCTGGCCAGTTTAATGCGTACACCAAGATTAGGCTTAATTTTTAGCCGTTTGGCGATATTGGCAATAAGCTTAAGTTCATTGAGTTTTTCTACGACAATAAATATCCGTTTACCCATTTTTTGGGCGAGCAGAGCCAGCTCAATATAATCTTCGTCTTTATAGCCATTGCATATAATAAGGGAATCGCTGTCGGTGTTAATGGCTATAACGGCATGCAATTCGGGTTTTGAACCGGCCTCGAGGCCAATGTTGAATTTTTTGCCGTGATTAACAATCTCTTCCACTACCGGGCGCATCTGATTGACCTTGATAGGGTAAATGATAAAATTTTGCGCCTTGTAGTTATATTCTTCGGCTGCTATTTTAAAGCAGTTAGCCATTTTTTCGATCCGGTTGTCGAGAATATCGGGAAACCGGATTAGAATAGGTGCAGATACATCGCGCAGGGCAAGCTCGTCGACCAGTTCACGCAGGTCGACAGCCACTCCATTCTTTTTTGGAGTAACCACTACATGGCCTTTTTCGTTGATTGAAAAATAGTTAATACCCCATCCCCCAATGTTGTACAATTCTGCAGAATCCTCAATTCGCCATTTTCTCATCTTTACAACTATAGCCTTTTACAATAAAGTAATGCTGTTTAAAAATTTTGGGCGAATTTAATGATTGTATGGAATATAATTTACATTTTGAGGAAATATTTTAGGTTAGGATAATCTCTGCTTGAATCGTATAATTGATTTTTTAACGCGCAGGGATAGTTCTTCGGGACTGAAAGGTTTAGTGATGTAGTCGTCGGCTCCCAGCTCAAAAGCTGCGAGGACGGTCTCTTCGAGCCCCACCCGGGTGACCATGATAATGGGCATATTCGATTTGAGCTCGTTGCGCACAAATCGAATCAGGTCGAGGCCACTGAAGTTGGGCATATGCAGGTCGGTAAGCAAAACGTCAAAACTGCCTGTTTTAAGAATTTCGGCTGCCTGTTTGCCATCATTGGCCGAAAAAACATCGTAACCATCGAGCCGCATCCGATGCTCAAGGGCTTTACGTGTCATGTTATCATCTTCAACAACAAGTACTCTCATAGTCTGGGGTTTATTGGTTAAAGTCGTGTTTTAATTTTTCAATTATGATATAGGTGTCAGCCTGAGCCTGTTCAAAATGCTTTTTAATGAGGTCTATTTCGGCCTTGGCTTTGGCAAATTGTTCAATATCCCTGTACTTGCGTACCAACTCCTCCACCCCCATATATTCGAGCGTAGGAATAAAGCGATGTACAAGCTGGTACAGCAGGGCATAGTCGGCTAGGCTGATCGACTTAGCGATTTGCACCAACGTGTCGGGCGTTTGATGAATAAAATCCTGCACCATGGAAAGCAAGAAGTTATTATCCCCTGCAGCCAGCTCTTCGAGATATTCAAGGTTATACTCCATCATATTAAAATTTCTAAACGATTGTGGCAAAGATTATTCTAATTTTGCCATAAAATTACTCATATTCTTAATATCCAAATACGGGATAAGATAATGTTATATTTTCCTGTATTTGGAAAGATACAAAATATCAATACAATTATAATAATTTACCGTGTAAAAAAGAAAAAAAAATAGTAAATACTTAATAAGTGGGTAGTAGAACTATAAATTAACAATGGCATGCAAAGCACAGCACAGCCCTTAGCCGATCGGATGCGTCCACGTACGCTGGATGAATATGTTGGACAGGAACATTTAGTGGGTAAAAATGCACCATTGCGCAAAATAATTGAATCGGGGAATATTCCTTCCATGATTTTTTGGGGACCACCAGGGGTAGGTAAAACGACCCTGGCACAGCTCATTGCTTCTGCATCACAAAGAGCATTTTTTACCTTAAGTGCGGTTCACTCGGGGGTAAAAGAGGTAAGGGAAGCGATAGAACGGTCGGAAAAGCAACGTTTTTTTGGGGGAGCACCTATTTTATTTATCGACGAAATTCATCGATTTAGCAAATCTCAGCAAGATAGTTTGCTGCATGCAGTTGAAAAAGGTATAATCGTGTTGATAGGAGCAACGACCGAAAATCCGTCGTTTGAAGTGATTTCTCCTTTACTATCTCGTTGTCAGGTTTTTGTGCTCAATCCCCTGTCGGACGAGCAGCTTAAAATACTTTTGCGAAGAGCAATCGATGAGGATTTGCAATTGAAGCATATGCAGATACAACTGCAAGAAACAGAGGCATTGCTAAGGATATCGGGGGGAGATGCCCGAAAGTTGCTCAATGCACTGGAAATTGTGGTTCAAGCTAGTGGCGGTAACGCAATTGTTATCACCGATAGCCTGGTGCAAGAAACGATACAAAAGAATATTGCACTTTACGATAAACAGGGTGAGCAGCATTACAATCTTATATCGGCCTTTATCAAATCGGTTCGTGGTAGCGATCCGAATGCAGCAGTATATTATCTAGCAAGGATGCTTGCTGCAGGTGAGGATATTGAATTTATAGCCCGTCGGTTAATAATTCTGGCTGCCGAGGATATAGGGTTAGCTAACCCTAATGCTCTTATGCTGGCTAATAATTGTTTTCAGGCCATACACAACATAGGCATGCCCGAGGCTCGAATTATTCTTTCGGAAACAGTTATTTATCTTGCCACCTCTCCCAAGAGTAACAGTGCATACCTTGCCATTGATGCAGCACTTGAAAAAGTGGATAAAACCGGCGACTTACCCGTACCCTTGCATTTACGCAATGCCCCTACATCCCTGATGAAAAACTTGGGCTACGGTAAAAATTATGCCTATGCACACGATTACGACGACAATTTCGTAAACCAGGAATACTTGCCCGAATCCATAAAGGGTACCTGTTTTTATACACCAGGGAGTAATAGCCGGGAAAATGAAATGAGACATTTTTTAAAAACCAGATGGAAAAATAAATATGGGTACTGAAATTTCCTTGTTTTTTTTAACTTACAAAATGGTAAATATTAACAGCAGGCAACTATTCTGCATGCTGTGAAGTGGCAGGACGAGGGAATGTAGCAATTTTCTGGGTAATATCTTCGACTGCAACGAGCGCTAATCCCTTTTTGGGACCAATCACCAGAAACCGGATCCATTTTTGAAGAATAGGTGAAAAACAGTAGAAATATGAGGTAGAGTAAAATTCACCGGCATGTCCCAGCACGATTGACCAATCGAAACGGGAGCTGCCTTCTTCCTGGGGAAAAATAACTTCATAACGGAAATTGTCGAGGGTTGTAACAGCCATTAATCTTTTAAAAAGCTCATCGGCCTCGACACACTGGTAGGAAAAACTTTTAGAATCGCGAAGGAATTGAACCCGATGCAATGCTAAGCCTGCTGCATGAGCATTGTAAAACAAACCGAGCCTTTTGTATTCTTCCTCAATATAGGGCACAAAATGTTGCAAGCTCTCCAACATACAGCACAAAAATTTTCAGAAAGATAGTGCAATTTCAGGAATAGTTAAAAATTTTTTTCTACCCAGCTTATACCATGGTAGGGAAGAAAATATAAAAAAATTCCACATTACCACCAAGATACGTCCAACATCCCTGATGGAAAATTAAAACCACAGAGAGCGCAGAGATAACAGGAGGGAAGGGGGAAGTGTAAATTAAGTTTATTTGATTCCAAATATCCACCTATTTTTAACAAAAATTTTAAATCAAATACCTACCGTTGATTATTTTTGCCAAAAACAGAAACACATCGAAAAGTTGAGTTCACATATCATTCCAATTATCTTGCTTTTTTTTATACCAATTCTGCTGCAGGCACAAAAGCAGGAAGAAAAGTATAATACAGTGCATCTAAAAAAGGGTCAAAGGTTGGTATTGGATCAAAGGATTATAGAGCCCTTACAGGATACGCTGGTATTGGTTCCCGTATTTGAGGATTATGTTATTCAGCGGGTTGACAGCGATAGCAATTTTTTCGATTATTTAAAGGAAAAAGCATACCGTCGAAAATGGACAAAGGAAATACATAACATAATAATAAAATCTCCTTCGTCGAATGCCGATCCCCTGCCTGCGTTGCAGATGAAAAATACGGAAGCATCGTATCTGATTTATAATGGTTCTGTAATACGAAAAGTAAAGATAAGAAAAATTAAAGTTTTTGGGGCAACGCTCGACGAACCAGGCAGAGAGCCCCGGTATTTTCTTGGAAAGTTGGGTAACAGCGTCCATATTTACACCCGCGACTGGGTAATAAAGAAATTTTTTCTATTTCGTGAAGGGGAAAAATTTGATGCTTACAGGGTAGCAGAAACTGAACGTATATTGCGGGAACAGCCTTATATTGAAGATGTGAGGATAAATGTGTATCCCATAAATCAGCTGGCCGACAGTGTAGACCTCGAGATCATGGTAAAAGATAACTGGGCAAAAGGGGTAAGCGCCAGTTCTGCTAATTTGCAAGACATATACCTTAATGTATGGGACAATAATTTGCTGGGTACAGGACAGACCTTTGACAATGAATATTTTAACGACAATAAAATACCTCCCCGGACGGGCATACAGGGTTACTATCATATCAACAATTTGCTGGGAAGCTTTGTGAACTGTCGAATTTCGTACGATGCATTCGGGAATCAGGGCTACGGGTTTAGGCTATGGCGCGACTTTTTCACCCAGACTACCCGTTACGCGGGTGAGATTTTTTATCAGGACAAAAATCTGTGGTACACTCGGCTGTACGATGACACGCTGAGAGCATGGAGATATTACCCTTTGCGATACCATCAATTTAATGCATGGGCAGGTCGTGCTTTTCCCTTTTCAACCAAAATACTTACAACGTACTCAAACATATCGTATGCTGCAGGCATGTATTACCAGTATTTTTACGAACGTCCGTTTGTAAGCCAGTACTATCGATACCAATTGCATAATCGTACTTTTTTTCTGAACAGTATCACATTCTCATCGATAGCTCACTACAAGTCGAATCTGATATATAGCTATGGACGAACCGAAGACATTCCCTATGGCCTGTTAATCAACTACACAACCGGTATCGAATTAAATGAATTTAGTCGTCGTTATTATCACAGCCTTTCTTCTGTATTGGGTAACAATATTGGGCAGTTAGGATTTGGATATATCAGTGCTGCGGTTGGGGGATTCGTGCGTCAGGATAAATGGGAACAGGGAGTTTTAAGGCTGAATATGTACTTTTTCACTAATTTGCTAGTAGCAGCACGAT
Source organism: Bacteroidales bacterium (assembly GCA_049968755.1). Lineage (GTDB taxonomy): Bacteria > Bacteroidota > Bacteroidia > Bacteroidales > DTGW01 > JAKPGM01. The sequence goes on from JBMFQE010000001.1 coordinate 423,434, forward strand.
ACAAACTAAGAAATTTCATCAATGTTGGATACGTCAAAGGATTTAACCGTAATTATGATGAGCAGCTCAATATAAGTAACTTTTCCGGGGTTAGGGGTTTCTTTAATGACACAGCACTTGGCCACAAGAAGATGACCATTAATATTGAAGCCGTGTTATTTACTCCTTTTCAGGTGAATGATTTTAGGTTTGCGTTTTTTGGGTTTGCGGATCTGGCATGGATTGATTACCTACATGGCAGGTTATTCGACAATCCTATGTTTAGCGGAATTGGATTAGGGGTAAGGATACGAAATGAACGCCTGGTGGTAAAAACATTTCAGCTACGTCTGGCTTACTACCCCAAAGATCGACCAACAACCATAGGGGATATATTTGTGGTTTCGCCCGAATGGCGTTTTCGGGCCCCGGACATGAAGTTAAAGTCGCCTCAAATTATTGATTATCAATAGCAAAATTATGAAACACCCATGTTCCTGCGAACGCACACACAATAGTGATAAAATTGCGAACATGGGTGTTCCATCATACCTTTAAAAATTAATTTTATTATTATGAAAATAATTTGTTTAGCCAACAATTTCAGGGATCATGCAAAGGAAATCAATCATTCTGTACCTTCGGCTCCCGTCTTTTTCTTAAAACCCGATTCTGCACTTTTGCGAAACAACCATCCATTTTTTCTGCCGGATTTTTCAGATGAAATACACTACGAGGTGGAGTTGGTCCTGAAAATTTCACGACTGGGCAAGGGTATTCAGGAGAAATATGCACATCGTTATTATTCGGCCATAGGGATCGGGATTGACTTTACAGCTCGTGACCGGCAACGTGAGTGTGTTCAAAAGGGTTTACCGTGGGAAATTGCTAAGGCCTTTGATTATTCGGCGGCCATTAGTCCTGCTTTTATTCCGGTTGAGCAGTTCCCCGACAAAAACAACATACATTTCCGACTCGATATCAATGGACAAACGGTTCAGACAGGACGTTCCGGTGATATGATTTTCTCGTTTGACGAAGCCATTGCATACGTTTCGAAATTTATAACCCTTCGGACAGGCGATTTGTTTTTTATGGGAACTCCACCTGGAGTTGGTCGCGTGGATATTGGTGACCATCTCCAGGCATATCTGGAGGATCAACTCTTACTCGATTTTTTGATAAAATAACTATACACTCATTGAATCGTAAATTTTTCTGAATAATATTTTATTATTTTTGCCAAAAAATTTGACCTTGTTTAAGAAAATTAGGATAAAAATAGGCGAAAGTATCCTGAGAAGAAAACTCAGAAATCGCAAGCGCAGTAGGTGCATGCATGATTTTCGAAGTGCACAGATGATTGGCGTATTATTTAAAACGGATAATTTGCATGATTTTCAGGTGGTAAAAAATTTTTTGCATTATCTAAGAGAACTCGACAGTAAAGTAATAGCTTTGTGCTACATTGATTCTAAAAAAATTCCTGATTACTATTTGTTAGTGAAAGGCTTTAATTTCTTTACCCGAAAAACAGTCAATCTTTTTTATATACCCACGCACCCACTGGTAAATGACTTTATAGAACAACCTCTGGACATGCTTATTGACTTATCCATTGACGATGTATTTTCCATACATTACATAGGAATACTTTCGAAGGCAAAGTTTAAAATAGGCATGAGACAAAAACGGTTGGAGAAATATTATGACCTGATGATTGATATTGGAAAAGATAAGACAATAAACAATCTTATTGAGAACATCAAGACGTATATCCCCATTTTAGCGGGCAATGAGAAGGTAATGCAATAATCCATTCAACAAAAATCTGTGGATGATGACAAACGATACATTTAAATTTTCGGGAACGGGCGTAGCAATAGTTACTCCATTCAGGTACGACGATAGCATTGATTTTACGGCCTTGCGTAACCTGGTAGAATTTCAGGTTGAGAATAAGATTGACTATATGGTAGTATTAGGTACTACAGGCGAATCGGTAACACTCTCGGCTGATGAGAAGCGTGCTGTGGTAGATAGTGTGCTGGAGGCTGTGAATGGCCGAGTACCCGTAGTGGTGGGTATAGGTGGCAACAATACGCAGGACATTATCAACAAAATAAAACAATTTGATTTTACAGGCATTGACGGCATACTATCGGTATCGCCTTACTATAACAAACCAACACAAGGTGGGCTGTATGAGCACTTCAAGGCAATTGCCTCGGTGAGTCCGGTTCCAATTATTCTGTACAATATACCCGGTCGTACAGGCTCGAATATGTGTGCCGAAACCACCCTACGACTTGCCAGCGACTTCAGGAACATTGTTGCTATCAAGGAAGCCTCTGGAAACCTTAATCAGATTATGGAAATTATCAAGGGTAAGCCTTCGCACTTCGAGGTAATTTCGGGCGACGATTTACTGGCATTGCCCATTGTGATGCTTGGAGGGAAAGGAGTTATATCTGTAGTAGCTAACGCTTATCCATTTCAGATGTCGGAGCTTATACGGCTGGCCCTGGCAGGCAAAATCGACGAAGCCAAAAAAATTCATTATTCATTGCTAACTCTCATTAATCTTCTATTTGTCGAAGGCAATCCTGCTGGAATAAAAGCAACGCTTGAGATTAAGAAGCTTACTTCAGCACATGTGCGATTGCCCCTGGTAAAAGTTAGCCAGACTACCTATGCAAAAATTGAAGAACAGGTTAAGGTGCTGAAATAGTGAGCTGTAACCTTACATTAAAGCAGCTATATTTTTGTGAAGGTTGGGATACTATAAAAAAAATATTATCTTTGCAAGGTACCAAAGACTATAAAGGAAATGAAAATCATTCATCGTAGTATGGGACATCATGTTGGAATTGTAATATGATAGAGGCAGAATTTATACCTATATTTCAAAAGGTTTGCAAAATTCTGCAAACCTTTTTTAGTTTTGAAAACCAACAACGATAAACGTTAAATCATGGAAAAACTGAGAGTTGCCTTACAAAAATCGGGGCGGTTAAGTGAAAAATCGATAGAACTGCTGGAAGAATGCGGGGTCACCCTCGATGGGGGATCGGGGCGGCTACTGGTGAGCTCACCCGATTTTCCGGTAGAGGTCTTATACCTGCGCGACGATGACATTCCACAGTACGTAGCCGATGGAGTTACGGATGTAGGTATCGTAGGCGAAAATGTATACGTAGAAAAAGAAAAGACCGTATATATTGCCGAACGGCTCGGGTTTTCACGCTGTCGCTTGTCGTTGGCAGTGCCCAAGTCGGTCGAATATGATAATCTGCAGTATTTCAATAATAAAAAAATTGCTACCAGCTATCCCAACATTCTAACCCGTTTTTTGAAAGAAAATAATATCAATGCTGAAATACATGAAATAAGTGGATCCGTTGAAATTGCCCCGGGAATTGGTCTTGCCGATGCCATATTCGATATTGTAAGTTCGGGGAGTACTTTGTTCAGCAACAACCTCAAGGAGGTGGAGGTAGTGATGAAATCGGAAGCCGTGCTTATTGCCCATCCCAACCTCACTTCAGAGAAACAAAACATTCTTGACGAACTTATTTTCCGCATACGAAGTGTACAAAAGGCAAAAAAACACAAGTATATACTGCTAAATGCCCCTAATGACAAAATAAAGGAAATAACCGAACTGATACCCGGCATGAAAAGTCCTTCTATAGTTCCCCTGGCAAAAGAGGGTTGGAGCTCGCTGCATTCGGTTGTACCCGAAAAGGATTTCTGGCAAATCATAGGTAAGTTGAAAGAAAAGGGTGCTCAGGGAATATTGGTAATTCCTATTGAAAAAATGATTGTATAGTATTAAAAATATAAATCTGATGGAAAAAATTCTGTTTCCTGATAAAAAGAGCTGGGCAGAACTGTTGAAACGAGCTGAGATTGATTATAGCCGTGTAGAAAAGACGGTTGAAGAAATAATTGATCGGGTACGAAAGGAAGGAGATACAGCGATTTTTGATTTGACGCTTGCTATCGAGGGAGTAGCATTGAAATCATTGAAGGTAAGCCTGGAGGAATTTGAAGAAGCCCGACAGCAAATAGACAATGGTTTAAAAAAAGCTATAGCCCAAGCAAAAAGCAATATAGAAAAATTCCATAATTTTCAGAAAGTTCAAAGTAAAATTATCGAAACTACTCCTGGGGTTAAGTGCTGGCAAAAGAGTGTAGCTATTGAAAAGGTTGGTCTTTATATACCGGGAGGTTCAGCACCATTGTTTTCGACTGTTCTTATGCTGGGGGTTCCGGCCATAATAGCGGGTTGCAAGGAAATAGTTCTCTGTACCCCACCAGATAAAAATGGGAAGATACATCCCACCATTCTTTATACAGCCCAATATATTGGCATACAAAATGTTTATAAGGTTGGTGGAGCGCAAGCTATTGCGGCTATGGCTTTTGGTACCGAAACCATCCCCCGGGTATATAAAATTTTTGGTCCGGGTAATCCGTATGTGACGCTTGCCAAACAAAAGGTAATGTCGAATGGGGTAGCCATCGATATGCCAGCTGGGCCCTCGGAAGTGTTAGTAGTTGCCGATGAGACGTCGGTTCCTGCATTCGTTGCGTCCGACCTGCTTTCTCAAGCCGAGCATGGACCCGATAGTCAGGTACTGCTGGTTACCACCCAGGAAAGCATACTACCGACAATTGAGGCTGAACTTAAACAGCAGCTCGAACTCCTACCACGGAAAGATATTGCTGCTAAAGCTCTTGCACATAGCAAGATGATTGTTGTGCACAACGAGGATGAGGTGGTAGAACTTGTTAACGAATATGCACCCGAACATCTGATTATTGCCACCCACAATGCGATGGCGCTTGCTGATAAGATCACCAATGCGGGGTCGGTATTTATTGGAAATCTTACCCCCGAAAGCGCTGGCGATTATGCCTCAGGAACCAATCACACGCTGCCTACCCATGGCTATGCTAAGATATACAGCGGGGTAAATCTCGATAGCTTTGTTAAAAAGATTACTTTTCAGCACATCTCAGATTATGGCATATTCAATTTGGGAGCTACCATTGAGCAAATGGCCGAACAGGAACAGCTCTACGCTCACAAGAATGCTGTATCGTTACGCCTCAAACATGTGATTAATAAATATTGCAATGATAAACTTGGATAAATTAGTTCGTAAAAATATACTCTCCCTTACCCCCTACTCCAGCGCACGCGATGAGTTTAAAGGAGAAGCAGAAGTATACCTCGATGCAAATGAAAATCCTTTCAACTATCCCTACAACAGATACCCCGATCCGTTACAGCTGAGGGTCAAAGAAAAAATATCCACGCTAAAAGGGGTTCCGGTAGAAAATATCTTTCTGGGAAATGGCAGCGATGAACCTATTGATCTGGTAATCCGCATTTTTTGTGATCCTGGGGTTGATAATATTGTAGCCATCGAGCCTACATACGGTATGTATAGGGTAGCAGCAAAAATTAACAATGTCGAGTATATTCCGGTATTGCTTTCCGAATATTTTGAACTACAACCCGAAAAACTGCTTAATGCTTGTAATGATAACACAAAACTGATTTTTCTGTGCTCGCCCAATAACCCCACTGCCAATTACCTTGGTGAGCAGGCCATTCGACAGGTTATAGAAAACTTTGAAGGCATTGTGGTGCTTGATGAAGCCTATATCGATTTCTCGGCCCATAGGGGTTTTTTAGCCCAGTTAAATAAATATCCAAACCTTGTTATCCTACAAACCTTCTCGAAGGCCTGGGGACTGGCAGCTCTACGTTTAGGTATGGCTTTTGCACATACTCCCATTATCGATCTGATGAATAAGGTAAAATACCCATACAATATCAATTTACTGACCCAGCAAAAAATTCTTGAAGCCATTGAAAACAAGAATCAAAAAGAAGAATGGGTAAAAACTATTCTGCAAAACCGCCAATGGCTTGTTGATGCGCTGGCATCCATTCAAGGGGTGGAAAGAATTTATCCCAGCGATGCTAACTTTGTACTGGTGAAGATAAAGTTTGCTACCCAGATATATCAAAAGCTGGTTGAACAGAAAATAATCGTCAGGAATCGCTCAAATGTTCATTTGTGCGACAACTGTTTGCGAATTACGGTGGGGACTGCCGAAGAAAACGCAAAACTCGTCGCTGCCCTTAAAAAGCTTGTGCTCGTAAATGCTGAGAGATAAGCTGGTTTTAAAACAAAGCTAAAAGAAAAATGAAAAAAAAGGTATTATTCATCGATCGTGACGGAACCATTATAAATGAACCTTCCGATACCCAGCAGGTCGATACGCTCGAACAGCTTGAATTTCTCCCTCATGTTATCCGAATGCTGTATATGATTCGTAACAATCTCGATTACGAGCTGGTAATGGTAAGTAATCAGGATGGACTGGGTACGGCAGCTTATCCCGAAGAAAGCTTTCATCGTGTGCAGGATAAGCTGCTTACTATTCTGCGCAACGAGGATATCTGGTTCGATGCTATTTACATTGATCGCTCGACTGCAGAGGAAAAAAAACCTACCCGCAAGCCAGGTACGGCTATGCTAACAAAATATCTTTCGGGCAATTATGATTTGCAGGAAAGCTATGTGATTGGTGACCGGTTGACCGACGTTGAACTGGCTAAAAATTTGGGATGTAAAGCGATACTCATTGGTGATGAAGAAATGTGGAGTGTGTTGGAAGAAAAAGGGCTTGACTCCATATGTACGCTCATAACCAACGATTGGGAAGCCATATACAGCCATTTGTCCCTACCCCAGCGAATGATAATCGTACATCGCAAAACACATGAAACTGAGGTAACAGTGAAGCTCAACCTTGACGGAAGAGGGTTTGTGGATATCTCGACAGGTTTAAAATTTCTGGATCATATGATTTCGCAGATTGGTCGTCATTCCGGGGTCGATTTATCGGTCGAAACAATTGGAGATCTTGAGGTTGACGAACATCATACCATCGAAGATACTGCGTTGGCACTGGGTGAAGCCTTTGCCAAAGCCATTGGCAATAAAGCCGGTATGCAACGTTATGGGTTTTGCTTGCCCATGGACGACTGCCTTGCCCAGGTTGCTATCGACTTTGGGGGACGCCCCTGGCTGGTGTGGGATGTCAGCTTTAAACGCGAAAGGATTGGCGACGTCCCTACCGAAATGTTTTTCCACTTCTTCAAATCGTTCTCCGACACCGCACAGTGCAACCTAAACATAAAAGCTGAGGGGGATAACGAACATCACAAGATAGAATCTATCTTCAAGGCTTTTGCCCGTGCCATCCGTATGGCTATCCGGCGCGATCCTTTCAACAACGAAATACCCTCGACCAAAGGAAAGTTATAATCTGAATATTATGACCCATCCGAGTGCCATTTTACTGATGACTTGTAAGGATAAACCTGGTATTATAGCGAATATTACCGGCTTTCTAAGCCAACATCAGGGTAACATTATTGAGCTTCGGCAGCATGTCGACCGTGAGGAAAACATTTTTTGCATGCGGATTGAATGGGATTTGAGCCAGTTCACCATCCCGTCTTCCGAGCTCACAACCCATTTTAGCAAGCATATTGCCCCCCTTTACGACAACATATCGTGGAACATATATTTTAGCAACTACAGGCATCGGATAGCTATTTTTGTTTCACGACTTTCGCACTGCCTATACGACCTGCTGGCACGATACAAGTCGAACGAACTGAACATCGAAACACCCATTATCATAAGCAATCACAAAGAACTTGAACAGGAATGTCATGCTTTTCAGGTACCTTTTTACTATTTCCCCATTACTCCCGAAAACAAGCTAAGACAAGAAGAGGCCGAGTTACAATTGCTCGAATCGCATAATGTACATTTGATTGTGCTGGCTCGGTACATGCAAATTTTGTCGGAACGGTTTGTGAATACCTACCCCAATAGAATTATCAATATACATCACAGTTTTTTACCTGCCTTTCCCGGTGCCCGTCCCTATCATTCGGCCTACCAGCGAGGGGTAAAAATTATCGGCGCAACCAGCCACTATGTAACCACCGAACTCGATGAAGGCCCTATTATTGAGCAGGATGTCATTCGCGTAACCCACGAGGATAGCATTGATGATTTCATCCAAAAAGGAAAAGATCTTGAAAAAATTGTACTTTCGCGTGCTGTTAAATATCATTTGCAGCATCGTATACTTGTTTACAATAACAAAACTATTGTCTTTGACTAAATCTTAAATTCTAAACGATGAAAGTTGCTATAATTAAATACAATGCGGGTAATATCAGGTCGGTAGAGTTTGCTTTGCAGCGTTTGGGAATAAATTGCGAGATAACCGACGATCCTGATCGCATTAAGGCAGCAGATAAAGTTATATTTCCAGGGGTCGGCTCGGCAGGAGTTACCATGCAGTATCTGCGCGAACGTAAACTTGATGAGGTGATCAGGAGTCTCCAACAGCCGGTACTGGGTATTTGTTTGGGTCAACAATTGCTATGCAGCTATTCCGAAGAAGACAATACTACCTGCATCGGTATTTTTCCACAAAAAGTAAGGAAATTTGAGCCAAAGCTTAAGGTACCCCATATGGGCTGGAATGCTATTCGCAATTTAAGAAGCCCCCTGTTCAGTGCCGACCTTGAAAACCGCTACGTTTACTTTGTTCATAGCTATTATGTGGAAGTTTGCGAATATACTGCTGCTACAGCCAACTATATTGTTCCTTTCAGCGCAGCTATGCATTACCTAAATTTTTATGCCACCCAATTTCATCCCGAAAAAAGTGGCAGCGTGGGAGAAACCATACTCAGAAACTTTTTGCAGAATACCTAAAGAAATCTTGTGAGCATGAGATAGAATTTTTTTAAAGAAATTCCATTTTTATCATTTCATCGGTTTTTGTGTTATATTCGCAAATATGTTTGTTTGAAACCATTATAATCTTTACAATGATAAACATCATTCCCGCTATTGATATTATTGAAGGAAAATGCGTAAGGCTTTCACAGGGCGACTATTCCCAGAAAAAAATATACAACGACGATCCTGTAGAAGTAGCCAAAGAGTTTGAAGACTATGGATTTAAACGGCTACATGTGGTCGACCTCGATGGGGCCAAGGCTAAGCATGTAGTTAACATTCGCATTCTTGAAAAGATAGCCTCCAAAACCGACCTGCTGGTTGATTTTGGTGGAGGAATTAAAACTGATGAAGATTTGCAGCAAGTATTCGATGCCGGGGCACATCAGGCTACCATAGGAAGTATAGCTGTGCAAAATAAAGGGCTGTTTGTTCAATGGCTCGAGGAGTATGGGGCAGAAAAATTTATCCTGGCAGCCGACTTTATCGACGATAAGATAGCCATTGGTGGCTGGCAAAATGTTACAGACATATCGCTCGATGACTTCATTGCCGAGTACGAAAGTAAAGGGGTTCAGTATGTTTTATGTACCGACATTAGTAAGGACGGTATGTTGCAAGGGTCATCTGTAGAAATATATCGCCGCCTGCATCACGATTATCCTCAGCTCAATATCATTGCCAGCGGGGGTATTACCTTTTTGCACGAAATTGAAGAGCTCGACCGTTCGGGCATTTACGGGGTTATTATTGGCAAAGCCATTTATGAAGGACGTATCAACCTCGACGACCTGGCCAAATTCATTAGCGAATAAATTAACCCAATATGAATACTACTAAACCTATCGACCTGACTGGAAAAAACATTCTTGTGGTGGAAGACGATTATGTGTGTTTTCAGCTAATAAAGGAGATTCTTGGCGAAACCAATGTTTCAATTTTTCATGCCGAAAATTCAGCAGAAGCTATGTTGATGCTGGAAAAAAATTCGCCTATTCATCTGATATTTATGGACATTCAGTTGCCTGATATGAGTGGACTTCAGGCCTCTGCAGCTATTCGAAAACGATATCCCGAAATCCCCATCATTATTCAAACGGCTTTTGCTTTTGAATCGTACCAAAAAAAGAGCCAGGAAATTGGCTGTACCGACTATATTGTAAAACCTCTTGAACCCGAAACGGTACTGAATATTGTAGCTAAATATATTCGGTAAATCTTTATATGAATAAACCTTTTACTTCACTGCGAGGGCAAAAAGAGCTCTATCAGCTTCTCGACCAGCTTCAGATTACTTTTGACTACTACGAGCATCCACCAGCCCCTACCATTGAAGAGGCAAAGAAATACTGGAAAGACATTGAGGCCATTCACTGCAAAAACTTGTTCTTTCGTAACCATAAGGGGAATCAGCACTATCTGGTAGTCATCGATCACCGGTATGAACTTAATATTCATGACCTTGAGCGACGACTCAAACAGGGTAAGCTATCTTTTGCTTCTGAGGCACGCATGGAAAAATATCTGGGTGTAAAACCAGGTTCGGTCTCGCCCCTTGCTCTTATCAACGATAGGGAAAAACATGTATTTGTTTTTCTGGATGAAAATCTTCGGCATGCCCGAAAAATAAGCTTTCACCCTAACGACAATACTGCCTCCATTGTTATGCTATTTCCCGATTTCATAAAATTTCTCAACTTTGTGGGAAACAAATATGAATTTATAAGCCTATATCAGGCAATTCAAGCTAACTAAAAAAGGTATGTCAAATATTTTCAAAGCAAAGCACAATCTCTGGTTTCATGTTATCATAAGCACGGTCAATCGGCTACCCATAATCTTACCCGAAAATGAGAAACGTATATTGCAACTGATAACGGAATGTTTTCGAAATCAGAAATTTCATATCGAAGCCATTAACGGAGTAAAAGAGCATGTACACCTGCTTGTTCGGGTACCAGCTGATATTTGCCTTACCGATTCGATAGAGAAAGCTCTTACCGAAAGCCAAATTCTAATAAATACAGAACTTTTTCCGGCTCAATCGTTTGGCTGGCACGACGAATATGCAGTTTTTAGCGTCAGTCAGTCGCAAGCCGTGCGGGTACTCGACTATATCCGACAGCAGCAGCAGGTGCATGTTCAGAAAACCTTCCTCAAAGAATGGAAGGAATTTTTAGAGGTTCATGGAATATAATGGCTTCGATGCCTATCAAAATAAATTTCCCTATGAACAGTCTGTGGGAACAATGCCATAAAATACTAAAGAAGTATTGGGGCTTCAGCCAGTTCCGTCCCTTACAGTATGAAATTATCGAATCGGTATTCCAAAGAAAAGATACGCTTGCCATCTTACCCACTGGTGGCGGAAAATCTATTACCTATCAAGTGCCTGCCATGATAAATGAAGGACTTTGCCTTGTAATAACCCCGCTAATAGCCTTGATGAAGGATCAGGTTGAAAAGCTGAAGCAAAAACAAATTAAGGCAGTAGCCATTTATTCTGGCATGAGCCGTGAGGAAATAGATATCGCTCTTGACAATTGTCTATATGGCGGTTATAAATTTTTGTATTGCTCGCCCGAACGCCTGGGGACCGACATATTCAAAGCGCGTGTGACATTGATGAAGGTAAATCTCATTGCTGTTGACGAGGCTCATTGTATTTCGATGTGGGGATACGATTTTCGTCCTTCGTACCTTAAAATAGCCCAGCTACGTGAGTTGCTCCCCGACGTTCCTGTATTGGCTCTTACAGCTACCGCTACCCCTCAGGTAGCCGAAGATATTATGCAGTCGCTTAGATTTAAGGAAAAAAATATTCTTCGCAAGAGTTTTGAACGTAAAAATCTGGTATATGTCGTACGCGAAACTGAAGACAAGAAAAACCAGCTAGTAAAGATTTTTCAGGCCATCAAAGGAAGTGGTATTGTGTACGTACGAAATCGTAACAAAACCGTTGAGATAGCCGAATTTTTGAAGAAAAATGGTTTTGTTGCCGATTATTACCATGCTGGGCTACCCATTGCTGAACGGGACAAAAAGCAAGATGCCTGGCAACGAAACCGCATTCGCATTATGGTAGCCACCAACGCTTTTGGAATGGGCATAGACAAGCCCGATGTGCGCATAGTAGCTCACTATGATTTGCCCGACTCCATTGAGAGTTACTATCAGGAAGCCGGACGCGCTGGCAGGGATGAAAACAAAGCCTATGCGGTATTGCTATACCATAAAAACGACCGTTTGAGTGTCGAAAAACGCATTGAATCAAATTTTCCCGACATCAAGACTATTAAAAACATATACAACGCTCTGGGCAACTATCTACAGATACCCTATGGTGCCGGAAAATTTATGGCTTACGATTTTGACCTGTACGATTTTGCTTCTACCTACCGACTCAACCTGCAAACCGCTTTCAGCAGTCTTAAAATTCTTGAACAACAGGGATATATTGAGCTTACTGATGAGCTAAATATCCCGTCTAAAATTCATTTTCTCGTAAGTCGCGACGACCTATACAAATTTCAGGTTGCCAATATACGCTTTGATGGTTTTATTAAGCTGCTACTTCGATCGTATGAGGGACTTTTTACCACTTATGTGGGCATAAGCGAAGAAACGCTGGCTAAACGAGCCAATATTAGCGTAGAAAATGTATATACCTATCTGAACAAACTCAAAACTGCAGGCATCATTAATTACATTCCCCGAAAGACAAATCCTGTGGTTGTTTACACCGAAGAACGACTCGAGGATAAAGCACTACACATTGGTTACGAACAGTACATGCAGCGCAAGAAAGTATATACCGAAAAAATTGAAGCCATGCTGCATTATGCCGAGTCGGGGCTCCACTGTCGCAGCGAGATACTCTTGCACTACTTTGGAGAAACCAACACTGCACGATGTGGTCAATGCGACGTATGTCTGAGTCGCAACGAACTGGATATGAGTAAGTACGAGTTCGATCAAATCGTTGGTGAGCTTAAAAAAATATTGAGTCAGCAGCCCCTTACGTTGGAGAACCTACTGCAGCAGTTTCAGGGTCGATTTTCTAACGATAAGCTTTTGCGCCTGATCCGCTGGCTGCTCGATCATGGCAAAATTATTCGCATGGCAGATGAAACGCTATGCTGGCATAAAACTTCGGAGAAATAGTTTCAAGGGATGGTAATATCGGAATACCGGATAATATTCGACCCTCGCCCCAAATCCTTCAAAAAAACGTGCTACCCCTGGAATACGTGAACCCTCAAAATCAATCAGACAGGTATCTCCAGCATACCGGCGTATGTATTCGTTGATCAAAAAGAAACTGGCACGCAGCGATTTGCCCTCCTGGCTGGAAACTGAGTATAAGTAAATGTGCCGATAACGAAAGTGCAACCAGAAATTCGCAGATATAATTTGTCCACTGTTATTGATAGCTACTTGCCATCGGCCAGCATTTCTGTCGCAGGCAATCCTGGTTAATTGCCTTAGGATGGGTAGCAGGTGTTGCTGCGATTCATGTGCCTGAACAAAATTTTCAATTTGCACAATGGGAATATCTTTTCCCTCAGCAAGTTGTCCTGTCTGAAGCACTTTACGAATATTCCGCCTATGATTTTCAGCAAAGCGCCTTCGCAAATCATCATAGCTTCGATTTAGGTCCAGAACGTAATTAGGGAAAAGATCGGTAGCAGGTAGTTGAATATTAGCATAATTGAGCTGGATGTTCACGTATCCATAGCGGTTGATAAGTTGATTGCAAAATTTACTTATCGTGCGGCTATCGAGCGATTGGGCAGATAGCACCCCCAGCTGCTGGGCAAAGGGTGGTTGTATTACATAATTAAGGAAATATTTATGTTTTTTTGTAACGGGCATGATATCTGCGTAATCTCCTTCGATCAGGGCATCCCATCCTGGCGACACTACATCAAGATACCACGAAAGCGCATAGGGCATTCCACCAATGGCCAGCTCAACGGTTCTGTCCCACCTTTCCTTATCAATTTCGGCATGCCGGACGTACTGCATCACGGATTATTCGGCTTTGCTCATTACCAGTTTTCCATGGATGATACCCTTGCGGGTGAGTATAAGGTCGGCCAGTTCCTGCAGCAATCGGGCTCGACCCTTTACGGCAATAATTTCGAGGCAGGTATCGTGGTCGAGATGGAAGTGCTGGGATGAAAGTATCATCTCGTGATAATCGTGCTGTATTTCATTAAGTTTAACAAGGATATCCGACTTATGATGGTCGTATAGGATAACAATTGCGCCCGCCACCACTTCATTTTTTTGCCATTTATTATCAACAATATACTGCTCCACCAGCGAACGAATAGCCTGGGATCGATTGGCAAAATTATTCTCACGCACATAGCGATCGAGTGTTGCCAGGGTTTCCTCATCGATGCTTACACCAAAACGCTTGATTGCCATACTATTACTTTTTCTCTGCCGTAATTACTACGCTCTCGGTATAGTATCCGCCGTTGCCGCCCACCTGATTTCCAGAGTTTACCGGAATAATCTGTTTTACCGTATAGCCCTCCTTTTCGAGTAGGTTGCACTGAAACTCAATCTCAACTGCCAGATCGTCGGAATCCACAATTATTTCGTCGTGCAGTTCGCGGCTGCTCCAGAAAGAACTCCGCGTATGAATAGTTATGGCCTTTATCATATTTCGATTTTTTATCAAAGATAAGTGTTTTTGTTTTTCAGACTTAACCCTAATCAATTTTTAGTGTTGAAAGAAAAAAGTTAAAGAAACGGAAAACTAATTGATAGGAAGCATCAGGAAGATACAACCATGTATCTCATTCATAGGCAATTTTCCAAAAAATACCCTAGCAAAAACATTGCCTCGTAGCCGCATAATTTACACTATTTTTTGATAAGTCTTTATATATTACGGTTCATCATTTAGCTGATATGGGACATCTTCGGCAGCCTTAGCGGATGATAATTTTCTGATACTGTAACCCATTTTCGGCGCTTAACCGTAGAATAAATACTCCCCTGGGCCACTGACTTACATTCAGCGTTAGCTGGCTATAGGGAACATCATTCAGCTGTTTTGCAAACACTGTTTTTCCCTGAAGATTAATAATAGCCACTTGTTTGAGTTTTGTTCCGCGAGCTTTAAGGTTGAGATACTCTGTGGCAGGATTAGGAAAAACGTCACAAAACAGCATGGTCGATTGAATAGCATTGGGTTTTACGTACGAAGAATCATCATCGGCAAAGGGGGATCCAAAAAGATGCAAGGAACTACGCCAGTAGGCTGGAAGGTTTGGATTGCCCGTTGGATTAGTTTCAACAGGAACCAATGAATACCCGGGAATTAAAACAGGCCATCCCAGGTTAGGTTTATAGCTTACATCTATCAGAGGTGAATCATTTTCATCGAGCAAAACAATTCGTTCGCCCTCATTGGCCAGATTACCCGAGAAACGTCCGGTTGGAGTTGTCCAGTACAAGCTTTCGAAGGCACTAATATCGGCAGCTATTACAACGAACCCATGTGGAGGTACCAGCGTAGGTACAGGAAATACGTACTTCACTGCACTATCGATGCGACATCCTCCCAGGTCAACCCAAACATTGGCAGTATTTTTAAACTCAATGAATTCAAGTGATTTGTCACCATATCCTGCGGCTGCCATGGGCATGTATTGAATTTCAGTGATTTTAATTTTGTCTCGATTGGTTTTATTGGTAAATACCACCTCGCGCAAGGCACTCCACTTGCCATTTTGAAATACACGGGCCTTTATAATGGCAGGAGATGAAATAGCCACAGTGGTAAATGTTGTAGCTGTAAGAGCTGTGTTTGCAACCCCATTGTCGGGTAGGCGCGGATCGGAACCGTCGGTAGTATAATATATGGTGCCGCTGCTATTGGGGTTAACAAAGCTAACGGTAAGCGGCCTGGTAAGATTTACCATATTGGTAACTACCTCACTGCCATCTGCATAAATTTTGGGAAAATCGACCGCCGGAAGCAATCCCACAGCTTTTAGCTGGTTGATAACAATGGGGGTACGTTTTTTAATAAAAAGGTTTACCGTATTATTTACAGCAGGAATCCAATCATCATCGCGGGTACGGAGGGTACCATTGCGTGAATCACCCCAGCGGGCTGATTCGCCAATAATTGCCAGATCGATTTGAGAGGCACGATTGCGGAATACTTTTTCCACTTCGCCTGCTGTAAGCAGCCCATTATTATACAAATATTTAACGGCCCTATCGGCAAATCGCAGGCGGTAGCTGGCATTCTCGGTTAATCGCTGATGCAGCCACTGCGGATGAAAATAGTTGAATGGGGGTTTGCTCATCCCATCGTTTATCAAATTGACCCGGTTCTCATTCACCCCTTGATTTTTACCCTCTTCACTGCCGGCCACATAATTGAAGGTATGCTCGGCATCATGAACGATGAAAAAGAATCCCTCGCGCGAGGCATTCCTATTTTTTATGGCATAGAAATTATTTGGGAGATTGTTTCCCAAAAATTCGCTGACGGGTGAATCGAAATTACCCGAATAAAAAATATTGAGCATATAATCGATCAGGTTGTCGACATCGACCAGTTTTTCGACAGACGTATCGATCTGTCCTTGTGCATTGAGTCCCTGCAACCGCAGGTAGTTAACCTCGTTTGCAAAACCCGTATTACAGGCATTGTATACCTGACGCCACTTATCGAGGGTTCCATCGGTGGCTTCAATATTATAGCCATTATCCACGGCAACCTTTATAACATCGTAATCACTGGCATTGCCTCCCTTATAACTTTCGGCAAAATTGGCCTCGGGACGCTCCTGAAATTCGTATAGCCCCCAGTACATACCATTAAGGAATAGATGGCAATATCGACTACGCGAATAAGGCTGTCCCATAAGACCCTGTAAATCGCGACAGGTTTCGTCCTGAGCGTAAGTCATCATGGGGTTGTTATAGAAACTCCAGGAATAATTCTGGGGACAGCGCAAATCTACTTTTTTGAAATCCTGTGCTGCGGCGCTGCCAAAGAGGGGATATTTAAGTCTTTTCTTACCATAATCGTTGCTAAAAAAAAGCCTGAAGGCATGTTTGGGATTCCAGACATTACGACTGTAACCTCCTCGTATTCGTAGTCCAGCATTCACCGAAAAAACCATCGTATTGTCTGTGTCTATCATCTCGACCGAGGCTGGACGTTCCCAGGCCTCTCCATGCTGAAGAGCATTCACGTATATACCAGTAGTTGGATCAAATAAATTAGCATTTTCGGTAACTACCGAGACAGTGGGAATAGATGAAAATACCTGCGGGATGAGGTCTTTGTAACGAGCGTCATTGATCACCCGGGAATCCATACTGTAATCGATGAGTTGACGACTCTCGTCCGACAAATTTTCGGCCGGCCAATTGCCCCCTGGCACCCCCTGCGTCTTAACTTTATCGAGAAAAATATAGGTTCGCGTTTCAGGGTTTGACGTCTCGTAGCCACGTTTTACCAGTACTGCACGAACTACAACAGCTGGAGTAGCTGGACGATTGGTAGTATTATCAGGATTAATGCTTATGTAGGCTGGAGAGTAACTGGTCAATGCAGTAGTCGATGTCCTTGGATCGGAATAGTCGAGGGTATAAAGAATTGTATCCCCCGGAGACTGTCCACTTAGCGTAAGGATAAAAGGATTATTGTAATAGCCGCCCGGATGGCTGAAAACTACATCGGGGGTTTTGGGCAATTTTTTAGACAGTGAAAGCTGTAAATCGAAGTAAAGATCAGAACTTGTGCTACTTACATTAAAAACCAATATGCATATGGTGTTCTTTCCCTGTATCAAATTCACCTTGCCTGATGAAATTGAATCGGACTCGGGCGTTGCTACCATATTTACAGGAGTTGGTGCAACTGCATCATAGGTATTAGTTGCGGGTGCATTCCGCTCAAAGGCCAGCTGACCATTGATCCAAACCCTGAACCCATCGTCGTATTTAAACATGGCTACCAGATTACCCATCAGGCTATCGGGCATAGTTACTTCAAATTGCTTGCGAAGAAAAAGGGTAGTATAGCTATTCTGCATATCGTTTAGCTGGGTTCCACCCGAACCTGAGCCATACCAGAAGGGGGCACTACCTATCTGCCAGCTGGCATCATTAAAGTCAGGCATGATCCAGGTGCTGGAAACAGCAGTAAGTCCCTTAAAATACTTCCACGTACTTTGATAGGGAATTAATACCTGGGCTACTGTTGAAACAGAAAATAATAAAAAAAGTCCTATTAGCCATTTCGATAAATAAAGACGTTTTTTGTGCGAGTAAGCAGATGGGTTCATTTTGTTTGTATTTATGGTATTAATATCGATGTTTAATGTTAATTTAGGCATTTAGCCTTACACGAGGATCAAGGATAGCATACGCAATATCGGTCAAAATGTTTACAACAATAAAAATGATAGCAATCACCAGTACTCCTCCCATTACCACTGGCAAATCGAACTCCTGCAGAGCATTAACGATAAGGTATCCCATTCCCTTCCACGAAAAAATGTATTCGATAAACACCACCCCTGCCAACATAGAAGCAAACCAACTGCTAAGCGAGGTTATCACTGGATTTAGTGCGTTTCGCAGCCCATGATGCAAAATAATATGGGTTTCAGAAAGTCCCTTTGCCCGGGCGGTAGTAATATATTCCTGCGACATTACCTCGAGTAAAGAATTACGCATGAGTTGTACCACTACGGCAAGCGGGCGAATACCAAGGGTCAGGGCAGGAAGAAAAACATTTCGTAGGGCCAGATAGCGTCCATTGCCCCAGTCGTCCCATTCGTAAAGGCTACCCGTAAGTGGAAGATGAGTAATAGGTCCCAACACATAGGCAAATAGCCAGGCAAAAAGGATGGCCACAAAAAAAGATGGCATAGCAATACCCAATGAAGATAGGGTAAGCATTGTCTTATCCACCCAGGTATTGTGTTTCCAGGCCGCAATAATGCCCAACGATACTCCCAGCAGGCTGGCAAGAACAATGGAAAAAAAAGCCAGCACTAATGTTGCGGGCAGGGCAGCCCGTATCATTTCCGAGACATTGCGTTGCTGCTGATACGAACGGCGCAGGTAGGAAAATTTCAACACCAATGCCCAACTTCCTATAGAAACAAGTCGAACAAAAGGCTGATAGGCATTTGGGTCGAGGTAAAAAAAACTTTTACTGTTGGAAGCCTGATGTACCGATAGGGGTGATAAGTCGTTGAGATATTTAGCATACTGCATCCATAGGGGTCGGTCGAGACCCAGGTCGTTTCTAACAGCAGCCAGTGAAGCGCTATCGGAACGTTGACCAAGCGTCATACGGGCAGGATCGCCAGGAATAACATTAAAAATGACAAAAACAAGGGTAGCCACTCCCCACAGTACGCTAAGTGAATACCCTATCTTTGCTACTACATATCTGATAATCACGAACTTAATTTTATTTAACCTTAAATTTTTGAAATATTGCAGCATTGAGCGACAATAAAAAGGCTAATATCAGCAAAAAAGCCAGAGTAACGTACTTTTCTCTAATTACACGTTGTTGCGTGGCCACCTGTTTGAGTACGTCGGTATCGGTATACTTCCACGAAAATTGCGAATAATGCCATTTTTTCAGCACAGTGCCCTTGTGCAGCAGGAGTATACCAGGGTTGGAACGAATCATAGTTTTTTGAAGGGTTTCATCGGCTGTAAGGAATGGATAGCTCAATTGTAATTCTTCGGAGATCTTTTGAACGGTTCTCACAGGCGATGCCGTTACTGCGTAAAATTTAATGTTGGACGATGCAAGCGCATATTGTGCCAGCGTATCGAGTTGTCGGAGAGCAGCGGCGTTGGCCTTCTCTATGTTGTATGCTACTACCAAAAACACGAATGTCTCGCTTCTGAGGATGCTGTCGGTGATGTTTTCACCTGACATATTATACAGGGCAAAGTCGTGTATAGGCGGAACGTAGCCCTTTTTTACCAATACACTCTTAGTTTCAACCCATTGCCAATTAATGGTATCCTGCCAGGGATAATTGGTCATATCGAAAGCCTTGACTTCACCAGTTTGCTTATTTTTATACAGTAACTGGGTTGCATACTCATCGGTGGGGGCCCCGGGGGGAATAGTACTTTTCTCGATAATATTGCTGCCTTCGCTAAAAGGCATAAAATCTATAATCGGTAAATGGCGGTACGAATACAGCGAAAGATAGGCATAGACCGCAATTGTAATGACGATGACCGACCATGCATAACCCGGACCCAATGGGCTTGACATTTTTTTGTGAAAAACAAAGAAGAGAACCACAATGGCAAGCAGCACCACATTTTTATAAAATGTTTCCCAATTGGTTAGTTTGATAGCATCGCCAAAACAACCGCAATCGGTAACGGGGTTAAATATCGCCAGCCATAAAGTAACGAAGGTAAAAAACACCATAAAAATGAGTGCCATCCACGAGGTAAAACGCGGCCATATACCGGTAAGGAGAGCTACACCAATGAGAAATTCCGCACCACTGAGTAAAAATGAAAGAATCAGGGCAAGCTGTTCCATGCGGGGTAAATGCATGGCCGTAAAATAATCGCTAAATTTATAGGCGGTTCCCAGCAAGTCAATGCCCTTGACAAAGCCAGAAAATATAAATACAAGGGCTACCAACAGGCGTAATGCTAAAAGCAAATAGGATAATGGCTTTTTCATCATAATAAAATTAATTTTTAAAGGTATGATGGAACACCCATGTTCGCAATTTTATCACTATTGTGTTTGCGTTCGCAGGAACTTGGGTGTTTCATATCATTAAATTTTGTTATTGTTAAAGTCCAACCACACTTTTCAATTTTTGAAACACCTTATCGGCCGGCAACATACCGCTATCGTCATAGCAGGCAACTACCCGCATAGTAGTTTCGGTTTGAGCCAACCACAGGTATATGTCGCGGACTTTTCGCTGAAAGTTTATATCCTCTTCATGGATATCGGCATTTCCGTTCAGGTAGTTACGATCATTTCCTGCACGCAACGTATTAAGATTTTTCTCAACAAATTCCATGGGTACATCGAGAAAAACATTCAGGTTGGGAACTGGAATGCCGAAGTATTCGTATTCAAGCTTCAATATCCAGTTTTTCAGGTCATTTTTTAAATAGGGTTCATCGAGTTTGGCACATTGATAGGCAATATTGGAGAAAACGTAGCGGTCCACAATAACTAATTTTCCATCGTTTATCCATTTTCGAATCATAGGAGCTGCATCACGACGGTCGCCAGCATAAAGCATAGCTACCAGGTAAGGGTCGACCTGGTTGTTCGATCCTAATTCACCACGCAAAAAACGGGCAATCAGTTCACCAAAGAATGGGGTATCCGTTCGAGGAAAATGAAGGTATTCGTAAGGAATGTTTTGGTTTTTAAGGTATTCCCTAAGCATCTGCAATTGTGTAGATTTCCCGCTTCCGTCGAGACCCTCGATGACAATAAACATTTTTTAAAACTTAAATTCTGTCAAACTTGATTATTTTTGGCATGGGCTAAGATAAAATTTCTTGCCCAATTTCACAATTGGGATAAGTTAAAAAGTTGTCAATGAACCATTGGATAAATATTCGGGGCAATCTTTACGATATGTCGATTCCGCGTGTAATGGGAATTATCAATGTTACTCCCGATTCGTTTTATTCGGGTAGCCGTTACACCGATGCGGCAGCCATTGCTGGTGCTGTGGAAGAGATGATTGCCGAAGGAGCCGATATGATTGATATTGGTGCATTTTCATCACGTCCGGGGGCCTTAACCGTTAGCGAAACAGAAGAAAAGGATCGTTTAGGTATGGCGCTGGAAAACATACGCCAACGTTTTCCGGATGTTATTCTTTCGTTGGACACCTTTCGTGCTTCAATAGCCGAGTGGGCTGTAAAAAATTATGGTGTCGACCTGATCAACGATATTTCGGGAGGACGGGCCGATAAAAACATGTATGATACCATAGCTCGCCTGCAGGTACCATACGTGATGATGCACATGCGGGGAACACCTGCCGACATGCAAAATCGTGCCAAGTACCAAAATGTAACTCAGGAGGTAATATACGAACTTTCCGAATGCCTTCATCATGCCCGTTATGCTGGTATCAATGATATTATTATTGATCCGGGCTTTGGATTTGCCAAGACCTTAGAACAAAATTACGAACTACTGGCCAGCCTGGATGCACTGAAAATAATGAATGTGCCTATACTGGTTGGCATATCCCGAAAATCGATGATATATAAACTTTTAAATACTCAACCCGACGGGGCTTTAAATGGAACTACCGCCCTGCATATGGTTGCTCTGATGAAAGGGGCTACTATCTTGCGAGTACACGATGTGTGGGCTGCCAAAGAGGCTATAAAAATTTTCGAAGCCCTAATGAATGCAAAAACTTTGAATCATGTTCAATAAAATTTTACAAAATTTTGGTGCATGGGTAAGGATGCAATTACCCTTGCTAAAGCTTGTGATGCTATCAACGCTTAGCTATGGTATTTTGGTCGTTTCGCTCAATTATGCTCATTTTCCCATGGGTCGCTTTGTCGACATTTTTCCAGTGCTTGGGCACTGGTTGCTCATCACCATGAGTGCAGGTGTCATTATCTATCTGCTTGCCCTGCATCGATGGATATTTACCCTGCTTTTTCCCGTATTCATGGTTTGTACGGGTATTATTGGGTATTACATATTTCAGTACGATATTACCATCAATACGGCGGTAATAGAATCGACCTTTAATACCAACAACAGTGAAGTAATGAGCCAGATTTCGCTCAGGCTCACCCTGTATGTGATTATTCTTGTCGTTGTTAGCATCTGGCTGGTACGAAAAAGAAGAGAACTAACGCAGCCCCACTTGATTTTAGGTCATCTTCCTTTTATTATTGTCGGCTTTTTACTAATAAGTACAATTAATCAGATACGATTTAATACCATTTATCAGCGTAATCCTTTCTGCATTTATCTGGGCTTTAAAAATTATTTTGCCGAACGTACCGAATTGAAAAAGGAAAGGAAAGCTATTACCGATGGGGCAATTTGTAAGGCCGATTCACTGACGGTAGTGGTGGTCATTGGAGAGGCGCTTCGTGCCGATCATGTAAGCCTGAATGGTTATCCCAGGGAAACCTTTCCCCACATGGCCAAGGAAGGAGCCATTTCGTTTAAACACATATATTCGGAATGGACGCATACGCTTAAGAGTATTCCTCACATCCTGACGCGTGCCGATAGTGCTAACCATGCTCCTGCCACAGACGAACATTCGTTTATATCGATTTTTAAGGCATGCAATTATACGGCCTGGTGGTTGGGCAATCAAGATCTCAATAAGGTTTTTAAACCCTTTGCGCTCGAATGCGATACCTTTATCATCAATAAACCTTTTAAATCGGACTATAACTTTACCGGCAAATACGACGAAGAGCTTCTACCCTACCTCGATCAGGTTTTGAAGCTTCCCAACCCACGCAAGCTGGTTATTTTTCATCAGGTGGGTAGTCATTGGTATTATCCATCGTATTATCCCCCATCGTTCGAATATTTTAAGCCGGTTTTGAAAAGCAAATCGTTTGATCTCAAAGATAAACAAAAAATTATCAATGCCTACGACAACTCGGCACGGTACACCGATTATGTTCTCTGGCAAATTATTGAAAGAATCCGACGTAAAAAGTCGATTATGATATACCTTTCCGATCATGGCGAGTTGCTGGGAGAAAATGGGAAATGGATACATGCTCAGGATACGGAGTACGAAAAAAATCCGGCTTGTATGGTGTGGTTTTCGGACAGCTATCGCAAGGCATATCCCGACAAGGTACAGGCTGCCGAGCATAACAAAAATTTACGTTTCCGCAGTGATTTTCTTTTCCATTCGGTACTGGATGCTGGGGAAATACTATCGCCCTATCGGCAGGACAAATTAAGTATTTTTAAAAATAAATAAACGCTTTGCACTTACCGCAAAGCGTTTAACAGAGCTGCGGAGAAAGAGGGATTCGAACCCCCGGTCCGGTCACCCGGACAACGGTTTTCAAGACCGCCGCATTAGACCACTCTGCCATTTCTCCGGGCGCAAAGGTAATATTTTCATCGCAGTTGAAAAAATTCAAACAAAATTTTTTCGATTATTAGCGCAGGGATGCGCCGGTAATTGATAAAAAATGATTTTCTGAACACGTTGGGGTTCAAAATTTTAAGCCCCAACAAGGAGATATATTTTTTTCACCACAGAGGGTGCGGAGAAGCACGGAGTTGTCTTTAATAAAAAAATGGATTATCAAAAAAAAACCAGAATAGTCATAATGCACAGAACGAACATAAGACTATCTGGCCCAACTTAACTAACTTACTTACACTTTCTAATGCTTATTATCAATAACATACATAGGTGGCAGGTCGCTTTCGAAAAGGGTGTATGGATCTTTCTCAAATTCGATAAAATCGGCAGCACTCGAATGACCCGGATAGGGTGCGAAAAAATGTTGCAGATTGTAATTTCGCCACACCAAAATCCATGCAATTTTTCGGGCAATGCTGTCGTTTTTAATGGGATAGAGCAATGATTTTGTCCACCAATTAGGATCGGGTATGCCATTGTAACCTGCCTCGGTGAGTGCAGCTACTTTGCCCATCCGTTCGGCCAATTTTACAACAATCCGCAGCTGTTCAACCCCCTTTTCGATAGTGGCAGGGTTCTGAAAATCCCAGTAATTATCAAATCCAAGCACATCAACATATTCGGGACCTGGAAAACGTTCAAGATAAACTTCTTCTTTTCGAAAAATATCGGGCGAGTAGGCATAGAGCAGATTATGTACCTGTCTGGTGTCGCGAAGGTAAGTAACCGTATATCTGAACAATGCCTTGTATTCGTCGGGGGTACAAAAACGTGCTCCCCACCAGAACCAGCTGCCATTGTGTTCGTGAAAAGGACGGAAAATGACGGGGATAGGAGTACCCCGATCGTCCTTCAGGTTGAGGAAGAAGTCGGCTACCTGGTCGAGCATCTTGTTGAATACACCATTGTATTTTCCACCGGGCAGGATTTCCCTTACTGCATGTACGCTTGTATCCCAGGCATGGGTTTGGTTAACAGGATTACCCACATGCCAGCTCACCGTATTTACGCCACCCCGCTGGTAAGCCATTTTTATCCATTTGACCATCCGGTCGAATGGGACAGAATCAATGTTATACGGAGTGCCCAGTCCCCATATATCCCAGCCATAAACGGCCGGAAATTTACCGCATACATCCTTTACATCGGAACGTAGTTCAGCATTTCGCCAACCCATACCATAGCTGGTGGCATCCTCATGACCAAACATGATGCCCCTGCCCATGAGTTTTTTTAGGTTGTAAAACAAAGCCTTAGTTTCATAGGTAGCAGCCGTATCGACTGTAGCAATTGTAGTCGGTGTTGTTGCTAACAAATGGCCAGTAACACAAGTCAGCCCTAAAAACAGCTTGATAGCATAAAGATTCATAGGTGCGTGTTTATTAATTTTCCAAACGTTTGATAATTTCGAAGCAGGCCCGGCTATTATGATAGGGGCATTTCCAGAAGCCAGCTCTCACCTGTGCGGTATCGGGTTTACCCTGCCGATCGACCTTCCAGTGCCATTCGCCACGTTCCCCGTCAATGAGATAGTGATCAATAAACTGCCACGTGCGATAAGCAAAGTCAAGAAACTTATCATCGCCCGTTATTTGCCAGGCGTTGATAAAACTCACCACTGCCTCGGCCTGGGGCCACCAGTGTTTGTCGGTATCGACTACTCCCTGGCTGTTACCTTCGTAAAATTGCCCCCCATCCGTATCCATACTCTCCAGGGCCGACACTTCTACAATATGCACCACCGTATCGGCATATTGTTCGGTTAATTTCTCGTCACCAATAGCCTGAAGGGCTTCCCACAACAGCCACGATGCCTCGATATCGTGGCCGTACGAAACCAAATCGCCCTTAACCAGCCAGTTTTCATCGAAAAAAAGATGAAAATGACCGGTTGAGGGATTATAAAAGCGTTCGAACATTAGCTGTGTAATGTTTTTCAGAGCCTCTCCCACCCTTGCATCGTTGGTCACACGGTACAGCGTGGTAAAAGGCTCGAGCAAGTGCAAATGCGTGTTGAAGGTCTTTTTCTCGTTCAAATCCTTTTCACTTATCCGTACATCCTGTGTAAAACTCCAATCACGTGCAAAAGCCTCCCAGTATCCATTGCGCTCCCTGTCTAAGGCTTTTTCCTGAAGAATGTCGAATATTTTCAACGCGGTATTCAACGCTGCTCTTTCGCCAGTGGCCTGGTAAAACTCAACCAATCCATACATCCAGAATCCCTGAGCATAGCCATATTTCTGTGTATTGATGGGATTGCCCCGATAATCCAACTCCCAGTAGATGCCATCATACTGCGGATCGCGAAAATATTTCTCCAGATATTCATAAGCCCGTCGAGCTATAGTCAGGTATTCCTCCCTCCTGAGAGTATTATAGGCTTTTGAGAAGGTCCACAGAATCCGCGAATTTAGCACTGCACCCTTCGAGGCCGTAGGGTTAAGCCGATTGTAAAAATCGCGACTACCATAAAAACCACCCTGTTCGTTATCGATCATGTATGTGATCCAGTAACGCAATATATTTTCTTCTACTTCCTTTCGTGCTGAAGCATGCAGGTATTTGATTTGCTCCTCCCGGGTCATTGTATGATTTTATTATAGTTTTTTCAACAACTGCATATTCTTATCGATAAGTTTTTTAAGGGTTTCGACCGACGCATGGGTGCGATAGCCATCGGCTGGAGTATTGAGGCAATAATCTACCAGTTTGTCAATTGTCGATACAGCCACGTGCATACGTGTATCGGACGAGGCATAGTAGATAAACACTTCATCTCTCTCATTTTTAATCCACCCATTAGAAAATAGCACATTCGACACATCGCCCACGCGCTCTTCGCCTTCGGGAGCCATAAAATATCCTCCTGGTGTTGCTGTCACCTTCCATGGCTCTTTTAGGTCGGTCATATACAAATAGAGTACATAACGGAGTCCTGCAGCACATCCACGAACCCCATGTGCCAGATGTAACCATCCCCGGTCGGTCTTTATT
Source organism: Bacteroidales bacterium (assembly GCA_049968755.1). Taxonomy (GTDB): domain Bacteria; phylum Bacteroidota; class Bacteroidia; order Bacteroidales; family DTGW01; genus JAKPGM01. The sequence goes on from JBMFQE010000001.1 coordinate 450,447, forward strand.
GGCGCAGGTCCTTCACCATTCTTTACTTCCTTAATGGTGTGATAAATTCGAGGTTCAATGATTAGCTCGTCCTTAACCTCGGCATGCTCCATACTGTCGATAAGTGCCCAGCCAATGCCTCCACCCGAACCGGCATCGATAAAACCATCCTGTGGACGAGTATACAAGGCATATTTGCCATTTACAAACTCGGGATGCAATACAACATTCCGTTGCTGACTACGTGAACGAAGATCTGGCAGTCGTTCCCAATGAATTAAATCCCGGGTGCGTACGATACCCGCTTTGGCTACTGCCGACGACAAGTCCCCCGCCGGTGCGTTAGGATCTTTCCGTTCCGAACAAAAGATGCCATATATCCATCCATCTTCATGCGCTGTTAGTCGCATATCATACACATTCGTCTCCTCTGTGTCGATATCAGGCAACGATACCGGGTAATCCCAGAACCGCCAGTGGTCAATGCCATTGGGACTCTCGGCTACCGCAAAAAATGACTTGCGATCCCAACCCTCTACCCGCACTACCATCAGATATTTGCCATCCTTATAAATTGCCCCAGCGTTAAAGGTAGCATTTATGCCTATGCGTTGTAGCAAGTGCGGATTGCTACGGTAGTCCATATCAAAACGCCAGAATAAGGGAGTATGTTCGGCGGTAAGTATGGGATACCGATATCGTACATATAAATTATGTACCTCAGCAATCGGTTCATTTTTCCGGCAAAGCAATGCCTCGTGCTGCGCCTTTAAATCGGCTAAACGCTGTTGAAATTCTCGCTCTGTCATAGCTATTGTTTTTGGGCAAAGGTACTTATCAAAACAATGCCAAAAGGGAAATAAATGTATTCATTGAGTAGGAGAAATGTTCCGGTCATTTCTTGCAAAAGAGGGTCAAATCTTGCATTTGTCGCCATCAAAATTTAATTCTGTATTACCCATTTGAAATGATAATGAGTTAATTAAAGCTAATAGCATGTGAAGGGACAAAATTTCGTAATATTTACCAAAGTAATTACCTTTGCTGAAATTTTTTTCATGGAAATGTTTCAGATAGGTAACGCTGTTGTCAGTCGCGACATTATTGAGAAGCGTTTTGCATGTGATTTGGCATTATGCAAAGGTAATTGCTGCGTATATGGCGATGCGGGTGCTCCCATCGATGCCCAGGAGGCGGCGCAGATTGAGAAACATTTTGATGCAATTAAACCCTATCTGCAGCCAGAGGCAATTAAAGCAATTGAGGAGAAAGGGTTTTCCGAGGTTGATGAGGATGGTGAGCTGGTGACCCCGCTTATTGAAAACCGGGAATGTGTTTATAGCTATTTTGATAATGGCATAGCCCGATGTGCCATTGAAAAGGCATATAGAGATGGAAAAATTCCTTTTCGCAAACCCATATCGTGCTGGTTGTATCCCATCAGGGTTTCACGACTCAATGCTATGTATGCTGTCGTACTACATCGATGGAATATTTGTCACCCTGGGTATATCAAAGGGGAGAATGAAGGTACGCCTGTTTTTAAATACCTAAAAGAAGCATTGGTTGCTCGTTTCGGACAATCGTGGTACAACGAGCTTGAACAGGTGGCTGAAGCATGGGAGCAACAAAAACAGCAGGCTCAGCTATCTGTCCAGAAGTAAGCAATATTTTTAAGAATTTAAATATGACATTAACCGAACTTACCGCCATTGGGCCTATTGATGGTCGATACCGGCAAAAGGTTGAAGAATTGCAGGCCTATTTTTCGGAATTTGCGCTCATCAAGTACCGTATTTGGGTCGAAATAGAATATTTTATTGCCTTATGTCAACTTCCGCTGCCCCAGCTGAAGGCTTTCGATAAAGCTAATTTTGAGAAACTACGTGCCCTGTACCAAAATATTTCATTGTCCGATGCTCAAAGAATTAAAGATATTGAACGCATCACCAATCACGACGTAAAGGCGGTAGAATATTTTATCAAAGAAAAGATTGACGGATGGGGGCTTTCCCAATTTAGAGAGTTTGTGCATTTTGGTCTTACCTCGCAGGATATCAACAATACTGCTTTCCCCATGATGCTCAGGGATGCTCTGCGGGAGGTTTATCTGCCCCATCTTAAAACGTTGTTGGAGAAGATGTCTGACTTGATAATAGAATGGGAAGATATACCCATGCTGGCGCGTACCCACGGACAGCCTGCATCCCCCACACGACTTGGAAAGGAGGTGAAAGTTTTTTACGAACGGATCGAAAAGCAGCTGGTACAGCTCGAAAACATTCAGTGGTCGGCCAAATTTGGAGGGGCTACCGGTAATTTCAATGCTCACCATGTAGCCTATCCCCAGATCGATTGGATTGATTTTGCCAACCATTTTGTCAATGATAAATTAGGCTTATCGCGCTCGCAGGTTACTACCCAGATTGATCACTACGACAATCTGGCAGCCGTATTCGATGCCCTCAAACGTATCAATACGATCCTTATCGACATGGCCAGGGATTTTTGGCTGTATATCAGCATGGAATATTTTAAGCAAAAAGTAAAGAATCATGAGGTAGGTTCATCGGCCATGCCCCATAAGGTCAATCCTATCGATTTTGAGAATGCCGAGGGCAATCTTGGTGTAGCCAATGCTCTGTACGAGCATCTTTCGGCCAAACTACCCGTCTCGCGTCTACAACGCGATTTGACCGATTCTACTGTGCTGCGCAATGTCGGGGTACCGGTAGCACATAGCCTTTTAGCTATTAAAGCTTTGCTCGTCGGACTCGACAAAATATACGTCAATACGGAGGCTATATATGCCGATCTGGAGAAAAACTGGGTAGTAATTTCGGAGGCCATTCAAACCATCTTGCGACGCGAAGGAGTGCCCGACGCCTATGAAATAATGAAAAACCTTACACGGGGAAATCAACTGGTTACTAAAAAACGGCTTCACGAATTTATCGATACGCTGCCGGTAAAAGAAGAGATTAAATTGGAGCTGAAGTCCATTACCCCATACAACTACACGGGTTGTAAGTTGTGATATTTTTTCTGTCCCATGTCGGATGTGTATGTAAAAATGATACATTTGCGGGTTAATATATCCGTTGCTTAATTTTTTCGGAATGAAACAATTTTTTGCATTTTTTCCCTATCTGAAACCATACTGGCGTCAGGGTTTGCTGAATATTCTGTTCAACCTGTTATCGGTTGTATTCTCTATTTTTTCTCTGCTCATGCTGGCGCCTTTTTTAGGTATACTATTTGGTACACAACCCATGGTCGATCGACCTGCCCATTTTAATATTTTTGAATTTAAGGAAAATCTGAATTTTATCTTCAGCGAACTTATTCGGCAGTATGGCAAGTTTAACACCTTGATAATCGTTAGTGGAGCCATTACCCTATTCTCTTTTTTGCGAAATTTATTTGCCTACCTGGCCAACCATTTCCTGACCTCGCTTCGGGCTGGCATTGTTCGCGATATTCGCAATAAACTTTTCCGTAAAATTCTTGATTTACAACTTTCGTACTATTCATCGGAACGCAAGGGCGATTTAATGTCGCGCATGACCAACGACGTAATGGAAATTGAAACCTCCATCATCAGTTCGTTGGAAATGGTATTTCGCGATCCGCTGACCATACTCATATACCTTATATTTCTTTTTTCCATCAGCTTTGAATTAACGCTTTTTGTGCTGATTATGATACCTGTGAGTGGTTTTATCATTGGGCGCATAGGCCGAACGCTTCGTAAAAAGTCCTATAAAAGCCAAACCAAGTTGGGGTCGTTACTAACACTCATCGAAGAAACAATATCGGGCTTAAGGATCATCAAAGCTTTCAACGCTGAAAAGACTATTTATAACCGGTTCAGTGAGCTTAATGACGATTTTACCCGACTCAATGTAAAGATTAATCGTCGTCGGGCACTGGCCAGTCCGGTAGGAGAATTTCTGGGCACTGTGGTCATCATCATCATCATGATATATGGGGCATCGCTGATTCTGGGACACCGATCATCGCTGGCTCCCCAGTTGCTCATCACCTATCTTTCTACATTCTATCTCATTATTGAACCATCCAAACGTTTTTCAACGGCATATTACAACATTCAGAAGGGGCTGGCTTCGTCCGATAGGCTCGATGCTATATTGAAGGCTGAATCGAAAATTAAGGAAAAGAAAAATGCCCTTGCCAAAAAAACCTTTGAGCATGCTATTGAATACGTGAATGTAAGCTTTGGATATGATCACACTTACGTTTTAAAAGATATTAACCTTAAGATTGAAAAGGGCAAAACGGTAGCCATTGTTGGTCAATCGGGCAGCGGAAAATCAACGTTGGTTGACCTGCTGCCAAGGTTTTATGATATTGAGCATGGCGAGATACTCATCGATGGGATCAACATCAAGGACATTCGTTTAAACGACCTGCGATCGTTGATGGGGATAGTCAATCAGGAACCCATCCTGTTTAACGATACGATATACAATAACATTGTGTTTGGCCGGGAGGGTTACACCATGGACCAGGTCATAGCAGCAGCCAAGGTTGCCAATGCTCACGAATTTATCATGGCCAACCGACATCAATATCAGTTGATTATTGGCGACAGAGGGGGCAAGCTATCGGGTGGGCAACGTCAACGTCTTAGTATTGCGCGCGCCGTACTGAGCAATCCACCCATTCTCATTCTCGATGAAGCCACCTCGGCACTCGATACCGAAAGTGAACGCCTGGTTCAGGATGCTCTCAATAAGCTAATGCAAAATCGAACTACTATAGTAATTGCTCACCGGCTTTCGACTGTGGTACATGCCGACGAAATTGTTGTCCTGCACGAAGGTAGGATTGTTGAACGTGGACGTCATGATGAGCTGCTTGCCCTCAATGGACATTATAAGCGATTGTACGATTTACAGGCTTTTGCCGAAGACTAAAACCATAGCTATGCGAATCAGCGGCTTTTCCATGGGAAAGGATGTTACCAAGCTGTACTATCCTGTGAAAGAATCTATTCTTTCCATACTTCCCATTTGCGATGAATTTATCTTTGTATTGGGGCAGGGCGAGGAATACGAACAAACCCGTGCATTGATAGAAAGCATTGGAAGTCCCAAGATAAAAATATACGAATCGACCTGGGACCTTAAACAATATCCCGATGGCACCGAGCTTGCCCATCAGACCGATATTGCCAAATCGTACTGTACAGGCGACTGGCTTTTTTATATCCAGGCCGATGAGGTAGTGCACGAAAAATATTTGCCTGTGATTTACGAACGCTGCCAGCAATTGTTGCCGGATAAAGAAGTCGAAGGGTTGCTATTCAAATACATACATTTTTGGGGTGATTACCAGCATTACATTGATTTTCATGGCTGGTACAAGCACGAAATTCGCATCATTCGTAACGATCCCGATATTCATTCGTGGCGCGATGCACAGTCGTTTCGACGTATCCCCAACTTCGACGGGAAGCATTACCGACAGGAAGAAAATACCTACAAATTACGGGTTGCACCTGTGGATGCCTATATTTATCATTACGGTTGGGTACGCCCTCCTTCATATATGCGTTCGAAGATGAAGCAGTTTTACCGCATTCAAGGTTGGTCCGACCAATGGACGGAGTTTGACTATGGTGCAATGCATCGTATTCCGGTATTTACGGGCGATCATCCTGCCGTAATGCGGCCATGGCTCGAAAAATTCAACTGGGGTAACCAATTGTATCAACAAGATAAGCACAACAAACACCGACTACCCCATAAGCACGAACGGTTAAAAAACCGGATAGTAACTTTTCTTGAAAAAAAAATTTTCCATCGGCCGCTGTTTGAATTCCGAAACTATGTGTTGTTAAAAAACAAGTAGGAATTAGAATTAAAAAATTTGTCCCTAAAAAAATATGGATTATCGGAATCCAGCACCCATCAAATTAAATGTTCGGATATACTCGAAAGGAACATTTATTTGGCCATGTGCCTTTAGCATATCCTTGGCAATTGGACACCCGCAGGCATCTCGAGCAGACGTTTACCACCTGTGACGGTTTGCAATACAACCTGCCCGGGATGTTCGGATACTACCTCACCAATGATTGATGCTTGCTGGCCTTCTGGAAACGTGTGCATCACCTCTACAATTTCATCGGCCATTTGAGGGGGGGCAACAACTAAAATTTTACCCTCATTGGCCAGAAAAAGGGGATCAAAACCAAAAATCTCGCATATCCCCATAGTGCTTTCATGGATGGGAATTTTAGATTCAATGATCCTGATTCCCAGCTGAATTTTATCGCTCAGTTCGTTTACCACGGTAGCCAATCCCCCTCGCGTAATGTCGCGCATAAAGCTAATTTCCGGACAAATCTTTAATACAGCTTGAATGAGATGATTTAAAGTAGCACAGTCGGACTGCACGGGGGTTTCAAAATGCAGCGCCTCACGGGCCGACAAAATTGCAATGGCGTGGTCGCCCAGCGTACCGTTGACAATGAGTTTGTCGCCTGGCTTGACCTTACTGGCCATGGAGATTTCGGCAAATTGAGGATTGAGCAAGCCTATTCCCGTAGTATTGATGAATATTTTATCGCCCTTACCCTTAGGCACTACCTTGGTATCGCCTGTTACAATGCGTATGCCAGCCTTTTGGGCCTCATCGCTCATCGACTGGATAATACTTTCGAGATCCTCCAGAGAAAAACCCTCCTCAAGTATTACTGCAACGCTGAGGTACTGAGGAATAGCCCCCGACACCGATAGGTCATTGATTGTACCGCAAATAGCCAGCTTCCCGATATTTCCTCCAGGAAAAAAAATGGGATCAATCACATAGCTGTCGGTAGTAAAAGCCAATAAATTCTGCGTTGAAGGCAATACAGCTGAATCGGTAAGCTGGGATAAGATAGGATTATTAAAATATTTCAAAAACATTCCAGAAATCAGCTGATGCGATATTCTTCCGCCACTGCCATGATTCAAAGTAACTTCCATAGTTTATCAATTGTTACAATATTTTCGAATGATAGGGTATGCATCTGCAATTCCTGTTTCGCCGGCTTTACTCATATCCCTGCACCCTTCGTTATTTTTCTTAAGATAGATGAAGGTTAACCCTCTATTGAAATAGGCTTCTGCAAATTTTGGGTTGAGTTCAATGGCCTTAGAGTACAATTCAATAGCTTTATCAAAATTGGCTTTCTCTATTTCAACATTAGCCATATTGAAGTAGGTGTAGAAAAATTTGGGGTCTAAGGCTATACATTTTTGATAGTCGGCAATTACCTCATCATAGTTTTCGGTTTCGTTTATGTTATTGGGTTGAGGAGTTTTTCCTATAGAATAATACTGTAGATTCTGGCTTTTAATAGTTTTGATGAGATTAATCAATTTAAAGCGTATTGCCCCCCGCATAAAGTAAGCCCACAGATAGTCGGGATAATGACTGATGATGAGGTCGCAATCGGCAATAGCGGCACTATAGTTCTGCCGCATAGCTTTAAGAGAGGCACGTACCAGAATCAGATGACGGGTATTGAGGGTAAGACTCAGGGTATCGTAAGTGGTAAGGAGTTTCTCGATCGTATCGGGAGAAAGAGCAAATTGCCTATAACTGATAAGCAGTAATTTGCCATCGCCTTGCTGAAGGTCGGGGATGATTTCACTTTGCGACAATTTCAGGTTGCTTATCGAATCGGAGGGTAGATAGATAAATTGAAAATCGGCAAAGGCTGTAATACCCGTCTCCATGGATTGTGCGACGCTCACATTACCTTTTTCAAAATCGGCTTTAAAAGTAATAATTTTAGCCAGCTGAGTTGAATCAAGAACGCTTTCGCGATTGGTATTTTTTTCATTATTGATTTGAACGGCTTTTTCAAAATCCTGACGGGCTCGCTTAATATCGCCCAGCTGCCGCCAAACAATTGAGCGATTGTAATAGGCAGCAACAAATTCGGGATTAAGCTCAATAGCTTTGGAATAATCATCTATAGCGTTTTGCCATTTACGAAGCATGAAATATACTATACCACGGTTAAAATAGGTGTAAACATTATTTGGGTTAATGCGAATAACCCTATTATAATCTTCCAAAGCACCAGTGAGGTCGCCTTTTCTGGATTTTATTTCAGCACGGTTGAAATAGCAAAGGGCATTTTCGGGGTCAAGTCGGATGACAGTATTCAGATCGTAAAGGGCAGCTGCTGTATCGTTTCTGTCGAGCAGAACCATAAAACGGTTGTAGTATGCAAACGAATTGAGGGAGTCGATGCTGATAGCATAGTTGAAATCGGCCAGCGCAGCAGAAGTATCCTTAAGTTCCATGTAGTTGCGTCCGCGCCGCACATAAAAGTCCGAAGCCATCGGATTCAGCTGAACCGCCCTATCAAAATCGGGAATGGCCTCCCTATTTTTTTCCATTGCTTGCAGTGCCAAAGCACGGTATAGAAAGGCATAGGCATTTTTTTTGTCAAGGCTAATAGCCATGTTAAAATCGTTGAAGGCCTCCTCGTACTTTTTTTGCATAAGCGAGTTAATGCCCCTTCCAATGTAAGTATCGGGATTGTTGGCCTTGAGCTCTATCGATTTATCAAAATCTTCCCGGGCTCCGTACAAATCGTATAATTTGTTTTTTACCTCCCCCCTGTACAAGTAATAGTAAGAAAAATACGGTTTGATGTCGATAGCCTTATTGAGGTCGTCGAGAGCACCCCGATAATCGCCCAGGTTATACTTCGAAACAGCCCTTAGATAGTAAGCCTCGTCAAGATCGGGAATAAACTTGATGAGCGTATTCAAATATTCCATGGCCCCCATATTGTCGCTATCTATAAGCTTATCGCGACCCGAATTGAGCCAATGGGTTACATTGAGCTGTCCCCATAACAGCTGAGAACCTGCAAGCATAACAACAAGAAAAGTTGCAACGCAGCGAATTATGCTATGTAGATTTTTTCTTTTATTCATCTAAAATAAAAATGTCTTCATTATCGCGTTTCATGTAATATTGCTCCCGGGCAAATTTCTCGAGATTATCCCGGTCGGTTTGAAGCTCGTGTAATCGTTTTTTATCTTCCAGTATTTTTTCCTGGTAATACTTGATCGACTCTTCCATTTGACGCTTTTTGCGAATCATTCTTGCGCGATCAAGCAGGTTGTTCTGATCGAACAGGACGAGCCACAGCAGAAAAAAAAACGTAGCCAGAAAATATTTGTTCTTGAAAAGCTGCCACAAATATTTGATTACCCCTATCATTTTTCTGCCATTAAATTTTCAGCGAAAGTAATAAAAATAGAGCAGCTAAAATTGTATTTTACGTTATTGATTGTTAAACCCGAAGTTTACAGAGGAATGCATCAAAACATCTATAATTTTTTAACCTCCTAATAACTATCTTGTCAAAATAACGTATGTGAGGTTAAGTTTAAGAAAAATGAAAAAAAACGTGAAGTTATGGGAAATACTTTTTATTTTCGCTGGAATTAAAATGAAACCTATTTGTATGAGGACTATTTTACCTTTTATTGCATTTGCTTTTGTACTTTTTTGGAGTACAGGATGTAAAAAAGAGCCTGGTGAGGTTCAGGGAGTAGTAATGCAAAAGATTTATGACAATGACTTTAGGTACCTTCAACGGGTAAAGCCGGCACCCGAAGCCGATGTATTTCTGGGCGAAGCTGGAACGTTAGCTGTCGTTGATCGGGTGCGGACCTCATTCAACGGATTATATTCCTTTACCAATGTTGACGATGGCAGTTATGTGGTTTTCGTATACAGCGACGATACTTCACGGGTAGCAAGTCCGGTTGCTATTACTTCGGCCCCATTCGAAGTTAAAGCTGGTAAAATTGTTAGTATTGATACCCTGTTTACTTTCAAAGGCATTGGACTAGAAAAAGGCAATGCAACCATTGGCGGAAAAATCTGGCTTATCAACTACAAAAAGAATGGCTACGAAATAAAAGACATTTCCCTGGCCCAGGAAATTGATGTATACTTAATCTACGGCAATCATAAAAGCTACGACATACGCACTCGAACCAACTACGACGGAACTTTTCAGTTTACCAACCTGATCAAGGGCGATTATGTGGTATATGTATATTCCGAAGCCGAGGATGCCTTTGGTAACCTTACGGGTGCAACCGAAAAAGTGGCGCATAAAAAATATATCACAATTTCTGAGGACAAGCAAGAAGTTTTTGTGACCGATACTATAAAATTATTTTAGCCATAAATTTTTTAACAAGTATGAAACACACATGTTCCTGCAAACGCAAACACAATAGTGATAAAATCGCAAACATGGGTGTTCCATCATACATTTAAAAATTAATTTTATTATGATGAAAACACACATTCTTCTGATGAGTTTGCTCATGTGCTTCTCGTTACAAGCATTAAATGCGCAAAAGAAAAAAACAATTCAGGAAAAACATATTCGCACAGTTACCGTATACAATGAGGATTATGAGAAAAACAACGGGCGTCAGGTAAAAGATAGCTTTACCAAATACGACGAAGAAGGCAATGTGGTGGAAGAAATTGAATATGATGAATATGGCAAGGAAAAAAAACACGTACTGTACGAGTATGACAAGGAAGGAAATAAAGTCAAAGAAACCAACCTGACCCCTAAAGGCACAAAAGCATCGGTTATTGAATATAAGTACGAAAATGGACTGAAAAAAGAAAAAATTATGTACAATAGTAGTGGAAAGGTTATTTTTAAAAAGAAATACGTATATGAATACCAGTGAAATAGAAAAATTCCAACAAAAGATTGAAAAGCTGGTTTCAGTCTATTCTCCCATTTCACTATCGGAAATGGATGCGGTAGAGTTAATGAACAGGCTGGATACTAAGTATTTTTTTACTGCCTCGCATTTGCTAACCATACTACAGGAGGCCCTACCCTATTACCGTATTCTTGAAATTGATAACAAAAGGCAGTTCCAATATTTAACACGATACTACGACACCTCTAATTTTCAGCTTTATCACGATCACCACAATGGTCGGCTCAATCGATACAAAATTCGTCAACGACGCTATGATGTTACGGGTAAGGAATATTTTGAAATAAAATTTAAGAACAATAAGGGACAGACCCTAAAGCGGCGCATTGAAAATACGCAAGAAAATGTGCTTAACGAACGTGCCATTAGTTTTCTTGAAAAAAATACCCCTTTTGAGGGACAGGAACTACAGGAGGTTTTGCACAATCGGTTCATTCGCATAACCCTGGTGAATAAAAATCTTACCGAGCGAGCTACGCTTGATTATGCCCTTGAATTTGCCAATCCCTCGCGTTTAGTGCAGTTTCCGCATATAGGAATCCTCGAAATCAAGCAGGATTTTGAAACACGGCATTCACCCCTAAAAGAAATCATGCATCAATTGCATACCAACCCTGGAAGCCTTTCAAAATACTGCACAGGGGTGGCATCCCTATATCATACTCAGGTAAAAATAAACGCATTTAAACCCGTATTACATAAAATTCAAAGTTTATAATCACTATGGATAATACCGATTCTTTGTCATTCTTAGGACTTGCTATTTACGATCCTAAAGGCTTTATGGAGCTTTTATTGCGTTTCACGTTTAACCTATTGATTGTTTTTATCATCGTGCGGCTATTGTATTACCCCATCACCAAGAGAAAAGATTATCTTTTTACGTACATTCTCATTGCCGTAATTACTTTTCTTATATGCTTTATGCTGGGTAATGTGAAGCTACAGCTGGGATTTGCGCTGGGTTTGTTTGCAGTATTCGGCATCATCAGGTATCGCACGAATCCTATGCCCATTAAAGAAATGACTTACCTTTTCGTAATTATTGGCATATCTGTAATTAATGCATTAGCGAATAAAAAGACCAGCTACGCAGAGATATTTTTTACTAATTTTATCGTTATTATCCTCATCTTTGGCCTGGAAAAAATATGGTTGCTTCGTCACGAATCCTGTAAAATCATCACCTACGAAAAAATAGATTTAATTAGGCCAGAAAAGCGACAAGAGCTAATTGCCGATCTGGAAAAAAGAACAGGCTTGAAAATCAATCGTGTAGAAATTGGGAAAATCAATTTTTTGCGTGATACGGTACAAATCAACATCTATTACTATAGCGACGAAAATACGGTAGATAACTACTATGCCGATAATGACGACGACGAAGACTAAGATAGCACTGCTGCTGTTTTCTATTTTCCCTGCAATATCCATTATTGCCCAGTCCGACCTTGAATCGTGGCATGAGGTTGACCTGAATTTCGACATGGGATCAAAAACCGACCTTTATTGGACCCATGAGATACGGCTCGATAACAACTCGTCGGAAATTAAAAAATACCAATCCGAAGCGGGAATTGATTACAGGCTCGTGAAACGTGTTACAGTTTCTGCAGGATATCGGTATGCACGTTTTTACGATAATGGGTATTACCACAACGAGCACAGGGGCATTGCTTTGTGCAAATATGCTCCACGTTTTCAGCGGTTTGTGCTTGAACTTCAAACCCGTACCGAATACATTGCTCGTGCTGCCGACGGTTACATCTATAAGGAAGAGCTGGTGTGGCGCAATAAAGCTACTCTCAATTACAAATGGCCTACCCAGCCAATAACGTTGTTTGCCTCCTACGAACACTTTTCCCTGTTAACCCCTCAGGCTACTGTCGACAAATTTCGTGTGCTTACGGGTGGAAAATTTCAATTTAATAAAAAACTGGCAATAACTGCCTTCTGGGGCATTCAGGAACCCTTCGGACAAAAAATGAACGTTACCTATATTGTGGGCTGGAAAGCTGTGTACAACCTGTATAAGGCCAGCAAGCGTAAATCAAAGTCTGACAACGAATAACTTTTCCTCATGGCTGATCTGATGGTCACATTCCTTGATCAAACGCTAAACAACCCCTTTGTGCTTGAAATAGAACCATTTGCCTCACCGGCTTCATTGCCTTTTGCCGAAAAATACGGTGCTATTCTTATTTCCGCCTTCCCATACGAAATGATGGATGTTGAGGGCAAATTCGCAACATTGGCCGATGAATACCTCGAAAATATTTCACTCTGGCGAAAATCTGTCGACATACCCATTATAGCCAGCCTCGACGGCACAATAGCTCACGCTATGGAAGAATATTGTGATAAGATAGAGCAAGCTGGGGCTCATGCTCTTCAGCTCCGATTATTCTTTTTCCCCGACGACCGGGATTTTCGATCGGCCGATTACGAAAAAATATTTCTCGAGGCTGTTGCTAAAATCACTTACAGTATTCGTATTCCTCTTCTCATTAATCTACCCATAAATTTCACCAATCTGTTTAGTATGGTAGAGCAACTTTTTTATCGAGGAATTCAAGGCTTTTGTTTATCAAACCAACAGATTATTACTGATATAGACTTAGAACAATTCGACTTGATCCCCACGTATGGGAAAACCGCTGAGCTTTGCTCCCTATTTTACCTGAAATGGATGGGTTACCTTTCCTCCTATTTTCCTAAGGCACATTTTGCCATACGACTCAATCCATCATTTCAGTCCGACGAACCCATTAAATATATACTTTCTGGCGCCCATGCAGCAATTATCAACTCGAGCGATGAACAATCGAGGAATATAGAAGCATTGATCGGAAATATTTCGGAATGGATGCTGAAAAACAGTTTTACGAAGATTGAACATTTTCACGGGCAACTTAATTTTCAACCTACCCTTACACCCTCAGCATTTGAACGCAAATGCTGGCTTGAGCATTATCAATCGAGGTATATACAGGATAATAAAGAATGATTAATAGTTGGGATTGACTTTATGTCCCCTACTGTAGAGGGCACCAAACCGTAAATGAACTTATATTTACAAAAATTTAAAAACATTGCTTATTTTTACTATCCAGATTAATAATAAGATTGTTTACCCAAAAACATGACTATGAAAACGTTACCCATATTATTTATGTCCGTGAGCATGGTATGGTTCATCTCGTGCAAACAAGACAGTACAAAAATGAAAGCAGATTTTGAAAAATTTCTCAGCAACTACGACAGCGTAATAGTACCACTGAGCAAAGAAATGAACCTTGCCCAATGGAATGCTTCCATTTCGGGAAAAACAGAGGATTATGAGCGTTACACGCAGCTCAAGAAGCAGTATGCTATGTTTCATACCGACCGCAATGCCTTTAAATTCCTAGAAAAAGTAAAAACATCGGCTATAATTGACGATTCCATCGCACAACGTCAACTGCAGGTACTGTACCTTACCTACCTTTCGTACCAGGCCGATTCGAATCTTCAAAAGGAAATTATTGAGCTGGAGAATGCTATTGAACAGAAATACAGTACTTATCGTGCTACCATCAACGATTCAACCTATACCGACAACGATATTGAACATATCCTGAAAAATTCGACAGATAATACTTTGTTACAGGCTGCGTGGGAGGCACATAAACGCATAGGACCAGTAGTGGCAGACGATATTATTACGCTTGTAAAAAAGCGCAATACATTGGCACGTCAGCTGGGCTTTGCTAATTTCCATGAAATGAGCCTTAAACTCAACGACCAGGAACCCAACGATATTGAAAAACTCTTTGACGAGCTCGATAAGCTTACCGCCCAGAGTTTTGCAAATGCTAAAGCTGAAATAGATCAGGTGCTTGCCCGGCGCAATAAAATCAGTCCCAATCAGCTTATGCCGTGGCACTATCAAAATCGTTTTTTCCAGGAAGCCCCCAATATTTATCCTGTCGACCTCGACAGGTACTATAAGAACCAAAACCTTGAAAAAGTTACCTCTCAATTTTATCAAAGCATTGGCTTACCCATTGATGACTTGTTAGCCAAAAGTGATTTGTACGAAAAACCTGGAAAAAATCAGCATGCTTTCTGCACCGATATTGACAATGAAGGCGATGTACGGGTTCTTTGCAATATAAAACCCAATGAAAAGTGGATGAATACAATGCTGCATGAATTTGGACATGCTGTATACGATAAATACATCGATCGTAACCTGCCATTTGTACTACGACAGCCGGCCCATATTTTCACCACCGAGGCAATCGCTATGATGTTTGGCCGTCTGTCGAAAAACCCTCAATGGATGGCGGATGCTAAAATTATTTCCAGGTCAGAAGCAAAAGCAATTTCTGAGAATTGTTTCAATACCCTACGACTTGAACAACTGGTATTTAGCCGATGGGCCCAGGTTATGTACCGTTTCGAAAAAAGCATGTACGAAAATCCCGACCAGGATTTGAATGCCCTTTGGTGGAAGCTGGTTGAAAAATATCAGCTCATTAAAAAACCTATAGGCAGAAATGAACCCGACTGGGCAACTAAAATTCATATTGCCACTGTTCCCTGCTATTACCACAACTACCTGCTGGGTGAACTGCTGGCCTCACAGTTGCATTATTACATTTGTAACCATGTGCTGAACGATACCACTGATATCCGGCGAATCAGCTATTATGGACACCCCGAGGTGGGCAAATACCTTCAGGAGAAAGTTTTCAGACCCGGCATGCGCTATCCATGGAACGATATGATAGAAAAGGCTACCGGCGAAAAACTTACGGTAAAATACTATGCCAGACAGTTTGTAAAATAGTGAAGGTTATTAAATTTCGAATTACCGTACATTACCTATGAAATCTGCTATAGGGATTGATGTGGGGGGATCGGGAATAAAAGGGGCTGTTGTCAATTGTAGCAACGGCAAACTACTTACCGATCGCATCCGTATTGCCACGCCCGTTCCACCCACCCCCGAAAATATTGGCAATACCATCTATGAGTTGGTGCAAAATCTCAATTACAAGGGTCCCATCGGAATAGCTTTCCCGGCAGTTGTTAAAAACGGAATCGTACATACTGCTGCCAATATTGATAATAGTTTTATAGGCATCAATTATGAGGAATATCTTACCCATAAGCTGGGCCGGCCTGTAAGGCTAATCAACGATGCAGACGCTGCGGGGCTGGCTGAGGTAAAGTTTGGTGCAGGTAAAGATTTCAAAGGGCTAATCCTACTATTAACTATCGGTACTGGTATTGGAAGCGTATTGGTGAACCGGGGTAAGCTAATCCTCAACACCGAGCTGGGACACATTTTTATGCCCCACAACCGCGAAGCCGAGAAATATGCTTCGGATGCTGTCCGAAAAAACAGCAATCTGGAGTGGGATCAATGGGCCGAACGGCTAAATGAACTACTGACCTACCTCGAAAACCTTTTCTGGCCCGACCTGTTTATCCTTGGGGGTGGAGTAAGTAAGCACACCGAAAAATTTTTTCCACGCCTATCGATAAGAACACCGATTGTAGCTGCCCAACTATTGAATAATGCAGGAATCATTGGTGCTGCATTGGCCGTCAAAAAACTATCGTAACCCTTAACTGTTTCCCTTTTGAATAGGAAAAATTTGTTCTTCCTTCGAATCCAGATAAAGATTTTTTTTGTACTTTTCTACAAGTTAAATTTGCTGAAAATTCACAGAGGGAATGAATGAGTCGGCGGTAAAGTCAATCATGCGTTTATTTGCCATTGTGGGTAATTTGCGTTCATCTGCAGAAAATGTAACTGCCGATTTTGAGCATACCCGTAAGGTGACCAACGCTTTCCTCAATCAACTTACCAATCCCGAAAAGGCAGCTCGCTATCTGCAAATATTTGAGTTTCACTTCAAAAATTTGCAGCGAAAATCTTCGAGGAAACTCGAAAAACAGCTGTCGGTGTTTTCAGTAAAAATTTTGCTCATTGGTAATCAGCTGAACGATAATCTGAACGTTCGACAAAAAAACTTTTTAATCCTGCAGCTTTTCGATATTCTGCGTAACCCCGACAATTCCCTTGCCCCTTATGCGCTGGATTTTCTCAATACTTTTGCCCGAATACTCAAAATCGATCCCGACGACTTCGACAACATGTTTCTGTTTATTTTTGGAAGTCTTGCACATAAGGCACGAAATCATGCTTTCCTTGTCATTTCGGGCGATGAAAACAATCAGCTGTTCCGACATCATGTATTTCGCGAAAATATAAAAGGACACATTGTCGTATACCACCTTAGTCGCTTAAATCAGTATTTTTTCCGGGTTGAAGATACCAAGGAGGAATTTACGTTAAATGCTAAGCCCATTGTATGCGAACGCATATATGAATTAGAGAAAGGGTTTGCTATTCGCAAACCAGATATGTTGCCGTTGCATTATACCGATATTGCAAAAAATTTTTTAAGCCGTACCCGAAGTTCCGATATTCAACTGGCAGCAGTGGGCATAGAATACCAGTACCCCAACAGTCAAAATGGCATTAAAAAGTTCAATTTTATTGCCTACGGCGGAGAACTCATTGCTATCATGGGGGGGAGCGGAGTTGGAAAATCCACTCTATTGAATATCCTCAATGGCCAGCTGCCGCCTAAAAGTGGCCATGTATACATCAACCATATCGACATATACCAGCATCCCGAGAAGGTCAAAGGGGTAATTGGCTACATACCCCAGGATGACTTTTTGATTGAGGAACTTACCGTTTTCGAAAATTTGCTTTTTAATGCCAGGTTTTGCTTTGCCCATCTGAGTGAGGAAGAACAAATCAAACGGGTGAATCAGCTTTTGAAAAAATTAGCCCTATACGAAATCCGGGATTTGAAAGTAGGAAACCCGCTCAATCAGTTTATTAGCGGTGGACAACGTAAACGCCTCAATATAGCACTGGAACTATTGCGTGAGCCTTCCATTCTGCTGGTCGATGAACCCACCTCGGGGCTTTCTTCAAGCGATTCGGAGAAAGTCATGGAGCTTCTCAAACAACAGACTCACGAAGGCAAAATCGTAATAGTCAACATTCACCAGCCTTCGTCCGATATTTTTAAAATGTTCGACCGGCTGCTGGTGCTCGATCAGGGGGGATATCCCGTTTACTATGGAAACACTATCGACTCGCTGGCCTACTTTAAAAATATCACCCAACATATCAATGCAGAAGAAAACGAATGTATCTGGTGTGGCAACATCAATCCCGAGCAGATTCTGGAAATTATTGAAACCGTTAAGCTCGATGCCAACGGCTATGAAACACATGAAAGAGTTATCAGTCCCCTCGAATGGTATCGGATGTACCTGCAAAACATTGACCGATATGTAAAGCTAAGCCTGCTGGATAAGCCCCTACCCCGTTCGTTTTTTAAAATACCGGATAAGCTTAAGCAATTTTACTACTTTCTCGTTCGTAACCTCAAATGCAAGATTACCGATACCCAATATCTGCTAATTAATATATTTGAAGCCCCACTACTCGCCTTCATCCTATCATTTTTTTCTAAATATTACGCCACTGAAAATATTTACCGTTTTGGCGAAAACGATAATATTCCTGCCTTTATTTTCATGAGTGTGGTAGTTGCCCTATTTTTGGGAATGATGGTTAGTGCCGAGGAAATAATCGGCGATGCCAAACAAATCAAACGTGAATCATTTCTGGGACTCAGCAGAGGTAGTTATATACATTCGAAAATTGTCTATCTGTTTTCGATTTCTGCTCTGCAAATGCTCATGTATGTGCTGATAAGCCACTGGATACTATCCATTAAAGGTATGATAGGCACATACTGGTTGATTTTGTTTTCTACAGCCTGCTTCGCTAACTTGCTTGGGTTGATACTTTCTGCCAGTCTTCGTTCGGTGGTTGCCATATACATATTTATTCCCGTCATGCTTATTCCACAGCTATTGCTAAGCGGGACGGTAATAAAATTCGACAAACTGCATCCCTGGCTCAGCCATTATCAATATGTACCCGTGATTGGCGATGCCATGGCCTCGCGTTGGGCATACGAAGCCATTGCAGTAAGTCAGTTTAAGGATAATGCTTACGAACGCCTGTTCTATGAGCTGGAGAAAGATGAAAGCACAGCCAGCTATTGCAATAACTACTGGATACCCGAGCTGCTAACAAAAGTCGAATTTTGTCAAAAAACCAATAACTACGATACACTTGCACAAATCCTGCAGATGATTAATAATGAGATTAGCCAGCTTGCCCGTACCATCCGGATTACACCCTTTAAGTACCCGGAATGTCTTGTACCTGAAAATTTCAACGAAGAATGCGCACTAAAAATATCGGGTTACTTACGCCATGCCCGTAGCGTAAGCACAAAAATATTAAATATGGCTATCGAGCAAAGGGATAAACTTACATCAATACTTACTATCCAACTGGGTTCGCATGACAAGCTGGTAGCTTTTAAAAAGCAATTTTACAATGAAAGCCTGGCCGAACAATTGCTGAATAAAACCGAGTCGTACCAAATTGTCGAGCACAATTATGTTTTTTACCGGAAATATGAACCCATATTTTACGACGCCACCTCACCGTCGGGTCGGGCTCATTTTTATGCACCCACAAAAAAATTAGGCAGCGTTACCATCGATACGCTTATTTTTAATACAATTGCCATTTGGCTGATGACTCTGGTACTCTATATAGCGCTGTTCAATGATTGGCTAAAAAAATTGCTAACCTATACCGAACATACGCTTATAAAACGATTTATCTGATTTCTGGAATTATAGATTCACCTTTTTTGTGGAATGAACTTTCTTGAGCCAGTTCCCTGTAATAATTATACAGGATTACCTGCGAATGAACGGGGGGAAGATCGTTGCGTATATACTGATTGTCCTGGACTTCATTAATAATACGTGCTTTGACATTGTCCGAAAACTGTACCTCCAGCGTTCTGCGAATCTCCTTTTTTATTTCATCGTCAAAGATAGGGCAGGCCACTTCTACCCGGTGATCGAGGTTTCGGGTCATCCAGTCGGCCGAAGAAATATAAAAAAGTTCCTCATTGTTGTTACAAAAAACAAATACCCGGGAATGTTCCAGAAACCTATCTACCACGCTGATGGCTTCAATATTTTCGCTCAAGCCGGGCACCCCAGGGGTTATACAACAAATTCCCCGAACAAATAGCTTGATTTTTACCCCTGCCTGGTTAGCCTGGTACAATTTATTAACCATTATTGAATCAACCAGATTATTTATTTTTAGAAGAATATATGCATCCTTACCCTTCTTAGCATTACGAATTTCATTATCGATAAGCCGAAGCAAACGCTTACGCATGTACAGCGGCGATACGAGCAAATGTTTATACTCAAAATTCAAGTATGGGTTATCGAAGAAATAAAATAATTTTTCTACTTCGGAGGTTATGCGCTTATCGCGGGTAAATAGGGTGATATCGGTATAAACATTAGCATTGCCCTCGTGAAAGTTTCCGGTACTAATCACTGCATACTGCCCATTTTCACGGGTTACCAATACTAATTTAGCATGTACTTTGAGCCCTTTTATGCCAAAAAGTACCGTAGCTCCTACTTCCTCCAGCTTCTTCGACCAGTAAATATTGGATTCCTCATCAAAACGTGCCTGAAGCTCAATGACAACTATAACCTTTTTACCATTGCGTGCAGCATTGATAAGCGCATTCATCACCTTCGAATTTTTTGCCACGCGGTATATGGTAATGCATATCGACTTTACCTTAGGATCCATTGAGGCTTCGCGCAAAAAATCTACAAAATGGTCGAACTTTTGATAGGGGTAGTATAGAATCAGATCGCGTTCGTCAATGACCTTGAACATACTGGCGTGCCTGTCGATACGGGGATGTTCGGAAGGAGGCGCAGGGGTATATTCCAGATGTGGGCCTCCTAAGTTGGGAAAAAGCATAAAATCCTTAAAATTATGATAACGCGATCCACCCAGCACCGTATCCGATGGGTCAAAGTTGAGCCGTTGGGTTATGTAGTGTAGCATATCCTGCGGTATTTCCCTATCGTAAACAAACCGCACCGGCTGGCCATGGCTCCGCTCGCTTACCCCTTTTGAAATTTTTTCCAGCAAGCTTTTCGACAAATCGTTATCGATATCGAGCTCCGCATCTCGGGTTAACTTTATGGTATAGGCTTCAAAATGGTTGTAGTCAAAGATGGCAAAGATATCCTTCAGGCAGTAACGAATGATATCATCGAGCAATATCACATACTTTTTTCCATCATTCGAGGGTAACTGCACAAATCGATTGAGCAAAGGACAGGGAATTTCCATCAGCGCATAATCCACCTTGTGTGGCTGCGTTTTTGTATTTTCGAGCTTAATGGCAAAGTATATCGATTTGTCCTTCATGTAGGGAAATTGCTTTACATTGCTAAGCAGTATAGGTGAAAGAAAAGGCAGAACTATCGAATCAAAATAGACATCAACATATTTGCCCTGCTCAGGTGATAATTGCTTCTCATTCAGAAAGAAAATGTTTTCTTTTTCAAACTCCTTGATAATCTGCTCGTAAGTTTGTGAAAATTTCTTTTGTTGCTCTATAACCTTTTGCTGGATCTTGGCCAGAATTCGTTCGGGCTTCTCCCCTTGCATTACTTTTGGGTCGTAGCCATAATCGATCATTCGTTTGATTGTAGCTACCCGAACCTTAAAAAACTCATCCTGATTGTTTGAACAAATACCCAGAAAACGCAGTCGTTCCACAAGTGGTACACGAGTATCCATGGCTTCCTGCAATACCCGCTCGTTGAACGACAGCCAGCTAATTTCGCGATTAATGGTTTTGTGCTTCATAGTTTTGTGGCTAGTCTTTACGGGGAAAAAATACCTTGCTTTCAACGGGTTGTTGATTCACAATACTCCACTCTTTTATATCAAAGGCCAACGTTGCCAGACCGGCAGTAGGCAGGTTTTCAAGATAATCGGGCAAAAACAGATTACAAAATTCTGTAAGCATAGGATTATGTCCCACTACCACCATTTTATCGTAGTTTAAAGGCATTTCCTCTACTACTTCAATAATCGACGATGAGTAGTTTTCGTATAGTCTTTCGTCGATGATTATTTTTCCGTAAGGTACATTACAGGTACGCGCAATAAGCATGGCCGTATGCAAAGCACGTATCGCAGGCGAAGATATGATTATATCAGGCCCACCGTATGTTTTTAAAAGATAATTACCCGTTGCAATAACATTTTTGATACCCCGGTCTATCAAGGGTCTGTCCAGATCATCAATACCCGGATAGTCCCATGATGATTTTCCGTGCCGCAATATATGCAGTGTTTTCATTCCCTATATACATTAAAGCTTTACATCAGTAAAGGTAATAGTTTTTTTCCGATCCAAAAATCTAAACGCACTTTCATGCAATAACAGTGCCCAAGTTTCTTTGTTTAATGATATTCAATACAAAAGCATGAAAATGCCAAACAACCCTTCATCCCAGATGGGAAAAAAAAGAACGATATTATGATTTCGACAAGCTCAATAACCAAGTGAAAAATCCAAATGCCAGTCTGCATTGTACGCCTCATCCGTAATTGTGTTAACTCTTTGATGTCAATAATAAATAGCTACTAACGAATGCAATACTATTTCTTATTTACAACTTTCGAAAAAACTTTTTGAGGGTTAAGCCTAAATGCTTATTATTGTAAAAAATATTTTGGATGAGGCAAAAGGTTTTTACCGGTAGTCGAAAAAAATATCAAACCTCTAAAAGAGAATTCATTTCGCCTAATCAGGCTTTCCATAGGTCTTTAGTATATAGGTCAATTGAAGATTATATTTCTTTCAAGCTGTCGATATATAATTTTTCTGTGAATGAGAATTAATTCGATTTGGATACTCATATTCACGTTTCTATTGTCCGGGTGCCGCGAGGCTGAATTTGGCCTTCAGCCCCAGGGGATAATAGAGTATGAAGTTACCTATGTGTCGAATCGTTCGAGCATACCTACCAATCTACTGCCCCATAAAATCATATTAAAATTTCGGGGAAACAAAAATATTACTACCATTGAGGGATTTATGGGGATGTTCGCTTTAAGTAATATCACCGATCTTCGAAAAGGCCGAAACATCACTTTATTGAAAGTAATGGACAAAAAGCTTTATTATGCGGGCGAACGCAACGAATATCCTTTTTTTTTCGAATATATGAAAGATTTTCATGTTCAATACCTTAACGACACTTTGCAAATGGCTGGTTTTGACTGTAAAAAAGCAGTCATCAGTTTTGCCGATACCTCACAAAAGCCATTTGAGGTTTACTACACGCATGATTTACCCGTCGAAGAACCTAACCGATTGACCCCTTTCAAAGAAATTGATGGACTAATGGTTGCATTCAATATTCAATTACCCAATATTGAGATGCGAGTAACAGCCGTTCGTTACAGACCCGTCAATGTTAGCGGGGAAATTTTCGAAGTACCAGACGGATACAAAAAAGTATCCAAGCGCCAAATGGTTTCCATCATCAATAGGCTGTTAGAGTAGTGTTTAAACATAAGATAGAGGCCCCAAACATCACCACAAATCATCTGATGATTTGCTGTTAGGCCTGCTACAACACATTTGCCGGGTTAAGCAAAATAATATTTACTTCTGAACCACCTCCTCAATAGGTTATGTCCGACGAAGTGACGAAAATCTTTCCTCCTAGATGATGGACCGCTTTTCCCTCGGGTTTTTCGGCCAACAACCTGCGATCGAAAGCCAAAGCCAACACGGTTGCATGTACGGTTTGTCCCAACAAAAGCATAACGCTATCGTCATCGACAGAGCGGTAAAGCTTGCATTCAAGATAGCCAATACACCCTGTAGGGAGCAATACATCGATTTGGGTTGCTGGTATAGTCGCAATCCCCAGATGGGCAATCTTATCCTCTACATGCCCCGACACACTTCCTAAATCCTTAACCAGATTAACCTGTTGTATATGCGGAATGGCAATGGCATAAACCCCTGTTTCCAAAATATTCTGACAGGTTCTGTTATCTTTATCCAGCACTATCAACACGCGCGTAACCGGATCGTACTCAATTGGGGTAATCCAGGCTACAGGCGCCATGTTGTAATTTCCCGATCCACTTCGCGTGCACACTATCCCCACTGCCCCCGTGTTGAGCAGCTTGTATGCCTTATCAAGATTTAGTGTCAAATATTTTTGTTCCATAATTTACACTTTGTTGTAACTTTATCGTTTATTATTCGTCTTTTGCTATGCGAATATATTCATTAATTCTCCAGCATCGGAAAATTTATGTTTATGAGTTGTTATCAAAATCTATCATTTTATAATGCAGCATTAACATCGCTCATTTCATTTTGTTTGAATATTCTTAAATCCTTCAATGGGCAATATGCTTTATATGGCTTTTTATCAGAAAATTAACTTTTTTCGTCAAGGAAATAATTGTCCTTACACGGAAGAATCAATACACTTCAATGCACACAACAGCCTTAGGCGGCAAGGAGAAACCTGAGTTATTGCTTATATAGTATGATTACATAAAAAATTTTGAACCATGAGATGCGTTAAGTTTTTTGTTACGAGTCTTTTAGTTTTACATACAGGGACAACATTGTTGCCTGCTCAACGCCTGTGGACGCTTGAGGAATGCATTGCCTATGCTTATCAAAACAACCTGACCATAAAACGGCAATTGCTACAAACAGAACTAGCCAAAAATAATTATCAACAATCGTACTACGACCTTTTACCCGATTTGAATGCAGGAGCTTCTCACAACATAGGCAAGGGACGCGTAGCAGATTACACCAGTTTTTCATATTCTAATGAGGTTAATGCGGGTAGCATGGGTTTGCGCAGTAATGTTGTGCTTTTTAGCGGATTTCAGAAGCTTCATGCGATAAGTGCGCAAAAATATGCCTTTTTGTCAGCAAAAGAACAGCTGGAACATACCAGAAACAGCGTAGCACTGGCCATAGCCTCTGCCTATTTACAGATTTTATTTGATCGAGAGTATTACGAGCTTGCAAAGACTCAGGCCGAATTGTCGAAACAACAACTGGAACGTACCCGCAAGTTGTACGAGGTAGGTAATGTAGCCCGAGGTTCTCTCCTAGAAATGGAGGCTTCGTATGCCGCCGAGCTGGTTTCGGTTACCAATGCAAAAAACAAGCTCGACCTGTCGTATTTGTCTTTGGCCCAGATGCTCGACCTGGATACGGTACGTAATTTTGCGATAGCTATTCCCGAGGTCCCAGTACCCGATACCTTCACTGAAAACCCCGATTCTATTTTTTTGATGGCACTCGAAAATATGCCAGAAATTAAAAGTGCCCGCTATGCTCTGGAAAAAGCTAAAAATCAGCTTTCAATGGCTCGTGGAGGCCGATTACCTCAGCTTTCGCTTACAGCCGACTACTACACACAATATAATTTAAAGGCCGAGCGCCCCATTGACCCTCAAAACCCCCTCATTACTGAAAAATATCCTATTCTCGACCAGCTTAACGATAAGCTTTATAAGCAGCTTTCGCTTAACCTCTCCATTCCTATTTTTACGCGTTATCAGATACAAACCAATATTTCCAACGCCAAAATTAGCCAGCTCGATGCTGAATACATGCTACGTCAGGCCATACTCAACCTGCGCAAAGAAATAGAGCAAGCCCATGCCGACGCCTTAGCATCGTTCGAAAGCTACAAATCGCGGCAGGAAGCCCTCAAATCGCAAGAGGAGAACTTTAAGTACGTGCAACAAAAATATGAAGTTGGCCTTATCAGTGCTATCGATTACAATATTGCCAAAAACAATTACCTGAAAGCCCAGTCGGACCTTCTTCAAGCTAAATATCAATTTGTTTTCAACACCAAGGTCCTTGACTTTTACAAAGGAAAAACCTTATCCTTATGAAACACCCATGTTACTGCGAACGCAAACACAATAGTGATAAAATTGCAAACATGGGTGTTCCTTCATACCTTTAAAAATTAATTTTATTATGATGAAATATTAACACCAACCAATAACCAACCTCAAACGAACCAATATTAATCGCGAACAATAACAATGAATGCATAAACAGCCCATAATCAGGTCATTTTCGGTCACTAAACAAATTCTTTACGCTCCTATGTGCCCTCGGCGAATAATAATGTTTGAATAGCTGATATTTTCAAAGAAATACAAACCGCCGAGGGCCAAAATTTTTCCAAGCTCCTCAAAAATCGTTTTTTAACGTACCATATACTAAAAAAACAATATTTATTTGCAGCTATTTGACCCCGAATGAGGATTCCCATTCAATATCACAAGAATGCCAAATCCCTTACCCCTGAATTGAATAAACAAAGTGGTTGAGAATTAGAGAACCTCAATAACTCTTAAGAATTTTTTCAGTCAGCAAAAGCTTGCTACTCAAAAAACTTTTGTGTCAATCATTCCTATGCTCATGAACAAGCTTCGGGAAGTCCATCAACTAATTCCAATAACAAAAATTTAAGATTATTAACTATGTTTGTTCTTTGCAGCAATGACGAGAAATGCGTAAAACTTGTTAGATAAAATGATTGTATGCAAAAGCTTTTATTATTATTCAACGAAAAAAAATTAACCAGATTATCCCATTTCGAATTAAAATCTCTAAATTTGAACGCCTTACCAATTTTAGATAGTGATATAACAATATTCAGTAGCATGGGCCAAAGATTTGACATAAAAATTTTCCTGATGGTTGCAATATTTGCTCTTTCCATGCCCAATGTGTCGGCACAAAAACGAAAAACAAACGTGCCCGCTAACAGTAGCTTGAAGGAATATTTTGAGGATGCCCAGTATTTTTACGACACGGAAGATTACCGTGAAGCACTGTTTAACTTTTTGAAGCTATGGGAAGCCATGCCCGAAAATGCCAACGTTAATTTTAAGGTAGGAATGTGCTATCTAAACATTGCGGGTGAGGAAAGTAAGGCCATTCCCTATTTAGAAAAGGCTGTAAAACGAGTTACTGTTGATTATGATAAAAATTCATTTGAAGAAAGTCGTGCCCCGTTATATGCCTATTATTACCTGGGTGAGGCCTATCGAATCAATAATCAACCCGATAAGGCGCTTGAAATGTATAATCGTTTCCGCAATCATCCTACTTTTGAGAATCGATACAATGCCCGCATGGTAGATGAACAGATTGAGCTATGTGAACGTGCCAAAATCATTTATTCAAATCCTTTACCGGTAAATTTTGAAAATATTGGCGAACCGGTCAATACATCGGTCAATAACTACCGTCCGGTGCTCAATGCCGATGAAACGGTTATGGTATTTATGACTTCTCTTAAATTTTACGAGGCAGTAGTTTATACGCGGAAGATTGATGGCAAGTGGACCGAGCCTATAAATATAACCTCCCAGATAGGTAGCGATGGTGACTGTGAACCTACCTTTTTAACCGCTGATGGGAAAGAGCTGTATCTTGTCCGTAAGGTAAAAAATAATGCCGACATTTATGTATCGACCTTTGATGGAGAAAAATGGTCGTTGATGAAACCCTTGAATAAAAATATAAACAGCTCACGCAATGAAATGTCGGCTTGTCTTTCATCCGATGGGAAGACCCTGTACTTTAGCTCCGACCGTCGTGGCGGATATGGGGGAATTGATTTGTACAAATCGGAACGTACAAAAGACGGAGACTGGGGACCTGCTGTAAATTTAGGCAAAGTGATTAATACCGAGAAAAATGAAACTAACCCCTACCTGTGCGACAGTGATAGAGTACTTGTCTTTGCTTCGGAAGGGCATTTAACCATGGGAGGTTATGATATTTTCGTAAGCCAGTTGTCAGGCAAAACATGGTCAACACCGGTGAATATAGGCTACCCCATTAATTCGACCGGAAATGATTTGCACTACTACCCTATACGAACAGCCGCCATTGCCTATACTTACCTTAACCGTCCCGATAGTAAAGGACAATTTGATATTTACCGGATAAGCAATCCTAAAATCCAATATGTAACCACTACCGACCCTGCCCGGCAGGATTCGATTCGCAAAATGTTGGTTCGTGACCGATATACAAAGGATATTATTGGATATATATTTGTATTGCCACAATCACGGACGCAAAGTACCTCAAATTACTTAGTTGAGTAAAACCCAATCCTTTAAAAACCCTTGCATATGTTGAAAAAAAAGTACGTTACAGCAAACTGTAAGTTGAGTCGGACATTACAGCTGGTTTTCTTTGCCTTTGCATGGATGCCAGCCATGGCTCAGGATCTTAGCTTCGAGCCCAATGCACATCAACGATTGCAAAAGGCAGACATTCTGTTTTTTAATGAAAATTTTTCCGATGCGCTTAAGCTCTATGAGCAGTTGTATGCGGTCGACACATCCAATCGGTATCTAAAATTCAAAATTGCCCAATGCTATAGTTATTTACCCCAATCGAAAGAAAAAGAGATTAAGCTATTTTGTAACGTGCTGGGGTTACCCTATCCTTCCTCCATGGATAACACTTATGTATACAAGGGCTACATGTCGTGGCTCAATGTCGATAGCGGGGCACTGGTAACACAAAAACGTCAAAATATAAAACCATACCGATTTAACACAAAGGAAACTTTCGATAATTTTTGTATTTCCGAAGACAGCCGTTACCTGGTTTTTGTGAATACCACCAGCTCAAAAAATCAGATATATTTTTTGCAGCGAGTAGGCAAACAATGGACAAATGCCGAAAACATTACCTCACAGGTGGGTTCCATGGGCGATTGTTTCCCTTCCTTTATAAGCAAGGATGGCAAGCGGTTATACCTGACCCGATACGATGGCTTCGACAGTGAAATATATGTTAGCACCTACGATGGGGTCAAGTGGTCGTTGATGAAAAAGCTCAATAACAACATCAATTCTACCTATTGGGATGCTCACGCCTGCGAGAGCCCCGATGGCATGATCCTGTACTTTGCCAGCAACCGACCCGACGGCTATGGCGGGATGGACATATACTATTCCATTAAGGTGGATGGCGACTGGAAAAAGGCTACCAATGCTGGTAACCGCATTAATACAGCGCTGGATGAAGACTATCCTTTGCTAGTGAATAATGGACGCACGCTGATATACGCCTCGCAGGGCTTCTCTAAAGGAGCCCAAAAGTTAGATTTGATGTATGCACAGTTCGTGGCCGATTTTATCTGGTCGGAACCTAAGGAGCTGGGATATCCTTTTAATACCGCAGATGATGATTTTTCGTATGTCCCGCTCGACGAGCTGGCCCGTGCTTTCCTGTACCAGAATATACTGGGTCCCCGAAAAAAAATCAGCTATGAACTTTATCTGAAAACCGAAATTGATGTTAAAAACGATAATGCCAAATATATTGGGACAAAACGCATGATTATCCGTAACATGGTTGATCCTCAGGATACGAAATCGGCCTTTATTGAACCTGGGGTAAAATATACGAGTGTTTCCGTTGTTCCTGGCCTATATACTATTGAATTTAAGGGCGATGGATTAGAGTCGCGAAATATTAACCTGCTGGTACCTGCAGTGGCTATCCCCGATACAATGCAGGTAAAAGTAATTCTGCAGTCGTCGACCAATCCGCAGGACCTGAAAAATACAAATATCTGGAAACCTTTGGAAAAATAATGACCTGGTAATGCAAGTATTGCAAAACGAAGCCCTTAGGCTACGTGCCCCCGAACCCGAAGATCTGGAATGGCTCTATCTATGGGAGAATGACCCTGAGGTCTGGGTTTCGGGCACTACCCTCACGCCTTTCTCACGATATGTATTGGGAAAATATCTGGAAACTGCGCATCTCGACATTTTTGAAACCCATCAGCTGCGTTTGATGATAGAATTGATAGATAGACCCAATAGACCCATTGGTACCATCGACCTGTTTGATTTCGATGCCTATCATAACCGTGCAGGGGTAGGCATCCTGATTGCCGATAAAACCCACCGGGGTAAGGGCTATGCCCGTCAATCGCTTCAGCTGCTCATTGGGTATTGCTTTAATACGCTGGGACTCAATCAACTTTATTGCAACATCGACCCTGCCAATCAACTAAGCATCAAATTATTTACGCAAGCGGGATTTGAAATTATTGGCCTTAAAAAACGCTGGACACGAAGAGGCAATGTTTATCACGACGAATATTTGCTGCAATTACTCAATCCTGCTTTTATCTAATCTCGGCATAAAACGGAATATCCTTTAAAAAGATTGGACCTGAAGCCCCCAAATCTATCCTACAGCAATAGTGCTGTAACCCATTGGTGAGCATCAGATAACGAGCCTTAAGATGGCTATTGTACACAAAAATCTGGTCAAAAACTTGCTGATCGATAGGCTGATCGGTCGATTTGCATTCGACAATTGCCAGAATTTTTCCGCTATTGTCAAAAACAGCAATATCGCATCGCAACGTCAAACCATTTAGCTCAAAGGTATGTTCGATCACTATCAGGTCAGGCGGATATTGCTTTTCCTCAATGAGATACCTTACAAAATGCTGACGTACCCATTCCTCAGGTGTCAAACGTACATATTGCCGCCGTAGCATGTCGAAAATATACCATTTCCCTTGCAACAGCTTGCTTTTAAATGAATAAGAAGGAAGATTCAACAACGGCAAGTACATGCAATTACGTGATATTTTTTGATAACTTTGCCTTCAAAGTTAATACAAAATTATATGCCAGTTTTCCCTGGAATGAAAGAGTACAACGAGCTCCTTCAAGAGTTGAAAAATAAAATTTATCATCCTGTGTATTTTTTTATGGGCGAGGAGCCTTTTTACATGGATAGGCTCACGGAGTATATGGAGCATCACGTGCTAACCGAATCCGAAAAAGTTTTTAATCAGCACATTTTTTATGGCAAGGATAGCGATGTGGTTAATATAATTAACACAGCCCGAAGATATCCCATGGCATCAAATTATCAGGTAATCATTGTAAAAGAGGCACAGGAACTAAAAGATATTTCAAAACTCATTTATTATCTCGAAAAACCCATGCCCTCTACCTTACTGGTAGTGAATTACAAATATGGGAAGATAGCATCCAACACAAAATTATACAAAGCGCTTAGCCAACACATACTGAAAGAGTTTCCCAAAGTAAAAGATTATCAGCTTGCGTCGTGGATAACCCAGTATCTGGCCGAAAAAAATTATACCATTGTACCCGAAGCAGCAGAACTACTGGCCGATTGTATTGGTAATAACCTTTCGCAGATAGTTCATGAGCTCGAAAAACTGTTTCTGCTGTTACCCCCAGCCGAAAAAAAAATTACCCGTGATCATATTGAAAAAAATATTGGGATTAGTAAAGATTTTAATGTGTATGAGCTTGAAAAGGCTATTGGCCAGAAAAATGTAGTTAGGGCCAATATGATAGCTCGCTATTTTGCCAATAACCCCAAAAACCATCCCCTGGTAGTTACTATAGGCTCATTGTTCAACTATTTTTCGCGTTTGCTGCTTTGCCATACCGTAAATCCAAAGACAAAAGAGAGCATAGCATCTGCACTAGGTATAAATCCTATCATTGCCAATGAATATCTGCTAGCATTAAAAAATTACCCCCTGGGTAAGGTGGTAAGAGTGATATCGCTGCTCAGGGAATATGACATGAAAAGTAAAGGAATAGGTACCATGGCCAGTGAAGAATCCCTCCTAAAAGAACTTATCTTCAAAATTATGCATTAAATGGTGGCAATAGCTTATGATAAAATAGCTATTCTTCCCTTCTAAATAGCTTCCCTGCTATTGCTTCAACATTATTGAGAAAACGTAGTAACATGCGATACCTGAGGACAATAAAAAGCAATACCGTCATGAACCAGATTACAGCCACATTCACCCAGTAAGTGGGATAATATACCCCGAAAACCATTTTCTGAGGGGCATAAAAATGTGCTTTAATCATAGGCGAAAGCGGATCAAGATAGATAGGGTCGATTTTTTGTATCAATTGTCCCTTGTACTCAATGATACGGGTAACCTCGTTGGAATTGGTCACAAATTCTTCAAGCGATTCGTTGGCATATCGGCGTTTAAGTTCGAGAAACTTCTCCCTACCCTCGGGAGTTTGCTGCATAGAGTTAATTAGTTCATCTTTCTTTGCATTAGCCTTATTATACAGCTTAACATAGTATCTATTGATCTGCTCAAGGTAGGTTTCTGTATCCTCAATAACGGCATCATCGATTTTGTTGAGGTATAGATTATTGAGCTGGATAAACTTAACTTTTGGATTCAACGACAGTTCCAGGGCAATCTCATTGCGTAAAAGGGTAAGGGCTTCTTCAACTTCCTTACGGTATTCTGGCTTACGGTAATAGTGTTTTACAATATCAAGTTTATTCCGCAATGAAACAGCCCAGTAATCCTTCTTATAATTAGCAATGCTCATGGCTTTCTGGTAAGGGTAGAAAATGGCATTGTAACGATTATACATAAATTGCTCAACGGCCAAAGCTTCGTAAGCCCAGCGTGCTGTAATAAGCTCACCATATATGGGAATAGAGTTGGGTGAAGATATTCGGGGGTTAAGCTTTTCGTATTTCACCAGCACCCCACTCAGGATTATCTGTGGAATAACCAGAAAAGGAATTAGCATGTAGATGGTAACCACAGTTTTAAAGCTATCGGAAATAACCAGGCCCATGATATTTGCAGAGAACCAGGCACTGAACAGTACCAGCCAGTATTGGAAATACATTTCCTTAATTTCGAGAATGGAATTGCCAATCCAAACAAAGGAAATGGCCTGGATGGCAGATATAATAAGCAGAGTAAGAGCCTTTGAGAAAAGATAGCTTGTCCAGCTAAGGTTCAGAAAAGCTTCACGTTTAAGAATTTTGCGATCCTTGATAATTTCTTCGGCACTGGTGGTAAGCCCCATGAAAATTGCCACAATTACCGACATGAATATGTATACCGGCAGGTTACTGTTTTTGTACAGAAAATAACCCAGCTGATTGGTGGCATCAACATCGAAGTATTTGATGATAAAGGCCAAAATAAAGGCCAGTATGGGGGCTTCGAGGAAAGTTACGATAAGATATTGGACATTCGACAATTTCGAAAGGATATCGCGGGTAGCAAAAATGGTCAACTGCTTGAGTTTGCCCGGAATTTTAAAATTAATAGGCGGAAGTTCGGGACTATAAATACGAGGTTTATTGTTTTGCTTGAACGATTCTTCATAAAACCTTGCCCATTCTTTTGGCGATATTTTACGTGCCAGTGTTTCCTGACCATACTCGTTCAAAACGCGAGTTTCAACGATATTAAAAATCTGCTCTGGATTAACATTTCCACATACCTTACACTCGCTCTCATTCCAGTTGGCATGATGTATTTTTGATTTAAAATACATGATGCTTTCAATGGGATCGCCGTTGTAGATGAGATAACCCCCATTATCGAGAATCAACAATCTGTCGAACATTTTGAAAATATCCGACGAGGGCTGATGTATAACAACAAAAACGAGTTTGCCCTTCAGGGTGAGTTCTTTGAGCAGGTCGAGGATATTTTCCGAGTCGCGCGACGAAAGTCCTGAAGTGGGTTCATCCAGAAAAAGCACAGCCGGTTCACGGATAAGTTCCAGCGCAATATTTAACCGCTTGCGTTGACCACCGCTTATTTTTTTGTTCAACGGGGTACCCACCTGTATATCCTTTATTTCGTGCAGGCCAAGGTTGA
Source organism: Bacteroidales bacterium (assembly GCA_049968755.1). Taxonomy (GTDB): domain Bacteria; phylum Bacteroidota; class Bacteroidia; order Bacteroidales; family DTGW01; genus JAKPGM01. The sequence goes on from JBMFQE010000001.1 coordinate 484,022, forward strand.
TAAGGGTTTGTTCGACCATGCGTTCTATTTCTTCGTTGGAAAGATTATCGAAACACAGCTTGGCATTGTAATATAGGTTTTGGTATACAGTCAGATCTTCAATCAGCAGATCATCCTGTGATACAAAGCCTATGATACCTTTTACCTTGTCTTTCTGGGTGTAAATATTATACCCATTGATAAGCACTTCGCCATGTGTAGGGGGCGTGGAGCCGTTGAGCACATTAAGCAGGGTAGACTTACCTGCTCCACTGGCACCCATTATACCTACCAATCTTCCCGACTCTTCACTGAAGGAAATATTATGCAGTCCTATTTTACCATTCTTAAAGCGATACTCAATGTTTTTCGCCTCAAAATATATTTTAGTTTTTATTTTATCATCGGTATACCGGCCTACCACATCGCTGTAGTAGATAGGTTTAATTTGTTGGTTACGTAGCGAGGATCCATAGGTAAACATGTACACTCGATCGGGAAGGACTATTTGTCCGTTGAGGTACAGCTCATTTTGTCCAAAATAGCGAAGGAAAAAGAGGTTGCTTGAATTGATGTGCAACACTCGGATTTGCCCCACCAGTGATTCTGAAAGTAAGTGTTTGATGCGGGGATGATAAAAATCGTGCCGGCTATCGATAATCAGGATATTTTCGCTGTCGGGGATATGATTAAGGTCGAACTGGACAAATTCTTTAATTTCGGTATACTCTTCGGGGCTAATACGAAACTGCTCGGCAATGGTATCGATAAATTCGAGCTCTTGCTTGGAAATTTCTTCGCTATCGATGCGAACAAAGTCAAATAGCTGAAACAATACGATGAACTTCTGTACCTGGGTAAGCTCTTCATTGATCTTACTGGTAATTTTTAAAACTTTTACCGAGCTGGCCGAGATCACGCTACGATGCCGGTCGGAATCGCGCGTTTTATCCTGCTGTACACGGTAATATTCATCAAATATGTTAAGGTATTCCTGCACGAGTTCTTCATTGAGTTGCCGGCGCAGGAAAGATTCTACAATAATGCGTCGGTCGGACTGCTTAGCTTCAGGCCGGGCAATAATTGCAAATAATTGCATCAGGGCTTTAAGGATCTGTTCGCTCATTTGAACTGCAACACTTTATTTTCTTTAAATCCTACTGTTAGCCAAATTTCACCCAAAGTCATTTGCGTTTCGTTCTCCACCTGTTGGCTTATTTCTACAATAGCAGCCAGGTTGGATTCAAATCGAAAATCGAGACTCATTTCATGATTCTTACAAAATTCGGAAATCAAGAGTTTTTTTTCAATGTCGTAAATCCTGATTTGGAATGCTTTGATTTGTTTGCTACAAAAATGAAGACGATAATCAAAACCGCTGAAAAAAACCATATACATCGAAACCTGGGGTTTTTCCTCAAAGGTCAAGATATAGGATTGCCCATCTATGGTATACTCCCCCATATCCTTTATCTTACAAAGCTGATGATTTTGCCCGAATGACAGACCATACACGCCCAACAGGAAAAATGTCAGCATTAATGTTTTTGGGTATATCGAATGTTTTTTCATGCCTTTTGTCGTTGGGTTACTGAACTATTTTGTTTCTCAGCTCTTCCGATAAACTTAATATTTTTTCCAGCGCCGAAGCCGAACCAGAAATTTCACATTGATTGTGCACCACATATATGTTTTTTTCCCGCGTTATGGCAGGATTTTTATAATGGTATCGGAAATCAAGCACGTCGAAATTATAGGCCATTTCTACGAGCGTTTCAATGATGTAGTCTAAGGTTGGAGAGGTCTTGTAATAAATTTTAACAGCCTGAATAAGATTGTCGAGAATGAATTTTTGTTGATACAGGAAAGTAAGTAGATCAGGCGAAGATTCTTCTTTATAGGTCTGACAAAGTAAATAAAAACTTTCAATCCATGCACCCGTCATCACCAACGTGGCAAGCCGCTCCTGTGCATTCGATTTAAGATAATCGTTGGAGTTGACAAAAAGATAAGATAAAAAGCGTTGCAGCGAATCCTGATTATTTCGCAGCTCAACCAACTTTCGGTACATTTCTAATGTGAGAACAGCACCCAATCCTATGTCCCGAGCAAGCTGATTAATAGCTTTTAAATAGTATTCCGTACTTTCATCTTCACGATATATGTTTAAATACCCCACATCTACTATAAATATACCCAACATGAGCGCCGTACTCTCGGATGTCGTATATTTTTCGATGTTGGTGTAACTGCTTACTAAGGTTTTGTTGGGATATATGCCCAGTTTTTTCAGATACTGATTGGTAATTTGAGGTGCTGGTAGATAATAGGCTACATCCTTCGAGGGAAGAGGAATGGGTATGGCTTCTGATATTGTGTCGGTCAGCTGAATGGGTGAAGGACGCTGTTTTTCACACTTTTTCGTTAAAAGTACTAACACAATACCCAACACAGTTATGCCCAGAATATATAAATGTTTATACTTTATTTTACTTGCCATGGTCGCTCAACTTCTCGAGTTTTTACTAATTAATTCATGCTTATCCTGGATTACTTCAGCCAAAATAGTATACTGAAATTCCGGCCAAAGTCCAGACCCACAACCTACCTGTAAACTACAAATTCAATGCTATAAGCTAAAATACTATGCAGTATCCATGAAAAGCTCAAAGTATTTTCGCAATTTCATTAAATTTTTTCATCGCGAAGGTTTAAAAATATTGGTTTCACCTGGTATCTTTAGCATTCTTCGCCTTATAAACAAATTTACTGTTCCCATGTTGTATTCATCACAACTTCATCAAATCTGGGTTATTAATTCTATCCAAAAATATAAAATGAATTGATTTTTCAGCACTCCCACCAAAAAATATTTTCAGCCAATTATTTTATTCGTTTAGATATTTGCTCAGCACTTTAAAGAAAGTATCTACATCGATGGGTTTTACCAGGTAGGCATCGCAGCCCATACGAAAGCATTTTTCTTTTTCTTCTTTGCTGGAATAGGCTGTTTGGGCAATGATGGGAATTTCTTTTCCTTTTAGCTGTTTAATTTCTTGAATAGCTTCATAGCCGCTTTTTTCGGGCATTTTCAGATCCATCAAAATCAAATCGACGCGGGGAAGCGATTGGCACAATTGAACCGCTTGTTTGCCATTGGGTACATGAATTACCTGGGCTTGCGTTTCGGCAAGCAATGCTTCAAGAAACTGAAAATTTACCTCATCATCTTCAGCAACCAGAATCACCCTATTTTTCCAGTTGGGTTTATTTTCCATGGATTTATTGACTGGTTCGGCAGGTGGCTCTTTTCGTTTGTAGGGTAAAGTTACCACAAAAGCATCGAGCTGGTCTTTTATTTCATGGCTGAATCTGCCTTCCAAACAACGGGAAATAAGTCTGACCAGTGCCAGTTTGAGGCCAATTTTTTGAATAAGTGGGTCGGCTACGTTTTCCCTTATACGTAAAGGATCGGCGAGGATTTTTTGTTGTTCCACGCTTAAGCTTTTACCTGTATACTTTACAAAGTAGTTGATCTGTCGTGCATCTTTTAATTCATAACCCAGCTGGATATAGCCTTTTTCGGTAAGAATCAATGCTACATCGAGCAGATGTTTCATGAGCTGATACAAACGACCCTTGTCGGTATAGCAGATATTAACTTCGTTAGTGGGTGGAATTTTAAGGAACAATTCGGGCATTGAGCCTTTTTGATGCATCTCGTTGAGATACTCCCTATGAATTTCTTTAAAAAGCTGGGGGAGATTGGTGTCGGTTATGCTAAACTGGATGGTTTGATTCTCGAGTTTGGTCAGTTCAACTACATCTTCGAGATAGTGCAGCAACAGCCGACCTTTATTTCTGATGATATCGAGATAATGCATTCGCTGTTCCTCTGGCAGGTCTTTGATACTGAGAAGTTCAGCAAAACCCAGGATGGCGTTCAAGGGGGTACGAATCTCGTGCGAGAGGTTGCTGAAAAAAATTTCAATCGTTTGCGCAGAGGCGTCTAATTTCTTCTCCCGGCTACTCTTCTCAACGTCATCAGATACTTTATCGAAAGCTATCCACGCCCGCCGACGATTAGATTTTGTTACACAGGCATAGAGCCAATAATTGAACCGATATTGTCTGTCGAGCCGCGCAGTTCGATAGGTCTTTTTAACTTCGTAGCCAGCATCGGTAGCCAACAAATCATTTATCATTGCCGGCATATTTTCAGTTTCCCAAAACTTGCCAATAAATTGATCTAACGACATATTCTCAGCACCAGCTCGCACACTTAATTCCTCAAAAGCCGGATTATACAGGATTTTTTCTTCGTTGATGAGTATATGCAGGATAGGTTGGCTGAAAGCATTGAATATGGTGCTTAAGGCGACCTCCTCGTTATCTAAATTATGAGTGGTGAATGAGTGTATTGTATAGGGAAAAACTTTTGAAGGTTTATATTCATGTGAGGTTTTGGGATTATTTTCATCGGGGGGCAGCTGCTGTTGTTCCAGATTATTCATTTTTGTCACACTTAAAACAGTTCAACCTCAATATTCTGGATAAAAGCCGTATAGGAATAGCTATTATCGACATTGGCCTCGGAAAGCAACATCAATACAGGTTTTTCCACCCCTCCTTTAGCAAGAATCATCACCTCTTTACGCACACCAACAATTTTATTTGTACCGGGCTCAACATAGCGAGCTACAAATTCGTCATTTTGAATAGTTTCTTCCGAAAAAAGCATTCTTACATTTTTCCCGATAGCATCCTTTTTGGGTATTCCCCATAGCTCTTCAGCAGCTTTGTTAAAAAATTCGATAAATCCACCCTCGTTAATGGTAATGATAGCGTCGAGAGCTCCTTCGAGGGTAAGTTCGTTGCGTATTTTAATCTGTTCGATTTCGCGGAACTGCATCTTCATTTCCTGGCGGGCTTCCTCAAGCTTACGGGAGAGCTCTTCGCCAGCAAGTCTTAATTTTTCTTCCTGAATCCTTAGCTGCTCGTTCTGCCGTGCAGCTTCAAATTCCATTTTCTTTTCATTGGTAATATCGTTGGCAATAAAAATAACCTTCGACACATCTCCATACATGTCCATTACGGCAGTAAACGTACCGCGGAACCATTTTACCTCATTGTCTTTTGCCATGATACGTATCTGACCCATATAAGGCATGTCGGCCAGTACGTTTTTCCATATCGCTTTGAACGTGTCAACATCGTCCCGAAAAATAAAATCTATCATTTTCTTGTTTAAGAGGTCTTTTTCCTCATAGCCAAGAGCTTCCAGCAGAAGCTGATTAACACTGGCAATGCGACCCTCGGGATGAAGTTCGGCTTTAATCGACGAACGATTGAGTGCAATAATTTGTCCTTCGTAGTCGAGGCTTTGTTTCTTTTGTTCAGTAGTATCGATAGCCAGGAAGAGAATCTTTTCTACCGTACCATCCTCGCGTCGGATACAGGTATAGGTAGCCATGGTCCAGAGATCCTGTCCCTGCTTGGTAACATGCTTCATGTACCCCTCGAAATGTTTGCCTCCCCGGGCTAGTTCATCCCACAACGGGTCGAACCATTCCCGATCTTTTTTATTGATGAACATTGATATATGCTTGCCTTCCACTTCACTGTTGCTCGAATAGCCCAGCTTGTTGAGAAATTTCGTATTGGCATATATCAGGGTACCATCGGTGAGATATTCGGCCCGAATGAGGGTATGGTTAACTGCATTGGTAAAACTGATGAATTTTTCCGATTGACGGGCAGCCTCTTCCTGTGTAGCCTTTAGCTCTTCCATATTCTGCCGCATCTGCTCTTCTTGCTCTGCCAAAATCTTGGCCTGTTCGCGCGATTCCTTCAGCAGTTGCGCCGTTTGCAGGTTTATTTTAACACTGGCTACAGTAGAGGCAATACTTTCGCCTATTCGTTCTACAAACTCAATCTGATATTTCTCCAATGGGGTAAATGAAGCCAACTCAATGATTCCATGAACCTCGTCGTTGTATATTAATGGCGTAATCAAAATACATCGCGGATTGGCCTTACCCAGACCCGAGGTAATGGTAAGATAACTATCCGGTACATCGGTAAGATAAATAGATTTACGTTCAAGAGCACAGGTGCCTATCAGCCCCTCTCCCCACATCACTTTTTTGTTAGCAAATTTTTTACGATCATAGGCATAGGCGGCCATTTGCTGAAAATAGGGCTGCTTGTTCTCATCCTCTTGTACTAAAAAAATTCCACCCTGATTGATCTTAAGGTACTTAACCAGGTGCGTGATAATATCATACGACATCCTGCTCAGGTCGTTGTTGTTGCGTCGAAGCAACTCGCCAAATTGTGCCAAACCCTCCGATATCCAGTTGCGCTGATCGTCCTCCTTTTTCCGACGAAGTGCATCCTCACGGCTTTTTTTAAGGTTATCACGCAGTTGAATAAGAGTCTGACCTAATTTATCGTCCTCGGCATACTCGTATGTGGCATCAAAGTTATCCTGGATAAGGTTATGGATAAATTGCTGTATCTTTTGCGTTTTTTCAGTCTCAGAGTGCAGTTTCTCGTTCAAAATGTTTTCTATTCTGTCATTTTTTCGTTCAAAATAAAAGGCAAATATGGCCATAAGTAAAGGTAGCAGGTCAATAATCCACATGATGGGATAAAGCTTGTGCAAATAAATATAGGCAAATAATGATAGGGTAAGATTATTGTAAATAATTCCAATAATCCATGCAAGTACCGCAATAAAAAGACCAAGAATCAGTCCCCATATCGTATATTTGTATTTATTCTGAATCATAACTCAGGATCCTCCAAATTTAGGCAACTAAAAATAAGCAATATTTTTAAAATAAAATAAACGGAATGGTTACAATGCATTAATTTTTAAAATTTTTCAAACATAATGATTTAACAAGTAACGTAAAGTAATTTAGAATCTTGTCATGGCCAAAAAAATAAGAATTGCGGAATCATTTGAAAACGTGTATGTTTGGGGGATATCAACTGCGTTGTCGGAATTGAGATTGGTGTTGCATATTAATAAACAGTTGCACATAGACTTACGCCGCAGCATCAACGTAATGAACCGTATCAGCCTTCCTCCCGAGGGTTTTCAAACATTTACTTGCGTAATTGAAAAATACGATCTTCCTGTGCGCTACATTCTTTTTGTGAACCGATCAAACGGACACACTCTTTTTACTGGATGCTCAACATTTGACTATCTATTAGTGTTGATGGGCTCATTCTCTTCGCACGAACTGAAACGGACAACTACCCTGCTGCGTACCATCGAGGGTATCAATGCGCTGATGGTCATCAATATTGAAACATTGAAGCAGGATAAAGAATATTTTTTGCTGTTTGATTAGCCAATGGTGAGTATTGTGGCCCGGGGTGGTAATTTAGCGGGCAATAAATTATTTAGCCGAATCACAATGATCATTGGTGCTCCACGCTCTTTCACTGGAGCAACATCGTAGTCCATCATCCATGAGGGATAGTTTAAAATCACAGGCGTCACAGAGAACACGAAAAAATCAAAGTCTTTAAAAATGCTATAATGAGAAAATTTCTCAGATAAAACATTAACCATCATCCATTTGTATCATTCCGCTATCCGAAATCTGCCCAGAACTCCCAGGGGTAATTTTCGGCCCGCACGGTCGGTAACACATAGTTCGCCGTTTTCAACGGGTACCGAGGGGGCAAATGTAGTTGAGAGCAAGTTTTGGGCAATCAGCGGTGAGTATCCCATGGAATACAGGTTGAGAACTACAAATGCAGCCGGTTGGGGGTTGAATAATTTATGACACAGCTGCATGAGTTCGGGAAGCGACTGTTCCAGGATCCATTTTTCGCCCTCGGGGCCCCGCCCATAGGCCGGTGGGTCGAGAATGATGCCTTCGTACTTATTTCCACGTTTTACCTCGCGACGTACAAACTTAAGCGCATCGTCAACAATCCAGCGGATGTTGGTAAGCTGGCTGGCCTGCATATTTTCATTGGCCCAGGTGATTACCTGCTTAACAGCATCTACGTGAGTAACTCTGGCTCCAGCCGCACAGGCTGCCAGCGAAGCACCTCCCGTGTAGGCAAAGAGGTTAAGCACCCTAAAATCCTTACTTTTCGATTGCTTTATGTTGTCGTATATAAAATTCCAATTTTCGGCTTGTTCGGGAAATATGCCCACATGCTTGAAAGAGGTCAATGCCAGCCGAAACTTTAAATGCATCTGCCCATACTGATAATGAACATACCAGCTATCGGGCATCGCTCGTTTTGTTTGCCATTCACCCCGGTCGAGATTATCGACCCGATCGTTGACCTTTTTGAGTACAAAATGGGCATGCGCCAGCTGCTTCCATTCCGCCTCCGACAGGTGCTTGTCCCATATGGCTTGTGGCTCGGGACGCGAAAGTATGTACTGTCCAAACCTTTCGAGCTTATAAAAATTGCCGCTATCAATGAGCTCATAGTCGGTAAAATGAACCGGTGCAAAAAGGGGTATCATGGGTGCAACTTTTTAGACATTGGGCTGTCGAAGCGAAAGCTTGCGGAGAACTGGATTGATTCGAGCCGTAACAGCGGCAATCACCAAAGTCATACTACCGCCAAAGATAACAGAGGGAACAAGCCCCAACAGTCTTGCGGCAACCCCCGATTCAAAGGCTCCCAGCTCGTTCGACGAACCAATAAATATGCTGTTTACTGCCGATACTCTACCCTTCATTTCATCGGGGGTATAAATTTGAAGCAATGTACCACGTATAATTACGCTTACACTATCGAACATACCACTGGCAAACAGGAAGGCTGCCGATAACCAGAAACTACGCGAAAGAGCAAATCCTATGATACAAAGACCAAATCCTGTCACTGCCCACAGCAGCGTTTTACCGGTATGCTTAAGCGGAGGATGCACGATGAGCCACGCACCCATAAGGATAGCACCTATAGAAGGTGCCGCCCTAAGTAATCCAAGTCCCTGTGGCCCCACCGAAAGAATGTCCTTCGCAAAAGCAGGCAAAATAGCAACAGCGCCACCAAACAATACGGCAAACATATCGAGGGCAAATGCGCCCAGCAGAATAGGACTTTGGAAAACAAATTGTATCCCCTCACGAATGCGAATAAATATGCCTTCGTGGGTTGATAGGGAAATCTTTCCCTGAGAGGGAATAAGACTGATGACAACAAACGAGACTACATACAGCAAAAATACGGTGGCATAAGCCGGTAGCTCGCCTCCTGCCCAACCATATATCACCCCCCCTAACGATGCCCCCACCACAGCTGCAACCTGCCAGGTGGTAGAATTCCAGGTAGCCGCATTGGGATAAAGTTCTTTGGGGACAATTTGACCCAATAATGCATTATGCGCCGGCGCCAATATGCCGCGGGAAAATCCGGTTAGCGCAATAGTCACAAAAATTGGCCAAACCCCCTGACGAGATAGTATAGCACCTGCCGGCACACAATAGAACACCAGCAATGCCGAACCCAACATAAGAACAAAGGTGGTGCTGGCAATGATTCTCTTCCTGTCCCATATATCGATAAAATGTCCCGCAAATAGGGCAATGCTAACCTGTGGAATTACCTCGGTCAACCCTATCATCCCCAGGGCAAATACGCTACCCGTGAGCTTATAAATGTGCCACCCCACCACTACCGACTGCATCAGAGTGGCCATGGTTATCAACGACCGGTATATCAGAAACAGTGTAAAATTGCGGTTTTTGATCACCAATAAAGCATTTCGCTCCTTCATATTTTAGCTACCTCCTCATTTTTATTAACCCTGTTTCTTAAACTAACCATAACGAGTTCCACCCAATCTCTAACTGGTACTAGCTTGAATACCCCTGTCAGTATCAGGGAGAATAATAGCGATATCGAGAAGGCATAGTACCACTCGCCAAAAAGTTGCTGTGAAAAATATATAATTGCCATGGATGAAATAAACCACAGCAACAGGATAAGTACTTTTCTAAACGAGAAAAAAGATAAGTGCAATAATTTTACCGCCAACACCAGCTGAATAATACCTGCCAGGGTTTGCGTAATAAAGCTTGCATAGGCCGAGCCCTGAGCCTGCCAACGTGGGATAAAAAGCAAGTTGAGGCTCACATTTAACAATACCATCAACAATGCCATCAGGTTGAGCTGACGAAAATTGCCATTGGCCGTAAGCAAAGTACCAAAAATGTAGGTCAGACAAATTCCCGGAAAGCCTAAAATGATAGTACCAAAAACATTGCCACTGGCAGGATTATGATACAATAGCTGAACCCATTGGTTACGGAACGCAAAGATATGAACCGTTAGTGCCAACGCTGGAATTAGCAACATGGAACTGGCCGTACGAAGGAGCGGAACAATATCGTCGCGCGTCTTTAACATTTTTGCAAAAAGGGGTAACAACAGCGCCGAAAATAGCAGGGCAAAATTAGATAATACCTCGAGGATACGAAAACCTTGTGCGTACAAGCCAGCCTGTACGTTGCCATTGGGTAGCAAACGTTCCAGAAAAATAGGCTCAAGACGATTGTACATACCCATCAAAAATACCAGTAAAGTAAAAGGCAAACTTTTTCGAATGATAACCACAATATGCCGTATGTCGATAGCTGGCCGAAAGTATCGACAATTTGTTCGAACTATCCATCCGGCTACAAGGGCTGTAATGCTTAAGGCAGCGGTTTGGGCGAGTATAAAAGTTTCAATGCTAAGCGGTATGGGTAACAATGGGCTCCACAATATGATGGACAAAAGGACAATCATCAAAAATTTGTCAAGTACCGAAAGGATGCTGTCGGTAACAAACATGAGCATGGCGTTGATATTCGACCGCAGATACAGAATCATGGACGAAAAAAACTGATTAACCATTAGTAGCAACAAGAACAGTATGGCACTACCTTTGAACCCTACCGACATTCCTGCCATTAGGCATGTAAGCGCATACAGTAAGCCAAATAGAATTTTAATGCCCAGGATGTGCGAAAAATATTTTTCGAGCATTACCTGGTTGCGGGCTATTTCGCGATTGTTAAAATTGGTAATCCCAAAATCGAGCAGAAAATTAAACAGAATAGCAAAACTCAGCAACGAGGCATACATCCCATAGGCTGCATTCCCTAACCGGTTCTGTACGGTTACCTCAATGCCAAAAAACCAGAAGGGCTTAATGAGCAAATTAAGCCCCACAAGTAAAACGATATTGGCAACAAACTTTCGGTTCAAGGATATATAAATGAATGGCAAAAATACATAAAGTTAACCTTTGTGGGAAGAAGATTTTCGTATCTCTTCGAAAGCTTTACCAATATATTTTATAATATCTGATGCCACAAGGGCTTCGAAACCCTTTTCTTGCGCCGCAATATCGCCTGCCAGCCCATGCAGGTAAACAGCAAATAAGGCGGCCTGTTCAGGGGTATACCCCTGCGATAGCAACGAAAGTATCATTCCCGTGAGCACATCGCCACTACCCGCAGTGGCCATGCCCGGATTTCCAGTGGTATTAAAATAGCAGCTACCATCGGGCAGAGCAATGGCTGTGTAACGCCCTTTAAGCACCACTATAACGCGGAGTGTCTGAGCTACTTCCCGCAACCTATTGAACCGCTGCCAGCTATTTTGCGATTTACCAAACATGCGATCGAATTCGCCGGGATGCGGGGTAAGTATTGTATGGGGCTTTAACAACCGCAGCCAGTCGGGATGCAAAGCCAGAATATTAAGCGCATCAGCATCAATAACCAGAGGCGAAGTTGAGCTTTCGAGCATTGCTTTTAACATTTGCTGCGAGGCTGCATGGGTGCCCATACCGGGACCGATGCCTATTGCAGCATATTTTTTTATATCGGGCAAGGTGGTAAGCATATCATTGTGCGGATCGTAAATAACAATGGCCTCAGGTACAGTTGAGTGAACAATAGCCCCACCATGCCCAGGTACATGCGCAGTGACCAAACCACACCCCGTTCGAATACACGAAGCTGTAGAAAGGATGGCAGCTCCCATCATCCCTCTTGAACCTGCCAGCAGCAGCGCATGTCCCCATTCGTTCTTATAAGTAAAAGGGAACCGGTTTTTGAGTGTTATATCTCTGGCTTCTACCAGAGCAAAAGGGGTAGGTCGAGTGGTTAACAGACCAATATCGAGCAAAAACCATTGTCCCACATAGGGATAACTTTCGGCAAAAAGAAAGGTAAGATAGGGAAATTGAAAGGTAAGAGTATAATGGGCATTAAATGCAACGGCATTGTCGGGTAATGCCTCTTCACCGGGCAACCCCGAAGGAATGTCGATGGCAATCCTAATCGCTTCCGTGCGGTTGAGATATCCAATAACGCCGGCCATCAGTCCAGCTACCGGCTGATTAAGTCCCGAACCCAGCAGGGCATCAATCACAATATCGTTGGTATCGAATAGGGGCAACTGCGCCAGGTCATCGACCTGACAAACAGATAGATTGGGAATATCGATGGCGCGCTGATAATTAATCCGTGCATCGTCCGAAAAACGATCGGGTGAAAAAAGATGATATACCGTAACCCTATAATCCTCCCGCGCCAGATGTCGGGCTATTACCCAACCGTCACCCCCATTGTTACCCTTGCCACAAAAAATGTAAATTGGATGTGAACGCGAGTACCTCGACATAATCCAGTAGGCACATTGTTGCCCGGCTCGTTCCATTAGCTCAAACGAAGATATGCCCTGCTGTTGAATGGTGTAAGCATCGACCCCCCGACGTTCGTTGGTTGTGTATATTTTAATGGCCATCTCCTACTCTGTTGATTTAGCAAAGATAATGCATTCATGCCAATGATACTGCCAAAATAAGTAAAAGCCATACCAAACACAAAATTGTCCTAAGCGTGTGCTTCTTTCAGGATTTACTTTTATTATTCTTCGTTTTAGGGGATAAGCCTGGCAAGAGCAATTTTTTTTTTGAAATCAAATGCTTTATTAATTCATGATTTCGGACTTTGGAGATAGTGTCGCTAAAAAGTGTTCCCTGCAGCTAATTTTCTGCTGCTGCCAACAGGCATTCCTCTTCTTTTGCCTTGATGCAAAAGATGAGAGATGTTGGTTGGTAGCAGTAGCGTAAGTTTAGCAGTAGAAACTCTATATATTTTTCTTCGTATCGAGGTTAATACTTTAGTTCTCTTCATAAAATTAGGGCACTTAACCCAATATTTCTTATTTTTACCCCGTTAATATATGGTTCACGAACCTCAAAATTGAGCCTATGTTGCGTTCAATCAGGCATGTAATCGTTGCAGTTACATATGTAATGTGTTTTTCACCTTTTATTTGGGGGCAACGTTCCTTTAGCGATATACACCCCAACCGACTAAGCTGGGGAAAGGAGTTGTATGAGAAAGAAAAATATGTAGCAGCGCAGCATATTTTTGAAGAGATACTTGCCGATCCGCAGGCTATACGGCAGCAAAAAACAGAGGCTGCTTTTTATTCCTTCCTGTGTAGCAGTCAATTGTATAATAAGGATGCAAAATACAAAGGATTAGTCTTTATTGCCCAATATCCTGAAAGTCCTCTTGTAAACCTGGTATTATTTCAGTTGGCCAATAATGAATATGTTAATAAAAATTACAAGAATGCGGTAGGTTATTATCAGCAGGTAGAACCTAAAACGCTCAGTGAAGATGATCGAGCCGAACTACATTTTAAGCTGGGTTATAGCTGGCTTATGCTCGATAGTCTGGAGCGAGCAAGGCTGGAGTTTTACGAAATTAAGGACATTGACAATTTATATTCATCGGCGGCGTTGTATTATTATTCATACATAGCTTTTCAGCAGAAAAATTATGTGACCGCACTCGATGGTTTTCGTCGTTTGAAAGACGATGAGAATTTTGCATCGGTTGTTCCCTATTATATAGTACAATGTTACTATTATCTGGGCAAGGATGACGATTTGCTGGCCTATGCGGTGCCTATCATAGATTCGGTAATACCGTCGCGAGAGGCAGAAATTGCCTACCTTATCGGAAGCGCCTATTATCGTAAAAGCCAGTATAAAGAGGCTATCCCTTATTACGAGCGTTATCTTTCAAAGGAAAAAAAGCCCGATCGCAGTAGCTATTTTCAACCCGCCTATTGCTATTATCAGATGGGCGATTATGCCAAAGCTATTCCCTTGTTTGAGAAAGTGGCTACCGACAATAGTCTTTTGGGGCAAAGTGCAAGCTATCATTTGGCCTATTGCTATCTTCAGGAAAAGTCAAAAGACAAGGCCATGGTAGCTTTTTCGGCTGCTGCTCAGGCCGACTTTGATCCCAATATTCAGGAGGATGCGGCATTTAATTATGCCGTGCTAACCCTTGAGCTTTCCAATACGCCATTTAACAACGCCATTAAAGCCTTGAGCGATTACATTAACCGTTATCCCTATTCACGTCGACGCGAAGAGGCTTATCAATATCTTGTCATTGCCTGCCTCAATACACACAATTATCAGGAGGCGCTAAATTATTTGAATAAAATACAAAACAAAGATGCCAAGATACGTAGAGCCTATCAACGGGCATCTTTTTTTCGGGCATTGGAATTGTTCAACAATCTCGATTTGACTAATGCGGCAAAACATCTCGAGTTTGCCCAGCGATACAGCTCGAGTGATCCTGTAATAGCAGCACGTACCCAATACTGGATGGCAGAGATACAGTATCGCAATAAGGAATATGGTGAGGCGCTCGATGGTTATCGACAGTTTTATGATTTGACGGCCGCACGTCAGACCCCTGAATATGCTCTGGCGCCATACAACATCGCCTACTGCTATTTTCATAAGAAAAACTATTCGCAGGCTCTTCAATGGTTTCAACGTTTTGTCGAAAAACCTGCTGAGTATGGTCAGTTATTGGCCGACAGCTATAACCGAATAGGCGATTGTTATTTTGCTACATCCAAATATAAGGAAGCAATTTCCTTTTACACACAGGCCATCGGCAAGGGAGCTGCTGATAAGGATTATGCCATGTTTCAGCGGGCATTTGCAATAGGACTGCTGGGTGATCATCGTCAAAAAATTAACCTGCTTAACGAGCTGATACGCAATTCGCCCAATTCGGTGTATCTGGATGATGCGCTCTATGAAATAGGTCAAAGCTATCTGGCCTTGCAAAATTCGGGAGAAGCTAAAAAGTACTATCGCCGTATCATTGCGCAATACCCTTTGAGCAGCTATGTGAAAAAAGCCTGGCTGCAGCTGGGACTTATCGATTATAACAACAATCAATACGACTCGGCCATTGTGAAGTACAAAAAAGTAATAGC
This sequence comes from Bacteroidales bacterium, assembly GCA_049968755.1. Classification (GTDB taxonomy): domain Bacteria; phylum Bacteroidota; class Bacteroidia; order Bacteroidales; family DTGW01; genus JAKPGM01. Next base: position 499,313 of record JBMFQE010000001.1, read on the forward strand.
CGATTACCCCAATACCTCGGAGGCTCGAAGTGCGTTGAACGGAATTAAGAATATTTACATTGAATTGAACCAGGTCGACGAGTTTCTGAAAATGTCCGCTTCGTTGGCAGGTGGTAGTGTGGGACAGGCCGAGCAGGATTCGCTCTTGTATTATTCGGCAGAAAATCTATACACCAAACAACAATGGAAAAAGGCTATTGAGGGACTGAAAAAATATCTTCAGGCTTTCCCTTCAGGGAATTTTGCAGCGAATGCGCATTTTTATCTGGCCGATTGTTATTTGCGGACCAATATGCCAGAGGAGGCGCTTGAGCACCTCAACTATGTTATAGGTTTGCCACGTAATAGCTTTACCGAAATGGCACTGGTTGCCGCAGTGCAGTTGAATATCGATAAAAAAGATTATTATGCTGCGGTATCGAACTGCGAGTCGTTAGATAGCATTGCCGAAGTAGCCGAAAACCGTATTGTTGCCCGTCAGGGTAAGGCATTGGGTTATTTTCAGCTCAAACGATACCAGGAAGCCATTAATGCTGCTCAGTCCCTGCTTAGCACACCGGGTATCCCGCCGGAAACCGAGCGTGTTGCTCGCTACGTTATTGCCAAATCGTACCTTACCCTGGGTGAAGATGTAAAAGCCATGGAACAGCTTCGACGACTCGCCCGCGATGTTAAAAATAAGGAAGGAGCTGAGGCCAAATACCTCATTGCCGAAAATTATTTCAAACAAAACCAGTCCGACAAAGCAATGAAGGAAATTTTTAACTTTGTAGACCTTAATACTCCTCATCAGTATTGGGTAGCCAAAGCATATCTCCTGCTGGCAAAAATATATTATCAGAAAAATAACACTTTTCAGGCTATTAAAACACTTGAAAGTATTATCAATAACTACGATGTTAAAGACGATGGAATTGTAGATGAGGCAAAAGATCTCAAAGCTCAATACGAAGATAAAACTAAGGCTGCCAGTGTTCAAACTGGCACATTGGTTAAAACCAATTAATTATGAATAGCTACCCCGAACATAAAACATTTGAACCATGAGAATACCTGCAACGATACATGTCTTGCTTGTTCTGGTTGTCATGTCCGACTTCGAATATATATCTCATGCACAGGATATTAAAAAAGATATTACGGTGGTTAAACCCTACGAACCTGTTGTTCAGGATTTTTCCAAGATCAATCTTATGCCTGTAATAGCCGATACCACCTCTTTGGCCATACAATACAGCTACCGGATAAATTCTGTTAAGATCGAAGCCCCTTATACCCCACGGCCAATTTCGATGGCTAAGCTGGCACAAGAGACGGTTCCTGTATTGCAGAATAATTATATCATAGCTGCCATAGGTAACCCATGGGCACCTATGCTTGAGGCAAGCTTTAACAGTGGCCGTTCCAGTAAAAGTAGCTGGGGTTTTCTGTTTCGTCACACTTCGGCCAATGGTTCAGTAAGGATGCAAAATTCATCCTCACGAATTGATGCACCATACAGGACAGCACTGGCCGAATTACATGGCAAATATCTAACCAAAAGTGCAGCTTTGACCTCTCAGCTAACCTATCAATCGAATACTTACCGGTATTACGGAATTGTGCCCATTGCAGCCCCTGTATACCTGGCCGACAGTTTTCAGCAGCGGGTTCAAACGGGAACCGCCCTTCTCAGTCTTCTGTCGCTTAATCCCGACAGTGACCGATTACAGTATTCGGCTGCACTTCGCTATCAATTTTTTATCGACCATTACAATCAGATGGAAAATCAGGTTGGCCTCAATGCCAATTTAGGAAAAAACCTTACTACTTTTTATGCTGGCCTGGGCGTTAATAATCAATACCTTGCAGCGTCAGGCAAAAACGATTCTTCCTATGTCAATCTGTTTACCTTACGTCCTTACCTATTGAAATCGGGAAAAGATTGGAAATTATCCGGAGGACTCAATATTACTTCTGACAAACATTTTGGAGGTAGTACTCTTTTTGTATTTCCTTTTGCCAGCTTCGATTTTGTGGTACTTCCTCGGGTGATGAAGATTAACCTTCGCTACGATGGCTATGTTCGTCCCAATAGCTATAATCGGTTGCTTGACGAAAATCCTTACATCAAACCCGGCACCTTTGGCAAAAGCACCAGTTGCAACAGTGCTATCAGCGCCACTCTCTCCGGAATCATCAGCGATGAAATTCATTATAGTCTTGCGGGTGGCTACGAAAGTATTAAAAACCAGGTCTTTTATGTAAATACAGTAGATTCTCCGTTCTATAACCAATTTATCCCCATTTACGATGATGTGGAACGGATAAAATTTGAAACTGGCGTTGACTTCAAAGTTAATGAAAAGGTACGGCTGAATTTTTCGACCCAATATCAACATTTTGATTTATTAAGGCAATCAAAGCCGTGGGGAATACCCTCAATAACGGCTCAAAGTACATTGGTATACAATCTACGCAATAAAATCATATCTACCACCCAGCTCTATTTTGTAGGCCCTCGTTATGCTCAGGATCCTTTGATAGCATCTACCCTTACCCTGAAAGCTTTTGTAAATCTTAATGAAAAAATCGAGTATAGATATACCGAAAGATTTTCTATAATTTTGGATTTGAAAAATATTACTGCATCAAGGTATGCCTACTGGAATCAGTATACAAGCTATCGTTTTCAAGTATTCTTTGGTGCAATGTTTTTATTCTGATACAATCTTTGAGTTACTCATCAGTTACACATGAAAGTAAGCAGAAGGAAAAGGTATTTGTGGGTTGTTCTCCTATACCTTATGGTATTTGGACTAGGAATGGAATTGATGTACCAGCACATCAGTTGTTACACTGCCCCATACATCTATGACAATCTTCATCGTGTTCCCGCCAATAAAGTAGCCATTGTCTTAGGAACCAGTAAATATACAAAGGATAAGGCTCCTAATCCTTATTTTTACAAGCGAATAGCTGCTGCCGAAATGCTATACAGGGCAGGAAAAGTAAGGTACCTGATAGTCAGCGGCGATAACCGGCATCGATCATACAACGAGCCCATGATGATGAAGCGAGAGCTCAATCGCCGGGGTATACCCGATAGCGTTATTTTTCTCGATTATGCGGGTTTACGAACCTTCGATTCCGTGATACGGGGTTACAGGATTTTTGGACAGCGTAGCTATATCATTGTATCCCAACGATTTCAGATAGAGCGGGCAGTTTACATTGCGCACCAGTTTGGCATTGGGGCTATTGGCTTTGAGGCCGATGATGTGGATGAACCCCCACACATTCTCATGTTGATACGCGAACATTTTGCCCGTATACTGATGTACTGGGATATTTTTGTCAAACGACAGCCCCGATTTTTAGGCCCGGCCGTTGAAATTCCCTGAATTTTAACTTTTCTTTTGACGGGTTACCAGGGTACGAACAAAATCTACAAATAGTGGATGGGGCGAAAGCACTGTGCTTTGATACTCGGGGTGAAACTGTACCCCAATAAACCACGGGTGCGAGGGAATTTCGACAATTTCTACCAGATTGCTATCGGGATTGATTCCTACGGCCTGCATTCCAGCTTTTTCAAAAACAGGCAGGTACTCGTTGTTGAACTCAAATCGGTGACGATGACGCTCGGATATTTGGGTGGTACCATAGGCCTTGTAAGCACGACTACCCTTTTTAAGCACACAGGGGTAAGCCCCCAAACGCATAGTGCCTCCTTTTTCGGTCACACCCTTCTGGCTCTCCATCAGGTCGATAACGGGATGTTCGGTATTTCTGACCATCTCGGTCGAGTGGGCGTCGGCCCAGCCTATGACGTTGCGGGCAAATTCTATTACGGCACATTGCATACCCAAACATATCCCAAAAAATGGTATCTGTCGCTCGCGAGCATATTTTACCGCAAGAATCTTACCCTCAATCCCTCTGTCGCCAAAGCCCGGTGCAACGATGATTCCCTCCATACCTTCCAGCAGGCTCTCTACAGTTTGCTCAGTAATTTTCTCGGAATGGATGCAAGTAAGATCAATCTTGCAATCGTTTACAGCCCCTGCATGCTGCAACGATTCCATGATGGACTTGTATGAATCTTTCAGTTCAACATATTTGCCAACCAGGGCAATTTTAACGCTATGTATTGGGTTTTTTAGCTTATTGAGAAATTCAATCCAGCCGGTTAAATCGGGTTCGTTCCCTTCTTTCAGGTTCAGTTTTCTCAGTACAATCAGATCGAGCTTTTCCCTCAACATCATCAATGGCACCTCGTATATGGAACTCACATCGATCGACTGAACCACTGCATCGAGCTCGACGTTGCAAAAAAGGGCTACCTTCTTTCGAATATCCTGGGTTAGATCGTGTTCGGTTCTGAGCACCAGCACATCGGGTTGAATCCCGTTTTCGAGTAAAATTTTAACGCTATGCTGGGTAGGCTTGGTTTTTAGTTCACCCGAGGCTGAAAGGTAGGGAACCAAGGTTAAATGGATAACGATGGCATTGGACGAACCCATTTCCCATTTCATCTGACGCACGGCCTCGATGTATGGCAACGATTCAATATCGCCAACGGTTCCGCCTATCTCGGTGATTACCACGTCGTATTTGTAGCGCGAGCCCAGCAATTTGATTCGGCGCTTTATTTCATCGGTGATGTGGGGGATAACCTGTACGGTTTTGCCCAGATAATCGCCCCGACGTTCCTTGGTAATAACCGTCTGGTAAATTTTTCCCGTAGTAACGTTGTTGGCCTGAGAGGTTGGAACTCCCAGGAATCGTTCATAATGTCCCAGGTCCAGGTCGGTCTCGGCACCATCGTTTGTTACATAGCATTCGCCATGCTCGTACGGATTGAGTGTGCCCGGGTCAACGTTAATGTAAGGGTCGAGCTTTTGTATGGTAACCGAATAGCCCCTCGACTGCAGTAATTTGGCCAACGATGCCGATATTATCCCTTTTCCCAGCGACGAAGTTACCCCTCCCGTAACAAAAATATATTTCGTATTGCCTGTACCTGCACTCATGATAATGACCTTTGCCTTTTAATCGTTTACCATATTTTCGATAATGCGAATCTTTTGTTCAAGTACTTTGATTTCTTCTTTGGCCTGGTCGATTTTTTGCTGTACTTCCTGTATCATAGCTTCGGCATTCTTGGTTTTGGCAAAAAATCCGATATTATTCTCCCACACCACTATGTCACTCTCGAGCTTTTTCAGCTGAGAAATCAACCGATCGCGTTCGCGGTTAAGCTGCGATTCGCTTTTCTTCTGGGCTACCTGTTCAATTTTGGATTTGAATTTTTCAATTCGGCGTTTGCCGTCATCCATTCGCAGCCCCTCGAATAGCCGATCAATGGCTTTTTTGTAGCGTTGCTGGATTTCTTGCTTATTTTTTAAGGGTACAAAACCAATTTCCGCCCAGCGGCGCTGAAATTCTTTTAATTTGTTGAAGTTAGCCTCCGAATCGCTATCGAACTGGTAATTTTCAATTTCCTCAATCAGAGCCAGCTTGGCTTTGAGATTTTCCTCGTATTTTGAGTCGATCTGCGCAAAGTAGGCTGCTTTATTATTGAAAAAGGTATCGCACGCTGCCCTGAAACGTTTCCAGATTTGGTCGCTGTATTTGCGGGGTACCGGACCTATTTCTTTCCAGCGTTTTTGAATGTTAATCAGATCTTCCGTAGTTTTTTTCCATTCGGTGCTATCCTTTAGCGCTTCGGCCTGTACGCACAGGTCGAGCTTCAGTTGCAGGTTGTTGTTTTGTTCTTCCTTAATTTTATTGTAATAGGCACGTTTGTGGGTAAAAAACTCGTCGCAAGCTTTGCGAAAACGCTCGTAGATTTTATTATTATCTTTTTTCGGGGCAAAACCAATGGTACGCCACATTTTTTGAATTTCGACAATCTCTTTGGTGCGTTCCTCCCATTCCTTCATGTGCTGCGGCAAGTTTTGCAGCATGGCCTCAATTTTCTCACACAGTACCGTCTTCGCTTCCAGATTTTTTTGCTGCGAGGCCTTCAGATTATCGTAATATTCTTGATACCGTTTGTTGATTTTTGCAGTGATATCCTTAAACCTTTCCCATATTTCCGTACGATTTTCGATGGGTACGGGACCAATTTCGCGCCATTTGTTGTGATATTCCTGAAGCATCCTGAAGGCTTTAACCGCCGAAGGTTCCAACAACAATGCCTCGGCTTGTTCGCAAAGCTCTATCTTTGTCTCCAGATTTTTTTTCAGATCTAAGTCGCGTAGCTCTTTGTTGATTTTTATATAGTCGTAAAATTTTTCGACATAATAGTTATAGCTTTCCCAAAGATTGCTTACCTCGTGTTGGGGCACAGGACCTACCGATCGCCATTTTTTTTGCAGTTCCCTAAATTGCTGAAAGGTGTCGTGCAACGATTCGGTAGTATGGGTTAGCTCTTTTATTTGTTCTATGATTTCGCGCTTGATTCGCAGGTTTTCAGCTTTCTCGGCCTCGGCTTTTTTGGTGTATTCGGCCTTGGCTTCTTTGTAATGCTTAAGTATGGCTTTCAGTTTTTCTTCCAGCCCATCCGGTTGAGGCTTAAAATCCTCGGGATTGCCCCCTTCGTCCAAAAACTGCTTGCGAAGGTGCTCAATTTCCGATTTATGTTTTTTGTAGAATTGGATCTTAATATTTTCTATATCAACACGTATGGCTTCAATATTACCTTCCCGTACCAGTTTTTCTGCCAGGTTAACCAGCTCTTGCTTGGTGAGCTGGCTATAATCAGCTGCTTCACGTAGCGTTTCTTCATCAATCTCCTCATCGGCCAATTCTTCGGGCACTGCTACATCCTCGGGCAGTATTACATGCTCGTGCACGTAATGGAGGTCTTCCGCCTCGGCAATAATGGAAGCTGATGAGGACAACTCTTCATTTACTGAAGTTACCGCAGGATTTTCGTCCGTCGTATGCTCAGTCAAGGTTTCCACCTTGCTGCTTTGTTCATTTTGAACAGTATTCACAGGGGTAGGTTCCATACACTTAGTTTGATATTTTCAAGGTACGAAAATAGATATTTAACCCTTAATTCTCAAAGGTTTTTTTGAAAAAAGTATTCGTCTTGCTCATAACTTAATGATTTCGAAACATGAGGGCAAACTTTTCGGCAAAGGTTTCGGGATAGATGTTTTTTTCGTTGTTGAAAGGCCCTGAGTAAGAGGTATTTTTTGTGGAGCTGGCGGGATTCGAACCCGCGTCCAAACAAGAAACAGAAACGCTTTCTACATGCTTAGCCAATTATTGATTTTCGTGCGGAAACTGGCAATTGGCAGCCTATTTCCGCCTTAGTCCTGAAATTCTGACTGGCCAATCAGGACACCTGGCCAGCGAGCCCAAACTCACGAGCGCCGCTTAATCAACGAGCGTTGGGCTGGCTCATTGAGCGACGTCTTGTCCCCTGCACCTTGGCAAGGGATAAGCCTATCTACTATACTTCGATTAGGCTGCAAGAGCGTAGTTATATTCGCCTTTTATTGTTTGCAACCCTTGTTAAGGCCGTTGTTGCCTGGGCCTGCATGCTTACATTTCCATTTGCCTTGCTGTCAAAACCAGTCAGCCCCGCAATGGATATTTTTAACAAATTTTATGCAAATATACATTAAAACGCCGAGAAAATCCCTAAAAATATCACTATCGTCAAACAAACTTCGCCCCTAACCCCTCTCCTTTTTTGTAGGTGAAGAGAATACAAAGGTGTGAGGTTTTTTAGGGGAGTATTTTTGAGCAAAAAGGAAAATACTTCATAACGAATTGAAAATCAAGTATTATTTATTTTTATTCTAATTATTTTGGACAA
>JBMFQE010000002.1:0-310643 GCA_049968755.1 Bacteroidales bacterium
GCGCACATAATAAGGTAAAAATTAGTGATATTAATTTGTTATTCTGTCCCATAATTTTTTTTATCAAAGATAATACCAATTACTTAAAATAAGGTATAACCAATAATGTACATTTGGATTTAAAAGGTATAACCAAAGTATAAGCATTGGGTATAAGCATTGGTATATCCAATGAGTTTTTTGGTATAACCAATAACGCACATTTGGATTTGAAATAATATTATATCTAAAAAATAAAAATTCGCAAACATAGTAATATCAAACTTCGCAAAATTTATGTCAAACTTCGCAAAATTTTCGTCAAACTTCGTCAAATTAAAAACATAATTTAAACTGGATATACCCATAATTAAATCATTACCAATTATTTAAATAAATTAATAATTACACATTTCGTTTTATGCCCCTTACTAAATTAGAATTATCATTTTTACCACAAAAAATGAAGGGTTTTCCCATTGATATTAACCATCTTTCCTTTGTTTCGACCGACTTCAGTACGTTGATGCAAAAACGTATATATCGGATTCTCATTGTATGCAGCAATTACGATTTTTACATACTGGAAGAAGATGGTCGTATTGAGGAACAAATTTTCAATGAATACAATGCCCTAAATTTTAGATTTCCTCCGGTGGTGTTACATGCCGACTCTGAAGAAAAGGCATCCTCGTTGCTTGCAACGGTCGATATCGATCTGGTTATTTACATGATCAATCCCCACCAATCTGTGCCTGATACCTGGCTCAAGGAGATTAAGCAGGAATATCCACATATTCCACTGGTGTCTCTTTTTTACTTTTCACCTCAGAACACTTCCCTTATCGACCGCCTTGATAAAGACCTTATCGACCACATCTTTTGCTGGTTAGGCAATGCCGACTTGCTGGTAGCTATTATCAAGCTGTTGGAAGATAATTTTAATGCCGATCACGATATTCTTCAGGTAGGCACACAGGCCATTCTGGTAGTTGAAGATTCTATTCCGTACATTTCGATATTACTGCCCATGCTATATAAAATTGTGGTGTGGCAATCGCAAGAACTGGCTAAAGAGGGATTGAATGAGCACCAGAAAATGTTACGACTGCGGGGCCGACCCAAGATACTTCTGGCTAAAACATACGACGAAGCCGTTCAACTTTACAATCATTACGGCAACAACATTTTAGGTGTTATTACCGATGTAGAACTTGAAAGCAACGCCGATGGACTTCAGGAGAATTATTCAGGAATTAAGCTGGCTAAATGGCTGAGGAACAACGATCCATTTCTACCGATTCTGCTGCAATCGTCGGATCATACCAACCTATCCTATGCCGAGCAGCTGCAGGCAGGCTTTATCGACAAACAATCGAAATCACTGGCCTACGACTACAAGAAATATATTGCTACCCATTTTGGTTTTGGGGACTTCGTATTTCGCAATCCCGTTACAGGTAAAGAATATACACGGGCTGACGATTTATATGAACTACAACATATCATCCTGAAGGTGCCCGACGATATCTTTGCCTTTCATGCACATCGTAATGATTTTTCGAAATGGTTAAATGCACGGGCACTTTTTGGACTGGGAAAAATTTTTCGGAATCTTCAGCTTACCGACTTTTCCAACAACATATCGGCGGCCAAAAGATTTGTATATGAAGCCATTGCCCAGTACCGAGCTAGCAAAAGCCGTGGAGTCATTGCCCGATACGAACGGCAGGAATACGATGAATATATTACTTTTAGCCGAATAGGATATGCCTCAATTGGAGGAAAAGGTAGGGGATTAGCCTTTGCCGACAGCGTATTGAAAAAACATCCGGCACTCAACCATTTCGAAAACGTAATCATTGGAATTCCACGCACGGTAGTTATTGCTACCGACGTTTTCGATGAATTTATGGAACTAAACCAACTATATTCCCTTGCCCTCTCGCAGGTAAATAACGAGGTAATTCTCGAAAAATTCTTGCAGGCCAATTTACCTGAACATTTAGTGATTGACCTGCAGAATTATGTTCAGCAGGTAAGTCGACCCATTGCTATTCGTTCGTCGAGTAAGCTCGAAGACTCTCAATTACTTCCTTTTGCAGGTATTTACAAGACCTACATGATTCCTCATATCGAAACCGACAAAAGACGTACGCTCCAAATGTTATGTGAGGCTATCAAATGTGTGTATGCATCGGTTTTCTATGCTGAGACAAAGTCTTATTTTCAGTCGAGTGGCAATAACCTGGCGGAAGAAAAAATGGCTATTATTCTCCAGGAAGTATGCGGCCAAAAATGCTGCAACAATTATTTCCCGCTGGTAAGTGGCGTGGCTCTTTCCTATAATTTTTACCCAATTCCCCCTGAAACCGTATCCGATGGTGTGGCACACATTGCATGTGGTTTAGGAAAATATGTGGTTGAGGGGGGACAATGTTTCCATTTTTCGCCCCGGCATCCGGAACGGACTCTAATGTTTTCCTCAACAGAGTTTCAGATTAGAAATGCCCAGAAAACCATTTATGCTCTCTCCCTCGATCCGACCTCCTGGCACCCTACCATCGACGATACGGTCAACCTCATAAAACTTACCCCCGATGATCTGCTCAATCATCCCGGCAGAGCTTTAATCGGATCAAAATACGATTACAATAATCAACAAATTACCGACAACTTGCAAATAAATGGAAAAACAGTAATAACCTTCCATGGCCTTCTCAAACACCGTTCAATTCCATTGCCCGAAGTACTCACGACCTTACTTTCGACATTTGAAGAAGAAATGCGGGTACCTGTTGAGCTTGAATTTGCTCTTGAATTAGATTCAAGCGATATATACCGTAGTCATTTTTACTTATTGCAAGTACGACCACTTTCGCTGTATCAGCAGGTTCCCATCTTTGATATAACTAATCCTCCTAAGCAGCATAAAATAATTGCCTATTCTATTCATGCCTTAGGAAACGGTGTTTTCAGTAACCTCAGGGACATCGTATACGTAATACCCGAAAATTTCGATGCTTCAGCTACTGTTCGTATGGCCGAAGAAATTGAACATTACAATTCCCAATTTCGCCAGTTAAATGCCAACTACCTCCTGATTGGCCCAGGCCGTTGGGGCTCATCCGATCCCTGGCTGGGTATCCCGGTACGCTGGCATCAGATTTCTAATGCGCAGGTGATAATAGAAGAAGCATATGATAATCATCCCCTTGATTTCAGTCAGGGTTCCCATCTTTTTTATAATCTCATATCGGGTGGCGTCGCCTTTTTGATGATTGACCGACAGAGAAAGCCAGAAATAATTGACTATGAGCTACTTCATACTGCCCAGAGGGTTGAAGAGAGAAAATATACCCGCTGGGTACGTTTTGACAAACCCCTGACAGTGTGGGTAGATGGACGTAATAACAAAGGAATCGTATTTTATTAAAAAATATAAGCTATGGACGTTAACAAAATCATGACCGAACTCGAACGCCGCTATCCGGGTGAAAAAGAATATCATCAAGCCGTGTACGAGCTTTTGATTTCCATTGAAGAGATTTATAATCAATATCCTTACTTCGAAAAGCATAGCGTTATTGAGCGACTCATCGAACCCGACAGGGTGCTGATTTTTAAGGTTCCCTGGACCGATGATGCGGGAAAGATTCATATAAACAGGGGATTCAGGGTACAATTTAACAACGCACTGGGACCCTACAAGGGCGGTTTGCGCTTTCATCCCAGTGTTAATCTGAGTATCATGAAATTTTTGGCCTTCGAACAGGTGTTTAAAAATAGTCTTACCACATTGGCCCTGGGGGGAGCCAAAGGGGGTTCCGATTTTAATCCCAAAGGCAAGTCCGATACGGAAATTATGCGCTTCTGTCAGTCGTTTATGCTGGGATTATGGGAGCATATTGGGCCGGAAACAGATATCCCAGCCGGCGATATTGGTGTGGGTACCCGGGAAATTGGTTATCTGTATGGCATGTACAAAAAGCTCACCCATCGGCACAACGGAACGATAACCGGAAAGGGAATCGACTGGGGCGGCTCACTCCTGCGCCCCGAAGCTACTGGATATGGCGTAGTATATTTTATCAACGAAATGCTTGCTACCCAAAAAGACAACATCGAGGGTAAGACCATTACAGTAAGTGGATTTGGCAATGTAGCCTGGGGGGTAGTAAAAAAAGCGACCGAGATGGGTGCAAAAGTAGTTACCCTATCGGGACCCGATGGATACGTTTACGATCCCGCCGGCGTGAAGGGCGAAAAAATCGATTTTATGCTCGAGTTGCGTGCCAGCAACGACGATATGGTAGAGCCCTATGCACGTCGTTTCCCGAAAGCACAGTATTTTGCAGGACGAAAGCCCTGGGAAGTGCCCTGCGATATTGCCATTCCATGTGCCACCCAGAATGAGTTGGACGCTAATGATGCCAGCCAGCTGGTAAAAAACGGATGCCGCTGTGTATGTGAAGCCGCCAATATGCCCTGCACTCCCGAAGCGATCGAAATATTTCAGCAGGCCAGCATTTTGTATGCTCCGGGAAAAGCTGCTAATGCTGGAGGAGTAGCTACCTCGGGACTCGAGATGTCGCAAAATGCCATGAAACTCTCTTGGTCCGCCAACGAGGTCGACGCACGTCTGCACCATATCATGCAGAACATTCATCAAAATTGCTTGAAATATGGCATGGAGGCAAATGGATATATCAACTACCTAAAAGGGGCCAATATTGCGGGATTTCTAAAGGTAGCCCATGCGCTTATTGAGCAAGGGGTTTAAGGAGCAAGAAAATAATAATACCTCTGTAATCGAACAGCCTGTTGCGGTGAAATGACGCTATCCTGCAGGAGTCTGTCCAGCGATAAGGGTCGTCCCGACTTGCGATATTTGTCAATACGTTTGGCCAACTCAAACCCGACATAGGGATGCCGTACCAATTCCTTGAACGTTACGGTAGCAATGGATACCTTCTGAATTTTTGAGGTATCCACCCATAATCGGGTATAAATCCGCTGGTAAGTTTCAGCCGAAAGCCCGTACACTTCGCGCAGCTGTTCTACCGAATAATATCCACCCAGCAAATCCCGGTATTTTACAATACGCCGGGAAAGCAATTGGCCAATCCCGGGTAACTTTTCAAGCAATGTAGTGTCGGCACTATTAAGTTCAACTTTGCTTTTTGGCTCATGACTTCTTTTATCCAAAAAGATCGGCTGTGGAAATACCCAATTACCTTTCAATCGATACACCAATCCCGTATCAATTCCATAAATTTTACAGACATCGTCGATGCATAAAAACCTGCCCCCTTTCTCACGATAATGAACTATGCGACGGGCAATATTAGCCGAAAAACCCATTCTAACGAACATTTCAGCAGAAGCGGTATTCGGGTCAATGCGCAAGCTGGTATCAAGCCGACCATGTGTAATTTCTGAATTACTGGCTGATATAATGCTATCGGCTAACCACTGCACCTGCAGCTCGTTATCTAACGTACTTTGCTGCAAGAAATACCTGAACGACCATAGCACAAGCTGCAAGATTACGATCAAAACAACCAAAACCCATGTTCCTCTCCTGAGGGAAGGAGAAAAATAACTAAATTCTCTCAGAACATAGCGAATACGTCGCCACATGATAATGCTTTAATGCATGTTGCGATAAATATAGGTAGCACCCGATAGAGCGTCGATATCCACCAAGGTATCGAATTGTACTTTCGTAGGCTTTGTTCGCACAAAATCCCGCATTTCATTTTCCGAAACTACTACCCTACCCGTAATCAACTCAGGGATATTATAATTTTTCATAAATTTTTTGTAGAACAAAGGATCTTTCTGGGGCAGCACAAAAGCTTTATGAGCTTTTCCATTCCTGTCAAAATAGGAGAAGAAAGGACGGGAGTAGCAATTATCAATGCTACGCGAAGTAAACACAAACCATCTTCCCGACTTCGACCAGGTATGGTAACTTTCCGTATAAGGCGTGTTTACGGGTAATGGTTCATAGGTCCGGGTGAGCGTATCATACAGATACAGGTCTGAAGTCTGGTCAAAAATTGAAAAATAGCTATACCGGCACATGGTAAACATGATATAACGGCCATCGGGCGAAACCCGAGGGAAGGTGATACTTTTACCTGTTTTTGTAGCCGAGATGACCGTGTCGACCTGTCCCCATGAATGCGTGGCTGCATCGTAAGGGATCCGCACCAGGCTAAACAATACGTGCATTTTCATTGAATCGTTCAGGGCGGGTGGAGCCGAAATATAATAAAGCCAACGACCATCGGGTGAAAATGCTGGCATATTTTCACGATTTTTCGAGGATATCTGGGGACAGGTAGTTACCATATTTTTTTCAATGTCGTACACTACCAGGTCCGAAGCTCCATCAAAAACTACCTCGTGGTAATCGATGGTCGAGGTAAAAATTTGCGTAACCCTGTTAACCACATAGGCCAGCTGCTTCCCACCGGGATGCCAGGCTGGATAAGAAAATGCCGACATGGTATAAGGAGTTTTGGTATCCAGCTTTATTTTCTTTCCATCGACCAGCAATATAGTACCTGGATTTTCCTTTCTTAAATGCAGCGACATCTGGGCAGGATTAGAACGGTTGAAATTATGACAGTTCACACAACCATTGTTGTTTGAACGGTTACGGAAAATAGGTATTTCATCAAAGTTTTCAAGATTCCGCTGATAGATTCCCATTTCGCGCCAGAGAATATTGACATGATTGATAAGGCGGTAGGCCAGATACGAATCAATGGGATCCTCTACAATACTGTCACGGATGGTAGCAAATTTATACCACCTGCCCATTTTTTTAGCATAAATATCAACCAGAAGTGCATTACCCTTATTGGCCTGCAATAATTTTTTCCACTTACCCAGCGGTATTTCTACCGAGGGCGATCGCTGAGAAAGCTCTATCGCATCCCCCTTCACCGAAGAAATCTTAATGCGGAAAATTTCGGCCGTATCATTGATATAAAAATTCAACGGTGCAATATTAGGTGGGATAACCACATGGGTATAGTCGGGGAAAATATTGGGAAGCCGGTCGATCTGTTCATATCGCCCCGGCTCAAACCGACAGGATGACAGCATAATGGCCACACTCACTACATAAACATACCTGCTCATTTCCGTGTGCTTTATGTTTAAACTGGAAAAGATATTTGGTGATTGCATGAAAAGTCTTTTAACCGAAAAAAGGTTTACTTTTATCATAAGCTGGTGAATTAATAGGGTTCTACTTCCTTTGCCTTGAGTTGCATTTTGGTAACCAGCGGACTCTCAAAGGTTACATAATAAACGTAAGTTCCCTTGTAATACTGCGCCAGCGTATTTTTGGCAATTTTACGATCGGGATATTTTTTGAGATATTCGAAAAACTGCCGTAACGATTGAACAATTTCCTCATCGAAAGGATAACGTACGTCGACGTTTGTCTTTGCCATGAAAAGCAATAATGCTTCCTGATATATTTTGGGCAGCTGTTTATAATAGCCCGCTATCTGGGGTATAATTTTTACAAAATCGCCCAGCTGGTGGGAAAGCAAATAGGAAATGGCCAGAAACTCCAGCGCCTGGCGATTGTTACCGTTGAATTGCAACAACAGCTTAAACTTTTGATTTATAGTCCCCGGTGTGTAAGTGTTCAAAGGCATCAAAGCTCTTTTCTGCTGAAATTCAGGATCTTTACTAATGAGCGAAGTATCTCGCAGGTAGGCAGAGTATTTTTTAACAAACTCATCCTGAAAGTAAGCTGTTTTGAGGATATTCAAATAGGTAGCTGCCGCCTCGGGACGCCTTTCAATCAGGTGCACCTGTACCAACCGCTTCAAAACGCGGGGATTGTAAGGGGTGGTAGACTGAGCCTCATAGGCCCAATGCAAAGCCTCGCTAATATAACCCAGCTCGTAATAAAAATCGCTTGCAACCAGGGCTACCTGTCCCGAGGCTATTTTGTCGGGAAATAAAGCGTCGGCGCCCAACAGCTGCGGATATCGGAAAAACCAATCCCCCGCCTTACCAAGGTTGTAAACAGCTCTGTTGTAATTGTAATTGATGAACAAGTCATAACCCTTTGCCTCTAATGCTGCATTTACTGCCTTATCCCATTCGCCATGAAGCGTATAATAATCAACCAGGATTACGCTTTTTTTCTGAGTATCGAGTCTGGTAAGCACCCATTGCTGCATAACAAAATACACCCCAGCAGCTATTATGATAATGTTAAAATATGTTATCACCCATTTATACGAAGCCAACCTGTTGCCCCAAGCTTGAATGAAAGTAAGCTTTTGAATTAAAGATTTTGTTGCTGCTACTAAACCCATCACAAGCAAAGTTGCTGGTAATATCCCTACCATCAAATACAACGTTTGGTCGGGCACATATCGAATTACAACAGGCTGAGATGGCACCAAATCCCACCAAATTTTTTCTTGAGGAATGTTGAAAAAATATTTGTAGCCCAAATAGGGAACTGCCACAGCAGCAACTATTCCAATAACAACATGAACAAAACGCAACAACAGATTGTACGAAGGAGCAAAAATGCTGAATAACAATATTCCCGAAAGGAAAATTAACAATGCTGTTGCTCCGGCCACATAATAACTTCCCACAATCCATAACACCAGAAAAACCAGCTGTACAAAACGATAATTACGCAAAGCCACAAATAGGGCAACACCAAGAAAACCCAGCAGAATTTTTAGAAACACAAAGTATGGAAAATAATAATTCTGAAATAAAAGGATTAAAGGTATGGTTGGTAGCATCATCCATAAAAAGCCTTTTCCCCCCGCTGGTGTCTGACTAAAAATATATTTTGCTAACAGCATCAGGGTGAGCACAGAGCAAACCAGTAACACGCTACCCGACACGTTTGTATGCAACAGCTGAGCGAGAAAATTGCCAGCATACTCAGCCATTCCGCCCGGATAATCAGTATATTGTGCCAAAAAAACATTCATCCGATAGAATGGAGGCTGCTGCAAATGATACATCAGCATAGGTTGCACCATGCTCACAAAATGAAAATAAACAAAACCTAAAAAAAACAATACCAGCAACCACTTAACAAAAATAGCAATTTGATTTTTTTGCATAATTACTCATTTTTACCAATGAAACAAATTTATAAACTATTTTAGTAGCCTTATACAAATATTTTAAAAAATAGTACATTTGAAGCTCTTATTTAGATTATTGACCCGTATGCGTATTTCAGCTATCAATCAGGTACTCTGTGCAAGCTGCTCGATGAGTTTTGTTGCTGTTGTCCCCAGGGAGGGTAACCTTAAAGAGCAGGTTATAACCTGTATGGATAATTTGCAAAAATACCTTGCCGCCAATCATTTACCCAATATTGCCTGTATCAAGCAAACATACTTTGTACGAGTTGGGTCGAATGAAGAAGCATGGCAATTGCAAAACTTCATTACGGAAATTGCCATTGACAAGCTGGGTATCTGGGTTCCCCTGAGCGTAGTAACCCAACCCCCACTCGGCACTTCGTCGCAGGTAGTAGCAGAATATACCTGTCTTTCTGACGTATTACAGGTTGAAAAAAAAGTATCGGGCAATACTTCATATCTTAAGATTATAACCCCAGCTGCAACTTACCTTTCAGCAGCTGGTATAAATAAACCTCAATCTCCCAGCGACATTCTCAGCCAATCGATCGACGCCTTCGAACAGATGAATCTGATTCTAAAGTCAGAAGGGTTTACTTTTGGTGATGTCATCCGTCAATGGAACTATATTGAGCGTATTATTGATTTTACAGATAACAGCCAGCACTATCAGATTTTCAATGACGTACGGAGCAACTATTATGCATCTTCAACTTTCCCGTACGGTTATCCATCAGCCACAGGTATTGGGATGAGCTATAACGGGATTATACTTGAATTTCTGGCCTTAAAACCAGCATCAGAAACCCATGTCAAGCCCATTCAAAGTCCGGTACAAACCAACGCTCACCAATATTCACCCCGGGTATTATCAAACAATCAATACACCAGCCTTTCGTGCCTCAAATCAACGCCTAAGTTTGAAAGGGGCAAGGCAGTTTATTGCCCCCACGGGGGGATGCTATTTGTATCCGGCACAGCAGCTATTAAGGGCGAGGCATCAGCATCCCAATACGATATTGTTGAACAAACCCGCATGACTCTAAACAATATCGATAACCTTATTAGCCAGGAAAACCTCATAAAAAATGGAATAAAAAAGCGTTACACAACCAAACTTCTGGTACTGAGAGTTTATTTGAAGCATGCCGATGATTTTGACAAAATAAAAGACATGGTTTTAGTCTATGCAGGTCAAACACCAGTGCTCTTCCTTCAGGCCGACATTTGTCGACCCGAATTATTGGTAGAAATCGAAGGAGTATATCAGATGAATCCTTAGGCAGTTAACCTCAAATTTAGTATTTTCGGCATAACAAATCGTGTTTCAATGTGTTTTAAAGAGGTTAATTCGTATAACTTAGTGGAAAAAAATATATGTGGTACCAGAAAACAATAATCCTTCCAGAGTTTTCCCGGGGTTATCATTTGATTACCGACTATATCAGAAAGCATCTTCCTCCCCTGCCACAAACTGGGATGATAAACATTTTTATTCAGCACACCTCAGCTGCCCTGACAATAAACGAAAATGCCGACCCTTCCGTTCGCAGGGATTTTCGTCAATTTATCGACCACCTTGTGCCCGATGGCGATGCCCTCTTCACCCACACCCTTGAGGGGGATGACGATATGCCCGCACACATTAAATCCTCGTTATTTGGACATTCCCTGATGATCCCTATCGTTCAGGGCCGACTCGGACTGGGCACCTGGCAGGGCATCTATCTATGTGAATTCCGTCACTATGGAGGCCAGCGCCACCTAGTACTCACTGTTTGGGGTGATTGATTTTACCGCCTCGGAATTTATTTTCCCTTGCCGAATGCGAAAAAGGTCAGACACTTTATCTTTCCCCTAAAAACGATACAAATATCCCCCCATTTTTCATCTTAATATCTATTTAATTTAAAAAAATTATTCTAACTTTTCCTGAACAATCCTCGTAAGAGGTGTTAAAATAACACATTTATTGTTTTATTTAAGCATATAACATGCAGAGGGCAACTTACATAGTTCCAATATTGATTCTTTTTTTGCTGGCAACTTGTGAAAAAAAAGAAAATGAGCGATTACTAAATCCACAAAATAACACCACAAGTGCTATTGGCAGCAAAAATCTGGTTCGCATCATGGGCCACTGGTATGGTGAGGGCAAAAAAGAGTTACTCGTGCGACAGGCCGTTCGCGAATTTTCGTTTCTCAACCAAGATCTGGTAATCGATTTACAATTTCCCCATCACATTTTTAAGTTTAACGATGAGGCCGAGCTATATTTCATCGAATGCGATTCCATAGCCCAAATGGTTAGGCAAAATAAATGGCCATTCGATGTATTATTCTGCGACAAAGAACGTTATCGGTTGGTTGGAGAAAAAGTTAATGATCGGGAATGGGGCAAGAAATACCTGGTAGATTTTTCCAAAGAGCCCTGGTTTATTGAAGCCCACAAGGCAGGACTTTTTGAATCCATCCCTCTGGCCGAGGATTACGGAGGCATAATTCCAGGTCCCATAATTGAGGGGATCACCCATATTCTCTTTGTGAGTGAAGAGGTAGAAAAAAAGGTTGGATTAAAAGTCAAGGAACTCGACATGACCTTTGATGATTTTCTTTCCTATGCCAAAATCGTAGATGAATACAACCGCACCCATTCAGAAAAGGTTACTTTTTTTTCTAAACAATACCAGTACGCAATTGACAATCTATTTAAACAACTGGTAACCTCTTATTATGGAAAAACTCAATACTCAAGCCTGCAAGAGTCGTTTGCAGCATTGGAACAAACCTACAAAGCATTTGAAGAACTCTCGCGCTACCATGTACTGGATCAACACATGGAATATTCGCATCTGGCTTACGACATTGCCCAGCGCATACTTTTTGACAAGCAATGCCTATTTAATCTTCAGCCAACGTGGCTCATTCTGCTCTGGAACAAATCTAACCCCGAAGGATTAAAAAAGCTTCGTCCTTGCGAAATACCCTCTTTCGCGGGCAAGGTATCGCCCTATTACAGCGGATTTTTTCAGGTTATTTTTGTAGTACCCAAAAATGCCAGCAATCCTGAGGCTGGTAAACGATTCATCCGCTTCATTACTTCGACCGAAACCGCCGATCGATGGGTAAAATATGCTAAGTGCCCCACCGGGATGAAAAATACAATCTCTTACACTGATTTCGGGCAGGATATGTACGAAAAATTCTTCCAACATCTGCAAAAGAAATATGGTAACAATCAGGTGGACGTACGACTAAACGAATTGCTTTTTAACACAAAGAAAACATTGAATTTCAGATATGCCGACGTGCTGGAAGGCAAATTATCGGCAGCTGAAGCTCTTGCCCAATTACGGCGTCAACTTTGATATCCAACTTGCGTATAACTACTAACTAAAACTTAACCTATGAACCTCTGGAATCACATTCAGCAAAAGCTAAGTCTAAAGATTGGAATTCTGATCATTCTTACGGTTATTTTAGTACTATTTTCTTCTGGAGTTTTCTACATCACGCGTTTTACAGTGGACACCAACCGTAAGTTTCAGAAGCAACTTACCGCTCCGGCTCAGTTGATGTCGACCGGTAAGCTAAAATTCGAAACAGCAATGGATACGCGTACCATGTCGCAGCTGGTAGGTGATTCGGTCATTTATGCTATCATTATTGGGGTAAACAAAAAAATTTACTATTCAAACGATAGTAGCATGCTCGACCGAACCATTGATGAGGTTCCCTTTCTTCGACGACTTGAGGTTTTTGATCGCCCCCTTAGCGAGCCCATATACAGCATGTCGGACAATGGGAAGCAGGCCTTATGTGTAGCCCCCCTCTTCTTCGAAGACGGAAAATATCTTGGATATCTCTATCTGGCTACCGATACTGCTGCCATGAACCGCACCAAAGAAAATTACATTTTACTTTTCACCCTTGTGTCGATAGCGGTAGTTGTTTTGCTGTCGTTGCTCATCATTTTCCTCTTCAATCATTTCATCTCACATCGTATTAATTTTATTTTCAAAGGGTTGCAGGAAGTAAAAAATGGCAACCTTTCCACTTCCATTCCAGTTTACAGCCAAGATGAGCTGGGTCAGATGGCCAATTCAATCAATGAGCTGACAGGGGTAATTCGTGAGATAGTTCAGAACATACACGAGGAAACCCATCGTATGCGTTCTTCGAGCAGTGAGCTTACCAACAGCTCGCAATACATGTCGGAAGATGCCAATCAGCTGGCTGCTATTGCCGAAGAGGTAGCATCGTCCATGGAAGAAATGGTTACTAACATACAGCTCAACTCACAAAATGCTGGCGAAACTGAAAAAATTGCCAAGATTGCAGCGCAAGAGATGGTAGAGGTAGGAAAATATTCGAGTGAAAGTCTCAACTATATTCAGGAGATTGCCCAAAAAATATCCATTATCAACGATATTGCCTTTCAAACCAACCTGCTATCGCTTAATGCTGCGGTTGAAGCTGCGCGTGCAGGCGAAGCCGGTAAGGGTTTTTCGGTTGTAGCTGCCGAAGTTAAAAAACTTGCCGATCGCAGCCGTGTTGCTGCTGACGATATTCACCGCCTTTCTAAAACTTGCGTGATACAAACCGAAAAATCGGTAGAGAGCGTCAGAACCCTTGAACCAGAAATCATGAAGACGGTTCAGCTGGTTCAGGAAATCAGCATGGCAAGCAAAGAGCAAAATCTCGGCGCCGAACAGGTTAATGTAGCCCTTCAACAGCTTAACCAGATTACCCAGAAAAACTCGACTAACTCGTTATCCATCGCTAATCAGGCAAAAGATCTCGAGGAGCAAGCCAATAAGCTTTCGAAAATTGTAAGCTACTTTAAATTTTAGTAACCTATTGTATGCTACTTATAAAATTATTAAATTTGGCTAAACCTTTAAAAGTTGACCTATTGTTAAACTTAAACTACTTATGATATGAAAAGAATGGGATTAACCATAGCCGGATTTGTGGGAAGTATGTTACTATTATCCGGCCAAATTACGCTCAACTATAAAACCCATGGTTTTCGGCCGGGTGACTCGCACGATTTTGTATTTTTAACCCAGGCCTCTGAGGGCGAAGCGGGCGCAAATGTTCTATGGGATTTTAGCCAGCTGGAAAGAACCAACCGAACCCTCACCAGTCGGATGCTCGACGTCAGCCAAGCTCCACAAAACAACGCTACTGCGAATGCCAACTTTGCGCTCGAAGAATTTGGCAACTACTTTTATTTCAATAATACATCCAGCTCCATGGAACAGTGGGCAACCATTGCGGGCAATAGCATCCTTAAGTACGACCGGCCTATCGTTAAGCTTAAGTTCCCAATGAGCTATGGCTATAAGTTGACCGGTAACTTTACCGGAACACAGACTTGCCCCTCCTGTTCAACAGCAGTATCGGGGAGTTACGAAATCCATGCCGACGCCTATGGTACACTTATTCTTCCCAATCAGGTGGTTGTTGACAACGTATTACGAGTAAAGCAAACCCGTACCATCCAGTATGGTCAGGGAAGTACAATCACTGAAGTAACTTACCGCTGGTACGCTGCCGATGTCCGTTACCCGGTGTTTGTCATCATAAAATACATCACGCCCCAACAATCTTATACTGCCGAAACTGCCATGTATGCCCACGTCGGAAGCCATAAAAAATCGGCAACTCAGGTCGAAACAGTTGCAAATGCCAATAACTTTGAAGTTTTCCCCAATCCCTTTGACAACCAGATTACCCTTCGCCTGAAATTAGCTAACCCCTCAAAACTCTCAATTGATCTCTACGATATAAGTGGTAAGCTGATTTACTCGTTCTATAAACAACAGCGCTTTGTAGCGGGCGAACAGGATTGGGTCCTTTCAACTGAAAAATTAAAACTGCAAAATGCCTATTATTACCTGAAGATTAGCGATGGCAACCAGACCTGGATCCAGAAAATCGTAAAACAGTAAAAAATAAACTTATAAGGAATTTTAAGCTTTTTCCCCAATGGGGAAAAAGCTTTTTTTATGGGAAATTGTCACAAAACAATCTTTTGAATTTTTTATCCTTTAAGCTGGGCTATTTCCTTTTTAAGCTCTTCAATAGTTCGTTTTAGGTTGTCGATTTCGGCCATAAAATTGCGGGTAAGCCGCGTAATAGTTTTTATGCGTGCGCGAAATTCAATTTTGTCAAAAGGTTTACAGATATAATCGTCGGCACCAGCCTCTAACCCCTGTATTTTTGAATCCCTATCGTCAAGGGCAGTAAGCATGATAATGGGCGTATTTTTCAGAAGAGGGTTATTTCGAGCTTGCTGACAAAATTCAAATCCATCCATACCAGGCATCACCACATCGAGCACAATCAAATCGGGCTGGTTTTCAATAGCCATGCGTAACCCTGTTTCTCCATCGGGTGCAAAGAGCATCCGGTAAGGTTCCCGAGCCAGGCTGGCCTCGATAAGCTTGAGCACAAGCGGATCATCGTCAATCGCAAGCAAGGTAACGGTTTCTTCTCTCATATCTAAATTTCACTTATTACAAATATAATCGTTTTTAAACAAAAAAAGAATCGCTGACAGTTCTCCCCCTCAAGTCGAGATATTTTGAGGGTATAAAAAAAGCCTGCCCTCGAGGCAGGCTTTCTATGAAAACGCATCTACTGCCTGATAATCAATCGTTGATATACCCCCTCAGTTGTCTCCACTCTCAGCAGGTAGCTACCACTCTTGAGGTTAACGGTATTAAATCTGAGCAGCTGAATTCCAGCACTCAGCGATTGTTGAGAAAGGATTGTTATCGTCCGTCCCGAAAGGTCGGTTACAGATACCCGTACATTGCCTGCCTTGGAGAGGGTGAGCTTTAAATTCAGTTCGTTGGTAAACGGCTGCGGATAAATTTCAAACGGAATTATCTGGGTATGATTTACCTTTGTTACGGTGATCATCTGGCACTGCTTGTCGGCAGCTCCAGTAACAGGGTCGGAAATTTCGAAACACACTTCATAGGTACCTGGTTGCGCGTACACATGTGTAGGAGTGGTAGTGGTACTGTCGGAGCTACCATCGCCAAATGTCCATTTGATACGAGCTGCATCGCCCAATCCAGCCCCAATAAAATCTACAGGATAACCTCCCGCTTTCTTCAAGTTGGTATTTTCGCGATAGGCAAAGGCAGCTTTCAAGGTATCGGGCATGCCAATATTCAGTAGTGCATAAGCATCGCTATAGCAACCACTGCTGGTGGCAATAGAAAGGCCTACCAGGTAATAATCGGGATCCCCATACTGGTGGGTAACCTTATCACCGTTGCCGGTAGTGTTGTCGCCAAAGTCCCAACTGTAGGAAGTAGGATTACCTGTCGATTTGCTTACAAACTTCACCGTCGAGGTGGCCGAATCGATTGCAAAGATAAATTTGGCCTGACAGTCGGTATTTGCATCGGCAGCCACCTTTACTTGCTTGCAGCTGATGTCAATCATGCCCTTATCGTTGACCACCGTCAAGCACACATTGTAGATCCCACCCTGGTTATACTGATTAGTAGCTGAAGCCGTATTGGAAATATTACCATCGCCAAAGTTCCAAAGATATTTTACAATATTTCCATAGGAATTGTCGAAAAAGCTAACAGTACGTGTCTCATTATCGACATAGTAGGTAAACTCGGCCACGCAATCGCTACCTGCTCCTGCTATTTGAACTACCTTTTCGTAATAGTCCATACAGCCAGCATTATCATCGTAGGTCGAAAGTCCAACAGTATAATATCCAGGAGCAGTAAAACGATGAGTGGGGTTGGATTCAAAACTGTAGCTCCCATCGCCGAAATACCAGAACAGGTAGGTTGAGGCACCCACCGACTTATTGTAGCAGTGTATTGTATTGGTAGCCGTGTCAACCAGATAGCTAAACTCGGCCGAGCAAGCCATTTCGCCAACCTGTATGAATTTTTCGGCATAATCGTAGCAATAGGTGTTATCGTCGTAAATTACCAGGCCAATATAATGCTTACCCGGCTGTTCGAAGGTCTTGGGAGCCGGATTGGCCTGTTCGGAATAATCTCCATCATCGAACCACCAGTAGTAATAAGTATTGTTGCCCACTTTCGATTTATTTTGCAGCGTTACGGTTAAAGTACCAACATCCACTATATAATCGAAATCGGCCTTACATTCAACGGAACCCACCTGTACCTGTTCGTAATGGGTATCCATGCAGCCGGTTTGTGAATTATAAGCCGTAAGGGATACCCAATAATATCCCGATTTAGCATAGGCATGTGCTGGTGAAGCCTCCATCGAAACCTTTCCATCACCAAAATCCCAGTAGTACGAATCATAGCTACCTTGCGAACCATTGGTAAATTCGATAATTTTCGCACTATCCTTGCTGGTACTGTAGGAGAAATTGGCAGCAATGTTGCACGACGATTCTCCTGCCCAAACATATTCGCAATACGAGCTTACCATTCCTGCAGCATTGGTTACCGCAAGGCATACATTGTATATGCCAGGCTTAGCATAGATTTTCTTTACAATCTTTGAGGTGGCTGTAGTTCCATCGCCAAAGGTCCAATAGTACTGGCTTACATTACCAAGTGAATTGTCCGAAAAATAAATAGTATCGCTATCACCATAGTAATAGTCGAAATCGGCCTTTACCAGCGTATTGATATCGCCTACGGTAATGGTCTTGCTGGTCCAGTTGTAACAATAGGTTCCCTCGCTATAATTCCATATCCACAGGTAGACCACATAAATTCCAGGATCGGCATAGGTGTAGGTGGGATTATAATCGTAGCTCCAGCCATAACTATCGCCAAAGTCCCAATATACCTCGTCAGCACCGTTCGACATATCGGTAAAGGTAACTTTCTGACCAGTAACCGTATAGTCGAAATCGGCCAGGCAAGCTACATTACCTACGGTAATTCTCCGTTCGTAGGTTTGCACACAACCTGTCTCAGGATCGGCTACGGTAAGCCGAATGGTATAGGTAGTATCCGTCTTGCTAAAAGTGTGTGTGCCGGGATTATACAGGGTTGAGGTAGTGCCATCGCCAAAATCCCACAAATATTGTTTCCCCTCGACCGAATAATTATAAAACTGATACGTATTGTTGACAGAATCTACCTGCCAATAATAAAAATAGGCATAGCACTGCTGATTGCCGGTAAGAATTAGGGTATCAATCCAATTGGTATAACAGTTATTAATTGAATCAAAGGCATATACGTCAACATTTATCTGATCGTTGTACGGCAATGTTAATGTAACTGTAGAAGTGGAACTTTCAAAAATTGAGTCCCAGCTTTGGCCATAAAATTCCCATCGGTAAATGGAACCATTATTGGCACCGCTAACATCAAACTGGTAGGTAACGCTATCCTGCTGGGTAACTGTCAAAGTTGGCTGTTTACAGGGGTAGCCATAAACGTAAAAAAACAGAGTATCGGTAGAGGCACAATAATCGCCCTGAGAGATAATGATAAGGGTATCCAATCCCGCCTTAGGGAAGGTAAAAGTTGGCGAAGTATAATCGTTATATGTGCCGATGGTAGATGAAGCTAATTCATTTCCCTTATATTTAAGCGAAACGCTAATGGCTGATTCATTATCGTTGTAGGTGTATACAACAAAAGACGCATTCAAAGTATCGGAGATGGAATACGCATTAATCTGGCAATTCCGATTATTAAAATATAGAGCATAATCGGTATATGCCCAATAATTGTAACACAATAAGGAATCGCGATTATAGAATATAAAGTATGAAGAATAAGGACTACCGTAATAATGCGAATTTAAGGAGTAGGTATGATTAATCTCAAAGGATACTGCCGGTTCATTATAAGCAATAGTAGTATCGGTTTCATCCCCATACCATACATACAACGAGTCGGCAGGATTATCGACAGTAAGAAAAAATGTAGTATACCCCGTTTGATTATCAAAATGTACCGAATCCACATTTGCATGTGTTGGACATTGGGCATAGCTATTTTTCGAAACGGAAAAGATTAGTTGCAAGCCCACCAGCATTGTAGTCAGAAGACTTCTCAGGAAATCTTTACTCAGCCCCACTTTTTTGCGGACATTAGCCGGGGAATCGTCAGGACGCCTGGTTCTATGAGATTCCTCCCGCACATAATAGAAAATTTTTTTTCGTTTCATCATAATAAAATTAATTTTTAAAGGTATGATGGAACACCCATGTTCGCAATTTTATCACTATTGTGTTTGCGTTTGCAGGAACATGGGTGTTTCATGTGATTTGAATATTGATAATTAAGTAAAGTTAAATCTGATTATTTCAAAATACAAGAACAATAAGTTTTTTTTGTCTCAAATGATAGCAGAAAATGAGTTCACATCATTCCCCTTTCTTCTATTTTCCAACAGTACTGCATCCTCAACCCGTGCAACGACAAACATTGACCGATGTGTTTTTTATTTAAATCCAAAAATGTCCAAAATACCTCGCCCCAACCCCTCCTTCAAGCAATGAGAAAGTTAACCAAAAAAGAGAGGTTCTGTAGGGGAGTGTTTTTGAGAAACAGGAAAAATATCCCATAACAAATTTAAAATCAAGCGCTATTTATATTTACTCAAAATATTTTGGACAATAGTGATTTTTTACATAAACAAGCAGTTGATTCCGCTCAGGGGGTTAATGATAAGCTAATCTTCCCTGAAAAGGTTTACAAAGTTCTAATACAGTAAGATTATTTACAAAACAAACAATTTCTCCACACACGCTATTCTCCAATATGAGAACCTCGGCGGTTTAAGAAAGATAATAGTAAATAAACAATAACCAGCCCACCTACCCTCAGGAATGAAAATAGCAAACCATCGATATTCTATAGGTCTTAAAGCAATTACAGTCGCAAGTTATCTGTAGAGATACCATAAAAACGCCTTGCATACGAATGATGTAAAGCGTTTTCATGATAGTAAGAAAAAAAATGCCCTACATGGTGCAATAAAAGAGGCAATTAAAAACGCTCGAGTTGGGAGAAAAAGTAGTTAGCCTCTATCTGAGCATTTTCATCGCTATCGGAACCATGAATGGCATTCTCCTGTACGCTGGAGGCAAAAAGTTTGCGAATGGTACCTTCGGCGGCATTGGCTGGGTTGGTGGCCCCAATCAATTCTCTAAACCGTTCTACCGCATTCTCTTTCTCCAGGATAGCAGCCACCACAGGTCCAGAAGTCATAAATTTTACCAGATCGTTGAAAAAAGGCTTGTCCTTGTGAATAGCATAAAATCCTTCGGCCTGTTCTTTGCTCAAACGGGTCATCTTCAGGGCACGAATAGTAAAACCTGCCTCGGTAATCATTGCTAAAATCTTACCGGTCAAATTTTTTCCCGTCGCATCCGGTTTAATCATCGTAAACGTAATGTTTCCTTTCATCTTTTTAAAATTTAGTTTTAGGGTCGGATGACTCCCACATTCCCTTGAGGTGCATTCAACAATTAACCTTTCAGGACTACTCATCCAACCGCTACATTAGATATTTAATTTATCCTGTGGGATTCCGTTGCACAAAAATTATCTTTATCATTTATTCCCGCCTATAAAATTAATTTTCCGACAAATTTTTCACACACTTAAAATAAATTTACCTACTTCAAATCATAAATGATTGGTTAATGTATTTATTGGGTATTAAAAAAATGAACTTATCTTTACCGCTTCATTTTTTTGCAAAAATATAATAAGGAAAATTGGAACCAAAAGTTATTGCAGAAATAAGGGAATTATTACAAGTTCCACGGCGCATTGTAATTTTTACGCACGTCAACCCCGATGGCGATGCCATGGGGTCGTTGATGGGTCTTTATCATTTTCTAAAGAAATTAGGACACGAAGTAACTGCGGTAACCCCCAACGAGTTTCCGTTCTTTCTCTCGTGGCTAACGGGAGCTAAAGAGGTCAGGGTATTCACCCGACAGTCCGCCGAGGTGATCAGGAAAGTGTCGGAAGCAGAAGTTATTTTTTGCGTCGACTTTAACGACCTGCGACGACTTAAGGAAATAGAACCGCATGTTACCTCCAGCCATGCTGTGAAAATCCTCATCGATCATCATCCCTACCCCACTGAGGCATTTCGGTATTACATCCATCGCGTAAATGCATCGGCGGCAGCTGAGCTGGTATACGACTTCATTCTGGAGATGGGTTACCAGGCCGTCATCGATCCCGTTATTGCCGAGTGCATCTATGCTGGTATCATGTCCGACACCAACAGCTTCAACTACAATATCACCGATTCCTCGACATTTCGCAAGGTGGCCAACCTGCTCGAATATGGTTTGGACCACAATCGTATTTTTGGTTTGTTGTACGACAACTACTCATTCAACCGTATGCGGCTGATGGGCTATTGCCTGAATCAGAAGCTGGTGGTAGACCCCCAGCTACATGTGGGATACATCTGGCTTACGCAAAAAGAGATGAATGCATACGATTTTCAGGTAGGCGATAGCGAAGGTTTTGTTAACCTTCCCCTGTCGATTCGGGGAATTTATATTTCGGCCCTGTTGACTGAGAAAGATGATTATGTACGCATCTCGTGTCGTTCCAAGGGTGAATTTCCGGTCAACAAGTTATGTGCCCAGCATTTTGAAGGGGGAGGTCATAAAAACGCTGCTGGCGGTGAAATTCGCCTGCCCATGCAGGAAGCAATAGATCATTTCGAAAAAATCATGGAAGGTTATAGGGATGAGATCCATCGCTTGTATCCTAACGGGTAGCCTGGTAGTGGTTTTACTTCACTCCTGTCGTCCCTCGGCAGTAGAACCGGTAAACAACAAACCCGATAACCGGCAGCAAGAACAATTTATTGCGCTCAACCGATACCTGATAGAACGTGATATGATACTCATCGATAATTATGCCCGCCGAAATCAGCTAAAACTGGCCCGTACCTCTTCGGGACTGAGTTATCAGATCATCCGACACGGCAAGGGACAAAAACTACAAACCAACGACCAGGTGAGTTTTGCTTACAAAATAACCCTGCTCGATGGGACACTTTGCTACAGCTCTGATTCTACAGGCATTAAAACTACAATCATAGGAACCGGCCAAATTGAACGAGGCCTCGACGAAGGATTAACCCATCTGCACATAGGCGACTCGGCTGTATTTATCCTGCCCCCTCACCTGGCCTATGGCGTAGTTGGCGATGGCAAGTGCATCCCTCCTCGATCCTGTATTGTGTATCAAGTGCGTATCGACGCAATACACCATCGGACAAAACGTTAAAAATTGTATAGTTTTGTTCATAAAAAACCATAACTTTAGCGAAAACTTTTCTGATCAGGAGATGGCTAAAAGGTATCTGAGCATTTTACTGCTTCTATCCGTGCTAAGTGCATGCCAGTTTTTCTCAAAGTACGAGGGTTACAAGCGCACCTGGGGTGGGTTGCATTATAAATTGCTGGCCATAGGCGATGACAATCAAAAACCAGCAATAGGCGACTATATCACTGTCGAACTGCAATATAAAACCTTGAACGACTCTGTATTTTTCAGCGGTAAGCGTCGATTGCGGCTGGTTGCTCCCGAATATCGTGGCTCTATCGACGAATGCTTTGCCATGCTATCGCGGGGCGACAGAGCTGAATTTATTATCCATGCCGAACCATTTTTCCATAAAACACTCCAAAGCAATATGCCCCCCTTTCTCAAGCCTGGCAGTGACATGAAAGTTGAAATTACCATGCTCGATTTTCAGTCGGAACAAGACTATGAAAATCAGAAAAAGGCCTTCATGAAATGGATTGAGGATTTTGGGGACTATGAAAAAGAGGTTCTCAGGCAATATCTGCAAAAACAGAAACTTTCGATCAAACCTACGGCATCGGGGCTTTATTACATGCGGCTGGTGCCGGGCAATGGCAAAAAGGTAAAAGCGGGCGACACCGTTGTTGTTGATTACGAGGGGCGGTTCCTTGATGGTAAATTCTTCGACTCTACTATTAAGCGGCACGAATCGTTTCAGTTTGTGTATGGCACCGAATGGCAGGTTATTAAAGGGCTGGAAGAGGCCATTGGCATGATGGAAGAACACGAAAAAGCGCTCATCATTGTGCCCTCCGACCTGGCTTTTGGTCCCACGGGATCATCCACGGGAATTATTCCCCCATACTGCTCGCTCATTTTTGAGGTAGAACTTAAAAAAATTAACTAAAACCATACGCAACCTTCTGAGATTTTGCCATCATAAATATGCAAGAAAAATTTTTACTTGGGTTAATTAAGCAAAAACTGACTGGTATGAAAAAACTATTAACTGTATTGATTAGCGCTGTGCTCCTATTAAGCGCATGTATGGATAGCGGTGATCTGGAAAAGGAACGTGAGCAACAACTGATGATACTTAAGGATTATCTGGCCAGTAAAAATATTACCTTTGCGGGCACGGATACCGTGTATCGCATATTTATTGACTCTACTTTGAGAGATTCGGCCAGTAGCCCAATCAAGAGCACCTACTATGTGAAGGTGAATTACAATCTCCGACTGGTTGATGACGAAAAGCTGGTTGAAACCAATAATCATGCGCTAGCAAGGGCAAATGGTTTGTTACCGGTAAATTTTTTGCCAGGACCATCGCTGATTGCCGTTAATTACACAGCTATTTACGGACTTTACCGCTCACTGTTACAGCTGCAAAAGAACGACACGGCCGTATTTGTAATTCCCTTCGATTGGGCATTCGGTTCGTACTACACCGAGCGTATTCCTGTTTTCTCTTCCCTTATCTTTCAGGTACGGATAGTCGATGTCATTCCCGACATTGTGGCCTACGACAAATCGTTCTGGCAGCGCTGGGTCGTTGATTCGCTCCAACTCTCGCTCAGCGACACCACCGAAGAAGTGCCCGTATATATTAAAACCTATAATATCGGCGATACTACTAAAAAAGCATCCGATTACAACAATGTAACAGTCATTTACAAGGGTTGGCTAACCGATGGACGCGTATTTACCCACAACTATGATACTATTACCTTTAGCTTCGGCAATACTTCCATTATGTCGGGCTTTAGCAAGGCTATCGAACAACTTAATCTGGGACAACGTGCCAAAATATTCATACCCTACTATCACGCTTATGGCACCCAGGCCCGTACCAACAGTGCTGGTCAGGTAGTTATCCCCCCTTACTCGTCGTTGATATACGAAGTGCTACTATACGAAATCAATTACTGATTCACCAGCGCATAATTTACAAAGATTCCGCATCCGTCATGCGGAATCTCTTTTTTATGTAGAATTTAAGGCGATTATACCAAAAAAATATTCCTCTCTCTAAAATAACCAGGCAAGAACGCAAGGATTCCTGCCTGGTAACAACTAAGAAAAAAAAATTATAGTTCAGCAGCATTGTAGTGAGGTTCAAGGAGTCGGGCAAGCAGTAGATATTTCTGGTAAAGCTTTTTGTACACGGCTACCTGCTGAGGATTGGGGCGATAGGTAGTTTCGTAGCCGCTACCCATTATCTGTTGTGCCTGTTGCAGCGATGGATACAGGCCTGCAGCCACAGCCGCAGCCATAGCCGAACCCAACGCACATGCCTGATCCGACTCTACTACGTGGATGGGCATATCGAGTACATCGGCCAGAATTTGCATTACCAGCGGCGACTTTTTGGATACGCCACCGATAGCACTTACACTGTCGATTTTTACCCCTTCGCTCACAAAACGGTCGACAATGGTTTTAGCACCAAAGGCAGTAGCCTCTATGAGAGCACGAAACACCATGCCGGCATCACTTCCGAGCGAAATACCGGCAATAGCACCCTTGAGCAACTGGTTGGCATCGGGGGTACGGCGTCCATTGAGCCAATCAAGCGCAACCACGGTTGATTCGGCAGGATCGACCTTTTCGGCCAGCCACGTAAGGTATGGAATAAGCTGATTGTCGAGCTCGCGGAGGATGACTTTTTTCGTATTGTCGTCGAGTGAGGACTGCTCGATGATGGCTGCTGCTGGTTCAAAGAGCAAGCGCTTGAACCAAGCGTAAACATCGCCAAAGGCCGATTGGCCAGCTTCGAGACCAATAAGGCCGGGTATGATGGAACCATTCACCTGCCCGCAGATACCGCGTACGGTTTTTTCTTTCACATCCTCCTCGGGGACGGTAATCATGTCGCAGGTAGAGGTACCGATAACCTTTACCAGCTGGTAGGGACGAATTTCGGCTCCTACGGCACCCAGATGAGCATCGAAGGCGCCCACGCCCACAGCTACCGATTCGGGCAGACCCAGTCGTTTGGCCCATTGGGGAGATAGGGTTCCCACCTTTACATCTACGGTGTAGGTTTGGGTATAAAGCCGTTCACGCAGCCCGGCCAATAAAGGATCGAGTGTTGTGAGAAATTTTTCAGAGGGTAAGCCTCCCCACTCTTCAGCCCACATAGCCTTATGTCCTGCAGCACAACGACTGCGAAGTATCTCCTCGGGTTTGGTATTGCCCACCAGCAGGGCCGGAATCCAATCGCAGTGCTCCACCCACGAATAGGCTGTCCGACGAACTGCTTCGTCGTTGCGCAATACATGCAGAATCTTTGCCCAGAACCACTCCGACGAGTATATCCCACCCTCGTACCGGGTATAGTCAATCTCCCACTGCTTGCAAAGTCGATTAATTTCCTCGGCTTCGGCTACTGCCGTATGGTCTTTCCAGAGGATAAACATTGCATTGGGATTCTCATTGAATTCGGGCAGTAGCGACAGTGGCGTACCGTTCTTATCGACTGCCACGGGGGTTGAACCGGTAGTATCCACCGAGAGGGCTACCACATTTTCGGCCGTCCCTGCCGGAGCACTGGCCAGCGCCTGCTTTATCGACTCCTCAAGACTTTCGATATAGTCGAGCGGATGCTGCCGAAACTGATTTTTGGCTGGCACACAATATTTACCTTCCTTCCAGCGCTTGTATTCCGCAACTGCCGTTGATACAATTTCTCCGTTCTCTGTATTTACTATCACTGTTCGTACCGAATCGGTACCATAGTCGATGCCAAGCGTAAATTTTGCCATAATGCATTAAATTTTATTGCAGTTATTTTTTTTGCCCGTAGTAAGCATTTTTTCCATGCTTACGTTGGTAGTGTTTGTCGAGAATATAAGGGGCTATAGGTTGGTTGTTGCCCAGCTGCACAGTAAGGAAAGCCATTTTGGCGACCTGTTCGAGCACCACTGCATGGTACACGGCTTTTTCTGGGGTAACTCCCCAGGCAAAAGGGCCGTGGTTGGCAACCAGTATACCGGGGACAGCAACCGGGTCAATGTCCGCAAGGGTTTCAACGATAACCTTTCCTGTATTGTGTTCATAGGCCTCTGCCACCTCCTCGGCCGTAAGTATGCGGGTACATGGGATGGGACCATAGAAATGGTCGGCATGGGTAGTACCGAGTGCAGGGATCGGACGGCAGGCCTGTGCCCATGCAACGGCATAGGTAGAATGCGTGTGCACAACACCCCGCAGCTGCGGGAACTGCCTGTATAAGTAAGTGTGTGTAGGCGTATCGGACGAGGGACGAAGCTCCCCTTCTACCACGCGATTGTCGAGATCGACCACCACCATATCGTCGGCAGTCATCGCATCATATTCCACCCCACTGGGTTTAATAACCACCAGTCGGGTATCGGGGTCGAAACCGCTAACATTGCCCCAGGTAAAAATTACCAATCCATGTTTGACCAGCAATATGTTAGCTTTAAAAACTTCTTCCTTGAGTTGTTCGAGCATATTTTTAATACTTAGATTTTAAAGGGAAGAATGCCAGAGTGATCATTCCTCCCGTTATAACAACTTATAAGAAAGCTACAGATTCTTCAGTGCACCGGCAAGGTGGTAGTACAGGTCGTTCCAGCGCAGTTCGTTTCGGAACTGGTTAAGGTTGGTCTGCTTGTCGATTAAGAGGTACTCGATGCCAGCCATCTGGCAGAAATCCTCGATACATTGAGCGGGGATGGCCTGCGTGAAAGCTGTGTGGTGAGCGCCACCAGCGTATATCCATGCTGCTGCACCAGTTTTAAGGTCAGGATGGGGAATCCATAGTGCGCGTGCTACAGGCAATTTGGGCAGGTCGGCATCGGGGTTAACGCATGTAACGGTATTGACCACCATGCGGAAGCGATTACCCAGGTCGATGAGAGACGCATTGAGTGCCTCTCCGGCAGGTACATTGAACACCAAACGGGCAGGGTCGGCTTTTCCGCCAATACCCAGGGGATGAACCTCGAGCTTAACCTTACCATCGCTGATGCTGGGACATATTTCAAGCATGTGTGCACCCAGCACTTTCATACCAGAAGGATGCAGATGATAGGTATAATCCTCCATAAAAGAGCAACCACCCTTAAGACCTTTGCCCATTACCTTAAGTACGCGCACCAGAGCAGCATGTTTCCAGTCGCCTTCGGCGCCAAAGCCATAGCCATCGGCCATTAAACGCTGACTAGCCAAACCGGGCAATTGCTTTAAACCATGTAAATCCTCAAATGTAGTGGTAAAAGCTCCGAAACCTCCATCCTCGAGGAAGCGACGCAGAGCAATCTCAATGCGAGCCTGATAACGCACGTGCTCGTGCAGCGGCTGTCCTTTTTTAATATTTTCGGCAAAAACATATTGCTGTTCATAAGCATTGACCAAGGTATCTACATCGGACTCGGCTACTGCATTGACCCTTTCCACCAGATCGCCCACACCATAACCGTTGACCGAGAGACCAAACTGAATCTGCGCCGCCACCTTGTCGCCTTCGGTAACAGCCACCTGACGCATATTATCGCCAAAACGAGCCACCTTAAGATGCTGCATTTCATACCAGCCCATAGCTGCCCGACACCAGAAGGCAATCTGCGTAACCACCTCGTCATCCTGCCAATGTCCAACTACCACCTTTCGATTCAGACGCATACGCGACATGATAAAACCATGTTCACGATCGCCGTGGGCAGCCTGATTAAGATTCATAAAATCCATATCGATATCGGCCCAGGGTAGATCACGATTGAACTGGGTATGCAGATGCAAAATGGGTTTCTGGTTAATTTTCAACCCATTGATCCACATCTTGGAGGGCGAAAAGGTATGACACCAGGTGATAATGCCGATACATTTTTCCGATGCATTGGCTTCGATAAAAAAGCTGGTAATTTCATCGGGGGTGGTAAGTACCTTTTTGAATACAATATTCACAGGTATATTGGCCGACGCATCCAGTGAGCGAGCAACCATCTGTGCATTAGTGGCCACCTGTTTAAGAGTTTCAGGGCCATACAAATGTTGACTCCCTGTAACAAACCAAACTTCAAAATTTTCAAAAACCTTCATAATTTAATTTTTTTATTGTATGTCTGACTTTAAAATAATACCCACATTTCCACACAAATTGTAAGGGGTTTCCACAAGGGGGACCTATGGCGTAATTGTTTTATTTTAAAATTTCTTACCAGAAAATAATGTAAAAAGCCACGCATAATCCTACCACGATCAAAGAGGTAACGACATCCCAGGCATTCCAGCTTTCGCGTATTTCCTTCATCTGCTCGGGAGTTTGCGAGCGGTAAGTAAGGTTTCTGATCTGCTCGTCGGGGGCTTGTGGAGTAAATAAGCTGATAACAATCATTATCAGCATGGTGAATACGAAGAGGAATATACAAAAATGCAGCCAGTTGATATCGAGCAGCCACTGGAAGGCAGCGGGTTTGAATATCATAATGATCAGGCGGAACATACCCAGAAGGAAACCGATGATAAGCCCCCATTCGCCTGCTTTAGGAGTGATGCGACGGCTAAAGACGCCCATGATAAACACGGCAGCGATAGCGGGGGCAATGAGCGACTGTACATTCTGCAGGTATTCATAGAGCACATCACCCAGCCCTTTCATGATGGGTATCCAAATAAGACCCAAAACGACCAC
The DNA here is from genome assembly GCA_049968755.1 of Bacteroidales bacterium. Lineage (GTDB taxonomy): Bacteria > Bacteroidota > Bacteroidia > Bacteroidales > DTGW01 > JAKPGM01. The sequence goes on from JBMFQE010000002.1 coordinate 29,085, forward strand.
CGAGATGGTTGCCATACGACCGATCCACACCAGCTGATGTTCGGAGGCCTGTGGCCTATAATGTTTATAAAAATCGATAGTAAACAGCGTAGCCGAAGAGTTAAAGTGGGCAGCCAGCGAAGTCATCAGAGCAGCCACAAAGCCCACCACTACAATACCTTTGACGCCCATAGGCAACAGGCTACTTACCATGGTACCATATGCCTTATCGTTAGAATCAAAGTCGAAACCAGCAATCCCCTTGGCCTTAAGGGCAGCAGCTACCATACCAGGAATAAGGAACATGAAAACGGGCAAAAGTTTAAGAAAACCAGCAAAGATGGTACCCTTACGGGCATGATTAAGGTTTTTGGCCGCCAGCGCTCGCTGAACAATGTGCTGGTCGGTACACCAGTACCAGAAACCAATGATAGAAGCACCTATGATTACGCTAACACCTGGAAATTTATCGTAGAGCGGATCGCCCTTAGCATGGAACAGATGCATCTTATCGCCCGTGTAGTGTACCATTTCTGTCCAACCGGCAATGACCGAACCGTCACCTAATTTCAACAAACCCAGGATTAAAATGGTAATAGCCCCCAGAATAAGGATGGGAGCCTGAATAACCGAGATGCGCATAATTCCTTTCATACCGCCCAATACGGTAAAAATACCGGTAAGCAACACCAGTCCGATAGCCCCCGTCCAGAAGTCGATACCCATCACCGACTGTAAAAAAATACCGCCGGTGAAAGCGGTAACCGACACCTTGGTGAGTACATAGCTGATGAGGGTAATCAGCGAGAGGGTGGAGCTGGTATTTTTATTGAACCGACGCATCAAAAACTCGGGCATGGTAAATACTTTGCTGTGAGCATAAAAAGGTACAAACACCCAACCGAGAATAAGGATCATCCAACCCTGCATTTCCCAGTGAGCCATTGCCATCCCCGATTCGGCGCCTGCTCCGGCAAGTCCCACCAGATGCTCGGAACCAATATTGGCTGCAAAAATGGCTGCACCAACGGCCAGCCAGGTCTCACTGCGCCCCGACAAAAAATAATCGCTGGTATCGTCCTTCTCGTGTTTAACGACCCAGTACACAATTCCCATCAACGTGAACAAGAATAAAACCAGAATAATCCAATCGAGCGTTGCCATAATGTTTGTTTTTAGTTGTTTAGTTAGCCAATTAAATTAAGTGTTAAATATACGTTTAATATTTTAAAATGTTTTATCGAAGTTAAAATTAATCTTTCCTTATTTTAAGGAAAGTGACAGAATTTGCATTTAGGTCGAAAAACATGTCATTTTTAATACCCGAGAATGGTTTTTCGTGAGGGATAATGTTGTGCGGTTTTTCTAACGAATTGGTTTCGAGATGATTATCAGCACTCATATAAATTACTTTGGCCTGAGGCAGCAGGCGTAAATCGGCATCGAAAATCAGATGTATTTTGGCAGGCTCGTTAAAGGGGTTTACCATTTTGACGATAATCTCATTGCTGAGGGTATCGAGGGTAGCTACCGCATACACTCGCTGGTAAGTTGCCCTATCGGGGAGGCTCACATCGTGTATGAGCGTATCATTCAGATAGCACTGGATATGCAATCCTTTTACCCGTATTTTTACCCGGTACCATTCGTTGGTACGCACTGTTCCGGGAACCATCGGTGCAATAAATGCACTGCTTCCGTTGGAACGCAGCTCAAGTGCATGCTGGGTATTATTCCAGCCACCGATGTTCCATTTCAGCCAGTTGTCGTTATCCTTTCGGTACAGGGTCATGAAAAATCCCTCGTTGCCCGATATTCGCTTTGCGCGGAAGGTAAGTGTATAGTTGGTCCACGAGGTATCGCCCATAAAAGCGTGAGCAAACAGACTGGCATCGGTTTGGTGCAATACGCCATTTTCAATTTTCCAGCTACCATTTTCGGCCACCAACGGAAATCTTGTATGGGGTGCCTCAAAATTCTCAAAAAACAGCGTATCGCCACTATCGTTGGCAATTACACACACATCATCGAACATGGCCTCGGTGCTATAGGTATCAAAGCCGATTGCTCCGCCATTTAAGGCATAATGTAAAGGAACATTTACCGAGTCGGAATTTAGAGTGCTTTTAAGCAATAGATGTCCCGTATTTTTGAAAAACATTTGCTGCACATAGTATGTTGGCATAGCATATACCTGATGATTGTTAAAGTGAATCAGGTTGACCGGCCATTTGTATCCTTCCTTGTCATCATTTTCGAACAAAGGGGCATAGGAAGCCATGGTAATCAAGTCGGCATTACGTTCAAGGGCAATTAAAAATGTGGCATCGGCCAATGCTGCGTAAAGGTTACCCCGTTGCACCTTTTCGTTGCAGGCAAATTCGCCGATATACACTTTCTTGCCGATGCGAGGATAATCATCGAAAATATAATGATTGCGAAAAATCCAGTCGGGACTACGATAATAGTGTAGGTCGAGTATTTCACCCTTGTTGTTGGGAAAATATAGTGGGTTTTTGTCGGCCGTAGGATGAGCCGACCGGATGATGATGATGTCGGGATAACGGGCCTTAATGGCATCGTAAAATTTTTCGTAACGAACATCGTACTCTTCGCCCCAATTTTCGTTACCAATTTCGAGATATTTCAGTTTAAACGGTTGGGGGTGACCATTGCGTGCCCTAAGAGCGCCCCATTTACTGGTAACCGGGCCATTGGCATATTCAATAGCATCGAGCACATCGTTGATCATGGGTTGTAATTGATCGAGCGGCATCGAATATGAGTTGCGGGCCTGACAGGTCATTCCGGCATTTACCACAAAAAGAGGTTCGCAGCCTAGGTCTTCGGCCATCTGAAGAAACTCATGATACCCGATACCATCGGTTGAGCGGTACCCCCATACATTCACATGGCCGGGACGTAGCGCCACATCGCCAATAGTTTCTTTCCACTGAATAGCGTTATCGAAGGTAATACCCTCCACCACACATCCGCCTGGGAAACGCAGAAATTTTGGCTGTAAGTCGGCCAACATTTGCATCAGATCGGCACGCCAGCCATTGGGACGGTTTTTCCAGGTATTTTCGGGAAAAAGAGAAACCATATCGATCCATATCGTCGCAGGTTCCTCGAAGGTAAGGCACAGCCGCAGCTTATGATGTTCGGCAGTAGCTTTTAATGTGGCGGTATATTTTTGCCAGGAATTACCAATGCCCCTTATCTGGGCGGAGGCAAAAATTTGGCCCCTTTCATCCTGCAACGACACCTGGATGGGTTGGGTAAGTGGCTTCTGGCTGCGGGCATACAGGGAAAAATGATAGTTTTTGCCCTGTTGCACAGCCATACCATAATAACCCTCGTTGCTAAGAGTTGCTTTGCCCCGGCTTAGGGAGTTAATTTGCAGTCGCAGCGAATAAAGCTGCGCCGCATTGAGAGGCAAAACCGTATCGAGATGCATGGAAGCTTGTGCACCTGGCGTAAGGCTTAATTTCCATGCAGGAAAAGAATCGCTAATCCCAATATACCAGCGAAAGTTTCCCGGTGTAATGGCCCATTCGCCTTCAATGCGGCAGGCCTCGGGGGGACGAATATCCTCGAACGAGCGGTTGCGAACCATATCGGCATACAAACCACCATCCCCAGCAAAATTGATATCCTCAAAAAATATCCCATACATATGAGGACTAATGGTGGCCCCTGGCTTACCATCAACCTTCAATACTGCATTGACTTTTTCCTGTGCAAATAAAGGCATACACACCGTTAAACATATGAAAGAAATGATATATTTTTTCATCATTTTCACTTTTTATATCTTCACTTTAAGCTATACGTATTGCTAAATTAGCCGATATATGATTGAATGTTCATGATTACCTTATCCATCCAAATCATGCGAGAAGAACGAATGAATAAGGATGTAACGTCCGTACTTTTATATCAAGTGTACCGATGGAGGGACTATCATAAATTTCTTAGTATACCCCCTTTCCGGCCCTAACGGCCATAGCCATTATTTTAATGAAACACCCATGTTCCTGCGAACGCAAACACAATAGTGATAAAATTTCGAACATGGGTGTTCCATCATACCTTTAAAAATTAATTTTATTATGATAAAAAAGAAGTATGAGAAAAATTTTAAAATCCATGGTAAACCCGTTGCGCATTAGCCTCTATCGGTAGCTAATGCGCGATTCGGGTGGACATTGAGTTTTGGTTAAAAAAGAGCGTAAAAACACAGGAAGGCATTTAAGCCTTCCCGCCTGATATTAGCGAACCATTACTTTGGCAACATAGCTTTGTGTACCTGCATTCACTTTAACAAGGTATAACCCCGACTGAACTGGGATTTCGGATAGCAGGCCACTGGCTTTGATTTTTGCAATTTCAAGACCGGCAACATTGTAAACGACGACCGTTGCATTCGACATGGTAGCAGGAAGCTGGGCAACAATGCGGCCTGCACGGCTAAAAACATTTACGCCGGCTGCTTGTTTGGCACGTACTGCGGTATTAAGCTGGGTTTGGTAAAGCTGGGCTATTTCGTCGGCTGTTAGCGCTTTGTTATAAATAGCCATGTTATCCATGCGACCCTTAAACAAGGCATCGGCAGCCCAATTGCTTTTGCCTACATAGCAGTTGTCGTATACCAAGTCGCTGGCCTTAAATCCTATTTCTTTCGAGTCCTGAAGCTCGCCGTTAAGATAGAGTTCTGCTTTGCCACCACCGTGTACACAGGTGAGCATATACCACTTTTTCACATCGATTTTAGCCTTCGACATCAGAATGGTATCAATACCACCTGCTGCTTGCTGCGAATGGATAACCCAACGAAGTTTGTCCTCGAAAGCAAAGGTAGTAAGGAAATTTACGTCGTGATTCCCCGGGTCGGGATTATCGGGCTTACCAAAGTCGAATATACGGACCCACCACACGCTGGCTGGCACATCCCAGAAAAACCAAACGTTGAAGGTCATGGCGTCGAAATTAAAGGCATTGTTTCCCAGCTGCAGGTAACCATTAGTACCATCGAATTCTATCACCTGCCCACGGACCGTGTCGGTAACAAAAGCAATTCCATCCTCGGTAGGCGTGCATACAATCTTTTTGTTAGCATCCTTCACATCGGTATCGAAGGGAAAATAGGCATACTGTGCCATCAATGAGCCACTGAATAGGCCCAAGGCAACAATTGTTAGTAGTTTTGTTCTCATAAGCATTACAATTTAAGGTTAATACTAAAATTTACGTAAACTATTGATTTATAATTTTTTGCCCCATACTGCGTATCCTCTTTTGTTAAGGCCGGTAAAAATGGTAGTTGGTCTCTTACGTTCCCAATCCCAGGCATTATCAATCTGCAGAACAAGGGTATCGTTATGGCCAAAGACGTTAAGATGATTATCGGAGTAGCTCCAGCGATTAAATCCAGCCCAATGGCTAACGGTTCCGTTATCAAGCAACTCGATGGGGTATGAATTATTAAAAAGCGCCGTATCGTAATGCCATCCACCCCAGCGAATTTGTCCCTGCCACAGGCGGGCCGAATCGGCAATTTCGGAGAGGGAAATTACTTCCCAACGACCAGGTAAATGACGTTTTTTAACATTCTTGTGCGACAAAGTCGTATAGCGTTCGGGACTAACTACAGGCCAGCCATCGGGTGTCCAGTACATCTTACGCACATGAAGCACCATCATGTGGTTGTCGGGGGCGAGGCGTCCTTGGTGAAGCATATAGTACTGATTCCCATCGCGCAAAACGCTGCAATGTCCTACGCCGGCCCATCCGGGATGTCCCGCAAAACGGTAAGCATAGGTCAACACCGGATAGTTATTTGTAGTATCGGACATGTTGTGGCCAAAATAATCATAGTAGGGTCCTTCGGGGCGGTCGCTGCGACCCACACGCACGTTGTAGTGCGTAAACAGGGCATCGTACGACACAAACAGGTAATATTTTTTAAACTGTGGATTATAGGTAACTTCGGCGGCCTCAATGACCCGTTCATTACCCTTGCTACGTCGGGCAATGAGGTGTCCTTTGTCGTTGGGATGTTTGGCCAACCCCGTGGCAGGATCGAGCTCGAGACCAAAGATACCGCCAAAATAAGAACCATAAATGAGCCATTGCTTGCCATTATTCTCGTCCACAGCTACAGTAGGGTCAATAGCATTCATAGCGTCAGCAGTAGCTGTTTTGACTACACATCCTACATCCCGCCATGGACCTTCGGGGGAAGGGGCTACGGCCAGTCCAATATACGAAGTATTTGCTCCAAAAATAGATACCGAGTAATAAAGCCGACATTCGTTATTATATCTCATCGCATAGGGTGCCCATATCCCATTGGGCTGCTGTCCTCCGGCAGCCTGGTTCACCCATCTACGAGCCTCGGATGGGATGGAATCAAACACCCAGCCCATAAATTCCCAGTGCACAAGGTCGGCAGAGCGACGAACCTGAATATTACCTATCTTTATGGAAGTATCGTTTTTCCAACCGGGTGGTTGCCAGATAGCATCGGTTGAAAAAACATAAAAATAATTACCCCATTTGATGCAAGAAGGATCGTGTACATTGTAAACTCCCCACTTTTTATAGTTGGCCAAACTGGCAATACTGCTGTAATCGTCGGAAATACCCGGATCGTAATTTTCATTGGCACGCGACATATACGAAATAAGTCCAGCGACCATTACGATACCCATCGTACCAATTAAACCCGTTGTGATAATTTTTCGCATGTTCGGTCATTTTTTAAAGTAGGCAACAGGCTGTTGCCTACTTCGTTCAACTTAAAGCTTACAACTTACTTACAAGGTTATGGCCTGGTTATTCGTAACACATTGATTGAATGGGCAGGAAACATATAGTTAAACTCACTGCCCGGAATATTAACAATAGTTTTCTGGGGGACTATCCGGGTAGGTTGTTCAAAGGTATTCTCATCCTGCGGGTTACCGGTAAGCGTTTCAACAGACATTTGGCCATAAGGCAGTTGGGCTCCCTTCAGGACGATGGGAATATCTTTAGCCTCATCGGTTGCATTCACCACTTTCAGGATAACGGTTTTATCGGCATTGATACCAGCTGCTGCGTATATCCCAGGTTTAACCCGTTTTGGGACATCGACAGCATAAACCAGCTCGTTGTTGAGGTAAGCATACACACGCTTGTTTTTCACAGTAATGCGGATATCGTACCATTTACCTGCCTCGATATTGCCGGGTGCTTGGGCGAAATAACCCTCATAGCCTCTATCGTACCATTGTAAAAAATGGCGGCGATGCCAGCGACCCAGCACCCATTTGTAGTGCTGATCGATACCTGTTGAATAAAACAGGATACTAAAAACCTCCAGATCATCGATAGAATCGGCAATAGCCCGCAAGGAAATGGTATAGTTGTCCCAATCAGCTGCTGAGCACTTCTGATAAATATCGTCCTTAAATTTCAGGTCAACAAAATCGGTTTTACCCACCGTAACAGTGCCTTGTTTTATCTTCGAAAGTGCGGTAGGGAAAATGATTTGTTCGAGTGGATAATTTTTACCGCCTATCTGGATGGTAATATCGGTATAACGGCAGCAGGCCTGTGGGTTTGCAAAAGAAAGAATACCCACCCCAGATTTAGCTTCTAGCAGTTCGTGTCCACTATTTTCTACCTTCACAGGAATAGCATAGTCGGGGATATTGGTCGAAAACATTCGCTGCCCGTAGTACGAAGGGGTACCATACACCTGACTGCTGTTGAATACGATAAGATCGGGATTCCAGGTACGATCGTTGGCATTGACAAGGGTGGGTGCCTGTGAGGAAAGGATAACAATATCGGCATTACGTTCAAACCCTGTCATAAAAGCAGCCTCAGCAAGTGCAGCCTCGAGATTTCCCTTAAGCGTATTATCCCATTTTTTAACAGCATATTCACCGACATAAACTTTGGGACCCTTACGGTCGTAACTATCATAGCGGAAGGCTCCCTGATAGAAGAAATCAAGTCCTTCATAAAAATGTTCGTCAATAACTTCGATGGGCTGGTGTATACCTATCAGATCCTCGGCCTTAAAAGGATCGCGCATAGCCGGGTCGGTGCAAGCAATGGTAATAATTTGAGGATACTTTTCTTTTATTGCTTTGTAGAAAATATTGTAACGTTCCTGATAAACGGGGCCATAATTTTCGTTGCCAATCTCTACATATTTCAGGTTGAAAGGTTGTGGATGGCCGTTGCGCGCACGTTCGGCTCCCCAGCGCGAGGTAGTGGGTCCCAGGGCATATTCAAGCGCATCGAGCACTTCATTGATTTGCTCCTGCAAGCGAGCGCTATCGACCACTTCGCAGCGACGAAACTGGCACGACATCCCCACATTGATTACATACATGCCCGGACAACCAAGATCCTCGCAAAACTGAAGAAACTCGTGGAAACCCAGTCCGTCGGTATTGTGATATCCCCACAACTCCCAGCGACCCAACCGACGCGAGATATCTCCAATGGTATTCTTCCAGATGATACGATTTTCATAATCGGCCCCTTCGACTACACATCCACCCGGAAATCGCAAAAAACCCGGTTTAAAGTCGGCTATCATCTGGGCAATATCAGCACGCAAGCCATTGGGTCGTTTTTTAAAGGTATTTTCAGGGAATAACGACACCATGTCGACCCAATAAGTCGTAGCGGTAAGCGGGGCTAATACAAAAACAGCCTGAGGGTCAGTGGTTTTAGCCGTAAAGGTTACCTCGTATTTTTTCCATGTTTTAGGGATGCCGTTGATGATTTTTGAATCAATCCAATTGCCCTTTACATCCCTCAAGGCAACCTGCATGGAGGCGCTGGAGCTGGCGCGCAAATAAATTGAAAGCTTATATTTTTCTCCTTTTACCACCGAAATTCCCCAGTAGCCCCTGTTGATAATTCTATAGCCTCCTCTATCGGGATTCGAAACCTCTACCCTCATGGATTTCAGGTTGAACGGATTGAGAGGGTTAGCATCATCCTGCATGGCTTTTCCGCTGGCATTTCCAGAAGTCTCAATTTCCCATCCTTCCAACTCGCGGGGTTGTGGATAATACATTTTAAAACCCTGCTTCGAAAAAATATAATCCCCTACCCTGTACATATCCTCAGGAAGACGATTGGCCTCAAAACTCCGATTATTGATCAACTCAGCATATAATCCCCCATCACCCGCATGGTTGATATCTTCGAAAAAGATTCCGTAAAGATTTTTGCTGACAGGAAAAAGGGGCTTGTCCACTTCGACCTCTATTTTAGTCTGGGCATTCAGGCACAATCCAAGGGTAAGCATTGCACTAAAAAATACTGCTCTCATCATCTAATCATTTAAATGGTTTTCCAATGTTGCTTTTGAATCGATATGTATTTTCATCGATAAAGTTTCTTGCCCCAGGCCGACCGTCCTTCCTCCGAAAGACCAGTAAAGCATATCGTACGACGCTTATTTTCCCAATCCCATTCACAGGACAGACGGGCTTTAACGGTATGGGCATTCGCCTGTATCGATAATTCGTTGTTGGAAAGGCTCCAGCTACCACTCAGAATATTTTCACCATTGAAATAGCCGGTGATGGTACCATCGGCATTGAAAGTGGCGTACCAGGCAATATTTTGTTTGGTCACCGTGGCCAGATAAATAACTTCCCATTTACCTACCAGGCTATCGGGGGGGATAGCGTATTGCGGAACGTTCACATAGCGTTCCGGTGCAATTACTGGCCAACCGTCGGAAGTAAACAGCATCCGGTGTACATGGAGCACCATCAAATATTTATTGGAGGCCAGGCGGGCCTGACTTACGTAAAAATACTGGTTACTATCGCGCAGCAGTCCGCAGTGTCCAAATCCCTGCCAGCCAGGATGCCCCTTGAAGCCATATTGAGCAGTAATAATGGGAAAGTTGTCTCCTACAGCTGCCATGTCGTTACCAAAGTAATCGAGATAGGGGCCCTCTGGTTTATCGCTTCGACCTACCCGTACATTGTAGGTATCTTCTAACCAATCGTACGAGACAAATAAGAAATATTTTTTAAGCTCTGGATTGTAGATAATTTCGGATCCTTCTATGGCGTCGTGCACTTTTTTGCGAAAGGCAAGAAGCTTACCCTTATCATTCACATTTTTTCGAAATCCAGTAGCTGGGTCAAGCTCAACGATATAAATACCTGAGGAATAGGAACCGTAGGTCATCCAGTGGCGACCGGTTTCGGCATCAACAGCCACCGACGGATCGATAGCGTTGTAGTTGTCGGCAGGCAGGCACGAGATAACTATTCCCTCGTCGTTCCAGGGGCCTTCGGGTGAAGTACTGGTTGCCAGCCCAATGCAGGCTAACTTCACATTATCGTTCCCGGGGACTGAATAATACAAACGAAACTGGTCGCCCACTTTGATAATGTAGGGTGCCCAGATACTTTCCTGGCGATAGGTAGGCTGATAGGTTTGCATGAAAGCAAGTTCCTTAGCCGGTACGCCATCAAAAAGCCATCCCCTGAATTGCCACTGTACCAAATCCTTCGATTGTCGAAACATAATACCACACTGGCCATTGGGGCCATATGCCACATCGGTCGAATAGATGTAATAGGTACCATTATGTTTGATAATACTGGGGTCGTGCAAATTATAGGGTCCCCATTTGGCTGCATTTTCCTTACCGGCAATAGCCGAATAATCGTCGGGGATATTGGGATCGTAATTTACAGAAGTCTCCGAGGGTTCCTCAGACTTTTCGGAACACGCTGCACAATATAAACCTATCACACATGCAGTTGCATAAATTCCTTGCCTCAATAGCTGCCTGTACTTTTGCATAGCTGATTCGTTTTAAAATCCGGCAGCAGTTTTTGTCCACTGCCGGATTACACACCTACTAACTACTAACCACCGGAAACCTACTACCAACCGGGATTCTGCCGAATATTTTTATTGATGTTTACCTCGATAGGGGGGATGGCCATTACCTCACGTCCTTCGACCCATTTAGAGAATTCAGGATCATGAGCGATGAGGGTATTAAGATTGTTATAATGCCAACCCCAACGCAGGATGTCGACATAGCGTTGAGCTTCGAAGCAAAATTCGAGGGCACGTTCATGCGCAATCTGGTCCCGCATTTGTTGTTGGTTCATACCCGGCTTTACATCCTGAAGGTTGGGCAGTTGAGCACGATCGCGCACCTGCTGAATATAGGGGTATGCCTCGGCTGTCTGTCCCAGCTCATTCAACGCTTCCGCATAAAGCAGCAAGATATCGGCATAGCGAAGAACACGTTCGTTGATTCCCGAACGCCATTCGGTTTCATCGGGATAATGATCATCGTTCAGATACTTGCGGATATGGCATTTGTTAGGAAGTTTGGCTTCAGCCCACGTTTTACCATAGACCTTAACCCCGGGATAATCGAAAAACATGCTGGCCTTCATGCGAGGATCAAGCTCACCGTTGACGGTCAGTTCCTGCTGAAACTCATTGAAAATCCAGTCGGTAGGAGTAATATCGCCCCAGCCAAAACCCAGCGGTGCGTAGGTACGTGCTTTGCCTGAAGTTTTGCTCCAATCGGGTGCGGGGTCGCCCGTCCAACCCAGCGTTGTACCACCTACATTTCGGTCGAATTGTACCTCGAAGAGCGACTCTTCATTGTTTTCGTTATCTTCGGTAAAGTTGTCTCGATAGTTGGGCACCAGGGCATAGCTGCCATACTTTTGATCGATAATATCCTTTAAAATAGGGGCAGCCTTATCGAACTGATGAATAAACATGTACGATTTTGCAAGATAACCGGCTGCTGCACCTTTGGTTGCACGACCCACATCAGCCGAGCTGTATTCTTCCTTCTTGGGCAGGTCGGCCATGGCTTCGCTAAAGTCTTTGATAATTTGCGCCCACACCTCTTCCTCAGGTGCCTGAGCAGGATAAAAATCCTGGGGACCATGCGCAGGCGTAAGGATAAGGGGGATGTTTTTATAGGTAATTACCAGATGATAATAGTAAAATGCCCGCATAAACTTGGCTTCAGCCAACAGACGTTTTTTCAGCTTCTCATCCATGCTTATATTGGGTACATTTTCGAGTACCTGATTGGTTCGCCATACCCCCTTGTAAGCATGCTCCCAGGTGGCAATATAACAGGGATTGTCGGGAGTTACGTTGTACAATGAAACATCGGTAATCCACCAGGGTGAGGTATTGCGGCAATCGTCGGCACGCACATCCATGATCCATGGCCACAGACGCATGTACATACCGTCGTAATACATAGCCGAATACACGGCATTAGTAGCCTGAATGGCATCGTCCTGTGTTTTCCAGAACGAACCGGTAGTCTGCTGGTTGGGATTGTTGAGGTAGATAAAATCCTCGCTACAGGCCGATAGCAGAACCGACAGGGTCAGCACAGTAGCTATATTTTTATATAAATTCATCTTTTTCATCATGGTCAATATTTTGGGATTACACATTAAAAGGTTACTTTAACTCCAGCCATATACGTGGTAGGATTGGGGAAAGAACCTCCATCGAGTCCGCGATACAGCAGTCCATCGTTGGCAAAGTCGGGGTCGTAACCCGTGTATTTGGTAAACGTCAGGAAGTTTTGCGAAGAAATATACATCCGCAGGTTCTGAACCCGTAAAGCACGCGTTACGCTCGTGGGGAAATTGTATGCCAGCTGAATGTTCTGCACTTTCAGGTACGATGCATCCTGAATGAACCGGTCGGAAACACGGTTATTCTGGTTGGGGTCGGTCTTGGTCAAACGAGGATATTTGTTGGTTGATCCGGGGCCTCTCCAATAATTTTCGTACGATTCGAGCGAATAGTTGCCCTCTTTGTACGAGTTAAGTGCAGCATAAACGCCGTTGAAAGCTTTGTTACCATAAGAACCCTGGAAGAAAATGGAAAGCTCAAGGTTTTTATAGCTGAAAGTGGTATTGAGACCATAGGTAAATTTCGGGAAAGCAACACCTAGATAGGTTTTATCGTTATCGTCGATAACCCCATCGTTGTTTAAATCCTTAAACTTAACGTCCCCGGGTTTGGTCGAACGATTTTGAAAAGCGTGTTTGTTGGGATCATAGCGTACATCGCCTGGAGCATATTTGTTAATCTCATCCTCGGTCTGGAAAATACCTTCAAACACCCATCCATACAATTCACCCATCGAATGACCTACCTCGGTTTTGGAGAATGGGGTAATAATGGGATCATTGTTAAGACCAAGACGGGTAACTTCGTTCTTTAGTGTAGTGATATTGCCGGTGAGTTCATACTGAAAATCCCCCTCTTTTTTTCGATAGGTAAGCGAAAGCTCTATCCCTTGATTAATCATCGAGGCCAGGTTGGTAACGGGGTCAACTATTTTTCCGGTCGACATGGGGATAGGCGAATTTACCAGCAGGTCGCGTGCATCGTTGTAATAGTATTCACCAGAAAATTCGAGGCGATTGTTAAACATGGCCACATCGAGCCCGATATTCTTGGATATCCGCTCTTCCCATTTGATCGACTGGTCGACAAACTGGGTCTGAATGGTGCCCGGTGCCAGCTGTCCACCCAGCACATAACCGGCATTTTTATTGACCGAGGTCTCGTACAGATAATCGCCAATTTTATCGTTACCCGTAATACCATAGCCTGCACGAACCTTCAACAGATTGAGGTTAGGAATATTTTTGAAAAATTCGAGGCTACTCAGCTTAAATCCAGCGGATACCGAAGGAAAATTGCCCCATTTGTTACCCGGGCCAAAACGGGATGAGCCATCACGACGGAAGTTGGCTGTTAGCAAAAACATATCGTTCCACGAATAGTTGAGTCGTCCCAGGTAGGATATCAGCGTATGTTCAAACAAGCGGCCATCGGTTGTACGCTTTTCCGACGAACCCGCATAGAGCACTTCCTGATAGGGTTCCTTGTAACCCTGGGCATAACCATACAAATCGCGATAGTAATCATATTGAGCTGTATACCCGGCCATCAGCGTAAAGGCATGTTTTCCTATTTCTTTATTGTAAGTTAGCGTATGCTCCATGATGGCATAGGGATTTTCGCCCCTGGTTTCATCAAGGAAAGCTATGGTATTGACATGCCGCGAACCAATGGTAAATTCGGGAATAAATTCGTGATTAAAAAACTCACTTCTGTCGTATGATAGGTTGAGTCGATAATTTAAACCCGGCAAAAGCTCATATTCACCATAAACTGAGCCAATAAATCGGGAACGATTCAGCCACAGACGTTTTAAATTGTTAAAACCCACGATATTTCCCGCTATCTGGTCGTGAATGGTATCAATTCCCCCACCATACCCGCCTTTCATACGACTATCGTATACTGGCACGGTAGGGATAGAGATAACCAGCCCTATCACCGTATTTTCCCATTGCGAGTTGGTAAGCTTTCGCTGGTGAGAATAAGCATAGTAAAATGAGTTTCCTACTTTGAGTTTACCCTTTTTGTGATCGGTATTCACCCGAACGGAATATCGGGTATACGAAGGACCGGGACCTACGATAATTCCCTTTTCATCGTAATAGTTCAGGTTGAGCATGTAGGTCGAATTATCCTTTCCGCCCATAAACGTTAGGCCATGTTCGGTAACGTACCCACGGGTAAAAGCTTCTTTTTGCCAATCGGTATCGATGGAGTCGATATAGTATGCACTGGTAGAATCGTTGGCAGGAGCCAGGAAAAGGTCATCGTTCAACCGCGCCAGATTATTCATTTCCTGGAATTGCTTGCGGTTGGTTACCTTCATGTATTTATTGAGCTGCTTAACCCCGTAACTACCATCGTACGAAATCTGCATTTCGCCTTTTTTTCCCCGTTTGGTAGTAATAATGATAACCCCATTAGCACCACGGGCACCATATATGGCTGTTGCAGAGGCATCCTTCAGAACCTGAATGGACTCGATATCGCCGGGATTAAAATCTGATATTCCACCCGAAGGAGTTGCTCCCTGGAATTGTCCGCCAAAAGCCTGGGGTTCGGCAATTACCACACCGTCGACCACATACAGGGGACTGGAATTGGTAAACGAACCTACCCCACGAATGCGAACCACAGGTGCTGCACCCGGCTCGCCGCTGCTTTGCACCATCACCCCGCTAGCCTGTCCCTGCAGAAGACGCGAGATGTCGTTCGACTTAATTCGCTCAAGGTTCTCGGTACGTACCACCGACACAGCACCCGTTAAATCAGCTTTTTTCTGGGTACCATATCCCACAACCACAACCTCCTCAAGCTTCTGTACCTCTTCTGTCATCGAGACATCGATGGTAGTTCGGCCGTCAACCCCAACACGCTGGGGTACATATCCCACAAAAGAAAAAACCAGCGTATCATTGGGATTATCGACCTGGATGGAATAGCCACCATTGGCATCGGTGATCACTCCGGTAGTTTTACCTTTTACCACCACATTTACTCCTGGCATTTCAGTATTTGTGCCTGCATCGCGCACAGTACCCTTTACCGTTATTTTTTGGGCAAAAACGGTTGAAAAACTCAGAAGACCTATCCACATCAATAGGCTTCTCCTTTTGATGAGTAGCAATTGTTGTTGCGTCATAACTTAGCAGTTTTTGGTTAGTGATTTTTGTTGGAACCAAAGATATTCCAGCGATTCAACGCCAAGGGGTAAGCATGTGGAAACGTGGTGGAATTTTGTGTTCCGGAGGCAATTTTTACATTTTATGCTTATAATCAAATATTTATCATTATTCTTCAAGGGGGAAAAATGTGCACAGTGGAGGAAAATTGTTGAAAAGACGGGGGTGTTTTAGAACCTCTTACCTGCTGGCATCTGTAACAGCACTTAATCTTTTTTGTCATGAATTCCCCTGTCGAATGGCAATGGTAAGCACCAGAATAGTGAAAGCTCAAGGTGATTACTGTTGTCGGGTAATGCATCTGCCAGAAGCCTTCCAGGAACAAAGTTGATAGTTAATTTGAAGAAATTTGAAATTGGGGATAGCATTTAAAGTATCAAAATTTAATTATTAGATTGCTTTTTATATTTTTTAAACAAATAAGATACTATTGTTTTAATTTTTAAGTTTTTGTATTATTTTTGTTTAAATTTAAAAGATTAAATATTAAATTAGGAAATTATGGAAAACACATTGAAAGGCATACCAAGAGATGGCTTAATTGCAGCCACCTGGGGTTTTTTCCTGGGATTTGCTGCCCTTGCAGTTTATGGTCCGTTAGCTAAACAGATGAAAGAGATTATGCATTTGTCGGGATTTTTACTGGGCGTACTGGTAGCAGTGCCCCAATTAACTGGTTCATTATTAAGAATTCCATTTGGTGCGTGGGCCGATAGTTCTGGTGGTCGGAGGCCCTTCCTATGGCTACTGAGTATTTCTGCCATAGGAATAGCAGGATTAGTCACGACTTTCATAATGTTTTATCCGGAAAAGTTTGATTTTACCTTTTACCCAGTTCTATTAATATTTGGAATCATGTGCGGTTGCGGAGTTGCAACATTCTCTGTAGGGATTGCCCAAACTTCCTACTGGTTTTCGCAAAACAAGCAGGGGTATGCTCTGGGGTTATATGCAGGCATTGGCAACTCAGCGGCGGGAGTATTTATTCTTATCGTACCGGTTCTTTTTAATCAGATGGGCATTGTAGGCACCTACCTAATCTGGCTGGCATTACTTGTAGTAGGTATAGCTGTATATGCAATATTTGCACGCGATGCTTATTATTTTCAGCTTATCCATCGAGGGATACCCAACAGACGAAGCTATCAAAAAGGCTCAGGTACTGGAACAGGAGTTGATTCCATTGGTGAGGCAGAAAAAATTATTCAGGAACTTCTGGAAAAATATACACTTCATTATCTTATCGTGTACCATAGCCTGGGCAAAGTAGGTGTCAACCAGATACCTGTCGTTGTCTGTACGGGGGCATCGCATCGTAATCAGGCCCTATCGGCATGTCATGAGGCTATCAATATGATCAAACAACGATTACCTATATGGGGATTAGAAATAACACAAAAGGGTCAAACGGTATGGAAAATTAATACACCCTAAGCATATTATAAGTTTCTCCCCTCCTCAAGCCAGGCATGAATACCTCCAGACAGGCTAAAAACGTGCTCAAAACCTGCCCCGACAAATACATTGGCTATGTGGTCACTTCTTACACCATGCTGACAATACACTACCAACGGCACTGATGGATCGAATACTTTAACATCCTCCAAGGTAAACTTACTGTATGGAATATGTATACCCCCAATATCAAACACCTGACGTTCATAGGTTTCGCGCACATCAAGTAGTTGCATTGACACCTTACTGCTCAACCACTCTTGCAATTGAGTACAAGATATATGCTTTATATTACCCTTTACAATATCCCCCCTTATTGTCGGCTGTACAAGAGCATCATAATCTTTTTCAAATCGATAACATTGTCCATTTTTTTAGGTCTAAAAACAACAAGGCATTTGTAAGGGGCTCTCCTATTCCAGTGAGTATCTTTACACACTCACCAGCCATCAAACTTCCTGCCATACCCGTTGCAGCAGGTAAAACACCATCGCCCGAACAGGTTGGTAGTGCAGCCGACTGTGATGCCGAAATTCCAAAAAAATCACGATACGATAAACTTCCCTTATAATTAAAAACCGCCACCTGAGCCTGCATCTGATATATGCTTCCATATACGTATGGCATACCCAGTTTGCGCGAAATATCATCACACAGAAGCCGTACAGCAGGCTGATCGGTACCTTCAATTAAAACATCATGACCCATACATAATTCATAAGCATTCTCAGGGGTTAGAAAAACATCGATAGCTGTTACTTGTACATCAGGATTTAAAAAGGGAAAGCTTACGTCGTGCCACAAAAACCTTCAACTGTCCTATATCATCCGCATGATAAAGGATCTGACGATGAAATTCGAAATCTCAACCCTGTCCGCATCGATAACCGTAATATGACCCACACCCATACTGCATAAATACATCAAAGCCGGACAACCCAATCCACCTGCCCCTATTACCACTACCTTGCTCTCCCTAAGACGGCTTTGTGCAACAGTACCAAAACCCACTAAACTCATTTGCTGACTATATCGTTCCCACAAAGAATCAAAACTTTCCATCTTATCCTCTTCCACTTTTTTCAACCCCATACCAACGATTATTGCTGATGTATTCTTTTACATACGCTATCAGCGCATGTAATTTAGGAGGACTCTCCTCATGTGCAATCTTTATTCCTGCCTCATTAAGCATCTGAGAACATACTGGCCCTATCGAAACAACCTGTAACTGATTGAGAGCAGCCAGCACCGAGTGAGAATCATGATTATACTCCGCTATGTCAAGCAAATGCTGCACCTGAACCGAACTGGTAAAAATAACCATATCCAATGCACCGTCCAATAGGCGATCAATAAAAATCTGTACCCTATGTATGTCGGCAGGAAGCTCCCATCGATATGAGCTGATATCATAAACGCGCGCCCCCGATAATATCAACGATTGAGACAGAAACATATTTTTATGGCCATAATGCTGTATCACAACTGTTTTTTTGAGTTAATCCTCTACCCATCAAATGTTCAAGAACTAAATCAGAAGTGTGCGGCGTTGGTATCATGTGATAAGAAGTGATATCAAACTTTTGTAATACGCCCGCCGGTTTTGGCCCCCGCACAATTATTTCAGCATTTCTTACATATCGCAAAAACTTATCCAGCCAATTTACCTCTTTTAAGGCATTGAATAAATATTGGGTACCACTTCCATTTAAAAACACAAAATAATCGGGCGACTCGCTTTGCTATCCATCCAGCATTGTACCTATTTCGTTCATATCAACATCGGATACCTCCACCAACACCGGAGCTACCTCTACCTCAGCGCCCACTGACTCCAACGACTTTTGTAAAACCTCACGCGCACGACTTTCCAAAATACCAATTCGCATGATAATAATTTTAAACTTTAACAATAAATAATATAAAAATGTTTTATATTATTTAAACAATAAGTTACAAATTTATTCCAGAATGTCCATTAGTAATGAAACGAACGAATGCTAAGTAGGGTTTAACCTCGAAAAAATCAAAAGATAAGCCTTTTGGATTACCCTATTTAGCTTTTCTTGATCGTTAAAATGCTATTTATTAACTATGTAACAACAAATTTTTCTTACGGAAATTTGGGTTGAACATCAAAAAGCTGTAGAGTGTATTTTCTTTCTTAGCATAACCTATGGTTCCTCACAAATAGTAGAATAGAGTAGCACAAGGTGAGTATCTTGGACAATTGTGAAAAAATTAATAACTTTGCTCACAATGAATAATTTGAGCTATGCCCAACATTTTTTCCATAAACGATTTTGGAACTGCAAAAACAGAGCTCCAGCAAGATTATTTCGATAGGCATACACCTGTCATACAAAGCGTCCAGGAAGCTAAAGCGGGAGAGATAATTAAGATAAGGGTTCGGGTGGGAACAGCCTACCCTCACCCTCATGAGTCCGAACACTACATTGCCTTTATACAGCTTTGGAACAGGGAATCCCTGCTAGCCGAAACACGATTTTATTACGGATCCTTAGGTTGTCAGCCCGGACATGCAGAAGTGGAGTATACCCTGGTAATGCCCCAGGTAAGCATGAATCTTACCGCCCTATCGTACTGCACCAAGCATGGACTCTGGAAAAGTCAGCCACAGCAAATTAAGGTCATTCCTTCAACATAAAAATCTTACCATCATTTTTGTGGTCGACTATTGGACAGATAAAAATAGTTTTTGCTTTGCCACGTTTAACCATGATTCAAGTAAAGGAGCGTTGTTGACATTTAGGTTATTTCCCCTACCAATTCATCACCCCGCGTATGACCTGCGTCAGCTCATTAGCAATTTGCTGATGCTGAATCCTATCGGGATGAGAACCACAACCCGACTGAAGATTGTTACTCAAAAACACCTTATGTACACGATCATCGCCCTTTGACAGATAATAATTCTCAATCCCTGTGAGTATTTTTTTCTGATATGCAAACAGGGTATTATCGGCCATGGGACTGGTCAAACAAAAGAAGTGTGCCTGAGGATAGTGCGATTTCAGGTTATCGATAAAACCGATGTAAGCCTGGGTAAACTGGGCAGAATCCTGAATACCATCGTTTTGTCCCAGACAAATGGTTACCACGTCGGGCACATAGTTATTGAAGTTCCAAGCCTTCGACGATGGATTATCAATAAAAATTTTATCGTACACATCGGGCATGGTGTAGGTCATATTGCAGCAGCTATGCACAAGACCAATGCCCGACACAGAGGTCAGATGATACTGAGCATTTAAATTTTGAGCAGTTATAGCCCCGTACGAAAGAGCCGCTGCATTGGCAATGTACCATTCATTATCAACCGCTTTATCGCACATATCCGCATAAATACCAAATCCGCAGGTGATGGAGTTACCAAAACACTCAATCTTTCTGGCAGGTAGTGGGTCGGCAGGTAAAAGCTCATCGGTATACAAAGCCTTCAAAATCAGATAGCCTATACCAGCTTCGGTATCCTTAATAATCCGAACGGTGTGGGTTGTGTTGGTAAGATTCGAAGCTATGCGGTAAATAGTTCGGTTGGCTTCGGTTCTGAAACGTACCGGTTCCTGATTATCGATAACAACCTGAAAATAATTACGGTAGCTACCCCATTTATATTCATCGACCAGTTCAATATCCAGCGCAGTACCCTTAAATTTTGCGGTTATATATACCCCCGGAGCAGAAAATTTAGGGGATTTAGGGTCGGATTTGTCGATGCGACCGGTGTAAAGAATATTGCTATTATCGGCCTCAAATTTTTTTCCCACCACATAAATGCGCCATATAGTACGTGTGCTGTCGGCGCTTACCAGTGTATAATCGGCATAGCCCGAGGAAAAATCTCTTGGCGTACCCGATGCAGGTTCGCTCGTAACATATTCATTGGTGGCGAAAACCGGTGCAAGATTCCTATAACCAACACTACCGGTAACGGATATCACTACATACGTTTTTCCAATGGTGGTTTCAGTTGTATAGCCCGGCAAATCTGCCGAAACAATGGCCCCCTTAATTTTGGGCTGTCGCTTGAGAATAACTCGCCAGAACTTAATGCTACTATCAGCGGCCATTACCTTAAAAGTATATTCACCCTTTGAAAAATCCACTTCGGTTCCCGAGGCTGGTTCAATGGTAGCCCCCTGGGATATTTCAATAGTGGGCACAAGCTTTTTGGGAGCATTGTAGGTAACCGTGATTTCTACCGTACTGTCGGTAATAACTGCATTCCCCAGCTGATAGGGTACTTTGAACGATAAGATAGCCTTGTCGCCCGATAGTTGAACTGTCGTATCGCTGCTATTTTTATTGTCGGTAAGCGTCTCTTTTTTACATGCAGAAACATAGAGAAAAATAAAAGAGATGATCAGCGTTAAAAAAGAGCAATAACGTATATTCGTTTTCATGGCCTTATTTTTCTCTCAAAAATATTACGAGAAATTGTGCCATGAGCTGATAAATGTATCATTTGTATTACATACACTTATTAGCGATATTGAATTTTGAAAACTTTTAGGGCTATAAATGTAAAAAAACAAAAGCTCAAGCGAGCATAACTATGCGATACCGACCAGCATCTTTACTTTTTCGATAATCTGTTGAGCCAGCTTATCGGCCGAACTGGCGGTAGCACTTTCGGCATAAATACGGATGATTGGTTCGGTATTGGAACGGCGCAGATGTACCCATTCGTTTTCAAAGTCGATGCGCAACCCATCGCTATCGTTTTGAGGGCATTGACTGTATTCCCTTTTAACCGCGGCAAAAATGCTATCGAGGTCAATATCGGGGGTAAGTTCTATTTTATTTTTTGAGATGACATAGGCAGGATACATTTTGCGCAGTGCCGAACAAGTGAGCTTCGATTCGGCCAGGTGGCTCAGAAAAAGAGCAATGCCCACCAGCGCATCGCGCCCATAGTGCAGGGCAGGATAAATCACACCCCCATTACCCTCACCGCCGATAATGGCATTTACCTGTTTCATTTTCTCAACCACATTGACCTCTCCGACAGCCGAAGCAAAATATTGCTGACCATATTTTTCAGTAACATCTTTCAGAGCCCGACTTGAGGAGAGGTTGGAAACAGTATTACCAGGTGTTTTGCTCAAGACATAATCGGCCACGGCCACCAGCGTATATTCTTCGCCAAACATGCTACCATCTTCACATACAATGGCCAGCCTATCCACATCGGGGTCGACCACAAAGCCAACATCGGCCATTTTATCCTTTACCAGCTGAGAGATATCGCTTAGGTGTTCGGGCAGGGGTTCGGGATTATGCGGAAAGCGGCCATCGGGGGTGCAATAAAGGGGGATTATTTCTCTCACACCCAATGCTTGCAATAATTTGGGTACGATGATTCCACCGACCGAGTTTACCGCATCTATAGCCACCGTAAAACGTGCTGCCTGAATGGCTTTAAGGTTAACCAGGGGTAATTCCAGAATTTTCCGGATATGCATATCGTCGAAGTTCGTGGACACAACCTGCCCCAGCTCATCGACGCCGGCAAAAGTAAACGATTCGTGCCCGGCAATATCCAGTATCCGTTGTCCGTCGGCAGCGCTAATAAATTCTCCAGCTGCATTAAGCAGTTTTAAGGCATTCCATTGTTTGGGATTGTGGCTGGCGGTAAGGATTATCCCGCCATCGGCTTCCACCTCGGTAACAGCCATCTCGACGGTAGGCGTGGTAGACAATCCTGCATTCACCACATCAATACCCAGCCCAACCAACGTAGCACATACCAGCTGTTCGACCATAGCCCCCGATATTCGGGCATCGCGACCCACTACAACCTTGCATCGTCGATTACCAGCTTTTTGCTTTATGTAAGTACCGTACGCAGCAGTAAATTTAACAACATCAATCGGGGTAAGATTATCGCCTGGACGGCCACCTATGGTACCACGGATGCCCGAAATGGATTTGATTAGCGTCATATTTTCAGTAAAAAATAAACTATTCGTCCCCTGTGGCAGAGTCGTAACCTTTCATGATACCCCGCTTTGAGCCCCGGATAAAGCTTACTATCTCGTCACGCTCGGGAATGGGGGCAATATTGGTTTCGATATATTCCAGTGCCTGCGAAATATTCATATCCTTCTGGAAAATATACCGATAAATTTCCTGAATGGTATTGATGGTTTCGTTGGAAAAACCTCTACGACGCAGGCCCACGCTATTTAGTCCCACGTAAGAGAGAGGTTCACGAGCGGCCTTTACGTAGGGGGGAACGTCTTTCCGCACCAATGACCCTCCGCTGATGAAGGCATGGCAACCAATATGCACGAACTGATGCACCATGGTGGAACCACCGGTAATAACCCAGTCGTCGATAATCACCTCCCCCGCCAGGCCGGTATAGCCAGCCAAAATAACGTTATTGCCTATCTGGCAATCGTGTGCTATATGCACATACGACATGATAAGACAATTGCTGCCCACCACCGTTTTTTGCCTGGCTGCTGTACCCTTGTTAATGGTAACATATTCACGAATTACCGTGTTATCACCAATCTCTACGGTTGTATACTCGCCCTTGTACTTAAGATCCTGCGGCAATCCTGCAATTGAGGCACAAGCATCTATTTTACAGTTTTTCCCAATACGGCTGCCATTACGAATTACAGCACCCGCTGCAATGTAAGTACCATCGCCGATGACCACATCCTTCTCGATGGTAACAAAGGGTTCAATAATTACATTCTGACCAATCTGAGCTTCTGGATGAACATTACTTAATGGATGAATATTCATAGTTTTTTGTTATTGTTATGGAACAATTATTTCACTTTCACAATCTGTGCACACAATTCTGCTTCGGTAACCAGGGTTTCGCCCACGAAAGCCTGCCCCCACATGGTAACTATTCCCCGACGAATAGGTTCAATCAATTGTAGTTTAAAGATGAGCGTATCGCCCGGTACCACTTTTTTCTTAAACTTAACCTTGTCTATTTTTAAGAAATAGGTCAGGTAGTTTTCGGGGTCGGTTACCGTGTTAAGTGCCAGCAAGCCTCCACATTGCGCCATGGCCTCGATTATTAACACCCCAGGCATAACTGGTTCGCCAGGGAAATGTCCGACAAAGAAGGGCTCGTTCATGGTCACATTTTTCACACCGGCAATCATATTTTCATCGCGGTAAATAATTTTATCGACCAGCAGGAACGGTGGCCTGTGGGGCAACACCTTCATTATCTGGTTGATATCGAGTACAGGGGGTATATTGGGATCGTATTCAGGCACTGCCGGTTTCATGCCTTCCTTTTTAATGATTTTGCGCAGCAGCTTTGCAAACTCGGTATTGGCATGGTGGCCCGGTCGCGATGCAATAATACGAGCCTTGATAGGCATACCTACCAGGGTAAGGTCACCAATGAGATCGAGTAATTTATGACGAGCGGGTTCGTTTCTGAAGCGCAGCTCTATGTTGTTCAGCACACCCTCGGGTTGCACCTGCACTTTGGGCTTGTTGAAAAGCTGCGATAGCCGGTCGAGCTCTTCCTGCGACACTTGCCGATCGACAATAACTATGGCATTATCGACATCGCCCCCCTTGATGAGATTGTGCTTGAGCAGCTGCTCCAGCTCATGCAAAAACACAAACGTACGGCAAGGAGCTATTTCCTTCCCAAAATCGGCAATGGAATTAAGAGAAGCGTACTGATTACCCAGCACCTTCGAGTTGTAGTCGATTTGTACGGTCAAACTCAAGTGGTCGTCGGGAAAGGCGACAATTTCTATCCCCTTATCCACATCGACAAACTCGACCCGTTCCTTGAGCTCGAAATATTTTTTTTCGGCATCGAGTTCCTTAATACCCGCTTCGGCAATGGCATCGTATATAACTTTAGAGCTGCCATCAAAAATGGGGATTTCGGGACCATCGAGTTCAATGAGTACATTGTCAATGCCATGGCCTGTCAGAGCCGCCAGCAGATGTTCAATGGTGGCCACCCTCACGCCATTCTCGTCGAGCGTAGTACCCCGCGAAGTATCAATGACATTGTCAACGATGGCATGAACAATAGGATTTTCTTCCAAATCAACGCGCATAAACCGAATGCCATGGTTGGCTTCGGCAGGTTTAAGAATCATATTTACAAACAATCCTGTATGCAGCCCTTTTCCCGATAGAGCTATATCTTTGGCAATAGTTTTTTGTTTTTCAAGGGTCGTCTTTTTCATTATTCAGAACATTTTTTTAATAACATTGAATTCAACTTATCCATCCTGTCAGTAAAATCACTGCTGAGGGATGTTATTTCATTCTTTCTTTCAATTCTTTGAGTTCTTTTTCCATCACGCCAATTTGCTGATGCAGCTTTGTAAAATTGCGGAACAGTACAAAACTTTTCATAAACTCCTTGTAATCCATAGCCGGTGAGCCGATAAGGGTAGCATTTTCCTGGGTAATAGAAGAATTCACCCCGCACTGGGCACCTAGTTTGACGCCATTAGCCACGCTAATGTGTCCGGCCACACCCACCTGACCCCCAAACATGCAATTGCTACCAATTTTGGTAGAACCCGCAATACCCGTTTGGGCAGCCATAACGGTATTCTCTCCCACCTCAACATTATGTGCTATCTGAATAAGGTTATCCAGCTTCACGCCTTTACGAACCACGGTAGAACCCATGGTGGCACGGTCGATACAGGTGTTGGCGCCAATTTCAACATAATCTTCCAGGATAACAATACCTACCTGGGGAATTTTTTTGTAGTTGTTTTCGCTGCTGGGAGCAAAACCAAATCCATCGGCTCCGATTACCGCTCCAGCATGAATAACACATTCCTTCCCAATACGGCAATCGGCATATATTTTTACGCCAGGGTACAGTATAGTATTATCCCCAATTACCACATTATCCCCAATATAAACATGGGGGTAGATTTTTACACCGTTTCCTATTTTTGCCCCATCGGCAACATAGGCAAAAGCGCCCACATAAACATTTTCTCCGATAGTAGCGGAAGGGCTTATATACGATAAGTTTTCAATTCCTTTTTTTTCGGGCTTAGCCTGCTGATACATTTCCAGCAGCATGGCCAGTGCCTGATAGGCATCCTCTACTTTAATCAGGGTAGCCGTAACTTCGTGCTCTGGAACGAAGCTCTTGTTTACCAGCACTATAGAAGCCTGAGTTTCGTAAAGGTATTTGGTATACTTCGGATTGGCCAGAAAGGTAAGGGTTCCAGGTTTACCCTCTTCGATTTTTGAAATATCCGATACTTCAACATCTGGATTACCTACTATCTCACCATTGAGAAAAGTAGCAATGGCACGAGCACTAAACTTCATCCTTTATTGGTTTTGGCATTAAATTGGGCAAAGATAATCATTGTTACAAAAAATATACCTTGAAACAAAAAAAGTCTTAATCTTCATAAAGAACAGCGCCATTACAAATTCTTCTGCCTGATCCCCATTAAATATCAATATTAAAGTATGTTTTTACCAACACGCTGAAAATAAAAGTTATCAGAGAAACCGAAAGACTGATAATCGCCATTTCGGCAAAACGCTTGCGGAAGGGCAGGTCCTTTGCAACCGAGATATAGTAATTGAAAATAAGGATAATTAGCAGAGCGATAATTATGGTACTAACCAGGCAAACCAGATAATGACTAAAGAACAGATAGGGAAGTATAAGTAACACTACCGTAAGGAGATAGGTACTACCGGTATAGAATGCTGAACGTATCGGAGCCTCGGCCCCCTCGTGCCGCTGCGATAGAAATTCAGCAGCAGCCATGGACAAAGCTGCTGCAATCCCTGTAATAAATCCTGCAAACGCAATAACCCTGGTGTTTTGCAAGGCAAAAGAAAAACCTGCCAGTGCGCCTGTAAGTTCCACAAGCGCATCATTCAAACCCAATACAATAGAACCTACGTAATTGAGTTTCTCCTCCTGAATCAAATTGATAAGTCTGTTTTCATGCTCATTCTCTTCATCAATGAGCGTTTGTACTTCGGGAATTTCGGCCAAAACCTTGTGGTAATTATCCTGAGCCTTAGTTTCGCCTTTTTCCATTAGCTTAATGCCAAAGGTCAAACCAAACAGACGCACTATCCAGAAATACCACCTCACCCTCGAACCTACAGGCTCAATTTCTTCGCCTGTATAACGCTTCCAAAATTCGTAATGCGCTTTTTCCTCTCTGGCTATCTTCTCAAGAATTACTCTGTTCTCAGCATTTTTCTCGATTGCTGCCAGCCTGTTGTAAATATGATACTCTGTAATTTCGTTTTCCTGAAACTTTTTTATCAATTTTAACGTTTCGGCTGCAACGGATATGCGTTGATTCATAATTTTTATTTTTTTGAGTTTGCAACAAAATTAACAAATTATTACATTTTAAAGTCAGAATGCACTATTTTTGACATGAATAATACCTATCCGTTATGTTTTAAATGTGCAATGGTAACTTCAATTAATACCTTAATGTCCAGTTAATATTATTCGCATGGGAGTAAGGCTCCTGCCATATGGAAAGCACCTGCTAATGGGAATTGTGGCATTAATTTTCTGCAGGGTTAATGCGCAGATTACTAAAGGCTTGGTATTTGAGCAAATACGAGGCATGAGCGACCCGTCGGCTATCTCTATTTTTCAGGATTCACGCGATTTCATCTGGGTGGGCAGTTGGGGAGGTCTATTTCGCTACGATGGATATGGATTCAAGCATTATCCTTCCATACCTTACGACTCGACAACGCTTAGCGGCCAGGGGGTATTAGCCATTGTAGAGGACAGCTATTCCCGTTTGTGGATAGCGTGTAACAATGGGCTCAACTGCTACGACCGATGGCTCGACCGTTTTTATCACTTTCGTTACGACGCCATGGACACTACTACCCCTGTTGGTAACGATCTCAATTGCATGCTCCTTGATTCAAAGCAACGCTTGTGGCTGGGTACCTACAGAAGTGGCTTGTGTTATGCACATGTTGATAAACTTAGCAAAATACCAGAACAAGCCCCGGTTTTTTACCGCTTTGTAAAAAAAGATGAACCCGGTAGTC
The DNA here is from genome assembly GCA_049968755.1 of Bacteroidales bacterium. Taxonomy (GTDB): domain Bacteria; phylum Bacteroidota; class Bacteroidia; order Bacteroidales; family DTGW01; genus JAKPGM01. Next base: position 57,227 of record JBMFQE010000002.1, read on the forward strand.
TCTCCGATAATTTTGTCCAGTCGATTTTTGAGGATAGCGAAGGAACTATTTGGGTAGTAACAGGGGATGGGGTACTGAATCGCTGGGATGAACGTACCCGGCGCTTTAGTAAATGTACCCTGCCGGCTTATATTGCAAAAAATGCTGGATTTATTGAATTGTGGCTGGAGGATTCTGCTACGCATAACCTGTGGTTTACCACCCGAGGATCGGGTATTTTTTCATGGAATAAGCATACCCAGCAGATAAGATGGTATCATTCGTCTAAAGGCAAACAGCACCTTTCCTTTGATATCGTGCGTCATATCTGGCGAGCACCCAATGGCCAGTTGTGGGTAGGTACCGATGGCGGTGGCCTTTCGTTGATTGATGAAAACCTGGGCGAGATTACCACCTATACCTACCGAGCCGATAACCCCTTTAGCATCTCGAGCGATGCCGTGTATCGGATATTTCCCGACCGCTCTAATAATATCTGGCTGGCTACATTTAACGGCCAGCTCAGTAAGCTCAATGCCTACCGATCAGCTTTTCACCTGTTTCAATCGAAAACCAGGCAAACCAATGCAGGACTCAATCACAAATCGATACTCTCGTTACTGGAAGACAATAACGGCAAGCTCTGGATTGGAACCGACGGCGGAGGGGTGAATATATTCGACCGCAAAACTGGCATGTTTTCCTATCTCACCCAGTCGTCCAAACCGTATGGTTTGACAGCAAATGCTATCATATGCATGACACAGGATTCCTCAGGTAACATCTGGATGGGCACCTATGGAGGCGGCCTAATGTGCTATCATCCTGCATCCGGAAGAATTGATAAATTTATATACAATCCAACAGACTCGAATACGATACGTGAAAATAACATTTGGACCATAACTACCGATCGGCAGCAAAACATCTGGTGTGTTACCATTAGTGGTATCCTGGAATATTACAACCCCCGCACACGACGGTTCATCCATTTCGATAATGATCCGTTGGTACCGCACAATTACCTTATAGCCTATCCCACGCAAATGCTTGTTGACTCTCGCAACTGGCTGTGGATAACAACTTCGGAGGGAATTATTCGACTCGATTTAAACAAGTATGATTTTTCCAACCTGTACAGAAAGATTGTTTTTGATATATTCCAGCATATCGAAGGCAAAGCCAACACACCGCCTTCAAACGACATTTATGCCATAGCCGAGGACCCTGAAGGAAACCTGTGGTTTGGAACCAATCAGGGACAAATTTTTATGCTGGACGTAGCCCGCATGCGCTTTGGTAGCGGAATTACCTACCCCGACCTGGTCAATAAAAGTATTCGTTCGATGATATTTGACCGGCGTGGCCGGTTATGGATGGGAACCACCAATGGACTATGGCAGTTTGTTCGTCAGTCTTTATCCTTCTACCGCTATGATGAAGGGGATGGGCTGCAGGGCAATATCTTCTCGCGTGCCTTGCTGTTGCTCAGAGATGGCAATATAGCTGCAGGCGGAACAAATGGCTTAAACATTTTTAATCCCGATGAGGTTCCAATAAATACTCGTCCCCCCAGGGTTGTCATCACCGAATTTAAAATTTTTGGCAAACCTGTAAAAGTCGGTGAATATAAGAATGGACGGGTCATCCTGCAGCATACCATCGAAGAAACGCGGGAAATACTTTTGCCCCATAATTTCAATTATTTTTCTTTTGCGTTTACGGCACTCGATTTTACCAATCCGTCAAAAAACAAATATGCCTACATGCTCGAAGGTTTTGACCGGGAATGGCAGTATACATCGGCCGATCGAAGAGAAGCCATTTATTCCAACTTGCCTCCCGGCCAGTATGTTTTTAAAGTAAAAGCCACAAATAACGATGGGATATGGAGCATTAGACCTGCCACCATCCGCATAACAATTGATGATCCCTGGTGGCAAAGCTGGTGGCTAAAATTATTAGCCCTGTTAGTAGCCATAGGTATTGTTTGGATTTACATCTATCGTAAAGCAGTGTTAGCCAGAATGAGACAGGAAGAACTCAATGCCATGGTTATTCAAAAAACCCAGGAACTTCTTGAAAAAAATAAGATACTTCAGGAACAACAAGCACGGTTAGAGGAGCAGGCAGAGGAGCTCAAGCGATCCAGTGAGGCACTGGCCGAAACCAACCAATTGCTCCTGGAAAAGCAGAAAATTATTTTGGAACAGGCAACCAAGCTCGAGCAGTCAAACGAGCAACTTAAATTAATCAATGCTTCGAAAGACAAGTTTTTCTCAATCATTGCTCATGATTTGCGTAATCCCTTCAATGTTCTCATTGGATTGTCTGACATCATGCTTCGCAACTTTGATACACTGCCCCCAGAGAAAATTAAACGTTACGCAGAAATTATTTCCCTGTCGGCCAAAAGTGGTTACAACCTGCTCGAAAACCTGTTACAGTGGTCCCGTGCCCAAACCGGAACTATTTCCTTTTCACCGGCAAAGCTTCAACTGGCCTCGCTGGTCGAGGAAACTGTCGATTTGCTTGCAGGGGACGCCGAACGAAAAAGTATCGAACTTTACCATGATATTAACCCCAACATTACAGTTTGGGCCGATGAAAGCATGCTACTAACCATACTTCGAAACTTGATTTCAAACGCCATCAAATTTACCCCCGAAAAAGGCAGGATAAAACTATCAGCCCAGCTGAGTGAAGAACATATGGTTCAAATTAGCGTATCGGATACGGGTATTGGCATTCCTTCACAGGTTATCCCCAATCTGTTCCGCATCGATGTAACCTATTCGACCAAGGGTACCTCCAACGAATCGGGAACGGGACTCGGACTTGTGCTGTGCAAGGAGTTTGTTGAAAAACATGGGGGAAAAATTTGGGTAGAAAGCAAAGAAAAAGAGGGTTCTACATTTTATTTCACCATCCCCTCCGAACCCAGGCCAGCTAACCTCACTAATCCACGTCAACCCCAGTGACCCGCATTTCTTTGCCACGGATAATGTTAACTGAAATACTACCGCAACCAGGGCATGGTGTGCCAAACGCTTGAAGGGTAAATATTGCCCCACACTGATTGCACTTACCCTGAGCGTCTATCGTCTCAATTGATAGGACAGCCGATGCAAAAGGAGTTCTTTCCTTTATAATATCGAACGAAAAGGTTAGCGCATCTATTTCAATTCCGCTTAAAGTACCAATTTGAAGATAAACTGTTCTGATCCGTTCATGCTGCTGAGGAGGAACGGCCTGCTCGATAATAGAAAGGATGGATTGCGCCAGGGATAATTCGTGCATTGAGTAGTTCAATATTATCCAATAACAACTTAATATTGCAGAATCTAATAATCACAGAGCCGCAAACAAGGCGGCTCCGTGAAGAATCCGAACAGGACGATTAATCCTGGATAATCTTTTTCAACTTACCAACCGTTCGGGCAATATCCTCATCCGAAATGCTATAATCTGTCAGCTTTCCGGAAAAATACTGGTCGTAAGCACCCAGGTCGAAGAATCCGTGGCCAGAAAGATTGAAAAGAATGGTTTTACTTTTACCCTCCTCTTTAGCCTTATTGGCTTCCTGAATAGCCACAGCAATAGCATGGTTTGACTCGGGAGCAGGAATGATACCCTCGACACGGGCGAAAAGACTACCTGCCTCAAAAGTTTCGAGCTGACCAACCGCCCGGGCCTCAATAAGCTTATCCTTGAGCAGCTGACTGACTATGGCGCCAGCACCATGATAGCGCAAACCACCAGCGTGGATAGCAGCAGGCGTAAATTCATGCCCCAACGTGTACATAGGAATAAGGGGGGTAAAACCCGCCACATCGCCAAAATCGTACTGAAAAGCTCCGCGGGTAAGCTTGGGACAGGAGGCTGGTTCTACCGCAACAACTCTGGTATGCTTATTTTCAACAAAATTTAGATGCAAGAAGGGGAAGGCTATACCTCCAAAATTTGATCCTCCACCAAAGCATCCAATCACCACGTCGGGGTAGTCGCCGGTTTTTTCCAGCTGCTTAAGGACTTCAAGGCCGATGATGGTTTGATGCAGTAACACATGATTAAGCACGCTACCCAGGGAATAGTGCGTACCAGGGTCTTTCATGGCGACCTCTACTGCCTCGGAAATAGCGATACCCAGGCTACCGGGTGAATTGGGATCGGCTTCCAGGATTTTCCGTCCCGACTCAGTGAGGGTACTGGGTGAGGGAATAACCTCGGCACCCCAGGTGTTCATCATAAATTTACGGTAGGGTTTCTGCTCGTAGCTCACTTTAACCATGAAAACCTGCAGCTGTATGCCAAAAATCTGCGTAGCAAAGGATAGTGCGCTTCCCCACTGTCCAGCACCGGTCTCGGTTGTGATGCGACTAATACCCTCTTTCCAGTTGTAATATGCCTGAGCCACCGCAGTATTGGGCTTGTGCGATCCTGCAGGACTTACCCCCTCGTACTTGTAATATATCTTTGCGGGCGTATCAAGATATTTTTCAAGATTATATGCCCTGTACAGCGGAGTAGGACGCCATATTCGATAAATATCGTACACCTCCTCAGGAATTTCAATCCAACGCTCGGCCGAAACCTCCTGCTTAATCAATTCCATGGGAAATAGCGGTGCCAGATCTTCCGGACCCACCGGCTGTAGCGTGACCGGATGCAAAGAAGGTAGTGGCTTGTTGGGCATATCGGCCAAAATATTGTACCAATGGGTAGGCATTTCATGCCCTTCCAGGTTAATTCGGTTAATCTTATGCATAATCAGTAGTTTAACTGGTTAATATTCTGCTTATTCACTATCCGTGTGACTTACAAAGGCAATCTTTTTACCATCGGGCGACCACGAAGGAACATTGATCGTACCCTGTCCTCCGTATAGGTATGCTATTACGTGCTGATCCTTACCATCGTTCCGCATAAGCTGCAACATCACCTGCCGGTAATATGGATGATCCCAGGCATTGACATCGGGAAGATAAGAAAGAAATACAATCCACTTTCCATCGGGCGAAGGATGGGGAAACCAATTGTTAAATTCGTCATGGGTTACCTGCATCTGTTCCGACCCATCTGGCCTCATGCGCCATATTTGCATGTTTCCACTCCGGTTGGAGTTAAACCAGATCCATTGTCCATTAGGCGAAAATTCAGGACCATCGTTCAGATATTCATTGTCCGTAAGTTGAACTTCGTTACCGCCGTCGACCGGGATTTTGTAAATATTCCACTTTTTATTACGCATTGCTGTGTACACCAACCATTTTCCGTCGGGTGACCAACCATGCCAGTACGACGGAGCCAGCGGAGTAATTCGACGAGGCACACCGCCAGTAATGGGTACAATGTATATAATAGAGTTTGCCCCCGCAGGAAGTTGTTGGTCGTGATGGCTGATGGCCAACCATTTTCCATCCGGAGAAATGCCATGATCGTTGTTGTTGGAGGTAGCAAAATCGGTTGTAATGAGCTGTGGTGAAGTCTGTCCCAGTTCAAGCCTGTAAAGCAGCCCGCGACTATTGAAAATAAGCGCTTTCCCATCGCGCGTCCAGTTGGGCGCTTCGATGGGTTCATGGGTACAGTACACTATTTTACGAAGTCCGGTGCTTATATCAAGTATTTCGAGCTGTGATCCAATATAATCGTGGTAAGGCACAAAATTTTCAGGTGCCATGTAGTAGGTTCGCAGGTTAAAAAAATGCGCAGTAGCTCCATATTCGTCATTGCCCGAAGCAACAAATTGCCCCACATAAAAAGTATCAGCGCTTATATCAATCTCCCCAACTGTTTTTAAGGGCTTACCCATTGACCCCACTTTGACGATAATTTTACCATTTCTTTGTTCCATCCAGAAAACTGGCTGTGAAAAGGTATCTACGACGATTTCTTCGGGCCGGCCATTATCTAACTTACGATAGCTAAGCCATATACGATCCATCCTATCGCTGGAAATGGCTACATACCGGCAGCGGGAATTAAGATTTTCCCTGAAAATTATGCCTGCTCTTTGAGCAGGATCCTCCATTTGCCCTTGCCACCCTATCTGGCAATTCATGATTAGATTTTTCGAGGTCTTTTGATAAACAAAATAAAATTCATCCCCCTCAGCGGAAAAACCCTTACCAGAGCCATTTACAATAATTTGTTCCTCCTCATTTTTGAAGCTACACAAATTATTTTTTTGTGAATTTCCAATCCGGGCGGCTTCCAGCCGAGCATGAACAGGAAGTGTAGCCATACCTGCAAATAGGATGATTAGATTAATTTTCAATATTATGCTAATAAAATAAAATCTTCTGAATCGAAACATGGGATGGGGTAAGAATTTGCAGGAAATATATTCCCTTTTGCCCATACAACGATAGATCGATGGTTAAAGCAGGGGGAGCAATATCCTTTTTCAAAACTGTCCGACCATTCATATCGATCAGCATCATCCGGGCAGCCTGCGACTGGGCGGACAATTGTATTGTAAGCATTCCACGCGTTGGATTGGGGAATATTTTAATGTTCGAAGCTTCAGACTGCGTAAAATACTTCACCTGCGTGTAAAAATCGGGCACAACCCTCACCAAACCATTAGCAGTAGCCAACCAGCCATTGCCAAGCGTATCGAAAGCTATGTCATAAATAATGTTGGAAGGCAGTCCTCCTGAGGTATTAAGCCGGTAAAGGGTATCATCGGTAATCACATTGAGCCCTGCATTAGTACCCACCCAGATATGCTGATTGGGAGATTCGGCAATAGCCAACACAGTATCACCGCATAAGCCCTGTTCGCGTGAAAAATATCGCAGCCAACCTTCTTCCTTAAACTTTTGTCCCTGATGTTCAAAAAGTCCCCCTTCAGTACCAAACCACTGGCGGGCTTTACTGTCGATAAAGATTGCATGAACAGCATTGTTAAGATTACCACAATAGGGTCCCTGAATGATGGAGGCTCCGCTCACGCCATCGACCGACATTTTCAAACGTCCAACCCCACCATGGGCCATTCCATACCCCTGTGTTCCAATATACAGCGTATCGTTGCGGGTATAGAGGGTTAATATCGGATCGCTTGGGATGGAGGATGGCAGGGTGTCGTGGGTTAGAGTACCCCATTTGTTTCCTTTAAACCAGGAGATTCCATCGGTCGAGGCAAAATACCGTGTTCCGCCAGTATCTACAGCTACGGCTACAATTGAATCGGCATGCAAGGGAAAAGATGCTTTAGTATAGTTAGTGGCTGCAGTAATTCCATCGACCCCAAAAGCAGCTACCGAAACTCCTTTGCTGGTGGCTATCCATAGTTCATCGCCATAATACTTCGTACGTTGCAACGCCAGGTCATTGATAGGGGCGTCCCCAATTTTATCTGCAGGCGAGTATACCGTCCAGGTAGTATCATTAAACCGGCACAATCCCTTATCGGTACCAACCCATTTGACATTGTACGCATCAATAAAAATAGCACGAACCGTGTTATCTGCTATGTTGCTATTGCTCGTATTATACACAACAATTTTCTGAGCATAACCTGAATTCAACAATAATAAGAAGCTACATCCTATTAAAGAAAACAGGTTCTTGAGTTGAGTAGTTAGCGTTTTCATAGTTTTGATTCAGTAAGTGGGATTAATTAAATGGCTTGCCAGTACAAATGAATAAAAAAGTTCTAATTTTCACAAACATTTGAGCAGAAATATATGTTCTATTATTCAAAACGTCCCATCTTGAGCAGATTAATTTCCTGCTGAGAAAGAAAACGCCATTTACCCCGGGGCAACCCTTTTTTGGTAAGACCGCAAAAATATACCCTGTCGAGCTTGATCACTTTGTAGTTAAGTGCTTCGAAAATTTTTCGGACAATATGATTTTGCCCACTGTGAATAGTTATTCCTACCTGCTTTTTATCGCCCGGCTCAACATAGCTTATCTCGTCGGCAGCAAATGTTTTTCCATCAATTTCAATTCCCTCGACAATAGCCTGCATGTCGCCGGGTTTTAAATTTTTATCGAGGGTCACATGATAAATTTTCTTGTGCCGGTGCGAGGGATGTGTTAGTTTCTTAGCCAATTCCCCATCGTTGGTAAGCAACAGCACCCCTGTGGTGTTTCTATCGAGGCGCCCAACCGGGAAAACACGCTCCTTGCATGCCCCCGCAATTAGATCCATTACGGTTTTCTTTGCATGCGGATCATCGGTGGTAGTAATGTAGTCCTTGGGTTTATTGAGCAGAATATACACGGGTTTCTCCCGGCGCAGGCGTTCGCCATTGTACCGAACATCATCGTCGGGGCGAACCTTGGTGCCCAGCTCGGTTACTATTTTCCCGTTAACCGTAATTAGCCCCGCCTGAATGAGATCGTCGGCCTCCCGACGTGAACATATCCCACTTGAGGCTATCAACTTATTAAGCCGTATGAGTTCTGTATCTTTTTTTTCGGTTGTTTCATGCTTTTGGGTAACATTTTTGACAACTCTTTTTTTTACCCGCAATGAGCGTTCATTATTTTTGTTCATTATGCGACATTTTTACTTAAAACTTGAATGATTAAATTTCTGATTCTCCTTTACTAATGCAGTGAAATAAAGCCAGCCATATTTATCCTTGCAGACATTTTATAAATTTTTCAACCGCTTATATTGGTATGGATGCTGCATATCATCTGTTTAGCTGAGCCAAATCTTTAAATTTTGTGTATCCCTGAGCCTTTTGTGGTTAAATGTTTGTTTGCGGAAAAATTTTAATTTGCAATCTTGCCACAAAGTTAGCAATTAAACCCGAATCGTAAAGCAGAAATATAATTCCTAATACGCATAAGGATCATGCAAAACATACCTATTCAAGGTAAACAATACTCTCTCCCAAAGATGCAACACCTGATTAATGAACACAAATATTTATCAATAAAGGACGCATAGATTGAAAAAATATAAAATATCTTTGCTATTTGATAAAATAGCTTTTCTATGGGTAAATACAACATCATAAAACGTCTTATTCCGGTTTTTTCCATAGTATTGATACTTGGTTGCACCGATGAAAAGCAATTTAAGGTTTCGGGAAAATTCGACTACGCCTCTGACGAGCTGGTAACCCTTAAAGAGCTCACCATAGCCGATGTTATTACTGTTGATTCGGTTAAACTCTCCGATAAGGGAAAATTTACCCTTAAAGGAAAAAACAATAAGATAGCTTTTTACAACCTGTATGTAAATAATGCCAATCCCATTACCCTGGTCATCAAGCCTGGAGATAGGATTTATCTCAAAGGCGATATTCGCAATCTGGCTGGCACCTATCAGGTAGAAGGTTCGGACGAATCGCAATGGGTTAAAGAGCTTACCGATAGGCTTAACCTTACGATCCGGCGTATCGATTCACTCAACCGGGTTTACCGCGATAGCCTCGGCACCCCCAACATTCTCAAAACGAAAGCTCATCTTGATTCTTTATTTAAAGTTTTCGAAAGTGAGCAAATAGTCTACACGCGCGACTTTATTCGCAAGCATAAGGGCGCTCTGGTGACGGTTATGGCGCTATATCAGCAGTTAACGCCCCGAAGGGCATTGCTATCCCCCACGCTTCACTACGAGCTTTTCAAGGAGGTGGATTCGGTAATGATGCTTACCTACCCCGAAGCTGATGCAGTAAAATCGCTACATCAGCTCATGAGCAGCCTATCGGAAGAATACCTCAGGAAAATTGAACTGGAAAAACGTGTAGGCATTGGGGCACAGGCCCCCGACTTTACCCTCAACGATTTTAATAACACACCTGTATCATTATCATTGTATCGTGGAAAATATCTTATCCTCAATTTCTGGGCATCGTGGAGTGAGCCATCCCGTGAACTTAACCGCACGCTGCTAAGTATTTATTACCGTTATCGCAACGCTGGGCTTGACGTTTTACAGGTCTCGTTAGACAAAAGTCGCCAGACCTGGCTCGAAACCATAACTTCCAGCGGACTACCCTGGCGAAATGTTACCGATTTAAGAATGTGGGATTCCCCCATTGTGCCTCTTTATGGTATCGAAAAATTGCCCTTTACCCTGTTACTTGACAAAGAAGGTAAGATTCTTTTGAAAAATCCCACCCCTGAGGAATTACAAAATAAGCTGAAAGACATTTTCAAATACTGAAAAACATCTTGTTATGGAAAAACGCATATTCAGCATTTATGCCGCACTTCTTACTGGGCTGTTGATATTTACCGTTAGCTGTACCTCGAATCGCACAAAAGTAAAAGGCAACATTTCGGGAACGGTTCCCGACAAACTTTATTTGACCGAATATAACCTGACACACGAAAAAATTATTGACTCCATAGAAGTTTCGAGCAAGGGAAGTTTCAGCTTTAAAGTTCGTCATTCACAGCCTCAACTTTACAGATTATATGTTACACCCGGCAACTATGTATGGTTACTTCTGTCGCCTGGTGAAAAAGCAAGTCTACATATAACGTTGCAGAAGGATAGTTTTAGCTACGAGGTACAAGGTTCGGATTTTAGCCAGCAGGTCAAAATCTTGAACGACACCTTACAAGCCACCCGTAAAAAACTCAAACAGCTTGAAATACAATACACATTAGCGCTGCTAAAAAATGATGGAGATTTACCGTCAATCGAGCAGCAATACCAGCAGGTTGTAGACCAACAACGTAAATTTTCTATCGGTTTTATCATTGAACATTTGCACTCGCCTGCTTCCATTGTGGCTCTTTACCAGCAGTTAAATGACAGCGTATATGTTTTTCACAAACCTACGGATCTGCAATATGTCAAAATTTTGGCCGATACGCTTTCGAAGTATTATTCACAATCCAACATCGTTCGGGTGCTGTACTCGGAAAGAAATAGGCTGATGGCGCAATACCAACAATTGCGGAAACAAAGTGCACTGCTTTCATTAGACAATGCTGAGGTTAAAGCTTTTCCCGAACTACGATTGCCAGATCCGAAGGGTAATTTAGTATCCCTTACTTCTTCGGTAGACAAACTGCTTCTGCTTACCTTCTGGTCGCCCATTGACCCCGATTGCCAAATAGCCATGAACACTTATGCTACGCTCTACCATAAATATCATTCCAGAGGTTTTGAATTATACAACGTAGCTCTATTTGACGATGCCGGTTACTGGAAGAATCTGGTAAAAAAGCATAATCTTCCTGGTATCCATGTAATTGATGAAGGGAGTACAAATTCAGCTACCGTACGCGTGTATAATGTTCAGCAACTTCCTGCTAATGTGTTGCTTTCGAAGAAGGGAATTTTAGCGGTAAACATTTTTGGCGACCGGCTCGAAAACGAAATTTTAAAAAACCTGCCTAAATGATTCGCATAACTTTACCAGCAGGAAAAAAGTGCTATTTTGCCTCCGACTTTCATCTGGGACTTTTCCCTTACGAAAACAGCAAGCAGAGGGAAAAGCTCATCGTACAATGGCTTAGCGAGATTTCCAACGATGCCAGCCAACTGTTCTTACTGGGAGATATTTTCGATTTCTGGTACGAATACCGTAAAGTAGCCCCCCGGGGATTTGTTCGATTTCTGGGCAAACTGGCTGAGCTGTCGGACAGAGGCATTGAGCTTCACTACTTTACTGGTAATCACGACGTATGGGTATTCGACTACTTACCCACCGAGCTAAACTTACACCTTTACCGCAAACACCAGACTTTTTTGATCAATGACAAAAAATTTCTGATTGGTCATGGCGATGGTCTTTATCCCGGCGACTGGGGGTATCGCTTCTTGAAGGCCTGCTTTACCAATCGTGTGCTTCAATTTCTTTTTTCGCGACTGCACCCCAACCTGGCGTTTGCTATTGGCCACACCTGGAGCAAACACAGTCGCCTGGCAAAAGGCGTAGCCGAGGCTTTTCTGGGCGAAGATATGGAACACCAGATAATCTTTGCACGCAATTATCTTACCCGCGAAAACATCGACTTCTTTGTATTCGGACACCGGCATATCCCCATGGATTATTCTCTAAATTCCCATAGCCGCCTAATCAACACGGGTGAATGGATACACAGCAATTCCTATGCAGTATTTGATGGGGAACAGATGAATCTTAAATTCTACAAGCCCTCATAAACTGTTTGTTTATTGGATAAAAAGTAGCCTGAAACAGCCTTTACAGATTTTTACTTGACGTTGCAATTTTAAACACAAAAAGTTAGCCGGTGCCATTTTTTAACCCCCAAGCAGCACAATAATACATAAGGAAACCACATGGCACAATTTTTGACAATAGCTGTTTGAGATTTCTTCAGAAGTCGATTAAGTATTTAGATTATATAACAAATTGGGTTTATATTTTCCGATATTTGCAAAAAAATTAAACCTTGGGAAGGATTTTGGCGTTAGATTATGGTACAAAGCGAATAGGGGTCGCCGTAAGTGATCCATTACAAATGATTGCGCAGCAGCTAACTACCCTAAGCACTGGGGAGATATGGCAATTTCTTGATGATTACTTTGCGCGCGAGGAGGTTGAACTGGTACTCATCGGGTACCCTGTTCAGACCAATGGTAGAGGGGGTTCAGAAACTTTACGGTTTATCAATCCTTTTATTGAAAAATTTCTGAAACGATACCCATCCATTCCGCTCCGTCAGGTTGATGAGCGTTTTACCTCAAAAATTGCCCAGCGGTTGCTCATTGAAGGTGGGTTTACTCGTTCGCAAAGACAAGACAAGGGCCGTATCGATCGACTAAGTGCTGCTATTATGCTGCAGGAATATTTGAATGCAAAAAAATGTTAATAAACACAATAAATTCATGATTTACCCGATATATGTTTACGGTCAGCCGGTGTTGCGGCAGGTAGCCCGGGAAATAGGACCTGATTATCCAGGTTTAGCACAACTTATTGAAGATATGTTTGAAACCATGAAGGCATCGGATGGAATAGGACTGGCAGCCCCACAGATAGGGTTGTCCATACGTCTTTTTGTGATTGATGCTACCTCCATGGCCGATGAGGATCCTGCCCTGAAAGATTCCCGAAAGGTATTTATCAACGCAAAAATTTTAGAGCGAAGTGGCGAAGAAACTATCTTTAACGAAGGATGTTTGAGTCTTCCAGGTATTAGGGAAGACGTCAAACGTGAATCGATAATTCGCATGCAGTATTACGATGAAAAATTTCAACTGCACCACGACACCTTCGATGGATTTCAGGCCCGCGTTATCCAGCACGAATACGACCACATCGAGGGAATACTTTTTATAGACCGTATTTCCCCGCTCCGTAAAAAATTGCTAAAAAGTAAATTGCTAAACATAAGCAAGGGAATTGTTGAGGCTAATTATAAGATAAAAGCCTTGAAATAGTTGATTTTTAAATTTTGGCACGATTATTGAATCTAATAAAAAATGAGTAGCAAGTTGGTTAGTTGGTTAATAGTTAGTTAGTAGTTGGTTAGTAGTTAGTTTTCATGTTTTTGGGTTAATAATTGGTTAGTAAGTCCCGCCGTAACAGGTGGGATTTACTTTTTTACCCCTATCACTCAAAAACAACCCTGAACATGGGCTTGTAGCCTTTCACCATTCCGCTGTCGTCGTAAGTTTCGTAGCCAAAAATGATGGAATATACTTTTTTGATAAAAACCCTGTGTTGGACATCGTAGAACCATCCCTCGTAAAATTGAAATTTTCCAACAATGTCGCGATTATAATCGCTACGACGCTCAATCTCCTTAATTTGATGGATTGAGAGGGGTTTGCCGGAATAATAATCATAGGCCACGAGTTGTTGGGCATAGAGTTGCTTAAACAGGGTATCGATAAAAGCATTACGTTTCAGATAACGCACGCATTTTGCGGTCCACCAGTCGGCGGTATCGGGGTTTCGCACAACCAGGTCGGCAATAAAGGTATCGGCAATGCAGGTCATGGACAACGAATCCGTCGATACCGAATTACGCGTAATCACAACCTGCTGGGGCTGGTTCTTACACGACAGTACGAGAACCAGCAGCAATAAATAAAATCCATATTTTTTCATGGGAAAAGGGTTTTATTTACAATTATTGACCAGTCAATAACTCACGGTAACACTGATATTGGAGGTCTGCGATGCGTTCGATGGAATAATGCTGAACGGCAAATCTTCGACATTTTTCGCTGAGCTGTGCTTTGTCGGCTATATTGCCGACTTGCTCCAGCGCTTCTTTAATTTGTTTTACATCGGGCTCGACCCCGATAGCAAGTCCCTGCCCAAAAACTTCGGGAAAGTTACAACCGCTGGAAATAAGCGGAATCAGCCCATACTGCATAGCTTCTACCACACTGGTAGGAAACCCTTCGCTGTACGAGGGTAACACAAAAAAGTGCGACTGCTGCAGTAGTTTGTTTTTTTCGTCACCAAAGATGGGTCCAACATAGGAAACGTTCATCGCATCGGTTAGTTGATCCTTAAGCCAGGATAAAAGCCCGTCGTCGGGTCCGGCAATGATAAGCCGAAAAGCGGGATTGTTATAGAGCGTCGAAGATTTCCATGCCTGTACCAGCGGAACCAGACCTTTTTTTTTGTGTAGTCTTCCTAAGAACAGAAAAGTCAGAGGTAAGGCCATCCAGTCTTTTGTCCTCATGACCTCAGGGGGATAGTTACCATTAGGTATGTGTATCACACGTGGATAAACTGCCTCCAGATTTTCTTTTTCGGGCAGGCTCACAGCCCTGACTATATCGGCCCGAAGCGAATTGGGCCTTTCGTACCACCAATAATAGGGATACTTTAGATACCATTTCTGCGACATACTCCAGGGTTCCAGCATACCATGGGGCACATACATCCAGGGAAAGCCTTTTTTCTTCAACGCGGTCCCCAACCGGGTAGGTAAACGCCAGCAACCGTGGGTTACTACAATAGCACCCGGGGGCAAGAAGGGTAAGCGTCTGGACGAGCTTATGGGTATGATTTCCAGCATATTACTCAACATTGCAGGTGGCTGGGCCGACTGTGCAGGATACCATAACTGCGAGATAACGCCATATTTGGCTTTTAGCACTGGAGCAGTAGCTACTGCGGCGTTCCAGATGCCAAAATTCACCATATCGACCCGGTCAACTATATTGACGACGAACATATACAAATGGATTTATGTATCGTTTACGATACAGCCATATTACAAAAAAAGCCGGATATACAGTAAAGAAGAAAAGGGTAACGTGCTGGGTGAAATAGTTTCGGGAAATTATTACATAAATATAAGCATTAAAGACTGCAATAGCCGTAATGGCCAGGGGATGTTCCTTATATTTCAAAAACCATAGCCACACGGTTTTGAAAAAATAGCCCCATAAGAAGGATATTACAATAATTCCTATCCAGCCAAAAGCCAGGTAATACTCACTAAAATTAAGATAGGCCTGTCCACGGCCATAGCCCTCAAAAAGTTCGTCGTTGGTGGAAAGAATGTAACTTCCATCGGGTTTGCCTGGCCAAATTTTTCGAGGAATCGGAGCTGCCACGGCATTGACGATAAAGTCGAAATAGGTATAATCCTTGACATCAAAAACCTTATCCATAAACAGGCCAGTAGCCCAGAAAACATCGGTCTCACTAAGACTCTTTTCGGTAATTTCTCCATATTGTACATTTTCGATTCGGGTTACATCAATTCCTCGTCCATACACCCGTGCAATTTCGAGGATACCCATG
Organism: Bacteroidales bacterium; assembly: GCA_049968755.1. Lineage (GTDB taxonomy): Bacteria > Bacteroidota > Bacteroidia > Bacteroidales > DTGW01 > JAKPGM01. The sequence goes on from JBMFQE010000002.1 coordinate 72,874, forward strand.
AATATAAAAAATGGTACCACGGTACTCACCATAAATATCCAGTTGGGCTTTTTCTGGCGGTACAAATGGTAAGCGGTAAACAGAGCAAGTATCAGGATAACAATCCGATACCGAAAAGCTTCGTTGATGAAAAGAGAGATGATAAGTCCGAAAATAAACAGAAAGATGAGTAGTACCTTCCGATTGTAGTAATAATAAAAGGTAAGCAATACCCCCACGACTAAAAAATTGATAGACAGCATCAGGTAGCTGGCAATAGAACCCGAATAATCCTGTGCTGACTTGGAAGTATCGAGAAAGTTGATACGGGAAATGATATCGCCCCCCGAGAATATAGTAAAAAGAAAAAAAGCAATAAAAATGATTACCAGCCCCACATTACGAAGCTGTTTGGAAGCAACCGGAAAATTAAGGGCAAAGGCTCTTCCCCTGAAACGTCGTTTGGCCATATACCCCAGCACAATGGAATAGAATGACACCAGGCAGCCGGTAATAGCAGGCAGATAGTAATCGCGCAGGTCGAGCGTACGCACAATAACTTCACCGCTTGCCATTTTATTGAAAGGTCCCAAAATAGCATAATAAAAATATACCACACACACCATGGCAAGTGGAGAAAATATGGCGTAATATTTCTTGCTAAACAGCTGCGCTATAGGGATACCTATTACACCAATGGCGAGCAGTAGAGTGTACAACCATTCATTTCCAGTTAACATGCTTGCTCATAAAAAGATACGTAAAAATACGATGAGTTTCTGAAACTTTGATATTTTTCTTGAAGTTTGTGGTGCATTTTCAATCATCGACAATACTGCAATTCTGTGGTCTTTTAGGTCGTACTGTTGAATGATTTTCTGTCCTATTTTTCCCATCTCACGAAGCTGTTCGGGGGTTTTATTAAAAAATTTTTCAAGGGTAGCCACGATGCCCTCGGAGGTAGGATCCATGATCCAGCCATTTTCGCCGTCCTTGACCAGATCGTCAACACAGCCACAGCGGTTAGATACCATAACGGGTAGCCCGGCAGCCATAGCTTCATTGACCACCAACCCCCATGGTTCGCTGGTACTGGCAAGAATAAGTCCCCGGGCATGACGATAGAGCTCGGGTAATTCATCATATTGCACAAAGGGATGCAGACGAATTTGTTGATGCTGAAATGACCCAATCAAAGATTTAAGAGATGTTTCAAGCGGACCACTTCCAACAATATAAAGAATAGTTTTTTCATCGGGATGTAACGACAAATAGGAATGATAGGCTTTAATTAGATTGAATAGATTTTTTCGAGGAAGATACCTACTGAGGCACAGCAGGTAGGGCATTTCGTAGTTAAAGCCAGGAATTTTTTCCCGTTTATGCTGAAAGTGTGAATTATCGACTACATCAAAAGGTTTAAAGATGATTTCTGGGGACACTCCCAATTTAAGCAGATATTTTTCGCTTCGAGTCCCCGCCGTGACAAATCCATCGAAACCAGCAACAAGTATTTTTTTGATCTGTTCAAATATCACATATCTTTTGGTATCGTTATAGGTAGTGTCACTCATAGAAAATACCGGTATTCCATTTTTTTTTGCAATATAGAGGGCAGCTATGTAGGTTCGGTTACTCCATCCCATGGTAATTGCAGCGGTTGGCTGGTATCGGTCGAAAAGAATTTGCACTTCCCTAAGTAAGCGTTTCCCTTTCAGTTCGGTACCGCTGATATGCGGTTTCATCTGTATACGCTGATAGTTTGGAGTTTCTTTAATAGACTCCCACGCATATTCTTTTGAACCGGGTAATATTTCTACCACAATAAGTTCACAATTTTTCGCAATTTCAGTAAACCTTGCATGATGGTATGGGCCTATTTTATGCAAAAAAAACAGGATTCGCATAAGCATTTCTATAGATTTGGTTTTCCCAATTTATACATAAGCGATAAGATTCGTTGTTGCCTGTTAATAAGGTAGTTAGATGGTTGTGCAGGATTACGACGCAAGGGGGCAGGTAAGATTGCTGCCAGCATAGCAGCCTCGGAAGGTGTAAGTTGGCTGGCATGCTTTTTAAAATAAAACTGCGAAGCTGCTTCCACCCCATAAATTCCTCTTCCCATCTCTACCACGTTTAGATATACCTCCATAATCCGACGTTTGCTCCAGCATAACTCCATTAAAAAGGTAAAATACAGCTCTACTGCTTTGCGGAAATAGGTACGAGAGGGAAATAGAAAAACATTTTTTGCTGTTTGTTGGGAAATAGTGCTGGCCCCATGCTTAATTCGGCTATACTTATTTATTTGACGGGCTTTTTGTATAGCCTGCCAATCCACTCCGCAGTGAGAGGTAAAATTATTATCCTCTGCTGCTATCACAGCCCATACTACATTGGGCGAAATATCCTTTAACGACACCCAACGATGCTGATGACGAAACTTGCCTTTTGCCGAATCGTGTTCCAGCGCCCGGATAACCATCAGCGAAGTTATGGGAGGATTGATAAATTTGTACATCAGCACCCAATAAAAACTAACAGAAATACAAACAAATATTAATTTTTTTAAAAAACTCAAGATTTTTTTCCGATGGAAAGAAAACATGGAAAAAATATTTTTGCAAACCTACAATTTATTTTTGAAGTTTAATAAATTTGATACTTTCAAATCCATTGAGGAATATGAGTAAGGAAATTGTTTTAACAGTGTTGAAAAACAGTGGAAAACCGATGAAAACAGCTGAAATTGCAGCTGCCGCTGGATTAGACAAGAAAGAAGTCGAAAAGGCCATCAAAGCCCTAAAAAGCGAGGAAAAAATCTTCTCGCCAAAGAACTGCTTTTATCAGGCCAAATAGTTAAGTTACTTCAGGTATCCTGAAGGCAGGCCTGATAGGCTTTTACGGTATTTTCGAGCCCCAGATACAACGCATCGGAAATAAGGGCATGACCAATAGATACTTCGGCCAAAAATGGGATACTTTGTTTGAGAAAGCGTAAATTGTGCAGGTTCAGGTCGTGTCCTGCGTTGACCTTAAGCCCACATTTTAATGCTACATTAGCTGCCTCTACGTAAGGGGCAACAGCTTTATGCGGGTCAAACGGATAGGCTGAAGCATAAGGTTCGGTATACAGCTCAATACGATCGGCCCCTGTTTCAGCGGCTGCCTCTACCATCCGTACATCTGGATCGACAAAAATAGAAACACGAATGCCATATTTTTTAAACTCTTTTACCACATCGATAAGAAAAGATTTATGGGTCACAGTGTCCCAACCCTGGTTGGAAGTAATGGCATCGTGCGCATCGGGCACAAGGGTAACCTGCTCGGGCACAACATCGGTTATTAGCTTTATGAATCTTTCCGTGGGGTTGCCTTCGATATTAAACTCGGTTGTTATCACTTTTTTCAGCTCATACACATCGCTCACACGAATATGTCTTTCATCGGGACGGGGATGTACGGTAATACCATCGGCACCAAAACCCTGAATGCGTATTGCAGCTTCAACCACATTGGGAATATTTCCTCCCCTGGAATTGCGAATGGTAGCAATTTTGTTTATATTTACACTTAAATGAGTTTTCATTATTATTGGCTTATGAAAATAAATACCTTTGCAAAGGTATAGAAATACTTAAGATAAAAGGGATGTTTGCCAAAGAAATTATGTCGGATGTTATTCCTGCCCTGCGCACCTCCGATACGGGCATGAAAGCCCTATCGTACATGGACATATTTCGAATCTCGCACATGCCTATAGTAAACAATACAGAATTTCTGGGACTGATATCCGATAAGGATATTTATGATTTGAACATGGCCGACGAGCCTATTGGTAATCATGCTCTATCGTTACAGCGTCCCTATGTATTGGCCAACCAGCATATTTATCAGGTTATTGAGCAGGTAGCCAATCTCGATCTCACCGTCATACCTGTACTCGATGATAAAAAGAACTACCTTGGCGTAATAACGCTGCATACGCTGGTAAAAAGTTTTGCCGAACTGCTTGCCGTTAAGAATCCCGGGGCTATTATTGTGCTGGAGCTTAATATGAATGATTATTCGCTTGCCCATATTGCACAAATTGTCGAAAGCAACGATGCCAAGATTTTGAGTACGTATATATCGAGCAGCCCCGACACCACCAAAATTGATGTCACGCTTAAGCTAAACACTATTGACATCACTTCTATCATTCAAACGTTTAACCGCTACAACTACATCATAAAGGCCTCCTTCATGGAGAGTGATGCAATGAGCCAGCTGCTCGATGACCGTTACGAATTGTTTATGCGTTTTCTGAATATATAGACTATGAAACACCCATGTTCCTGCGAATGCAAAACAATAGTGATAAAATTGCGAGCATGGGTGTTCCATCATACCTTTAAAATTTAATTTTATTATGATGAAAGTAGCCATTTTTGGACGTCAAATCGATTCTATATACAAGGAAGGGATAGATATATTTTTTGCCTGCATCACAAAATATAACCTTAGTCTGTATCTGCATGAAAAGTTTGTGCTACAGCTAAAGGAAATGGGCGTCTCACTTTCGTTCCCTTTTACGCTTTTTAATCATCAGGATGAGATAACTACCGATTTTAAGCTTTTCTTTAGCCTGGGAGGCGACGGTACAATGCTTGAATCAATTCGTTATGTGCAAAACAAAGGAATACCCATTGCGGGAGTCAATACGGGTCGGCTGGGTTTTCTGGCCAATATTGCCCAGAATGAAATTGAAGAGTCGATAGCCATGCTAATTGAAGGAAAATTTCATATCGACAGCCGAACATTACTTAGCTTTCATTGTGACAATAATCCTTTTTTTACCTTTCCATTTGCTCTTAATGAGATTACCATTCAAAAGCACGATACATCCCTGATAACCATTGATACTACGATTGATGGAGAAGAGTTAAATCGGTACTGGGCCGATGGGCTTATTCTATCTACGCCAACGGGGTCCACAGCCTACTCGTTAAGCACAGGTGGCCCTATCGTATCGCCCGATGTTAAGGCTATCATCATCGCCCCCATTGCATCGCACAACCTTTCGGTACGCCCCCTTATCGTACCCCACCATCGGACCATTGGGATTCACGCAACCTCGCGCTCGGGAAAATATCTGGTAACCCTTGATTCACAGGCTAAAGTTTTTGATTGCGACATTCCAATGGAAGTAAGGCTCGCACCTTTCGAGATCGCTCTGGCCTGCCTGCCCAACCACTCATTCTTTCAAACTATCCGCAAAAAACTCATGTGGGGAGCTGATATTCGCAATTGATTGTCAACCAAAAATATATTATTTTGTTAACTTTGTAAAGAAAAGCAAATAAAGCTTTGATGCGAAAATACCTGCTTATAGGAATATTGTTGTTGGTGAGTTCGACAGCCAAGGCACAGCGATGGAAACTCACGCGCTATGAAGCCATAGTAGGAGTGGGTTTTGCCAACTATTTTGGAGACATTGGTGGAACGTCACCCACAAAAAACAATTTGTTTGGTTTACGGGACATAAACCTGCTTACCACCCGACCTGCCCTGATGGCAGGAGCTCGATATAAAACTACCGAGGTTAATGCGATTAAACTCAACCTTATATTACTTATGGTAGGCGGTACCGATAAAGGGGGCGATAACTATTATCGAAGATATCGTTTCAATACGTATGGACTTGAACATACGTTGCAATACGAACATGCTATTCTTAAGGAAGAACGTCGTCGGTCTTCATTTGCAATATACAACCGACGGGGTTTGTTAAGCACATATTCCAATAAGGGAGTATATGCCTTTGGGGGCTTAGGGGGAGTAGCATACTATTCGAACATTAAACGTGACCCGAGCGATTATGTGCCCCGTATCGATATTGTTAAAAAGGGCTTCCATTATTCCCCTGCCATACTAGGCGGAATAATGGTAAAGCTAATTTACGATAATCGCTATGCCTTCAGCGCAGAAATTGGCATGCGCTATCTTTTTTCCGATTACCTCGACGGATTATCTACTTCTGTGTCACGGGCCAATGATATTTATTATTACACAAATTTTAGCATAATTTATCGTATCAAAACTTCACGTAAAGGCTATCCCATCCTGTTTAGAAGATATTATTAAACCTTTCTTCTCAATGATTTTCCTTAGAAATTAAGCTCTATGACAAACTTCCTCTAAAAAATTTTTCGGCTGAATAAAAATTTTTATTCATTCATCATATCCAGGATAAAAATGCACAAAATTATACTCGCCTCCCTGTTGGCCTAAAAGCCCGACCCGGCAATGGGTCGGGAGTGGATCGTAGCCCGGGGGACTTGTGCAAGCGACATTGTCTGAGCCACGCCGCAGGCGGGGCGAGTTGTGTCGCGCACGCAGAGACGCTCCCGGGGCACCCATCGGATCGGGCTTTTGAGCCTTAATTTTTTGCTTCTTTTGCATCAAGGCAAAAGAAGAGGAATGCTTGTTTAGTGCTGCAACGCAACACAAAATGCTAAAAACACTTTTTGGGGACAGTATCAGTACCTTTTTCAATTAATGTTATTGGAAAATCTTTTTCTAAGACAGAGTTAGCATAAAAAACGACGGACAGCAAAGGCTATCCGTCGTTGTATAATTACATAACGCTAAAGCAGGAATCAGCCCATAATTACTTCGACGTGATAGGTTTTACCGGCAGGCTGTATAGGTACGAGATTACCGGTTATTTCTTTTCCGTCGAGAGTAATTTTTTTCACTCCCTTTTGGACGCCTGATGGATTTTTCACCTCAATGTGATAGGTTGCCCCCCTAAATTTTCGGGTAATGGTATATCCTTTCCATTCGGCGGGGATACATGGGTCGATAATCAGTCCATCGTAATCGGGCTGTATACCGAGGATATACTGGGTAATGGCATAGAAGTTCCAGGCTGCTGTACCAGTAAGCCAGGAGTTTTTGGCCTCGCCCGGCCGGTAAGCATCTTTGCCTGCAATCATTTGCGAATAGACGTAGGGCTCTGTTTTGTGAAGATCGCTAATATCCTCGAGGTAGGCCGGACAAATTTTTTTGTAGTATTCCCATGCCCTGTCACCTCGGCCAATCTTGGTTTCGCCTATCATGATCCAGGGGTTGTTGTGACAGAAAATACCTGCATTTTCTTTATATCCGGCAGGGTAGCTCGATATTTCGCCATATTCGATGTAGTAGCGTGTAAAGGCAGGTTGGTTGAGCACGATACCGTATTCGCAGTCGAGGTATTTTTTAACCGAATCGAGCGCCTTGTGGCAAAGACCTTCTTCCTTGCCAATTTCGGCCATAGTACACCATCCCTGTGACTCAATAAATATTTTACCCTCTTCGTTTTCATGGCTACCCACTTTACGCCCATAGTAGTCGTAAGCCCGAATAAACCATTCTCCGTCCCAACCATGTTTTTTTACGGCATCAATCATTTTTTCCACATGGGACATGGCACGTTGAGCTTCATCGGTTTTACCCAGTTTCTCACACAATTTTGCATACTCTTTTCCGTACACGACAAATAGTCCGGCAATCATTACGGATTCGGCTTTTGAGCCTTCGGTTTTGTTTTCGGTGGTTTGGAATGATTCGTCGGGGTTGGTAGAGAAACAGTTGAGGTTGAGGCAATCGTTCCAGTCGGCTCGGCCAATGAGGGGTAGGCCATTGGGACCGAGATTATTGATGACATGGTCGAACGACACCTTCAGGTGTTCAAACATCGGTTTTGCCAGGGCGGGGTTGTTGTCGAAAGGAACCATTTCGTCGAGGATGGAAAAATCGCCTGTTTCCTTGATATAGCTGATGGTTCCGAGAATAAGCCATAAGGGGTCGTCGTTGAAGCCGCTGCCGATATCGTTGTTACCTCGTTTGGTGAGTGGCTGGTATTGATGGTAACAGCTACCATCGGGGAACTGGGTTGAGGCAATGTCGATGATACGTTCGCGTGCACGTTCGGGGATCTGGTGAACAAATCCAATGAGGTCCTGGTTGGAATCGCGGAAACCCATGCCGCGCCCAATGCCTGATTCGAAAAATGAAGCAGAACGCGAGAAATTGAAAGTAATCATGCATTGGTACTGATTCCAGATGTTAACCATTCGGTCGAGTTTTTCGTCGTGCGACCGGACATTAAAGATACTCAGCAGATTGTTCCAATATCTTTTCAATTCAGCCAGAGCTTCATCCACCTGTTGTGGGGTTTGAAAGCGGGCAATGGTTTCTTTAGCCCGTTTTTTGTTGATCACGCCTTTACTTTCCCATTTTTCCTCATCGGGATTTTCGACGTAGCCCAACACAAATATCAGGTCTTTACTTTCGCCTGGTTGTAATTCTATTTCAATGTAATGTGAAGCGATAGGCGACCATCCGTGGGCTTCAGACATGCGGGGTTTACCTTCAAGTACAGCCTGGGGTTCGTCAAATCCGTTGTATAATCCAAAAAAGCTTTCCCTATCGGTGTCGTACCCTTGGATGGATACATTGGCAGCAGCATAGTAAGCATAGTGATTGCGGCGTTCCTTATATTCGGTTTTATGGTAAAGTACCGAGCCCTCAATTTCGACCTCGCCGGTCGACAAATTTCGTTGGAAATTTTCCATATCCGTAGCAGCATTCCAGAGCGCCCACTCAACGAAGGTGAAGAGTTTCAATTTTTTTACGGACTGGGTTTCGTTGGACAACGTAACCTTATGCACTTCGGCCCAGGTTTTTAGCGGAACAAAGAACAACACCCGAGCCTTAACACCATTTTTGCTACCGGATATGATGGTATAGTTCATACCATGACGGCATTCGTAGCTATCGAGGGGTGTTTTTACGGGCTTCCATGCTGGCGACCAGATGGTATCGTCATCCTTGATATAGAAATATCTGCCGCCAGCATCCATGGGTACATTGTTGTACCGATAGCGCAGAATTCGACGAAATTTAGCATCCTTATAAAAACAATATCCTCCTCCAAAATTGGATATGAGCGAGAAAAAATCTTCCGTGCCCAGATAATTAATCCATGGCCAGGGAGTTTGAGGATTGGTAATAACATACTCCCTCGATTGATCATCAAAGAATCCGTACTTCATAGGTGGTGTTTTTAATTTATTAGTTATCTTGCTTTAATTTTTCCATACGATTGTTTATTTCGGCTAAAGTATTTTTGTCGGGTTTAATATCTTTTATGCGCAATTGAATGCTTTTTTGTCCACGGTATTCGTTTTCCTCGATGCAATAGCAAATGTCGAAAGGGGTTCCGTTGGCAATACTGGGATAGAGATGGGCAAGGTTGAAACCAATTGCCGGGTAAGGTTTAAAGGGTTCGTCCTCGTGGAGAATATTAAGTTTAAGATGTTCTTTTTGTGTGCCAACGGGTCGACCGGTTCCGTCGTCTGCCACGTTTTCGGTAAAAAATACAGGAGTCATGTTTTCGGGACCGAATGGTTCAAATTGTTTAAGGATTCGCAGAAGTTTTGGGGTAATGCTTTTAAGATTTAATTCCATATCGATTTCGATGGATGGGATTATTTGTTCCTGAAGAATATTTTCTGCGACAACCTGTTCGAAAAGTTTCTGGAATGCGGCAAAATTTTCTTTTCTTAAGGTAAGTCCTGCGGCATACATGTGCCCGCCGAAACTTTCGAGCAGGTGGCTACAACTTTCTATGGCCCGATAGAGGTCAAAACCGGCGACCGAACGAGCTGAACCAGTGATCATTCCGTTAGAGTCAGTAAATACGATGGTAGGACGATAATAGCTCTCAATCAAGCGCGAGGCCACTATACCGATTACACCTTTGTGCCAGGTAGGCTTGTAAACGACGGTGGTACGACGGTTTTGAAATTCCTTGTTCGAGGCAATCATGTCCAGGGCCTCTTTTGTGATGGTTGCATCAATGTTCTTGCGGGTATTGTTAAAGTCGTTGATAAGATCACCTTTGTTGATAGCTATTGTTTCATCCTCGGCAATAAGGAGTTCGACTGATGATTTGCCGGTATCGATACGCCCGGCGGCATTGATTCGTGGGCCTATTTTAAATACTATATCATCGATGCAAATGTTTTTACCTTCGATACCAGCTATTTTAATAATAGCTTTTAAGCCACTGCGGGGGTTGGTATTAAGTTTTTTAAGTCCATAAAAAGCCAGGATACGATTTTCACCAGTAATTGGCACAATGTCGGAAGCAATGCTCACCGCAACAAGATCTAAGAAATCGTACAACTGTTCCAAATCAAGGTTATTTTTGATACAGTAGGCTTGAAGCAGTTTGAATCCTACACCACAACCCGAGAGTTCTTTGTAAGGATAGCTGCAATCAGCACGTTTGGGGTCGAGCACAGCTACAGCCGACGGCAAGGTGTTACCAGCTGTATGATGATCGCATATGATAAAATCAATTCCCTTTTGCCTGGCATAAGCCACTTTCTCTACCGCCTTGATACCACAATCGAGCGAAACAATCAAGCTAACCCCCTGCTGGGCAGCTTGGTCAATGCCTTTGATAGAAATTCCATAACCTTCGGTGTAGCGGTTGGGTATATAATAGGTAAGATGAGGTGTGTAAGTCTTTAAAAAGGTCAGGAACATGGATACGGCTGTAGTACCATCTACATCATAATCGCCATATATCATAATTTTTTCCCCACTTTTAATAGCGTTATCCAATCGAATAACAGCCTTTTCCATGTCTTTCATCAGAAAGGGATTGTGCAAGTCGGAAAGACTGGGACGAAAAAAAGCTTTTGCCTGATCGAAGGTTTTAATTCTTCGTTGTACCAGCAGGTTGGCAATGGGAAACTCCACCCCCAACACTTCCATCAGGTGTTTTACCTCAGCAGGATTCCCTTGTTCCTTTATTATCCAGTTTTTTTCCATGATTGCACGCTAACAGGGTGGTTTTCGAACTCCAAAGATACACATTCCATTGGTTTCGAATATGCATATCAGGTGATTTTTGTTACATGTCTTATTTTTATTAGGCACTTAGGAAGCTTTAAGTTCAATATTAACGAACTTAAAGTTATTTTTACACCATAAAGAAGATCCTTAAATTTGAACAATCGGAACATATTAAGGTTATAATAATTTTAAAAAAGGGATACTATGCGTATTCACTTTTTGCAGCATGAGGTATTTGAGGAGCCGGGTTATATTATGGAGTGGGCTCGGGAAAAAAACTATGAAATTAGCTTTACCCGTTTTCACATGCACGAGGATTTGCCAGCTCAGAGCGCTTACGATATGCTTGTAATTATGGGTGGTCCCATGAGCGTGCATGATGAGGAAAGTTATCCATGGTTGGGCAGAGAAAAGACATTTATTAGCGAAGCCATTGCCTGTGAAAAGAAAATTGTTGGGGTATGTTTGGGTAGCCAGCTGCTGGCACTTGTACTGGGTGCTAAAGTTTATCGCAATCAATGGAAAGAAATAGGTTTTTATGATGTGTATCATACTGGCGCTGAACATTCGGTTATAGAAGGTCTTCCGCATCGATTTACAGCTTTTCACTGGCATGGCGACACATACGATCTTCCCGATCAGTGTCAATTGCTTTATCGCTCGAAGGCATGCGAGAATCAAGCTTATATCTGGAGAAATCGGGTACTGGGTCTGCAATTTCATCTCGAGGTAACGCCGGATTTACTCCATCTTTTTCTCGACAATGCCGATGCTGAATTACAGGAAAATGGACCGTTCATTCAATCGGCAGCTGAGATGTTACAAAAGGCATCTTTATTGAGAGATAATAACATCATTCTGGGACGTATGCTCGATAATTTCGTTCGGTTGTAACTTTTGCTTTGTTGTTTTACCAAACAGCACTACCTTTGCATTAATTTTTTAAAACATTGGAACTATGCCTATTAATGTACCTGATCGACTTCCTGCAATAGATGTTCTTCGAAAGGAAAACATCTTTGTGATGACCGAATCGACGGCTATCCATCAGGATATTCGTCCCTTACGAATTGCCGTGCTTAATTTGATGCCCATCAAACAAACAACCGAAACACAGATTATTCGCATGTTGTCCAACTCGCCCCTGCAAATTGAGCTGGAGTTGGTTCACATTGCAAGCCATATTTCAAAGAACACGCCCCAGGAGCACCTGAAAACATTCTATAAGGATTACAGTGAAATTATGCAACACAAGTACGACGGGTTTATTATTACCGGTGCACCCATCGAACATCTGGAATTTGAACAAGTTAATTACTGGAATGAGATACAGGAAATTATGGATTGGACGGTCCATAATGTAACCTCAACGCTTTTTATTTGTTGGGCTGCTCAGGCAGGATTGTACCATTTTTACGGTATTCCTAAATATAAATTACCGGCCAAAATGTTTGGTGTATTTGAACATAGGGTAACCGACCCCATGTTACCCCTTGTTCGTGGGTTCGACGATGTTTTTATGGCTCCCCACTCCCGACACACGGAAGTTCGACGCGAAGATATCGAAAAAGTGCCTGGCCTACAGATTGTTGCATTATCGCCTGAGGCAGGGGTACATATTGTAATGGATCAACAGGGACGTAAAATATTTGTTACCGGACATTTCGAATACGACCCCCATACCCTGCATCAGGAATATATACGAGACAAAAATAAAGGTATGGATATAGATATTCCTCAAAATTACTTCCCCAACGACGATCCTTCGCAGCGTCCTGTGGTTACGTGGCGTAGCCATGCCAACCTGTTTTTTGCCAATTGGCTCAACTATTACGTTTATCAAAGTACGCCTTATAATATTGAGTCAATACAGTAGAATTATTGTTCGATGCAGGCTACGATCATTGCCATAGGGGATGAATTGTTAATAGGTAAGGTTGTTAACACCAATGCCTCGTACATTGCCCGCAAGCTTAATCTGGAAGGCATACGAGTCAAGGAAGCTACCTGTGTGGGCGATAATAGGGAAGAAATTTTGCAGTCGCTTCAGCGTGCACACCAGCAAAGCGATATTGTAATTCTAACCGGCGGTCTGGGTCCTACTTCCGACGATATTACCAAACCAGCGCTGTGCGAATACTTTGAAACAAAACTGAAATTCGACAACAGCATTTTAGAACAGATAAAAATTTTCCTTGAAAAACGGGCTGGTACACTTAATGAACTCAACAAAAGCCAGGCCTGGATACCTGAAAATTGTACCGTCCTGCCCAATCCCCTTGGTACTGCACCTGGGATGTTTTTTGAAAAAGAGGGGCGGTGCTATTTTGCCTTACCTGGCGTTCCTTTTGAGATGGAAAAAATGCTTGACGAGCAGGTTATACCCATGCTGAGGCAAAAATTTCGTATTGAACACATATACCATCGCACAATTCTAACTACCGGCATAGCTGAATCGAAATTAGCCGAAACTATTGCCGAATGGGAAAAAAGCTTGCCTAAGGAAGTTAAGCTGGCCTATCTACCTTCACCGGGCATTGTAAAACTTCGAATGTCGGTATACCACAATCCGCATGGCCTTGAAATGATAGCAGAAGCCGAAAAACGTTTACAGCCCATCATATCCGATTATATTTTTGGCTACGATGACGATACGCTGGAACGTGTGGTAGGGAAATTGCTTATTGATCGGAATGCCACCGTTTCAACCGCCGAAAGTTGCACAGGAGGAAATATTGCATTAACCCTTGTATCGGTTCCAGGCGCGTCGGCCTATTTTAAAGGAGGAATTATAGCTTATGCTAACGAATTAAAAAGACAGGCTCTTGGCGTTGATCCCAACATACTTGACAGGTATGGTGCCGTAAGCCAGCAAACCGCTGAGGCCATGGCTCAGGGATGCCTTAAAAAATTTGACACGCATTATGCGTTAGGCATTACCGGCATTGCTGGTCCCGATGGTGGCACTGCAGAAAAACCTGTAGGTACCGTGTGGATTGCTGTTGCCACCCCAACAAAAACTGTTAGCAAAAGCTTCCTTTTTGGCGATAACCGCATAAGAAATATTCAGCGATCTACCATTGCCGCACTTGATATGCTCAGAAAAGTGATAGTGGGAATCTGATAGAATAACCTTCCACATCCGGCTTAAAAAAATTTGAAAGCAAGTATTGTTATCTTTGCATTTAAATAAACTCCATGTTTTATTCGCCCATTACCCATGCTTTACAATTCCAGCTTCGAAGATTGGTGCTGAAGACCCCCAGACGAACGCTAATTATTCTCGTATGCATACTTATAGGAATTGTAGCCGGTTTTTCAGCATTTCTTTTAAAAAACATATTGATTTACGTGCATTATTTTATTCAATTCGTTATTAATCAGAAATATTCGAACATACTGCTTGCTTTGCTTCCTACAGGTGGATTATTTTTGACGCTCATTTACCTTCGAATATTCCATCGCGAAGGGCTACCATTTGGTATCAGTCCTATATTGGAATCCATTAAAAATCGGTTATCGTATATTGACGCAAAGCAAATGTATGGTCACGTATTTTCCAGCGCCTTTACAGTAGGTTTTGGGGGGTCGGCGGGATTTGAAGCTCCTATAGTAGCTACCGGGTCGGCTATTGGGTCCAACTTAGCCCGCTACTTTAAATTGACCAACGACGATCGAAATGTATTGCTGGCAAGTGGGGCAGCAGCAGGTATATCAGCTATTTTTAACGCACCGATAGCTGGAGTATTATTTGCCATTGAGGTACTTCTTGCAGAGGCTACGGTTGCCGCCTTTATTCCTTTATTACTTGCCAGCGCTTCGGCTGCTATTGTATCCCGTATTCTTTTTCATGGGCAGCTGTTTGTGCTTATTAGTTCGGAATGGGAACTTAAGGCTATACCTGCATACATATTACTTGGTGCCCTGGCCGGGCTATACTCAGTAATCATCATCCGACAATCGTTGAGCATCAAAAAACGCTTCGAGAAAATCGCTAATAAATGGCTCAGGGCGACATTAGGTGGTATCATACTTGCTATTCTTATTTTTTTATTTCCCTCCCTTTTTGGAGAGGGTTATTTTTCCATCCAGGCCATTTTCAATCAACAAAATGTTGCCATAATCAATCCTCAGCTTTTTCAGCCAAATGTAGTGCTTACATTGATTGCCATAGTAATACTGTTGTACTTAAAAATTCTGGCCACCAGTGTAACGATTTCTGCTGGAGGTAACGGCGGTATTTTTGCTCCTTCCCTTTTCATGGGAGGTTTTCTTGGGTATTGGCTTGCCAATATTTTTAACTACTCGGGACTACTTACCCTGAATGCTGTGAATCTTACAGTAGCTGGCATGGCAGGGGTACTATCGGGAGTAATAAAAACTCCACTCACTGCAGTATTTCTCATTGCCGAGATTACCGGTGGATATTCACTGTTTGTCCCCCTTATGATTGTGTCGGCTTGTGCTTACTTTATCGCTTCTTACTTCGAGCACAAATCGATATACGCAAAAGAGCTTGAAATGCGTTTATAATCAAAAAGGATCATGATAAAAGTAGGATTAATGGGCTTTGGCCGCGCAGGAAAAGCCGTAGCCTCAGTGTTTCTCCGGCATCACGAGTTCAGTCTGGAATGGGTACTACGTAAGCAAAAATTGCTATCGCATCATTCGGCAGCCGACTTTCTGGGTATCGAGACTTCCGACCCGGCTGTAATATATTCTACAGCCGAATGTAGCACCAACGAATTGCTGGATAGGCATCCTGTTCATTACATCGTAGATTTTTCAACGGAAAATAATGTTTTTCAATATGGTAATGTTGCAGCCGAAAAGAGAATTAAGATCATCTCTGCAATCTCTCACTATAGTGAAGAAACCATTCAATTTTTAAAGAAACTTGCAGAAAAAACTACCGTATTCTGGTCGCCCAACATAACGCTGGGAGTAAATTATCTTATATTTGCAGCCAGATTTTTGAAAAAAATTGCGCCCTGGGTTGATATTATTATCCTTGAAGAACATTTTAAGCAAAAAGAGAGTATTTCGGGTACCGCATTAAAAATCGCAGAAGCTCTTAAAGTGGATTTCTCCCACATAAGTTCAATACGCGCTGGGGGTATAGTAGGTAAACACGAAATTATTTTCGGTTTTCCGTATCAAACTGTTCGTCTGATACATGAATCAATATCCCGCGAAGCATTTGGGAACGGTGCTGTTTTTGTGGCTAAAAATCTTGAAAATAAAGAAAAAGGGTTTTATCGTTTTGAAGATCTTTTATTACCCTATTTTAGCGAGTAAATATGACCGGAGCCATCATCATTACGTTGTGTGCATTACTTTTACTGTCGTATGTTTTTGACATTACTGCCTCAAAAAGTAAGTTGCCATCGGTAATACTGTTACTAATCCTGGGTTGGGCTATACGGCAACTTACCAATACACTTCATGTAGCTATACCCAACCTAAGTCCGGTATTGCCTTTGTTGGGAACCATAGGGCTTATTCTAATTGTTCTTGAGGGGGCCTTAGAACTCGAATTTAACCGAGCCAGGCTCCCTTTAATTATTAAATCTTCGCTGATAGCCATCCTTTCAATTTTGACGTTGAGTCTGACCATAAGTACTGCTTTTTATTATTTTACCCACACTGACTTTAGAATATGCCTGATAAATGCAATCCCATTTGCGATTATCAGCAGTGCTATTGCAATCCCCAGCAGCAAAAATCTTTCTGCTAAGAACAGAGAATTTGTTATTTACGAAAGCAGTATGTCGGATATATTTGGCGTTATTTTGTTTAATTTCCTACTATATAACGACAACTTCGGCCTTAATGTCCTGAGTAGTTTTATTTTACAGATCATCGTCATTATTTTGCTTTCATTTTTAGTTACCTTTGGTTTGCTATTGCTGCTACGCCAGCTGAAACACCAGGTAAAATATACGCCCATTGTACTATTTATAATCTTAGTATATTCCATATCCAAGGAACTGCATTTGCCTGCCTTGTTATTCATTTTAGCTTTGGGACTTATTTTAGCCAATATTGAAAAATTGGCACATTTTAGCATAATACAAAAATTACAGCCCGAGATATTAAAAGTGGAAGTAAATCGACTTAAGGAACTTACCATTGAAATCACTTTTTTAATACGTTCACTATTTTTTCTCTTGTTTGGCTTTTTGATTGAAACTGCTAAGCTTATAGAAATCAGAACTATAACCTGGGCACTATGCATTTTTGTTATGATATACCTAATTCGGTGGGGACTGCTCAAAATATTTAACCTTCCCAACCATCCGCTACTCTATATTGCCCCCCGAGGGCTGATAACCATACTACTTTTTCTTTCCATTCCAGGTATATACGCCTTGCCTCTGGTCAGCGATTCAATGATTACTCAAATTATTATACTTTCAGCTCTTTTCATGGTGATGGGTATGTTTGGTAAGAAATCATCAAACTTGACAGATTCAAAAAAAGCGGCTTCACCATCAAATCAGTAAAGCCGCTTTATTTCTGGATTATTTTTATTGTTGCACTTTTGCAAACTCCAACTTCAACACAACATTAACCTCATTTCCTACGACAGCCCCTCCTGCCTCGGTTAGAGCGCTCCATTTCAAACCATAATCAAATCGGTTAATTACTGTCGTGGCCTTGAATCCAGCCTTAATGTTGCCGTAGGGATCCTTTACTGTTCCTCCATAAACTACATCAAATTTCACTGGTTTGGTCACATCCCTGATAGTCAGATCCCCTATCAGTTCATACTTATTGCCGCTAACTTTCTTAAACGACTTGCTTTTAAATGTCATTTTAGGGAATTTGCCTACATTGAAAAAGTCATCGCTTTTTAAATGATTATCACGCATTTCATTGTCGGTATTGATACTGTTTACATCGACGGAAAATTCGATGATTGCATCAGTAAAGTCATCATTTTTACTTACAATGCTGCCATCAAAATTGCGGAAACTACCCTCTACCTCAGAAATTACCAGATGTTGAACAGAAAACTTTACGGTTGAGTGTACCTTATCAACCGTCCACTTCGACTGTGCTTGAGTAACACCCTGAGCAAACAAACCAGCCATCACAAAGGCTGCTACCATACGCAAAGAATTGGCATGGGATAACTTCATCATTTTTTTCATAGCTTTACGTTTTTTAAAATTAAAAAATTAGTTACTTAATTATACTAAGTTTATTTTTTATACTATTATAATAACAAGTGTCTAAAAAATTTGTTTATATCATGGTCAAAATAATTAGCAAATGGTGATGAAAAAGTTATGAGCGAAGAAAATTTTTGCCCCATTAAAGATGTTCTGGACAGGATAGGGGACAAGTGGTCGATATATGTGATTACCACGCTGGGAACTAGGGGAGTATTACGTTTTAGCGAATTAAAGGATCAAATTCAAGGTATTTCGCAAAAGATGTTGACCCATACGCTGCGACATCTGGAAGAGGATGGCCTGATAGAACGACGTTACTTTGCCGAAATTCCGCCAAGGGTTGAATATCGTCTAACATCAGTAGGGGCAAGCCTTCTGGAACAGCTCCATAATCTTTCGCAATGGGCAATGGAGCATCGGGACGAAATTCTGCAAGCAAGGAAAAACTTTAAACTAAAATCGTAAATTTGTTTGCGATTCTTAAAAGCCCATGAGTTTGTTGGATACTCCTGTAAAATATTTACCGGGTATAGGCCCCAAACGTGCCGAGATTCTTGCAGAGGATTTGAAAATAGTCACGGTTGAGGATTTGTTGATGTATTTCCCTTATAAACATGTGGACAGGAGCCGGTTTTATAAAATTAATGAATTATCGCCCGATTTGCCCTATCTCCAGATTATTGGTAAAATATTGGAATACAATACGGTTGGGGAAGGCATCAAGAAAAGACTGGTTGCAACTTTTGTCGACGATACCGGAGCAATTGAACTGGTATGGTTTCAGGGACTCAAATGGATCCAACAAACCTATAAGCTTAATACACAGTACATTGTTTATGGCAAGCCCAATTTTTTCAATGGCAAATACAGTATTCCACACCCCGAAATAGATACCTTCAATCCCGACGATCAGAGCTTAAGACCTACCCTTCAACCCTACTACAACACCACCGAGCGCATGAAAAAATACTTTATGACCTCGCGGTGGCTGCATAAGCTCATTGGGATTTGTCTGGAAAAATATCTGCACGAAGTTGAGGAAACTCTTCCCGTATATTTGATCCGAAGCTTAAATCTTGTTTCTCTTCGCGATGCTTTGCAAAACATCCACTATCCTCGCTCTATAGCTGAACTCCAGAGGGCCGAGTATAGGTTGAAATTTGAAGAGCTTTTTACCATCCAACTCAACATGGCCTATCAAAAGGCTATTCGCAAAAAAATACCCTCATCGCTTATTTGCAGGCAGGTTGGAAATCTTTTTCATAATTTTTATGAACAACATTTGCCATTTGAGCTCACAAATGCTCAAAAAAGGGTAATCAAGGAAATTCGCAAAGATCTGGGGTCGGGTCATCAGATGAATCGCCTGCTGCAAGGTGATGTAGGTAGCGGCAAAACCCTGGTTGCCCTTATGACCATGCTCATTGCTCTGGATAATGGCTTTCAGGCATGCCTGATGGCACCTACCGAAATTTTAGCCAATCAACACTACGAAAGTTTTAAGTACCTATTGCAGAATTTACCTATTGATATTCAGTTGCTGACCGGTTCGACCAAAAAATCTGTGCGGCAAAAAATAATGGACCAGCTGATCAATGGGAATACACATATTCTAATAGGTACCCATGCCCTTATTGAGGATAATGTGCAGTTTAAAAACCTGGGATTGGTCATTATCGATGAACAGCATCGCTTTGGAGTAGCCCAACGTGCCAAACTGTGGCAAAAAAGTAGTTCCCCACCCCACGTACTGGTCATGACGGCTACACCCATCCCTCGTACACTTGCCATGACGCTCTATGGCGATCTGGATGTATCTGTAATCGATGAGCTACCACCGGGACGAAAACCTATCATTACAAAACATTTTACCGACCTACAACGCGAAAAAGTGATTACCCTGATAAAAAGGGAGATTGCACTAGGCCGGCAAGTTTACATTGTCTTCCCACTAATCAAGGAATCCGAAAAGCTCGACCTGAAAGCACTGGAAAAAGGCTATCATCAACTTCAGAAACTATTTCCACCACCTCAATATAGCCTATGCATGTTGCATGGCCAGATGAAGGCTTCCGACAAGGACGAAGCCATGAAAGGTTTTGTAGAGGGTAAATATCACATTTTAGTTTCGACTACGGTCATCGAGGTGGGGGTAAATGTTCCCAATGCCTCGGTCATGGTTATTGAAAATGCCGAACGCTTTGGGCTTTCGCAGTTGCACCAATTGCGCGGCAGAGTAGGACGAGGAGCCGATCAGAGCTATTGCATACTGCTTACCAGCCATAAGCTTTCGGAAGAAGCCCGCAAACGCATGCAAATCATGGAAACCTCGAACGACGGCTTCGTAATTGCTGAAGCCGACCTGAAACTGCGTGGCCCCGGCGACATCGATGGTACACAGCAAAGCGGTATGCCCTTTGAACTGCACATTGCCAACCTCGCTAAGGACCAGCAAATACTACAAATAGCAAAAGACATTGCTATTGATATTGTTGAAAAAGACTCGCTCTTAGCTTCCTCCGAAAATGTCAAGCTTAAAATTCTGGTATCGAAAACCAAAAAGGAAAATATCAACTGGAGTCTGATAAGCTAAGCCTCACTTTTAACACTCCCCTACCCTCGGTATATCTCCATTTATTTAAAAACATTCCAAACTACAAGGGTTGTCAGGTAAATTCAAAACCGACTATTATATTTGTTCGCTTATTTAAAAAAAATTGAGTGTAAAAATAAATTTTAAATAGGATGGGACTTAAAATTATAGTATTAGCAAAGCAGGTTCCGGATACGCGCAATGTTGGCAAAGATGCGATGAAAGCCGATGGGACAGTGAATCGAGCTGTGTTGCCCGCCATCTTTAATCCCGAGGATTTGAATGCACTGGAACAGGCATTACGATTAAAGGATCGGATTCCTGGAACTACGGTTACCCTGCTGACCATGGGCCCGGTAAGGGCAGCGGAAATTTTGCGAGAAGGTTTATTCCGTGGAGCCGACGATGGTATTTTACTCACCGACAGAGCTTTTGCCGGCTCGGATACCCTGGCTACTTCCTATGCACTTGCCTGTGCAATTCGCAAGATAGGAAAATTCGATTTAATTTTTGCAGGCCGTCAGGCCATAGATGGCGATACGGCACAGGTGGGCCCTCAGGTGGCCGAAAAACTGGGTATACCCCAGATTACCTACGCCGAGGATGTAATTTTCGTTAAAGATGGGGTAATTCGAGTCAAACGTCGTCTCGAGCGAGGGGTTGAAATTGTCGAAGGGAAACTTCCCTTGCTGGTTACCGTCAATGGGTCAGCACCCGCCTGCCGCCCCCGAAATGCCAAGCTGCTGATGAAATACAAGCACGCAACCACCCTGAGCGAACGTGCCGAAAAATCCGAAGACTATATGGCTCTCATCAATGAAAAGCCATACCTGAACATTAAAGAATGGAGTGCTAACGATATTGAGTGCGATCGCAATCAGCTGGGCCTCAACGGCTCGCCCACCAAGGTGAAAAAAATTGAAAACATTGTATTTCAGGTAAAAGAAGCTAAAAAACTAACCGACAGCGATTCCGATATCAATCAGCTGATGAAGGAACTTATTGAAAACCATACGATTGGATAACATCCGTTAACTGTTTAAATTTTGAAGGCATGAACAACATCATAGTTTTTTGCGAAATAGAGGAGGGTAAGGTACAGGACGTAAGCCTTGAACTACTTACCAAAGGTCGCAAGCTGGCCAACCAGCTGGGATGCAAATTAGAAGCCCTGGCTATCGGCTACAAGCTTGACGGTATTGAGAAACAGATTTTCCCGTATGGCGTTGACACACTTTATATAGTCGATGATGTTTCTCTCGAGCATTATCTTACTTTGCCTTATGCATCAATCACGGTAAAACTTTTTGAGGAGCAAAAACCTCAAATAGCTTTGATGGGGGCCACCACTGTGGGCAGAGACCTGGGTCCACGGGTTTCTTCAGCCTTACACAGCGGACTTACAGCCGACTGTACTGAACTTGAAATAGGCCCGCATACCGAAAACAGGACCAACAAGATATACGAAAACCTGCTGTACCAGATTCGTCCGGCCTTTGGGGGAAATATCATTGCTACCATCATCAACCCCGATTGCCGTCCCCAGATGGCTACAGTACGGGAGGGGGTGATGAAAAAAGAAATTGCCGACCCCAATTATAAGGGACAGATAGTGAAGCTCGACGCTAAAAAGTATATCAGCGATACTGATTTTGCCGTACGTATCATCGAACGCCAGATGGAAAAGTCGAAGGTCAATATCAAAAATGCTTCAATCATCGTGGCAGGTGGATATGGGGTTGGTTCAAAGGAAAACTTCCAGCTACTTTTCGAGCTGGCCGAGGTGCTGGGGGCCGAAGTGGGCGCCTCTCGCGCAGCTGTCGACGCAGGCTTCGCCGAACACGACCGTCAGATTGGTCAAACGGGAGTTACCGTACGACCCAAACTGTACATTGCCTGCGGCATATCGGGTCAAATCCAGCACATTGCTGGTATGCAGGAATCGAGCATGATCATTTCTATCAACAGCGACCCCTATGCCCCTATCAATAAAATTGCCGATTATGTAATTACAGGCAATGTAGAGGACGTGATTCCTAAAATGATCAAATATTACAAGCAAAATACCAAATAGCTATTGTGTCAACACATTAAACCAGAAAATTATGGGCAACTTTTATACCGATAATCCCGACCTTAAATTTCAGCTGCAGCATCCCTTAATGAAGCGGATTGTTGAGCTTAAGGAAAGAAATTTTACCGAGAAAGATAAATATGACTATGCTCCTCAGGACTTTGAGGATGCCATGGATAGTTACGATAAAGTACTGGAAATAGTAGGCGAAATATGTGCCGAGGTTGTTGCACCCAATGCCGAATCGGTGGATCATGAAGGGCCTCAACTCGAAAATGGTAGAGTTAAATATGCTACAGGCACCCAGGTAAACCTTGAAGCCTTAAAACAGGCTGGTTTGATGGGAATGTCTTTACCACGTCGTTTTGGGGGGCTTAATTTTCCGATAGTTCCCTATATTATGGCTGCCGACATTGTATCACGTGCCGATGCCAGCTTTGTAAACATATGGGGGCTTCAGGACTGTGCCGAGACCATCAACGAATTTGCCACGGAAGAGCAAAAAATGCGTTACCTGCCGCGTGTATGCGAAGGAGCTACCATGGCCATGGACCTTACCGAGCCCGACGCAGGTAGTGACCTGCAGGCAGTGATGCTGAAGGCCACCTACGACGAAAAAACCAACCAGTGGTATCTCAATGGGGTAAAACGATTTATCACCAACGGAGATGGAGATATAGCCCTTGTGCTTGCCCGTTCGGAAGAAGGCACTACCGATGGTCGTGGGTTGTCTATGTTTATCTACGATCGCCGCAACGGTGGCATTACCGTTCGTCGTATCGAAAATAAGATGGGGATTAAGGGTTCTCCAACCTGCGAACTGGTATTTAAGAATGCACCTGCCGAACTATGTGGACAGCGTCGGTTGGGGTTAATCAAATATGTTATGGCGCTGATGAATGGTGCTCGATTGGGTATTGCAGCCCAGTCGGTAGGTATCAGCGAAGCTGCCTATCGTGAAGCACTTGCCTATGCCCGTGAACGTCAACAGTTTGGCAAACCCATTATCGAATTTCCGGCCATATACGAAATGCTCTCGGTGATGAAAGCTAAACTGGATGCGTCGCGTGCACTCCTCTACGAAACAGCCCGCTATGTCGACATCTACAAAACCCTCACCCACATTGCCGAAGAACGGGAGCTAACCAAAGAAGAAAAAGAAGAGCTGAAAAAGTACCAGAAATGGGCCGATTTGTTTACCCCGCTGGCCAAGGGTATTGCTTCTGAGTTTTGCAATCAGAATGCCTACGATGCCGTGCAAATTCATGGGGGATCAGGGTTTATGAAAGATTATCCCGTTGAACGAATCTATCGCGATGCCCGCATAACCTCTATCTACGAGGGAACCACCCAGCTGCAGGTAGTAGCTGCCATTCGGGGGGTAACTACGGGAGCCTACCTCACACGCATCAAGGAATTTGAAGCCACTGATATCAAACCCGAGCTCGAAACCTACCGCCGTATCCTGATCTCGATGACTCAGGCATACGAGGAAGCAGTAAAAAAAGTGGTAGAAACCAACAACAATGAATTTGTCGATTTCCATGCCCGTCGCCTGGTAGAAATGGCTGGATTTATAATCATGGGATACCTGCTGCTCATGGATACCAATAGAGATCACAAATATTGGAAAACGCTGGAGGTTTATTTAAAATTTGCCCGCTCTCAAAACGAACAACGCGCCGAATTTATTCGCTACTCTAATGTTAATGACTTAGGGAAATTTAAGGTTGAATAATTTATGAGCCTCCTAGGCATTATAAACTGCCTTGAACAGAGGTTAGGACACAAAAAAGACTCCAACCAGGTTTGGTTGGAGTTTTTTATTACCCCGGATAGGGCAGCGTTTTCGATCATATGCGTAACACAAAAAGTTAAAGTGCTGGGGTAAAAAGAATTGTCTAATGTTTGTAAAAGTTACCCTTCCTCCAACCGTTCATCCTTACAGTATCAATGCCTGCAAGGCTTTACCTTTTGAGCAATAGTATTTGTGGTCAACTGAAACAATCCCTTTTGCTCACAGCTTACTTTTACTTTTCATAAGCTTAGGACGAAGGTGGTGTGCAGTGAGAGATTTTTCACAGTGAATAAGCTCTTCTGGAGTACCCTCAAACAGCAGATATCCTCCTTTTTCGCCACCGGTGGGCCCAAGGTCGATGATCCAGTCGGCCGATTTGATGACCTCTAAGTTGTGCTCAATGATAATGATGGTGTGGCCGTTGCGTATGATAGCATTAAACGCATCGAGGAGTTTTTTAATATCGTGTATGTGCAATCCCGTGGTGGGTTCGTCGAAAAGAAAAATCGTATGCCCTCTCGACGTGGTAGTATTGGTAATGAATGAGGCCAATTTTAAGCGTTGATTTTCTCCACCCGACAGTGTGCTGGTCGATTGACCCAATCGCACATAACCCAGGCCAACATCAGAAAGGGTTTTAAGCTTCTCAACAATTTTCTTGCAGGCAGTATGGGTTCCTTCCCCAAAAAATTCAATGGCCTCGTCGACGGTCATTTCCAGTATGTCGTGAATATTTTTGTTGCGGTACCTGACTTCAAGAATTTCCTCCTTAAAGCGTTTTCCTTTGCAGCTTTCGCAAATCAGGGTAATGTCGGCCATAAATTGCATGGGAACGGTAATAATCCCTTCTCCCTGGCATTCTTCGCATCGTCCGCCCTCAACGTTGAAAGAGAAATAGGCGGGTGTAAAGTCGTAATGCATTTTTTGGGCTATCTCGGCAAAGAGTTTTCTGATCTCGTCGTAGGCTTTGCTGCTGGTAGCGGGATTAGAGCGTGTAGATTTTCCCAGTGGTTCCTGGTCGACGTATTCAATCCCTTCTATCATCTGCAAATCGCCACTCAAACCATCAAATTCACCCGGCTTATTCCCCACTCCCATGAGTTGTCTTTGCAATGCCGGGTAGAGAATTTGTTTGATGAGGGTAGATTTTCCTGAACCACTCACACCCGTCACTACGGTCATTACATGAAGGGGAAATTTAACGTTGAAATCTTTCAGGTTGTTATGTCGCACGCCCTTTAACTCAATGTAGTGGGTCCATTTACGACGCTTGGTAGGTACGTCAATGGTTCGTTGACCAGAAAGATATTGGGCAGTGAGGCTTTCGGGTGCCGACAGGAGATTTTGGGGTTTCCCTTCGAAAACGACTTTTCCTCCCTGTCTACCTGCCAACGGCCCCATATCTATCATGTAGTTGGCAGCACGAATGATATCCTCATCATGCTCGACCACCACAACGGTATTCCCCTGTTCCTTCAACCGATGTAGAACATTGATAAGCAGGTGATTATCATGGGGATGAAGCCCAATGCTGGGTTCGTCGAGAATGTATAACGAGCCTACCAGGCTGCCCCCCAGGGCCGTTGCCAGTTTAACCCGCTGAGTCTCGCCTCCGGACAGCGTATTCGACAAACGATTGAGCGTAAGATACCCCAGCCCCACCTGCAGCAAAAAGTTTATCCGGCTTCTTATTTCGGTTACAACCCGGCTGGCAATTTTCCATTCGTACTCTGTAAGAGTGAGCTGGTCAAAAAATTCCTTGAGATGGTCAATCTGCATTTCCACCAGTTCGGTAATGGCTTTACCCCCTACTTTTACATAGGTAGCTTCTTTTCTAAGCCTTGTTCCACCACACTCGGTACAGGTAGTTTTGCCCTTGAACCGCGATAATAAGATACGGTAGTGCATTTTATAGCTATGCATCTCGAGGTACTCGAAAAAACTGTTTATTCCCTCCAAACTAAGACCATCTCCTTCCCACAAAAGCTTTTTTTGTTCGCTGGTGAGTTCTTTGTAAGGTTTGTGAATAGGGAAATCATATTTAGTTGCATGATGTATGAAATTTTTTTTCCACACCCCAAATGAATCACCGCGCCAGCAGGCTACTGCATCGGAATATACCGAGAGGTTTTTGTTGGGAATCACCAGGTCGGGGTCGATGCCAATGATTTTACCAAAGCCCTGGCAGGCAGGACAGGCACCCAGCGGGTTGTTGAAGGAGAACATGTGAATGTTGGGCTCTTCGAAAGCTATCCCATCGGCTTCGAAACGGGTAGAAAACTCGAGCCATTGGTTGGTGCTCAAGACCTGCAAAAAGCATTCCCCTTTGCCTATCAACAGAGCCGATTGTACTGAATCACCACAACGACTGACAAAATCTTCATCCGCCCGGTTAACGGTGAGTCGATCAATAACCACGTAAATTCGGTTATTTACAAGTATCTCTTGTGGATTATCCACCTCATCGAGTCGTTTTACCTCGCCATTAAACCATATACGCGTCAATCCTTCTTTTTTTAGCTCTTCAATTTGAATTTTGAGCAATTTACTATCGACCGTTATGGGGCTAATGACCAGTATTTTTTCACCATCGGAAAAATTAAGAATGGCATCGACCACATCGGATACGGTGTGTTTTTTGACTTCCTGACCCGATATGGGTGAAATGGTGCGCCCAATACGGGCATACAGTATTTTAAGGTATTCGTAGATTTCGGTGGTAGTACCAACGGTGGATCGGGGGTTGGAGGTGTTTACCTTTTGTTCGAGGGCAATAGACGGCGGTATGCCATAGATGAAATCGACTTCTGGTTTATGCATACGTCCCAAAAATTGCCGTGCATAAGCCGAAAGACTTTCGACATATCGACGTTGACCCTCGGCATACAACGTATCAAACGCCAAAGAAGATTTTCCAGAGCCCGATAAACCTGTGATTACCGTTAACTGATTTCTGGGTATTTTTACCGAGATGTTTTGCAGATTATTTACCCGTGCCCCTTTGACAACAATAAAGTCTTTTTCCTCACTATCCGACATTACAGAAGAATTTCAAAAGGCAAAGTTAAAAAATTTTGCACAAAAGAATTTTTTATTTAAATTCACCCCGTAAATGCAAATGTTTAACCCCAAATAATATTTTGCCTATCGGAACATTTCTACGCTGTTAACCAAAGCACGGAGGAAAAGTGAACTACAATGTTTTGTCCGATCAGGCGCTCCTTGATTTATATTCCCAGGGACGAATTGAGGCATTTGAGGAGCTGGTATTGCGTCATCAAACCAGGTTGTATAATTATATTCTGATGATGGTTCGTCAGCCGGCGCTGGCTGAGGATATTTTTCAAGAGACCTTTGTGAAGGTAATCCGTTCAATCAGGGAAGGGAAGTACTATGACGATGGTAAATTTCTTTCGTGGGTAACTCGCATTGCCCATAACCTGATCATCGATCACTATCGCAGGGAGAAAAAAATGAAGATGGTTTCGTCCGATAACGAGGAGAACCCCCTGGCTAATATCAACATGATGGCTGCATCGACCGAAGATGGTATAGTAAAGCACCAGATGCTGAAAGAGGTACGAAGCTTCATCGAGCAGCTACCCTTTGAACAGCGCGAGGTGGTCATCATGCGCGTGTATCTTGATATGAGTTTTAAGGAAATAGCTGAACAAACCGGTGTAAGCCTTAACACTGCCCTGGGACGTATGCGATATGCGCTGATCAATTTGCGTAAAATGATGGCCCAAAGAGTAAAGACTGCCTGAGGAATTTTAATGCTTTATATTTAGCGGTTGAACAATCACAAGGACTAAATGCAAACAGTGAGACCAACAGTCCCTTTTGGGCAGAAAAGCTAATCCTTGGAATAGGTTAAGTTCAGGAAAATTTTTCCTGCAATCATAATTTTTGATTGAGGAAAGCGTTATTATTTTAAATTTCAAACTATGTATGCCTATGGGGAATAATTTTACGCTTGTTTTTATTGCAGAAGATAATGCTGATGACGAAGAATCATCGCAGGTTTTTGCTAAACTCCTGGACTGGCAAGTCCAAAGACTAAGGGAGGTTTGGGAAATAGACGAGGAGTCTGTTCCGCCTCATCTGACACGGCGCATACTGAGCATGCTTTAGTAGCATAACAGGAGGGAATGTCTTACCCTCCTGTGGCTATTTTTTAAAAATCACAAATTTAATTTCCCTGATTTTTGGGTCTAATCAACGGCATCATTAAGGTATGGATTTTCGGGCCGAAGGGTAACCTGTTTTTCGGGGTCATCGGAAAGCGTATAACGCGAGATCTTGTTCTGATTGGGCAACTGCAGGTCCTCGAGATTAATGTTCTTGCGCATGAATGCCGGTTGGTTTTCCAGAAATTCGATGGTTTCCTCATCGAGAGGAGCCGGATTCGACAAATTTTCTTTGGCTTTTTGGTATTTTTTAATTTCATTGAGTCGTTCCTGCGATTTCACGGGATTAACTTTTACCGTAAAATCGTTTCCCGCCATTTCTGTACTGAGAGGGGGTTCGAATTCAAACTCTATTGTTTTTTGAAAAGGCACTTTATCTCCTTTGAGCTTTACCTCGAAAGTATTTGTTCCAACAACCGGTTTGACGGGTTCAATGTCATCGTTCAGCGAGTAGTTGATTACTTTCTTGTTTCGACCATACATTTCGGGGATAGAGTTAGCCTCGAATCCGGTAGCAATGATGGTCACGCTAATCTGGTCGCCCAGAGAATGGTCGAATCCGGTACCCCAGATCAGTAGAGCATCTTTAGCAACCGCATTGGTTACATAGTCGGTAATGATACCCACTTCGTCCATCGATACTTCGTCTTCGCCCGAAGTGATATTGAGCAAAATGCTTTTAGCTCCACGAATATCGTTGTTATTGAGTAGGGGCGAATTAATTGCTTGCTGAATGGCTTCAAGGGCACGGTTTTCGCCGCGTGCACGAGCCGAACCCAGAATGGCTACCCCGCTGTTCGACATAACAGTTTGTACGTCTGCAAAATCGACATTTACATAGCCATGAACGGTAATAATCTCGGCAATACCTTTGGCTGCAATGGTAAGTACATCGTCTGCCTTTGCAAAAGCTTCAGAAATTTTAAGGTTGCCATAAATTTCGCGCAGTTTTTCGTTATGAATCACCAGTAATGAATCAACGTATTTTTCCAGCTCATTGATACCGTCGATGGCCTGATTGATACGTAATTGCCCCTCAAAACGGAACGGAACGGTAACAATAGCCACGGTAAGTATTCCCATTTCTCTGGCAGCCTTGGCTATGACAGGAGCAGCACCCGTGCCTGTTCCCCCACCCATACCGGCAGTAATGAAAACCATTTTGGTATTGTGCGAGAGGATGTCGATGATGTCCTGGAGATTTTCAATAGCTGCCTGTCGTCCGATGTCTGGTTTGTTGCCGGCACCACGACCTTCGGTTAGTGAGCTCCCCAATTGAACTTTTACGGGTACAGGGCTATTGGCAAGTGCCTGTGCATCGGTGTTGCATACCACAAAGTCTACATCCTTTATTCCCTGACGAAACATGTGGTTGACTGCATTGCCTCCACCTCCACCAACACCTATCACCTTGATAATGGATGATTGGTGTTTTTGTATTTCGAATTGAATCAGATCGTCTTCAAATGTTTTCATAAGGATAAGGTTTTAGAATTATGCCATATGGTGTTTAGTATTACATTTTTGTATCATCCTCTTCAAAAAGTTCACTGAAGGTGCGTCGTACGGTATCGAGCAGGCTGGGTTTCTTTTTGCTTTCCTTTACGTTAACCGGTGTTTCGGGTTGAGCGGCCTCCTCCTTAAGTTTTTGTTCGCTGGCCTGGGCAAATGTAAGCGGATTTACTGCCACACTTTCGTTATGTGTTTTAAGGTATTCGTAGCCTTTAATGAGCAAACCAATGGCCGTTGCATAGATAGGATGATTATACTCGGCCGGAGTACTGGCCGCCAGATGTTCACCCGGGAATCCAATCCTTACGTCCATACCGGTGCGAAATTTAACGAACTGGGGTAAATGACGTATTAGAGCACCACCTCCGGTAAACACAAAACCTGCACTCAAGCGATCGGCAACCCCCGAGCGTTCAATCTCGTAATACACCTTGTCGATAATTTCTTCCATACGGAACTGAATGATGTATGCCAGATTGCGAAAACTTATCTCACGGGGTTCGCGCCCGGCTATACCGCTAATTGATACCACCTTATCGGGGTCGGCCAGCTCGCCAAAGGTTGAACCAAACTGTATCTTCAACTGCTCGGCCTGCCGCTGGAGTATAGCACATCCTTTTTTAATATCCTCGGTAACAATGTTTCCTCCAAATGGAATGACGGCAGTATGTGCTATTACAAAGTCGTGGTATATAGCTATATCGGTGGTCCCGCCCCCAATGTCAACCAAAGCAACGCCTGCCTCTTTTTCCTCTTCTGTTAGCACAGCTTCGGCAGAGGCAATGGGTTCGAGCATCAAATATTTCACTTTAAGTCCAACCCTATTGACGCATTTTTCAAGATTTTTCGCCATAGCCATGTTGGCAATCACCAAATGAAAATTACCCTCAATGCGTCGTCCGAGCATGCCCACGGGATTTTTAATACCCGTTTCATTATCCACCACATAGCTTTGCGGGATTACATGAATAATTGACTCGCCTATGTCGAGTGGAACTTTTCGGACGTCATCTTCGAGCCGCTGCAGATCCTCGCGGGTAATTTCCTCATCGAGGCTGTCGCGATGGAGATGACTGCCTATCTTCATACTTTTGATATGTTGACCCGCAATGCCAACAAATACCTCCGAAAGTTTCACGCCGGCCTTCAGTTCCGCTTCTTCCACAGTCTTCCGGATTGAGGCTACTGTCTCCTCGATATTTTGTACCACACCACGTTTAACTCCTTTCGAGTCGGTTTTTGCCAAGGCAAGAATTTCCAGCTTCCCCGAGTCATTTATTTTCCCGATGACGGTTACAATCTTGGTGGTTCCTACGTCAATGGCTCCGATAATTTGTTCGGTGTTTTTCATACGATTAGCGTTTTATGCAAACTATCTGATTTTTGTATTTTAGGTTTAATATTTTGTATTGATTCCATCCTATCTGATTGAAAGCATAATACATGGATTTGAGTTTGATAAATTTTTCTTTCAGATCGGAAGCATCACCAAATACAACAATTTGATCCCCCACGCGGGGAACAAGCAGCATGTCACCCTTTTCGTTGACATATATTTGTTCAATCTGTGCTTTCCAAAAATCGTCCTGCGCAACAAAGCTGGCAACCTGAAAAATATTTTGCAAAGCCTTATTAGTTGACAGGCTATCATTTCGCAAGTGAATGATATTTTGACCGGGTCGGACCGATATGGGTGGAATATTACCATTCGCTACCAGCACATGGGCTATTTGTTTAATTCTATCGGGCAGCACCACTCCTTCCTCATCAATAAAATATTGTTGTAGCGTGCGGTCGATGATGCGCACAATGGGAATTCGCTGCTCAACCTCGATAATCAATTGTCCCTTTATGTTGGTATAGGCAGCTACATTCCGAATAACCGGACTATGTTGCAGAATGCGTTCGATAAGCAAAGTGTTTATACTTTCGATGGGTTCACCTTTTGTTTTGATGCCATGATTCTCTATTTGGGCTAGTACATCTTTATTCTCCAGAAACTTATTGTACTTGCCATTAAGAATACGCACCTCAACCTGCTGGCAGATGACTTTTTGCTGCTGCTTTGCTGTAAAACTGAGCAGCACTGCTCCAACAGTAAGTGTTATTATTCCCCATGCTATGTACAACCAACGTTTCATTTTATGTATAATTCTGTCAATGTGTGTTTTATGGGTTCAACCAACTGGTCAATGTCGCCAGCACCCATGGTAATTACCACCTGCAGGGGTGTGGACCGAAGAATATGGGTTATTTCATTTTTATTCACCAGATACTTGCTTGCAAGATTAACCTGCTTAAGGATGATCTCCGAGCTTACCCCTTCGATGGGAACTTCTCGGGCGGGATAAATGTCGAGCAGGAAGAGTTCATCGAGCAGGCTTAATGCTTCAGCAAAATCAGCAGCCAGGTCGCGTGTACGCGAATAAAGGTGGGGCTGGAAAATGCCCGTAATCTTGTAC
The DNA here is from genome assembly GCA_049968755.1 of Bacteroidales bacterium. Lineage (GTDB taxonomy): Bacteria > Bacteroidota > Bacteroidia > Bacteroidales > DTGW01 > JAKPGM01. The sequence continues at coordinate 105,562 of JBMFQE010000002.1, forward strand.
CCGGGATACACGCTTCGGGCGGTCTGGATGCAGGCTTTAATCTCTTCTGGATGGTGAGCGTAATCGTCAATGAGTTTAATATTAGGATGGTCGATATGATATTCGAATCGGCGTTTTACGCCCGCAAAGGTAGCCAGAGCATTTCGGAGTTCGTCATCAGTAATACCAGCCATCATGGCAATAGCACAAGCTGCAGTAGCATTTTCAAGATTCATACGTCCTGGTAACGGAAGCACAAGCTGTGACACTACCCTCCATGGCGTTTTGAGGTCGAACAGCTGAAACCGACCATCGGTGCGCGCGTGCAACGGATAAAAATCGGCTTCTCCCTCGGTGCTGTACGAGTATACCTCAATATCCGGATTGCAGTGAACTTTGGCGGGTATTCCCCTTCGAAAAACAAGCTTCCCACCAGGTTTAATTTGCCGGATGAAGTTTTCGAAGGCAGCAACGATTTCCCCATAAGTACCATAAATATCAAGATGATCGGCATCGATTGAGGTAATGACGGCAAACGTTGGAAATAACTGTAAAAATGAACGGTCGTACTCGTCGGCCTCGGCTACAATGATGTCGCTTTTATTGGAAAGTAAAAGATTACTTGCATAATTCAATGAAATTCCACCCAAAAATGCGCTGCAATCGGCAGATGACTGTTTGAGGAGGTGAGCTACCATTGTAGAAGTGGTAGTCTTGCCATGCGTACCAGCAATGGCTATACCTTTTCCCTGCGCAAATAGGTGACCGAGAACCTTGGAACGTTTGGCCAATACATATTGTCCCGACCTAAAATAGTTTAATAATTGACTGTCGGGAGGTATGGCAGGCGTATAAACCACAAGCACTTTTTCGGGATTTGATAAAATTTCTGGCGGCAGGCTGTCAATGCTGTCGGTGTGCGTAATGGGTATCCCCTCCCTGGTAAGCTCGCGTGTAATGGCCGATTCGGCTCTATCGTAGCCAGCAACATTTTTCTGTTGGTGCTTAAAATATCGCGCCAGGGCACTCATGCCTATACCGCCAATCCCCAAAAAATAGTAATATGTATATTTTTTGAAGTCCATTATTTGATGTTGTTTATATCGTTTAAAATAGCAATGGCAATATTGTGTGCTGCCTCGGGTAAGGCAAGTTTTTTAATATTTTCGGAAAGCCTGTTGCAAAGTGCTTCATCGCTGAGAAGTTTGACGGCCTCGGGTAGCAACCTTTCTTTTGCTTCGTTGTCGGAAATCATAATAGCAGCGCCGGATTGCACCAGTGACATTGCATTTTTAGTTTGATGGTCTTCGGACACATTAGGCGAAGGTACAAGAATTGTAGGTTTACCAACTACGCATAGCTCAGAAATAGTGCCCGCACCTGCACGGCTTATAATCACATCGGCTGCGGCATAGGCCAAATGCATTTCTGCAATAAAATCGCGCAGCACGACGTTTTGTCCTTCTTTAACACTGGATTTGATTTGCTCAAAATATATTTTACCACATTGCCAGAGTAGTTGAACATTATGTTGTTCGTATAGCCAAGGCAGGTGGTGTAGGATAGCCTGGTTGATGCTGCGCGCACCAAGGCTGCCTCCCAGACAAAGTATTGTTTTTTTGTCGGGCGAAAGATGAAAATGTCGGATAGCCTCATGTCGCAGGTCTTGTAAGTTATCTAAACCTTTGCGTATGGGGTTACCCGATAGCACAATCCTATCGGCCGGAAAAAACTTGTCCATACCCGCATAAGCAACAAATATTTTTTTTGCTTTTTGAGCCAGTATCCTGTTGGTAATTCCCGCATACGAATTTTGTTCCTGAATATAAATTGGAATACCTTGTTGCGAGGCTATCCACAAGATGGGGCCGCTGGCATATCCGCCAACCCCTATTGCTGCATGCGGTTTAAATTGTTTTAGTATCGTACGCGATATCCAAAGGCTTTTTAGTAATTTTAGAACAACCGGTATGTTTTTAAGCAAATTTTTTCGATTAAAGCCCTCGATGGGCAGTCCCATAATTTTAAAGCCAGCTGCCGGCACCTTTTCCATTTCCATTCGACCCAGTGCACCTACAAAAAGTATATCCACATGGGGGTTAATGTTCTTAAGTGCATGGGCAATGGATATGGCGGGAAAGAGGTGTCCGCCGGTTCCTCCGCCTGCTATTACAATTCGTATGTTTTGTTGTACCCTCATTTATTCGTCTGCTCGTTGTTTTCGATGGTTTGCTTCTTACTATTTTCGTTAGCCATATTTTCCTGCTGGTCGGAAGTGTTATCGTCAATAAGAGGCGCGTTTTCGGCTGGCATAACCGACCGACTAACGCTAAGAATAATACCGAGTGCAGAGCTAGTAAAAAGTATGGACGATCCTCCCATACTTACCAGCGGTAAGGGTTGCCCTGTTACGGGTATGAGGTTTACGGCAACAGCCATGTTAATCATGGCCTGCATTACCAGCAGCAGGGTGAGCCCCATGGTCAAAAAAGCCGGAAAGGTCCGCTCGCATTTGCGTACAATTACTCCTGCTCGATACAAGAGGATAAGATAGAGCAGCAAAATGATTACCCCGCCGATAAGGCCATATTCTTCAATAATTATTGCATAAATAAAGTCGGAGAATGGATTGGGCAGAAAATTCCGCTGGGTACTATTGCCGGGGCCTTTACCCAACAGTCCTCCAGTAGCAACGGCAATTTTAGCCTGTTCGGCCTGGTAGTTGTCGTCGTCGGTGCTGTTTTTGCTTCCTACCACAAAATTCTCGATGCGGTTTTTCCAGGTTTCCACCCGATATCCGAGGCCTGTCTTGGTGAGGGGAATTAGAAAAATGAAAAGTACAACGAAAACCACACCACCCAGATTAATAAATAAAAGATGTTTAAAGGCCACCCGCCCAATGAACATGAGTATCATGCCCACTACAAAAATCATGAATGCAGTTGAAAAATTAGCTGGCAGGATGAGTGCACACACGATGGCCAGAGGAACTATCAGGGGTAGAACCGCTTCCTTGAAATTCTTAATTTGTTCCTGTTTCATAGCCAGTATTCGAGCCATGTACATGATAATGGCAACCTTGGCAAAGTCGGAGGTTTGTATGGTAAATCCTATCACTGGTACGGTAAGCCAGCGCGGTGCTGCGTTTACGCTGGTTCCCATCAGCAGGGTAACGACGAGTAAGGGTATTGCAATGACGATAAATATTTGTGCCAGACGCGAATAATATTTGTAATGAATAAGATGGGTAACGTAAATGGCTAACAAACCCATGATAAGGAACGATCCCTGCCGTAGAAAATAATAGAGAGTATTTCCCTCGCGGTAGCGATAGGCAATGGTACCCGTCGAACTGTACACGGCAAGCAAGGAAATAAGGGTAAGCAGGATGATGACCCCCCATATTACCCTGTCACCACGTAAGTATTTGTTAATTTTCTCTATCATTGCCTATAATTCTTTAACAGCCTGTTTAAACTTACGTCCTCTATCCTCGTAATTATCGAAAAGGTCGAAGCTGGCACAAGCGGGCGAGAGAAGTACTACATCTCCCTTCTCAGCCAGTTCGTAGGCTGCCCTTACAGCGTCGCGCATCGAATGGGTGTCGACTATCGTGGGTACCATCCCCTCGAAGATTTTAATCAGCTTTGTATTATCCTTGCCCAGACATACCAGAGCCTTTACCTTTTTCTGCACCAGATCGTACAGCGGGGTATAGTCGTTACCTTTGTCGATTCCACCAGCTATCCATATTACCGGCGCAGTCATACATTCCAGCGCATACCATGCTGAGTTTACGTTGGTAGCCTTACTGTCGTTGATAAACTCTACCCCCTCAATAATGAGCACTTTTTCAAGTCGATGTTCAACCCCTTTAAAATCCATCAATGCCTCACGGATGATTTCCTTTCGAATATTTAGTACACTACCTGCAAGGCCGGCTGCCATAGAATTATAGGTATTGTGCTTACCCTTAAGCGATAATTCTTCGATGGACAGTCTGAAGTTAACATTTTTCCAGTCGAATACTACGCGGTTCTGCTCGAGGTATGCACCTGGCTTATGCTTGTGTTGAAGACTGAAAGGCAATTGCTGTGCTCTGATTACAATTTTTTCCAGCTCACGGATGGTGAGTTCGTCATCAGAGCAGTAGATAAAATAGTCGTCTTCGGTTAGGTTTTGAGTAATTCTAAATTTAGCATCCACATATTTTTGCAGGTCGTAATCGTAGCGATCGAGATGGTCGGGCGTTATATTGAGCAGAATGGCAATATCGGCCTTAAACTCATACATGTCTTCAAGCTGAAAGCTGCTTATTTCTATCACGTAGTAGTCGTAATTTTCGGTTGCCACCTGATAAGCAAAACTTTTCCCTACATTTCCGGCAAGCCCCACGTTCATCCCCGCCTTTTTCATCAAGTGATAAATTAGGGTGGTAGTGGTAGTCTTACCATTAGTACCTGTAATACATACCTTGTAAGCCGAGGTGTAACGAGCGGCAAACTCGAGTTCTGAAATAACAGGTATTTCCTTCTCGATTGCCTGCTGTACAATGGGAACTTTGTTGGGTATTCCCGGACTTTTAATAATTTCATCGGCATTGAGGATAAGATCGGCCGTGTGACAATTTTCTTCATAAGGAATATCATACTGCTGAAGCATTTCTCGATAATTTTCTTTGATGGCTCCAGCATCAGAAACAAATACTTCAAAACCTTTCACTTTGGCCAGTATGGCTGCTCCCGTTCCACTTTCCCCTGAACCCAATACCACAATGCGTTTCATAGGCAATGTTTTATCGTATTTTCAGTGTTACAATAGTAATTACTGCCAGTAAAAATCCAACTATCCAGAACCGAGTTACAATCTTGGTTTCGGCATACCCTTTTTTCTGATAATGATGATGAAGGGGAGCCATGAGAAATATTCTGCGTCCTTCACCATATTTTCGTTTGGTGTATTTAAAGTATCCTACCTGTAACATAACCGACAGATTCTCAACCAGAAAGATCCCGCACAGAATTGGGATAAGCAGCTCCTTACGAATCACAATGGCAAAAACAGCAATGATGCCCCCGAGAGCCAGACTTCCCGTATCTCCCATAAACACCTGAGCGGGGTATGAATTGTACCACAAAAATCCAATGGTTGCCCCCATAAAGGCACTGGCAAATACCACCAGTTCACCACTACTGGGAATATACATGATATTGAGGTAATCGGAAAATATTGCATTACCCGATACATAGGCCAGGATTCCCAGCGTAGCCCCAATGATGGCCGATGTACCGGTAGCTAATCCATCGAGACCATCGGTGATGTTGGCCCCATTGGATACAGCCGTTATGATAAAGATAATGGCCAAAACATATACAAGCCATTTCAACCATTCGGCATGTTCGCCCGCAAAGCATACCAGGTCGCGGTAATTGAACTCGTGATTTTTAACAAACGGGATGGTGGTCTTGGTCGATTTTACCTCGCGGTAATAAGATATTTCCACTTTTCGTGTACTACTATCGCCCACCTGAACAGTAACCGGACGAACTACTTTTTCGCGTATAACCACATCTTTGCTGTACCATAGCGTTACACCTACCAGTATACCCAGTAGAATCTGACCGGCAAGTTTAAATTTTCCCTCAAGACCTTCCTTATTTTTCTTGAAAACCTTAATGTAGTCATCGACCCAACCAACAAAACCAAGCCATACAGTGGTAATCAGCATAAGGATAATATAAACATTGGTAAGATTGGCAAATAAAAGGGTGGGTATTAGGATGCTTGCCAGAATGATGGTGCCACCCATGGTGGGCGTACCACGCTTGGAGAGCTGACCCTCGAGGCCAAGATTGCGTATTTCCTCACCAATTTGTTTTCGCTGTAATATCCGAATAATTTTTTTCCCAATGATAAGCGAAATAATCAGCGATAGGATGGCTGCCATAGCCGAACGAAACGAAAGATAGTAGAATAGTCCAGCGCCGGGCAACTGGAAGGTTTTGTCGAGGTAAAGAAACAAGTGGTACAGCATGGCTAATGATCTTAAAGGTTTTCAAAAGCTTTTTTAATTTCCTCCCTGTCATCGAAATGATGCTTAACACCCTGGATTTCCTGGTAGGTTTCGTGCCCTTTACCAGCCAGCAGAATAATATCGCCCGGCCTTGCCAGCAAAGTGGCAGTACGAATGGCTTCGGCACGATTGGGGATAGTCAGTACTTTCTTGCGAAAAGCACCGTCAACCCCGTCCAGCATGTCATTGATTATATCGTTGGGGTCTTCAAAACGAGGATTATCGGAGGTGAGAATTACCCTGTCGGACTGCTCTACGCATACCCTGGCCATAACCGGTCGTTTGGTCTTATCGCGATTCCCGCCAGCCCCTACCACTGTAATAAGCTGTTCGTTGCCCTTGCGTAACTGATTAATCGTATTGAGCACATTGACCAAAGCATCGGGGGTATGAGCATAATCTACAATAGCCAGAATACCATTAACAGAACGTATAGCCTGAAAACGACCAGGCACATCGTGCAGTGCACTTAAATGGGTGAGTACTTCCGTAGAATTGGCACCCAATAAAACAGCAGTAGCGTATACAGCCAACAGATTATATGCATTGAAATGTCCGATAAATGGGGTGTGCATATCAATCCCATTAATTTGCAGGTGCATGCCATCGAAATGGCTTTCAATAACTTTTACCCTAAAATCGGCCATCGTTCGCATGGCGTAGGTGTTTACCTGAGCCCTGGTATTTTGCACCATTATTCGGCTGTTTTTATCATCAAGGTTGATGAGCGCAAAAGCCCTATCCGACAGCGAGTCGAATAGTATTTTCTTGGCTTTGATATAGTTGTCAAAAGTTTTGTGATAATCGAGATGGTCGTGGGTGATATTGGAAAAAATTGCACCGGTGAAATTTAATCCTTCAGTACGATGCTGTACCAGCGAGTGCGAGCTTACCTCCATAAAGGCATAGCTGCATCCCTCCTCTACCATCTGGGCCAATAGCCGATTGATGGTAAGTGCATCGGGTGTGGTGTGGGTAGCTTCAAATTCCTGCTGATGAACCTTATACACCACAGTAGAAATAAGTCCTGCCTTATAACCGAGCGATTCAAACAACCGATATAGCAGGGTCACGGTGGTGGTTTTACCATTCGTCCCTGTTATACCTACGAGTTTTATTTTCTCAGATGGATTGTCATAAAAATTGCAGGCCATTTTTCCCAGCGCTTTTGCCGAATCAGCGACCTGCACCCAGGTAACACCGTTTGCTGGCGTTGTAGGCAGATTTTCACATACTACAACCCTGGCACCCTGCTCTATGGCTTTATCAATATATTGATGACCGTCGGATTGCGTGCCATGTATGGCAACGAATACATCGCCCGGTTTAATTTTTCGCGAATCGGCTTCAATGGCGAGAATGGGAATATTGCTATCGCCGATCATGCGGCTTACCTCTACATTTTTCAGTATGTCTTTCAACGTTTTCATTTTCTATTTTTTTATTCAGCCTGAAGGGTTAATACAAACGTGTCGCCTTTTTTGGCCAGCAAACCAGGGGGAATCGATTGTCGGACTACTTTTCCAAAACCTATCAGCACAGGTCGCAATCCGGCTTTCTCCGACAGGTAAACAGCATCCTTAGCGCCCATACCTACCACGTTGGGCACCAGATTATCTATCACGGGTCGCTTATTGAGAATGATACTTGATTCTTGTTTCTTGGGGCTAACCCACAGGGCATTGTCGTCAGTCTTGTCGTACGATATGCCAAGTTCTTTTAATGTTTTTTCAAGATCGGTGACAAAGCCATCGGTCATTTTGGGCGCAAGAGTTTTTAAGCGTCGTTTGCCTTTAATCATTTCGTTGTGAAGCTCAAAACTGGTGGCATAAACCTTCTGGGCTATTTCCCTGAAAATGGGTCCGGCTACCAGGTTGCCATAATAAACATCATTAGAAGGGGCGTTGACAACGACTATGCACGAATATTTTGGATTGTTGGCGGGAAAATAACCCACAAACGAGGCCTGATAGCTAATGCTGGCACCTTTTCGATACCCCAAATTTTTGATGGCTATCTGGGCGGTACCGGTTTTCCCAGCTATTTGTAACAGAGAGTCGTCGAGATTTTTGGCAGTGCCATACTTCACAACAGCTTCGAGCATTTCGCGAGCCTTCCGAATGGTAGACATCGAACAAATGGAAGGAATGATGACCTCGGGTTCAAATTTTTTAACCGTACGTCCGTTGTAGCGCAGCTCCTTAACAAACAAAGGGCGCACCAACCGACCATTATTGGCAACAGCATTATAAAAGGCCAAAAGCTGTAAGGGGGTCAGTTTTATTTCGTAGCCAAAGCTCATCATGGCCATGGTAATGCCCGACCAGTATTTGGTGCCGGGATATTTTACCAGCGGATCGGCTTCACCCTGAATTTGCAGGCCAAGTTTACGATTCAACCCAAAATCATAAAAATGTTTGACGAGCTGTATTTCTTTTCCCTTATAATGCTGCATGATAATTTTCGAAACAGCGACATTGGACGAGTAGGCAAAAGCTTCTTTGACCGTAATCTTGCCTAACCCACCATTATGGGCATCGGTAATTTCCTTATCATAAATTTTCCATTTGCCGTTACCGGTATCAATGGTGTCATCGAGATCAATGTACCCATCCTCGAGGGCTGCCATGTAAGCTGCCAGCTTGATGGTAGACCCAGGCTCGGTACTTTCGCCAATGGCATAGTTAAATATTTCGCGGTAACGCCCATTTTCGTCTCTGCCCAGGTTTGCAATAGCTTTTACCTCGCCCGATTGTACTTCCATCAATATAGCAACACCGTGCTGGGCATTGTGTAATTCAAGCTGACGACGAAGGGCTTCCTGGGCTACATCCTGAATATTCAAATCGATAGTAGTAACAACGTCGTAACCATCCTTAGGTTCCACTTCGTTTTCATCGTTGATGGGCATCCATATCCCCCCCGGAACTCGTTGCATAACCTTTAGTCCCTTTACTCCAGCCAATTCGGTGTCGAACGAGCCCTCGATGCCTACAACAGTGCCATTTTCACTGCGCGAGATATAGCCAATGGTGCGTGCGGCAAGGTCGCCATGGGGCATAAACCTCACCCCGGTTTGCTCAATAATTAATCCACCTCGGTTTTTCCCCAACCTGAAAATGGGACAGCTTTTTAGCTGTCGAAGCTGTTCGAAGTCTACTTTTCGTTTGAGCAGATAATATCTATTATTTTCTTTGCGTGCCCTGGTAAGTTCGGCCTTGTAGGCCTGCGGTGATTTATCGCCAAATATCTGGGATAGCCGCAATGCCAACGAGTCTATGGATTCACGAAACAGAGAATTGGGAACGATAGCCGGGCTCATATCCACGCGAATCTCGTAATAGGGAACCGACGTGGCCAACAGTCGACCATCGCATGCCAGAATATTGCCTCGGTTGGGAATTATTTCCATGTTTCGTATGGATAACTGTTGTGCTTTTTTGGACAATTCGCCTACCTCAACGAACTGCAGATATACAATTCGAGCCACAATTCCCAGTCCCATCAGCAATATTGCCACATACACTATTCCAAAACGCCATAATATGTCTTTTTTAATGGACATGCCCTGTGGATAATTATATATCTTGGGTTCATTTACTCGTACCTTTTAATTTTTGTGGGAGGGGCTACAGCTTCGCGCAATCCCAGCCCACTCTCATTAATTCTTTTCTGTACCTGCGATTGCCGACTGAAAAACATAAGCTCGGCAGCCGTATTGATCGATTCAGCTCTCAGCTCATCCAGCTGACGTTGCAGCGCATTGAGCTGTCGGGTTAGCTTTTCGGCATGGTAGCGGTTGCCAATATACAGAAAACCCAGAAATGCCAGGAAGATAACAAAGGGCAACTGGTGACGAAAACCTGACTTTGCCAGGATGCTTCCCGAGATCCATTGTTTTAAGTTAAATTTTTTTAGCTCAGCATGCTCCTGCTTTGCGCTAATGAATTCAATATCTTTTTTTTCTTGCATTTCGGCCATGGCTTATATTTTTTCTGCAATACGCAATTTTGCACTTCTTGCCCGGCTATTGGCAGCTATCTCTGTCTCACCCGGTGTAATTACATCCTTGTTCACAGCCCTGAAGGGACGATGAATATTTCCGTACAGGTCTTTTTCGACTTTACCTTCTACATTTCCGGTGCGAATAAAGTTTTTAACCATTCTGTCTTCCAACGAATGATATGAGATAATTACCAATCGGCCACCGGGTAGAAGACAATCGGTGGTTTGCCCGAGAAAATCGCGCAAGCAATTGAGTTCATCGTTCACCTCGATACGGATGGCCTGAAATACCTTGGCCATGTATTTGTAATAGTCGTACACAGGCAGGCAACGTTCGATAGCTCTTGTAAGGTCACTCACCGTGTGTATCCCAGACGATGTCCTTGCCATAACAATAGCTTTGGCCAAGCAACGTGCATTTCGAATTTCACCGTACTCAAAAAAAATATGAAATAGCTGTTCCTCGGTGTAGGTATTGAGCACCTTCTGGGCATCAAGTTCGGCATGTGGATTCATCCGCATGTCGAGCTCGGCATCGCTACGAAATGAAAAACCTCGCTCTCCTGTATCAAACTGGTGCGACGATACACCCAGGTCGGCCAGTATACCATCGACCTTCTCGTATTGCAGATATCGTAAAAAATTTTTCATGTATCGAAAGTTGTTATTCACAAAGATCAATCGCTTGTCGTTGGGTATATTGTTTTTTGCATTTTCGTCCTGATCAAATGCTATCAACTTTCCACCCTCCAGCTTATTGAGTATAGCCTGTGCATGACCGCCTCCCCCAAAGGTGGCATCGACATAAATACCATTGGGCTTAATTTGCAACCCTTCAATAACGGCTTCGAGTAACACAGGTATATGATACATCGCTATGGTGTATTAGCCGGGTCACTTCCCATAATTTTTTCGGCCAGCCGGGCAAACTCGTCGGCATGGCTAATACTGTCGTATGCCTCTTTGTTCCATATTTCTATTTTACCGTCCTGCCCCGATAGTACAACTTCCCTTTCAATTTTTACTTCTTCCAGCAAACGTTTGGGGATAAGCAGACGGTTAGTAGCATCGAGCTCAACTTCAGCAGTGCCCTTAAAAAAACCCCGCAGAAAGGCATTGTGTTCCCGATTGTAAGGATTGAGTCGCTGTCGAATCAGCTGTACCTGCTTTTCCCACTCATTGAGCGGATAAAGTACCAGGCATGGCTCGTAAATATCTTTTTTTATTACAAAGGTGTTATGTGCTTCTGCCGGCAAAGCCTTTTTAAAGGCCGAAGGCAACAGTAGCCGACCCTTTTCGTCGATCCTGCACACATAATCACCTATAAACGAATTCATTCGATATCGAATTTTGCAGGTAAAATTAATACAAATTTTACCACTTTTTACCACTTTTATCCATTTTTTGCCACATTGTTGATAACTTTTTTATGATATTACCACCCGGGTAAATTTGATCAAATGCCGAAAAAAATACTATCTTTACCTGTCAAAAAGGAAAATACTATGGCGATGGAAAACAAAAACGAGGGGCAAGAAATTCAAATTGAGCTAAAGGAGGATGTAGCCCAGGGAACATACTCGAATCTGGCTATCATAACGCATTCGCCGTCGGAGTTTGTGATAGATTTTGTGCGGATAATGCCGGGTGTACCCAAGGCCGATGTAAAATCGAGAATAATTCTTACTCCCGAACATGCCAAGCGCTTGCTATATGCGCTCAAGGATAATATTGCAAAATACGAGGCTGTGCATGGACCCATAAAAAACGTTGAGCCTATTCCACCGGTAATACCAATGAATTTTGGTGGTCCCACACCTCAGGCATAAATATCGTTTGATTGAATCGAATTGCTATTACAAGGCAAGCAGTCAAAGGAATGGCTATACCCCTTGAAAAGTAGCAATTTTATTAGCGAAATATCAAATTGCCCAATCCCAATAAAATAAACAACCATACAAGCCCTTTGATTAGAAAGAATAGAAATCCTGCTACTCCTATTCTTTTAAGCCAACACAATTTATGGGGTGGTATACGAAAGTCCATGCAAAAAATTATTAAAGAGTAGTTTCTTCGTGTAACAAGGGAGAATATTTTTTGTTTCAGGTTCTAAAAAGCATATTATTGTGCTATTACCTGGTATTTTTCAATGGTGCTGGTTAGAGGGCGTTCTTGGGCGCTGGCCATGATGGCGAATCCACGCTGATGTCCCTCCAGGAATTCCGGGGACTTGACCCAATTCCTGAAATGATGTTCTGATTCTCATAGCGTTAACACTATATACTCGTTAGTTTGTGTTTCGGACCTCAGAAGCCACATCCCTTTAAAACCTTGCATCCGATCAATGGCGTGTGCCCTCGTTTGAAATAGTTCTTCGAACTTTTCCCTGAATTCGGGCAAACATTGCATTTTATTCATTACTACATACATGGTAATATTTTTTTTATGCAAAGTTATCAGCCAATAAGCCTTAAGGGTATCCTGAAATTTGAGGATTTTTATCCTAATAATCATCAAATTTGATGATGGATTTTAGCAGGAGAGATTAGCTTTTCTTTTGCGTTGCAGTATAACGTCAATTGAAATAGCGTATTATGTTGTCTTCTTTTGGATACCTATAGCTTTCACTGATTTTCATACACAAAATCAACCAACCCCTGACGGTACAGGGAAAGGATAAAAGCTGCCACTCGTTCTTCGAGCAATTCCATTTTATCAAAAGCTGCGTACGATGCAACTTCAGTACAAATCTGCGCTATTGTGCGGCTGCTGTCAATTTTTTGCCACACAAGGCTACCCTTATCGTCCAGTGTAATGTTCACATACTCACTCTTTCCCATAAGATGAGCAAGCCCTTTGACTGGGAATCGTCTTAGCTGCAGCACTATACGCTGGTCGGAAGAAATAAAAAAAGGCACCTTGGGGTATGGTATCAGCTCCAGCATATTCTGGCGCATTAGCCAGCGTTGTTTTCTAAATTTTTTAAACATTGCATTTGTTTTTAACACTCATGCCAAACAGGGCAAAGTCGTACTTTACGGGGTCATCGGGGTCGAACTGGCGCAGGTAACGGGTTACCTCCTCGGCAGCCCTCCAGTCGATATTTTTTCGGCTCAATAGTCCCAGTCGCTGCACCGATGCTACTACATGTACATCCATAGGAATGATCAGCGCCGATTGCGGAATATTTTTCCAGAGACCGAAATCAACCCCGCGTTTATTGCTTCGCACCATCCATCGCAGGAACATGTTCAGGCGTTTGGCTGCTGCACCTTTGTTTACATCGGCCACGTGCTTGACCGTGCGGTCGGGTGGCGCATACGATAAAAATTGGGTACGAAAATAGATCAGGGCCGATACGATGGAATTATTTTGCCGAAAGCCTGTGGTAAACAGATTTTCAAGCGAGCTACCCGATAGGTAAATGGCTTGAAGGGTTTGCAAAAAATATAGGCAATCGATGCTCTGGAAAGTACGGTAAGTAAAATGCTTGAATCTTTTCCAGTCGTTAGCGCTGGCGTTGAGCAGGTAGTCGTAAGGGGCATTATCCAGCAATTGCATGAGTTTGATTGCACTTCTGATGGTGTTGGCACGCTGCCCCCATGAGATAGTAGCGGTAAGGAAGGCAGCAATTTCAATATCCTCGTTACGTGTAAATCGATGGGGCACCTGAATGGGATCTTGTTCAATAAAAGCAGGGCATTCGTATTGTTCCCACAGCTGCTCGAGATACTCTTTTAATGGAAAATTCTGGCGCATTTCAGTCAACTATCAGTCCATCCACCAGGTGAATTTTCCGGTCCGACATTTCGGCCAATTCCGTGTCGTGTGTGACGATAACAAAGGTTTGGTTAAGTTGGTCGCGAAGCTGAAAAAACAGGTGGTGTAGTTCTTTTTTATTTTTTGAGTCAAGATTGCCTGAAGGTTCATCGGCCAGGACAATAGCCGGTTCGTTAATCAGCGCACGCGCCACAGCTACCCGCTGCTGCTCGCCCCCCGAAAGCTCGGTTGGTTTATTGTTCATCCTTTGGGATAGTCCCATCATATCCAGCAGTTCTTTAGCCCTATTTTCCGCCTGCTTTCGATTAGTTTTACGGATCAGTGCAGGCAACAAAACATTCTCAAGGGCAGAAAATTCGGGCAACAGGTGGTGAAATTGGAAAACAAAGCCAATTTTTGTATTCCTAAACGCCGATAGAGCAAATTCGTTGAGGGAAAAGGGGTTAATTCCATCGAGTATTACCTCACCAGTGTCTGGTTTCAGGAGTGTGCCCATAATCTGCAAAAGTGTAGTTTTACCGGCACCACTCGGTCCCACTACCGATACTATTTCGCCTTGTCCTATCTTTAGATCAATACCTTTGAGCACCTCAATGGTTCCAAATCGTTTGTGGATATTTTTTACCTCAATCACACTACCCGTTTTTTTTGCAATGATACATAATTGGGAAGAAAGAAAAAAAATTGTATTGAATCAGTTATAACCAATAGCGTGAAATAAAGACTTGGCTGGTTATAAAAGATACTCTTTCCGTATATTGCAGAGGAATATTTTTGGTGATATTACCTACACTGAGAGAAACTGTATTTGCTCGCAGCGCCAACGGTTTGATGAATTTGAAAGCGCCATGCGAGTGAACTTTGCCATAGTGATGGCCGGCGTAGCCACATGTTTCCTCTACTTTTTGTCCCTATACAAAAAGCAGCAAAAAATTTAAGCCACATCTATAGTTCGGTGTGCATCGCCCCTTTCGGCTTCGCGGGCTCGAGAGACATGTCCGCACACAAAGTAGCACGTAATTATCCACGTGCTTGAAATTTATAGTAGTTTTCCTATTTAATGAAAGATGACACAATTACATAATTGTGAAAGCTATCAGACAGATTTAATCAATAGAGGTTCGGGTTTAACATATTTTTCCCAAAATATTTCCTATAACCTGCTTAATTTTGTCAAATTGTATCTCAACTTCTTTTATGCAAAAAACATACAGGGTAGAAGGAATGTCATGCGCGGCCTGCGCATCAAGTGTTGAAAGTATACTGCAATCGCTTGAAGGAGTATCGTCGGCACGGGTGAGTCTGACCGAAGCTACCGTGTGGGTCGATTATGATCCAGACAGGGTGACTTTTGCTCAGATGAAGGAGGCTCTGGAAAAAATAGGTTACTCGCTACAGGAAGATCTGCTACTGAGCTTGGAAGAGGAAGAACGACATTTTACCGAATTACAGGCAAAGCTACGCAAGCGGGTCATTATGGCCTTTGTGTTTGCCATACCGGTATTTGTCATGTCGATGTTTTTACACCATCATCATTGGCTGTATCTGTGGCAAGCCATCCTGACCATTCCTGTCCTCTGGGCAGGATGGAAGATGATTGGGGTTGGGTTCCGAAGGTTGTTTGCCGGTCATTCTACGATGGACTCCCTGGTAGCCCTTGGTACGATGGCTGCATACCTTTTCAGCCTCACCCAGCTTGTACTGGCAAAGATAGGTGTTATCTCCGAACAAAGCATTCATCTGTATTTTGAATCATCGGCCATTATTATTGCATTTGTACTGCTCGGCAAGCATTTTGAGGAACGCGCCCGTCGCAACACCAGCCGATCGTTGAAGCAGCTGATGGGATTACAGGTAAAACGGGTAATACGTATTGCTGGCAACCACGACGAAGAAGTAGATATCCAGCATGTACAGGTGGGCGATTGGCTTCGCGTGCGACCTGGTGCAAAAGTACCTCTCGATGGACGTATTGTGGAAGGCAGTACCTACATCGACGAAAGCATGTTGACTGGCGAAAGCATACCCGTGTTTAAGAAAAAAGGCGACCGGGTGGTAGGAGGCACGCTCAATCAATCGGGAAGTATCGTTATGCAGGTTGAAAAAACCGGTTCCGATACCCTGCTGGCAGGCATCATCCGTCAGGTTCGCGAGTCTCAATCGTCGAAAGCCCCGGTTCAAAGGCTGGCCGACAGGATTGCGTCTATCTTTGTACCCGTTGTTATTGGTATCGCAATATTGAGTTTTATCCTGTGGCTGGTTTTAGATCCTCAACAAGAACTCTACCGGGCTTTCAATGCTCTTTTTGCCGTGCTGGTGATTTCGTGTCCGTGCGCACTGGGACTGGCCACACCAACTGCCATTGCTGTAGCCATGGGACGTCTGGCCCATAAGGGTATTCTCATCAAAAATGCCGAAGCGCTGGAGCGTATGACCGCTCTCGATGCCATTGCATTTGATAAAACGGGAACCCTTACGCTGGGCCTCCCCCAGGTTACCTCAGTCTTTGCACCTTCTCAGCTGGATGCTCAAAGCTGGGAGGCTATCATTGCCATTGAAAGGCGCTCGGAACATCCGCTGGGTCGGGCCATCGTTGCCTACAAATCAGATATTCCTAACGATATTTCGGTTGAGGACTATCAGAATAGCGCCGGTTTGGGCGTAACAGCCATGGTGAGGGGTCAAAAATATTATATTGGTAATGAATTATTTATCCGATCATCGGGAATTGCAGCAGACGAAGTATTTGTGGATAAAGCAACCGAATTTCAACAAAAAGGCAATACGGTGGTATGGATAGCTTCAAGTCAACGGGTAATAGCCCTGATTGCTATTGCCGATACCATAAAGGACAATGCCGCCATGGCGATACAAAAGCTAAAAGAGCAAGATATTGAGTTACATTTACTTTCGGGCGACAATGAACAAGTTGTAGCAGTTGTAGCTCAGCAATTAGGCATAAGCCGTTTCAAGGGAAATATGTTACCTTCCGAAAAACTTAGCTATATTCGTTCGTTGCAGCAAAAAGGAAAACGTACCGGCATGGCTGGTGATGGTATCAATGACGCTCCTGCCCTGAGTCAGGCCGATGTAGGTTTTGCCATGTCGACCGGCACCGACATAGCTATGGAAAGCGCTGACGTAACCCTCCTGCACGGTGATATTTCAAAAATTGCTGATACCCTAATATCTGCAAAAATTACCATGAGAGTGGTACGTCAAAACCTTTTCTGGGCCTTCTTTTACAATATTATTGCTATACCCCTGGCAGCCGGTATTTTTTATCCCTTCTGGCACATTACCCTCAATCCCATGATAGCCGGTATAGCCATGTCGATAAGCTCGGTCACTGTGGTTAGCAATAGCCTGCGGTTAAGGTTTCTGCTTAAATAATTCTTCGGCAGCGGTAAGTTTTTCGGGAGTACCCACATCGGCCCAGCGTATGTTGGGAAAAGTTGCTAAATAGATGGGGTGTATCGGCGCAACCGCCAAAAAAGTGTCGGTAAGCGAAAAAACACCCTCCTGCTGTATTAAGGAAAGAAATGTGCTTTCTATAATTGCTATTCCACAATATGCAGCAGGCATGAGGGCTTCGGTGATATTTACCACAATTTTACGCTCGCCGGTAGCAACATTCTCCCAACCACAAAGCCTTTGTTTCGAATCGACCAGAAATCGCCGGTTCGACATGCGATTCATTGCAGCAAGCGTTGCAATGGTTCCTGCAGCTTTGTGCTGCTCCAGCAGTTCGTCAAAGTCCAGGTCACTGACAATATCCACGTTGTGAATCAGAATGGGCTCATCCCCCCTGAGCCAATGGGCCGCTTTCTTAAGCCCTCCCCCGGTATCGAGCAATCTGTCGCGCTCGTCGGAGAGATGGATGGTAATACCAAAATAACGCTGCTGCTCAAGAAAATCAACGATTTGTTCTCCCAAGTGATGGACATTAACCACCATCTCCGTTATTCCGTACCGAATACATTTACGTATAAGTTGTTCAAGCAATGGCCGCCCATGGAATGGAACCAGCGCTTTGGGCAAGGTTTGGGTGATGGGTTGCAACCGGGTGCCCTTACCTGCGGCAAAAATCATAGCTTTCATCCGCAAACAATCTTTATTGGTTCATCTGCTGAATAATGGCTAAATTTAAGCTATCATTCATCCCTGTTGGTGGCTGTCGCAAAAAGAACAATTTTTCCGCACGAGCCATAATTATACCAGTTCCCTATGAAACAACTCAACACGTACACGAGGATACCATTGTTTGATCTGCCTACAAAGTTTTTCGGCAAAATATACCGAACGATGCTGCCCGCCGGTACAGCCAAAGGCAACGGAAAGATAGGTAAAATTGCGTTGCAGGTAAGTTTGAATACTCCCAGAAACGAGCCCCCATACATGAGCAAAAAATATTTGCGCCGAGGCATCCGCATCGAGAAACTTCACTACAGGTTCATCCTTACCTGTAAAATTTATAAACTGATCTTCCCTTCCGGGATTCACCACTGCCCGACAATCAAAGACATATCCACCACCATGCTCGGAGGTATCAGGAGGTAGCCCTTTTTTGTACGAAAAACTGATGATTTTCACTGTCAGGGGTAGGCCATTCTGTGCCAGCTGACGTATGGATTCATTATCGATTAAATAATCCCACACTCTTTCAAGCTCGGGCAGATCGATGGCCAGCCTGACATGGCTGCGTAACCATCGAAGGTGTTCGAGCGCCATGGGTATACTTTGCAGAAATAGCTCTTTCTTTTCGTACAGACCCCTGAAACCATACGCCCCCATGGCCTGCATCAGCCTGATATACACATAAGCATAATAGTATTCCAGAAAAGCGGTTCTATCAACCGGATGTAGCTTATTTAGCTCATCGAGGTAAAATTCAAACAGTTCCTCACGATCATCGGGATGCAGAAAAGTTTTTGCCTCAAACAGGATTGAGGCAATATCATAATGCAATGCCCCCTTTCGTCCGCCCTGGTAATCAATAAAATAGGGATTATCGTTGAGAATCATGATGTTTCTCGACTGAAAATCGCGATACAGAAAAAATCGGCGGTCGGCACGGCAAAGAAATTCGACCAAACGTTCAAAATCATACTCAATTTGCTGCTCATCAAAAGGAACATTGGCCAATCGGACAAAGTAATACTTGAAATAATTCAAATCCCACAGCATCGATTGACGATCAAATGCCTCACGCGGATAGCACAGCGAAAAATCTATCACATCTGCCCCTTTGATTTGAAACACAGGAAGGTAAGCAATGGCTTTCTTATAATAATTTTTACTGTCCGGGGTAAGCCTTCCAGTTTCATCCTTGCTCAGCGTTGATAGCAAAGTTGTATCCCCCAGATCGTTGAGCAGATAAACGTTGTTCTGCAGTTCCTCGTGTAAAATTTCAGGTACAGGCAACGATAGAGAGGCTAATTGTCTGGTAATGTGAACAAATGCTCTATTTTCCTTAAAATCATCATTATATACGCCAATAAACGTTTGGCCGTCCGTGAATATCCTGAAATATCGGCGATTGGAACCCGATAAGGGCATAGCCTCGATCCGGAAATGATCGTTTCCCAGAAAACGACTAACAGACTCATATACAACCTTTTCTGTTTCCATTTTTTTACCCCTAAGCAATTTTGAACCGATCTGGTAATGCATAATTGCAAAGATAACCAAAGCTATCACATTACCCATATCTACAAACTATTTACGATTATTTCAGCCAACTATTGACATCGTGCAATATTTTTCCTATTTTTAACCGATATTTAAACTTGAGCCATGCGGTTGAATTTTTACAAGCTCAACGAGCTGAATTTTGTTGAATTTAATATAACTGGCGACAATCAGAACTGTCAGCGTTTAAGCGAAGATTCTTTTTATCTCGACGGTGAAATTTTTAACATTTTTGTTACCTGCTTTGAAAATAGCAATGAACTTTACGAATATTTTGAACCCACTAAGTATAATGCCCGGAAAATTGTAGTGTTACGCAATGAACTGTTAAATTTTCTCAAAAATTTTGAACAGATTCACGAAGCAGATGGTTTTTTAATGTTTTTGCATCAGACCTTTCTGGGCGGAGCTTTTATTAAGGCATTAGAGCAACAAGAACCCTCCTGGCGCAACAAGTGGGGCTATTATCATCAGTCCTTACTTAATGTTAACCGGCAAATGATAGAAATCGTAGAACGCTGTATCGACGAGTCGCGCATCCTTTGGATAATTGGCTATTAAATTTTCCCTTTGTTATCTCACTGCTTTTCTTCATCTTTGTAGCTTTGTGAAATTTGAACAGGGCATAACCATGTCGTTTGAGTTTGTAATGGTTTTATCTTCGCACCGGAAACTGGGGGAATTGCTTTTGCCATATATCATTGAGCGTAAGCATAATCAATCGCATTTTCAACTCGTTGAAATACTTACGCCCGACAACCTTGCTTCCTACCCTATTATATTCACAGGGGCTCAGCTCGAACTTGTTAGGCTAACTACCGAATATTCCGAACGAAATATTCATAAACTTTTTTGCAAGGGCAAGAATCTCAAAACATTTTTTGATACTGTCGATAACCAAACGATAGAAACACTCATTCGTCCTTTTTGCGAAAAACGAATAGTTAAGTGCTTACAAATACTCCAACACGAATCCATCAAAATATACCGCAAGGAAAGAAAATATCAGATTGTACACTGTGACGAAGAAGTTGCTATACATCCTGTTACCCTCAGGCCGGTTTTTAATTTTTTACTAACTGGCAATGAATTTAAGTATTCATTGTCGCTAGATGATGAAAATTCCAAGATAAAACTTTTTAACCGTCCCTTCACAATCCTCTCCGACCACCCCCTATCGGTACTCATCGACAAAACCATATACCTGATCGATGACATTGATTCCAAGAAAATTATTCCTTTTTTCAGTAAGGATTATATCGTGGTCCCGGAGAAAAATGTAAAGAAATACTTGTCGACCTTTGTACGAAGTGCCATTGCTCGTTATTCGGTTAATTCACATGGATTTACCATCACCGAAGAGTCGCCTGAAGGAACTGCTCAGCTTTATTTTGAACCCGACCTTTCGGGCCAACCTGCCTTTCGGCTTGTATTTAAATATCACACAGCCCTGTTTAGATACGATATTGACACGGAGTCCTGCCAAGTAATCATGCACGAACCACAAGAAGGGCAGTACGCTTTCACAAAGATTACGCGAAATGCTGAGTTTGAAAATAACCAGGTTGCCTACCTGAAGGGCCTTGGATTGAAGCACATGCAGGGCAGCTTTTTCAAACCCGAATATTATGCGGAGGAGCCGGCCGAACAAATATATGAAGCGATTGTCTGGCTAAACCAGCATGCAGCAGTCCTGAGGGAAAATCATTTTGAGATAATTGTATCTCAGGCATATGAAAAATATTACACCGGCCAGGTAGCTGTAGAAACCCGTGTGGAAGAGGGGATAGATTGGTTTGATGTAAAAACATCCGTTATTCTTGATGGACAAGCCATACCATTTATTCGTTTAAAACGAAATATCCTGCACAACATCAGGGAATTTGTGTTACCCGATGGCCGAATCGTAATTTTACCCCATTCATGGTTTGCTCGCTACCGCGATCTATTTCTTTTTTCAACCGGCGAAAAAGATCATTTGCGCTTGCGTAAATGCCATGCTCAGGTGGTACAGTGGTGCCATCCCGAATTGAATATTCATTTTGCCGATCGACTTCGCAGGTTGACTCATCAGTCAATTATTCCAGCAGAGGTACTCCCAGCAAGCCTTAAGGCCGACCTACGCCCCTATCAAAAAGTTGGCTTTTACTGGATGTATCAGCTGCAAAAAAACCAGCTAGGAGGGTGCCTGGCCGACGACATGGGGTTGGGTAAAACCATTCAAACCATTGCTTTGCTGGTAAAGACAAAGGAAGAAAGTCAGCCAGCCATTACGGAAAATGATACACAAAACCAGGAACTTAGAGCAAACAGTTTCACCTCCCTTATTGTGATGCCAGTATCGTTACTGCACAACTGGGAGAATGAAATTAATCGTTTTGCACCCCATTTCAAACTGGTAAAATATTTTGGCAGTCAGCGAACACGTAATGTTGCTGAGCTATTGCAGTCCGATGTGGTGCTAACATCGTACGGCATTGTTCGCAATGAGATTGATCAGCTAAGAGAATTACCCTTTAAGTACGTTATTCTGGATGAAAGCCAGGTAATCAAAAATCCCGATTCGAAAATTTATAAAGCCATACTGCAGCTCAATGCTGAACATAGACTGGTACTTACCGGCACCCCCATTGAAAACTCGCTCACCGATTTGTGGGCTCAGCTCAACTTCCTCAATCGCAACATGCTGCTCAGTCTTGCTAACTTTAAAGAAGAATATGTTTTTTCCATCGAACGTCATCACGACACCAGCAAAGAAGAGAAGCTACAACAGCTTATCCAGCCATTTATTCTCCGGCGCCGCAAAGAGGATGTTTTACAGGATCTGCCCTCGCTTAGCGAACAGTTGGTTTATTGCGATATGACGGAAGAACAAATGGAGTACTACGAACGCGAAAAATCAGCTATACGAAACGAAATCATGTTCTCAATCGAACAGAAAGGATTTCAGAAATCATCCATTATGATTTTAAAGGCATTGAACCGGCTACGGCTTATATCCAATCATCCCATACTGGTAGATCCGGCTTATGAGGGTGGCTCGGGAAAATACGAAGAAATAATCCGCAGCATAGAAAATATTATTGCTGAAGATCATAAAGTGTTGATATTTTCTTCCTACGTCAAACACATCAATCTGATCATTCAACATCTCGAGGCCAACAGCTACCCTTATGCACTGCTAACTGGAAGTACAACCGAGAGGCAGGAGGTGGTAAAACGTTTTCAAACCGATCCTGCTACAAAAGTTTTTCTCATCAGCCTTAAAGCGGGTGGGACGGGACTTAATCTTACCGCTGCCGACTACGTCTTTCTGCTCGACCCCTGGTGGAATCCTGCTGCAGAAAATCAGGCTATTAGCCGTGCCCATCGAATAGGGCAGGATAAAAAAGTCTTCGTTTATCGATTTATCAGCACCCAGTCCATTGAGGAAAAAATCATCACCCTGCAACAAAAAAAGCAAACAATATTCAATACCTTTGTAAACAATACCAATCCTTTTCAGATGCTCGGACCTACCGACATGGATGAATTGTTTAGCTAAGACAATACATGAAAGGAAAGTATCAACGATATTATACCCATTTAGTTTCCTCTTTATCAAAAGGGTGGAAAGCCTTTTGGTTTTCGTTGCGCTATCTGTTCGACTATCAGACCACCATCAAGGCGTCGGGGCTCACTTACTTTACTCTGCTTTCGATGGTTCCACTGGTAGCGTTGATATTTGCCATTGCCAAAAATTTTGGGATGGAGCTTATCATCCAGCAAGAAATCATTCGCCACCTGAGTGGGCAGGAAGCAGTGATGAACTGGGTGATAAAGCTGGCCAATTCCCTTATCCATAAGGCCAAAAGTGGTATTCTGGCTGGAGCAGGGATTATAGTGCTGTTCTGGGCAGTACTCCGACTGTTCGTGAACATGGAAAATGCTTTCAATGATATCTGGCAAGTTCGCCGCGGTCGAAGCATAGCAAGAAAATTTGCCGACTACACGGCCATTATTATTCTATCGCCCATCATACTTATTCTTTCCATGTCGTTTACGATATACCTGAGCACTAAAATCGAACTATGGATACAAATAAAATACATAAAACCTATTGTTGGCATACTCATAGGATTAATTCCATATGCCTTGCTCTGGTTACTGTTTACAGTTTTGTACAAAGCCATGCCCAATACACGCGTACGGGCATTACCAGCCTTGATAGCCGGCATTATTACGGGTAGTCTTTTTCAGTTGATCCAGTGGTTATATGTGCAATTCCAGGTAGGAGTATCAAATTTCAACGCGCTCTATGGAAGCTTTGCTGCCCTACCCCTGTTTATGATATGGGTCCAAACCAGCTGGCTGATAGTGCTCGTTGGCGCACATTTTTGTTATACCCTGCAAAATTTCGAAAAATTGGAGTTTGAAAAAGACACCGACAAAATTAGCAATCGATACAGACATGTCATTGCCCTGCTCATTGTGCATTACATCGTAAAAAAATATATGCAGGAAGAAACCCCACCTGCCGTCGAGGAAATTTCAGAGCAAAATCAATTACCCGCACGCATTGTAAGACAATTATTGAACCAGCTTGAAGAGGCCCGGATAGTTGCCCCTACGCCAATATCGGACGAAGCTATGGGCTATTTCCCGCTTGTAGATATTCATCGCCTAACCATTATGGATGTCATAACCCGCCTCGATGATTTAGGAATAAATAGCCTGCCCATTGCCGAGGGTAAAGGAGTTGAAAAAATAAAAGTTTTGCTCGATAGTATTTCCAGTCAGACCGCCAAAACCAACTTGAATATGCTGGTTAAAGATATGATGGATATTAACCACCTCCCCTTAGCCTAATTATCCTTTAGTTTTGTCTCCTTAATACAAAAAATTATCGTAGGGATAACGGGTAATGTGTATAGCTTTAACCTTTTCGTAAAGTATCTCCTTCAACCTATCAATGTTGATTTTTTGGGTAGCAGAGATAAAAATGCAAGGTTCGTTAGCTTTTGCAATCCAGCTTTTTTGTATTTCCTCAAGGGTACGATTGTGGTCAGCAGCATTCATAAGATCGTCATCATTCTGGGGAATATGACGGTATGCATCTATTTTGTTAAAAACCATCAGGGTAGTTTTCTGTGCCGCGCCTATTTCCTGCAGCGTCTGGTTTACAGTATTTATTTGGTCTTCAAAAGCAGGATGCGAAATATCAACAACATGCAGCAGAATATCAGCCTCTCGCACCTCATCGAGTGTTGATTTAAACGATTCTACCAGGTGATGTGGTAGTTTGCGAATAAATCCGACCGTATCCGACAGCAGGAAGGGCAGATTCCCAATAGTGACCTTACGTACCGTCGTGTCGAGGGTAGCAAAAAGCTTATTTTCGGCAAAAACATTACTCTTGCTCAGCAGATTCATCAGGGTAGATTTACCAACATTGGTGTAACCCACCAGGCTTACCCGCACCAGTCCCTCGCGGTGCTTACGTTGGGTAACCATCTGACGGTCAATTTTGCGAAGCTCTTCCTTAAGCTTAGCAATGCGATCACGTACCACGCGACGGTCGGTTTCGATTTCGCGTTCACCGGGTCCCCGCAGCCCTATCCCCCCGCGCTGACGTTCGAGGTGTGTCCACATACCTACCAGGCGAGGCAACAGATATTGATATTGGGCAAGTTCGACTTGCGCCCTGGCGTATGCTGTTTGGGCTCTCCGGGCAAAAATATCGAGAATCAGATTGGTACGATCCAGTATTTTACAGCCAAGCTCTTTCTCAATATTTCGTAGCTGACTGGCCGATAGTTCATCGTCGAAAATGACCAGATTTACTTCATGCTCCTTCACATACTCAGCTATTTCGCGAATTTTACCCTGCCCAATGAAAGTGCGAGGATTGGGGGTGTCGATTCGCTGAACAAACCGTTTTTTCACTACAGCGCCTGCCGTATCGGCCAAAAAAGCCAGCTCATCCAGATGCTCCTGAACCTGTTGTTCGGTTTGCTCGGGCATAATAACACCAACCAATACTGCTATCTCTGGTTCATGCTGATAGGAAGGCATATATTTTCGGTTTAAACAACAAAAGGCCGCCCGGAATCCGAACAGCCTTCGTAATTTTATGAAGATATCGTTTATGCTTTGTGCTTATGCTCGTCAGAAACAGTAAGTTTATAACGTCCTTTAGCTCTCCGCCGCGATAAAACTTTTCGTCCATTGGCAGTGGACATACGTTCACGAAAGCCATGCTTATTTATTCTTTTTCTGTTCGAGGGTTGATAGGTACGCTTCATCGGTCTTACGTTTTATTTTTTTGAATATCCTTCCTCTTTTTTATTTGCGACCGCAAAGTTAAATTTATTTTTTTAATTGCAAAAAAAATCTCATTTCCACCAAGGAGACAAACAAAAAACAGCGCAATCCGGCAGAGACACCGGATTGCGCAACCTACTAACCAACCTAACCAAAAACTACTAACCATTGCTTGCTACTCTTTCCTGCCAGGAAGTTCCAGTAATTGATAAAATATAGGTTTGGGCTGCATATTACGATCGAAAAGTAGCGGGTAATTGCGGCGATGGGCTACAGGATAAAAATTGAGCCAGCTGTACTTATCACTGATACCCCAGAAAGTCACACTTTTTACCACATCCCGGTGTTTGATAAACTGGTTAAACACCATCAAATATTGGGCATTGAATCTTTCCTCGAGTTCTGCCGTAAGCGAATCGTTTTCGCCGGGGAACATTTTTCGGGGCATCTTCTCCCAGGGATACAGCGAAATATCAAGTTCGGTAATATGAATAATCAAACCCAGGGAGGCAAATCGCTGAATGGCCTCTTCCAATTTTTTTTCCGTGGGCTCATAAATGGACCAATGTCCCTGCAGACCCACCCCATGGATGGGCACATTTTTTTCTTTCAGCTTTTTCAATAGCGTATAAATACGCTCCCGTTTCTCGGGTCGTTCTGCATTATAGTCGTTATAAAAAAGCAGTGCTTGCGGATCAGCATCGTGAGCATATTCAAAGGCTTTCTCTATATATTCCTCCCCCGCAATCTGATACCAGAGCGTTGGCCGGTAAATGCGGGTACTGTCATCATCCACCGCCTCATTTACCACATCCCAGCAATATACCAGCCCTTTATAGTGCGAGACCACAGTAGTTATATGATCCTTCATCCTTTTCAGCAAGAGCTGTTTTGAAGCCAGCTTACCTTCATCATAAAAAAACCATTGGGGAACCTGTTCATGCCATACCAAGCAATGGCCACGTATCTTTTTTTTATGCCGAATAGCATAATTCACCATTGAGTCGGCCCGCTCAAACCGGTACTTGTTTTCTTCCGGATGAATTTCAATGGGTTTCATTTCATTCTCGCAGGTAATACTGTTAAAATGATACCTAAGTATGGGCTCAGTTTCGTTGGTAAGGCTGCGAATGGAAATTGCTGAACCTATGTCAAAATACGTTTCATAAACCTCTGCCATACTTTTTTCCCCAGCCTTATTACCATTTTCATTTTTCGAGGGTTTCAGGCAACCATTCAACATAACAAAACATCCCATTAAAAAGACTGCCATTCCATAGCCCTTAAACATTTCGTCAAAACTTCTCATACGTCATCCATTCAAAAGTTTTTCAAAATAAATAACGAATCACTCAGATGGCCTGTATAGGATAATGCTAAGAAGTAGAAATTTCTGTCAAAATCAATTTGGGGATATCCCCTTGAATCTTAGCGTGTAAAATACGCTAATGAGGTAATTAAAGTATTGAAATTTCTCGATTTATACGAAATTAATGACAGAATTTTCAACCTTCCTGGAAAAAATACCCCATAGTTTTGAACTTGCATTTTAGATGCGATTTTTTGGCAACTACTAGCACTATTAATCAATCATTAAAACCATTAAGGTATGAAACAAAAAACTTACAAGGAGAAATGGCTCAGCAGGGCTGTAAAACGTGCGTTAACAGTGTTTTGCGGTCTACTGATGGTTGCTGCCACATTTGGGCAGGAAAAAACGATTACTGGTACGATTACCGACAAAAATGGTGAAACGTTACCAGGGGTAAATGTGGTGATCAAGGGGACCTCCACAGGTACGGTTACCGACCTGAATGGTAAATTTTCAATTAAAGTACCAGGTCCCGAGACGGTACTGGTATTTTCGTACGTTGGATATGCCTCCCAGGAGGTAAAGGTAGGTGACCTGACTTCGATTAACGTAACGATGACCGAGGAGGTTCGCGAACTCGATCAGGTAGTGGTTATCGGTTACGGGGTGCAAAAGAAGAGCGATCTTACGGGGGCTGTTGCGTCGGTATCGGGTTCGAGCTTTCAGGGTATAGCTACCACCAACCTCAACCAGGCTCTGCAGGGCCGCGCAGCAGGGGTTAATGTAGTTTCGAACACAGGGATGCCAGGCGGTACGGTTACCATTCAAATCCGTGGTATGAGTTCCGTGAATGGCGGTTCTCCACTGGTAGTTATCGACGGAATACCGGGTGGCGACCTCAATAGCCTTAACCCCTCCGACATCGAATCGGTTGAAGTGTTAAAAGATGCTGCCTCACAGGCCATCTATGGTTCTAACGGCGGTAACGGGGTTATCATTGTTACTACTAAAAAGGGCAAGGAAGGAAAATACCAGACAACTTTCAACGCCTCATACGGCTGGCAAAACGTTGCTAAAACCATCCCCATGATGAACCTAACCGATTATAACCGGGTGATGGGCGAATTGAAAGTTTGGAACTATTTCCGGACCAACCTCGATACGCTACAATACTACGACTACAACGACTTGATTTTTGAGGACAACGTACCCATGCAGCAGTATGATTTTTCGACCGGAGGCGGTACCGATAAATCAAACTTTTATGTGAGCGGTGGATATCTCAATCAGGACGGTATTATCCGCAAGTCGACTTATGAGAAGCTGAACTTCCGTATCAAATCAGAACATAAGCTCTCCGAAAAAATTCGTTTCGACCAGAACGTAAACTTTGTGAACACCAAAAGAGAAGGTTTGGATGAGTGGATGTACACCAATATTTATTTTACTCCCGTTTATCCAGCCTTAACCTATGTACCCTATATTCCTCCCTATAAGAATGGAAAATGGAATGGTGACTCGGTTACTCTTACCCACCCCTTTGTAATCCTCGATAATCGTAATTATTGGAATAAAGATTTAACCGTAAGCGGTAATGCCGGCCTGTCCATTGAGCTTATCAAAGGACTTACCTACTCAACTCGAATGAATGGCGCTGTGGGTTTAAATGACTGGCAAAATTTCGAACCCAAGTATTATTTTAAGGCAAACCAGAACAATTCCATAGCATCATTGGAAAAAAGCATGCAACGTAGATTTGGTTGGGTAGCTCAAAACGTGTTAAATTACAACTTTAACATAGCCCAGCACAACTTCAACCTGATGGCCGGTCAGGAAGCCAGAAGGGACTGGGGATACGATATTAGGGGCATGCGACAAAACTTTAAGAGCACTTTACCCAACATGCTCTATTTCAACAAATCACTCGACGATACCACTGATGCCCAGACGGTCAGAGGCGGTGGCTATGAAAGCCGTTTATCCTCTTATTTTGCACGTATTGGTTATAACTGGCGAGATATAGTATTATTACAGGGCAACTGGCGCCGCGACGGGCAAACCCATTTTGGCCCCCAGAATCGTTTCGGTAACTTCTTCTCTGGTTCGGGCGGTCTGAAGTTTAGCGAATTTGAAGTTATAAAGGACCTTAATCTCATCAGCTTCGGAAAGCTTCGTGCTTCGTACGGAGAAACAGGTACCTTCCCCCGAAGCAACTGGCCCTACCTGGCTAAAATTGTGACACCAAATAATGTTTATAACTATTCGTTCGACAATAATGCCTCATCTATTGGCGCTGGACCTGTGCAAATTCCCAACCCTGATATTCACTGGGAAACTGTTAGAAGCATCAACATAGGCGTTGATTTGGGCTTTTGGCGCGATCGTTTGCTGGTAAATATCGACTGGTTTGAAAAGAAAAATATCGGTATGCTCAATTACCAGGATGTAACCTATATAGCTGGAACTTTCCAAACACAGAGCAGTGGAGAAGGAGGAAATACACAGCCCGAAGTTAACTTTGGTAGCGTCCGCAACAGGGGTATTGAACTTGGTCTCAGCTACAAACAAACATTTGGCGACCTCCGACTACAGGCAGATGCAAGCCTAACCTATGTTAAAAATAAAATTACCGAACTGGCTACCGACTCTGTGGTTAAAGGAAGTGTACATAACGAAATTTCTGGCATAACCATTCTGAAGGTTGGGCAACCCATCGGTAGCTTCTGGGGATATCAGGTAGAGAATATCATCAAAAAAGATGACCCCATGGCATACTACGCAAAGTCGAAAAAAGATGTCTATTTCCAGATTAATAGTGTAGGTGATACTATCTGGCTGCCCACTGCCAAACCAGGCGATGTACGCTGGAAAGACCTCAACAATGATGGAAAAATTACTGATGCCGACCGTACTTACCTGGGCGATCCAAACCCTCCTTTCATCTATAGCTTCTCTCTCAACCTGACTTACAAACAGTTTGATATGCAAGCTTACTTTAATGGTGTAGCGGGGAATAAGATCTTTTTCGGAGCAGGACGTTTCCTGTACGACTGGAATACCATACCCTCGAACCGTATGGCTGATTTTGCCAATCGCTATCGCGATCCCCTGGTGGATAGAAACGGAAATTTAATCCTGGATAACCATGGCAACCCCATTGACCCGGGGAACGAAAGCTATGCAATGCCTCGCATGGGTGCGCAAAACTATGCCCGTTCCTCTAACCTCTACATTCAGGATGGTACGTACCTGCGCCTGAAGAACCTGCAAATAGGCTACACGCTTCCTACCGCTGTAAGCAAAGCGCTGAAAATAGAGAAGTTCAGGATATATGCATCCTTGACCAACGTATTCACCCTTACCAAATACAAAGGATTTGATCCCGAAGTTGGCCAGTATGGAGAAGATCCCTCTGTAAGAGGTGTAGATATTGGTGGCTATCCACAGTCGCGGGTATTCTCTGTTGGTGCAAATCTGGTATTTTAAGTTAACTTAACTAAAAAATGATTATACCATGAAAACATACTTGAATAAAATCATCATAATAACCATGCTGATGGGGCTTACCTTTAGCTGTAAGGATGAATGGGTAGATGTGGCCCCTATCGCAACCGATAATGAAGCTTCGTTTTACCTAACTCAGAGCGATGCTGAACAGGCTGTTACGGCCGTATATGCTCAGCTTGCCTATATGACCACCTGGGATAGGCATATTCAAATGTTAATGGGAAGTATTGCTTCCGACGATGCCGATGCCGGCGGTGAAGACCAAACCGACGTGGTAATTTATCAGGATCTCGATAGGCTAACCCATCAAGCCACCAACGAGGTTTTCTCAAACCCATTTGGTATCCTGTATAAGGCTATCATGCTAGCCAATAAGGCTTTAGAGAAGCTACCCAATATTCCCAATATCGATCCCGAGGCCAATGCTGCCCTGATTAATCAGCGAATTGCTGAAGTGAAATTCCTGCGTGCCCTGAATTATTTTTACCTGATTATCTGTTTCGGGGAAGTTCCTCTCGTCGATCATGTGCTGGGGGGTAGCGAATACCAGCAGGCACGTACCCCCATGCGACAATTGTTCGATTTTATGGAAAAAGATTTAAAGGAGGCTATTCCCGATTTACCCCTTACCCATAATGCACAAAATATCGGACGGGCAACCAAGGGTGCAGCTCAGGCTCTTTTAGCCAAGATTTATCTATTTGAATCTTCCTATGCACGTAATTACCCTAAAGATCCCCGTTTTGCCAACCTGCGTGAACGCTGGGACGAAGCTTTAAGCATGGCCGAGCAAGTAATCAATTCGGGTGTTTATAAGCTGGTAGGTATCGATGGTGAACGCTACAATACTTTCATGGGAGAAGTCGATGGGTTTAGGTACATCTTTACCTCATCAGGAGATAACTCAGCCGAATCAATATTTGAAGTGCAAAACATCAACGATGGTATGGGCTGGCTTCAATCGCGTGGTTCCTCCATTATCAACTGGTCGGCTGCAAGGTATTACGACGATCCTGCTGGAGGCAAGACTCACCAGCAAACCTCATACTGGGGCTTTAATATCCCCCGCGAAGAGCTGGCTAAAGAGTTTGAAACGGGCGATCCTCGCTTCTTTACCACCATCCACATTTCGCGTAACGACCCGCGTCTGACCAATGGAACCATCAATCAACCCAAAGAAAAGGTAAATGACTCCATCAATCTGGAAAAAGGTTGGTTCCCCATCAACTACCAGAACTCCTCAACGGGTATGTATCAGGCTAAATTTGAGGTTTCCTGGGCAGAATTTAAGGGCAGTGGCACCGGTTCATGGGATGAAGCACCCATTAATACCAAGATCATACGTTATGCCGACGTTGTGCTTATTGCTGCTGAAGCTGCCGTTATGTCAGGTAACAATGCAAAAGCGCTCCAGTACATCAATATGATTCGCAAACGGGCTCGCATGTGTGGGGGTCCCGGAAATACAGTACCTGCCGATCTTACGGGTACCGTTACGCTCGATCAGGTTAAACACGAACGCCGCGTAGAGCTGGCTCTTGAAGGGCATCGATTCTTCGACCTGGTTCGCTGGCGCGATGCCGAAGCTAAGCTGGATGAGATGGTTCGAACCGCCGACGAATATCACATCGATTATATCCCCGGCAAACATGAATTTTTCCCCATACCTCAACGCGAAATCGACCTGAGCAAAGGCAAACTCAAACAATATGAAGGCTGGTAATAGTTAGTTAGTAAGTAAGTTAGTAGTTTTTGGCCATGCACCCTCTGGAGGGTGCATGGTTTTTTTATGCGCCGACAGCATGTAATTGAGACGAATTTAGGTTAAGAAACAACAAGGATTTGAGACCATATCCTTCACAACATTGAAAAAAAAACTTTAACTTGCCCCTTCAGATTGGTATTACTTTTGAAACACCAGCAATTTAAAAACCAAAAGTAATATTACCCTGTTTATATTGAGATTTTAGATATTATGATTCCAAAATTTAAACTTCGTTTGCGCATTATAGTTTTACTGTTTGCTGTAATCGTTCTCTTGCTGTCGTATGAGGGATGGCGTTATGTTCTGGCTCCCAATGTAACCTTAAAAAACGAAACAACCTACCTGTACATTCCTACTGGTGGTACTTTCGAACAGGTGTGCCACATACTTGATACAGGAGGATATGTAAAAAACATAAAAACCTTTAGGTGGCTAGCTCAGAGAAAAGAATACCCCCTTCATGTCAAAGCTGGTCGATACAAGCTGGTCCAGGGTATGAATAATTATCAACTTATCAACATGCTGCGTGCTGGACACCAGGAACCGGTATCACTGGTTTTGCGCAAATTTCGCACGTTGCCACAACTTGCGGCTTTTCTGGACAAAAATCTTGAACCCGATTCAGCGCAGTTTATCCAGATACTAACCAGCGATAAAATTTTGTCGCAATATCAACTGACCCCCCAAACAGTACTGTCAATTTTCATTCCAAACACCTACTTTGTATTCTGGAATACCAATGCTACTGGTTTAATTGAACGCATGCATAAAGAATTTACAGCTTTCTGGGATAGCACACGATTGGCTAAGGCCAATGCTTTAAAACTTACTCCCATTGAAGTGATTACACTGGCATCAATAGTAGAGGAGGAGTCGAATGTGAAAGAGGAGTATCCACTCATTGCAGGAGTATACATTAACCGACTGCGAAAACGTATGCCTCTGCAGGCCGACCCTACTGTCCGATATGCCATCAACGATTTTCAGGTAAAAAGAATTCTCTTGAAGCATTTAAGTTATCCTTCCCCCTATAACACTTATATTCATGTAGGATTGCCCCCGGGTCCCATTTGTACTCCCTCAGTAGCCGCCATAGAGGGGGTGCTAAATTATGCCTCCCATGACTACCTGTATTTTTGTGCCAAACCCGATTTTTCGGGAAGTCATGTTTTTGCAAAAACTCTCAGTGAACACAATAAAAACGCTCGTGCCTACCAGCAGGCACTTAAAATCTGGTTAAAAAAACAAAAAAGCAGTTAGCCCAGCTCGCTTATTCGCAACAGTCGGTTATAATCGAGGATTTTAATTTTACGTCCTTCAAGGGCTACCAGCCCCTCTGCAGCAAAGCTCGATAGAGTGCGAATTGCATTGGATGTAGTCATATTCGAAAGATTGGCCAACTCCTCGCGGGTCATAGATACCAACAATGTAGCACCATCTTCCTCAACCCCATAGGTGTTACGAATAAATATTAATGATTCGGCCAGCCTTCCACGTATATGTTTTTGAGTTAAGGTGATAGTACGATTGTAGGTCAATCCCAGCTCTGTTGCAAAAGCCTTAAATAAGGCCATCGTAATAGCAAAATTTGATTGAATGATTTTTATAAACACTTCGCGAGATATCACGCATATTATCGTGGGTTCAAGTGCTATGGCACTGGTAGTATGCGGTTCTTCTGCCAGAAATGACCGATAGCCAACAAACCCCACGGGACGTGCCAGGCGTACAATTTGTTCCCTACCCCCTATCCCTTCCTTAAAAATTTTAACCTTCCCCTTGACCATAAAGAGCAATCCCACACAATGATCGCCCTCCGAAAAAATCACTTCACCCCGTTCATAGTCAATACAACTTATTGTAGAACGTAAAAGCTGCTTTTCTTCCTCCCTGAGCAACGACAACACCGAACCATTCTGCTCGAACGACTCCTTACACTCCTCTATTGATATAACTCGCATGATTTACTCCGACAATGATATGCAAAAATATAAATATATTTAATTCTTAACCGTTAAACCGATGCTAATAACGTGCAACTATTGGCATACGTCGCCCGTGACCAAATGCTTTGGAGGTCACTTTCAGAATGGGAGGGGTCTGATAACGCTTATACTCGTTGATATTGACCATACGTATTATTCTTTCAACCAGATCCTTATCGAAACCTTCAGCAACAATTGTTTCAACAGATTTTTGTTGCTCAATATAGCGATACAGTACTTCATCGAGAATCTCGTAAGGGGGAAGCGAGTCGGTATCCTTCTGGTTGGGCCGGAGCTCAGCCGAAGGAGCTTTTGTAAGGATATGCACTGGTATTATCTCAACATTTCGGTTAATATATTGTGCCAGTCGATATACATTGGTTTTATAGACATCCCCCAGTACCGATAATCCACCATTCATATCGCCATAAAGCGTTCCGTATCCCACAGCTATTTCGCTTTTGTTGGAGGTGTTTAACAATACATGCCCAAACTTGTTCGACATGGCCATCAGCAAAACCCCTCTAATACGTGCCTGAATATTTTCCTCGGTGACGTCAGCAGG
The DNA here is from genome assembly GCA_049968755.1 of Bacteroidales bacterium. Taxonomy (GTDB): domain Bacteria; phylum Bacteroidota; class Bacteroidia; order Bacteroidales; family DTGW01; genus JAKPGM01. The sequence continues at coordinate 140,527 of JBMFQE010000002.1, forward strand.
CAGTCCTTCAAAATATGGATAAAGGGTATTGAGTATACTATCCACAATGGGTTGAATGGGTATAATGTGATATACAATATTAAGCCGTTTGGCCAGCTCTTCCGCATCGGTAACCGAATGGTCCGATGAAAATTTGGAGGGCATCAACAATACTTTAACATTTTCAGCACCCAGAGCCTCAACAGCCAGTACTGTGGCTACTGCCGAATCGATACCTCCCGAAAGTCCAAGAATTGCAGACTTTAATCCGGTTTTTGCAAAATAATCGCGAATGCCCAGTACCAGGGCATCATGCATCTGCTCTATCGGATCTTTCTGAGAAATTGTAGACAAAATAGACCCCTTCTGTACTTCCTCTACAAGAAAAACTTTAAAGTCTTCCTGAAAAAAACGCAAGGTGTCTACAATGATACCCTGGGGTGAAATTACCATCGACCCCCCGTCAAAAATCAGATCGGTATGAGCCCCCACCTGATTTACATAAAAAACAGGCAATCGTGCCTCTCTGGCATAACCTGTAAAAATAGATTTTTTAACTTCAATCTTATTATACTCAAAGGGGGATGCCGAAATGTTTACAATAAAATCGGGCTGAAACTTTAGTAACTCTCTCATGGGCGAGAGGGTATACAAACGCGAACGCCCCAGAGCATACTCAACGGGAGGATTGTCCCATAAATCCTCGCAAATGGTAATGGCTATTTTTTTCCCCTTGTACTCGACAACCTGAAATTCTCTATTTGGCTCAAAATACCGATATTCATCAAAAATATCGTATGTAGGCAATAATGATTTATGATGAACGCTCTTAATTTTTCCATCGCATAAAAAATATGCTGAATTGAAAAGTACCTTCCCCGATTCACCAGGATTAAATGAAGGTGCACCAAGTATAGCCGCAATATCATCGCACTCTGTTGCAATCTGATGAACGCACTCGATTGCCTTTTCAACAAAACTTTTATGCTCCAGCAAATCAAGTGGCGGATAACCCGTTACGGCCAGCTCCGAAAAAATAACAAGATCAGCGTTAACTTTTTTAGCCTTACGAATCGTCTCAAGGATTCGCTGAACATTATAGTCAAAATTCCCAATTATAAAATTAATCTGAGCAAGTGCTATTTGCATTTTTACCCCATTAAAACTGCATCCCTATATGAAAAGCAAAACTCATGGTCACAATTTTGTCTTTCCTTTCTTTGGTCACGTCCAACAGTCCATTCGAAAAATTTACCCCAAAAATAATTGCCGTATTTCCTCCTAATGAATATTGTATTCCTCCTCCAAAATAGTAAGCCAGGTTAAAAAAACGTATATCCTTGGCAATGTTATCCTGATCGAGGGTAGCCTGTGTGTCCTCAGTAGAAGCTACTGCATTAATATTCAGGTACGAAGCAAATCCCAAATTGGCATATATGGTCGTATACCCTATTTCGCGACTTATGAATTTTAACCCCAGCGGCACTGAAATGTATTGCAGCTTGTGTTTGATCGCTACATTGGCAGGCACCTGTATGGTGGTATCGGCTGTGTTGAAGGTAGCCACATAGTTGTATTTAAGTTTTCCTCCCAACGTAACAATTGACGCTCCGCTGGTAATTGCATAATGTTCTGCAAAATATTTATCCATCCCAAAACCTATGTTATATCCTAACACAGCAGATTCATTTTTTGCCGACCTAACGTCGCTTTTAAACCAGTTGATCAAAGGAGAGACAAAAACAGAAAAACGAATTTTACTTTCTTGAGCATGGCTATTAGCAGTACCCACAAGGCATAGACAAAGAAGGACAATGATTTTTCGCATAACCAATGTTTTTACAAAAGTAATAAAATTGAATTTTTGGCGACAAAGTAAATTCGATTCTACCATAAATCAAATGGGAAATTGATGCAAACCCAACGGAATTATAAATTGCCAGCACGATATAAAAACAAACGCTTTGCATTTTTAATGCAAAGCGTTTTAATCTATTGAGATCTATCAATAATTCAACCCTGACTTATTGATGAGGTACCGGCTGCATCGAAGCCATTTGTACGTAACGGTTATATCGCCAGCGGGCATTTTCTTCAGCAGCTTTAAATAATTCTTCGGCCTGAACGGGGTATGCCTTCTTCAAAGAAGCAAACCGCACTTCACTCATCAGGAACTTCTGGAACTCTTCCCATTTGGGCTCTTTAGAATCGAGCTGGAATGGGTTTTGCCCCTGAGCTTCAAGGCGGGGATCGTAACGGAACAACTGCCAATAACCCGATTCAACTGCCCATTTTTCCTGAGCCTGCGATTTACCCATTCCATTACGCAATCCATGGTTGATACAGGGTGAGTAAGCAATGATAAGCGAAGGTCCGGGATATGAAGCAGCCTCTCTCACCGCCTTCAGGTATTGTGCCTGATTTGCTCCCATAGCCACCTGAGCCACATACACATATCCATAGCTAATAGCCATCATACCAAGATCTTTCTTGCGTACGCGTTTGCCACTGGCGACAAACTTGGCTATAGCACCAACGGGAGTCGATTTTGAGGCCTGACCACCCGTATTGGAATAAACTTCCGTATCGAGTACCAGCAAGTTTACATCTTCGCCCGAAGCTATTACATGGTCTAATCCACCAAATCCAATATCGTATGCCCAACCATCACCCCCAATAATCCATATCGATTTTTTCACCAGGTACTGGTCGAGAGCCATAATTTCCTGGGCTACCGGATGGTTTTCGGTCTTCAAGGCTTCTCTAACCTTTTCCGAAGCCACCTGAGAACCATCGTAAGTATCCTTATTGGCCAACCATTCATTGAAAGCCTCACGAGTTTTGGCCGACACCTGTTCCAGGTTTTCTTGCATCATATTAGCTATACGATCGCGTATCTGACGAATGCCTTCGGCCATACCGAATCCATACTCCGCATTATCCTCAAAAAGAGAATTAGCCCAGGCAACACCCTTGCCCTCTGCATTTTTGGTATAGGGGGTTGAAGGGGCCGAACCACCATAAATAGAGGAACAACCCGTTGCATTGGCAACCATCATTTTATCGCCATATAACTGGGTAATGAGTTTTATATACGGGGTTTCGCCACAACCTGCACAGGCTCCCGAGAATTCAAATAAGGGTTGAGCGAACTGGGTATTTTTAACAGCGGCATCCTTGGGAAGCAGCTTATCCTTGTAAGAAACCGATTTAACCATGTAGTCCCAGCGCTCTACCTCAGCCATCTGACTTTCAAGGGGCTTCATTACCAGGGCTTTGGTTTTAGCCGGACATACATCGGCGCAGTTGCCACATCCTGTACAATCAAGTACGCTCACCTGAATGCGAAATTTCAAGCCTTCCAGTGCCTTACCATTAGCCGCGAGCAAAGTAGTGCCTGCCGGCACAGCTGCCGCTTCATTCTCATTCAGCAGGAAGGGACGAATAGCAGCATGAGGACATACATACGAACACTGATTACACTGGATGCAGTTTTCGGCAATCCATTCGGGTACATTCACAGCTATACCACGCTTTTCGTAGGCAGCAGTACCAGCTTCGAAGGTGCCATCTTCACGTCCCAGGAATGCGCTCACTGGCAGATCATCGCCTTTTAGCGAATTAATAGGAATTACAATGTTTTTAATAAAATCGGGCACATCGCCGCTTGCACGCCCAACCGTATTTTCTACCTGAATATTTTTCCATTCGGCAGGGATATCGACCTTAACAACCGCTTCACCTCCTTTATCTACGGCAGCATAGTTCATATTTACTATATCATCACCCTTACGCCCAAAATCCTTAAGGATAGCTTTCTTCATCTGTTCCACAGCTTTTTCGTAAGGTATCACCTGCGAAATTTTGAAAAAAGCACTCTGCATAATGGTGTTTGTACGGTTGCCCAGACCTATCTCTTCGGCTATCTTTGTTGCGTTGATAATGTAGAAATTTATTTCATTTTCTGCCAGATATTTTTTCATGTAATCGGGCAGGCGTTTTTTCGTTTCCTCTACATCCCAGATTGAATTGAGCAGGAAGGTACCACCTTTTTTCAATCCAGCCAGCATGTCGTACTTATCGAGGTAGGCAGGCACATGACAGGCTACAAAATCGGGGCTGATTACCAGATATGGTGCACGAATGGGGCTGTCGCCAAAACGCAGGTGCGAAGTGGTTATACCACCCGACTTCTTTGAATCGTAGGCAAAATAAGCCTGACAATACTTGTCGGTAGTTTCCCCGATAATCTTGATTGAATTCTTGTTGGCACCTACTGTGCCATCGGAACCTATTCCATAAAATTTTGCTTCAAAAGTACCCGGTTTTACTACATTTACCTCAGGTTCGACAGGTAAAGACTTGAAAGTAACGTCGTCGACAATACCAAGAGTAAATTGGTTTTTGGGTTCGTTCATCTTCAAATTTTTGAACACAGCCAGTATTTGTCCCGGCGTAGTGTCCTTAGATCCCAAACCATATCTTCCGCCTACAATAACCGGTGCATTGGGTTTACCATAAAATACATCCTTAACATCGAGGTACAGCGGATCGCCATTGGCTCCCGGCTCCTTGGTACGGTCGAGTACTGCAATTCGCTTTACTGTAGAGGGACAGGCCTGCATAAAATGTTTAGCCGAGAAAGGACGATACAGGTGCACTGCGATGAGTCCCACCTTCTCCCCTTTGCCCATTAAATAATCGATAACTTCTTTGATAGTTTCCGTTACCGATCCCATAGCAACAATGATATTCTCGGCATCAGCTGCCCCATAATAATCGAACAGGTGATATTCGCGACCTGTAATTTTCGATATTTCCTGAAGATAGGATTCAACAATGTCAGGCACAGCATTGTAAAAACGGTTGGCAGCCTCACGTGCCTGAAAATATATATCGGGGTTCTGAGCGGTACCACGAGTGACAGGGTGCTCAGGGTTAAGGGCACGTTTGCGAAATTCGTCCAGAGCCTTGTAATCAATAAGCTTAGATAATTTTTCCTGGTCGGCGGCCTCAACCTTCTGAATTTCGTGGGAAGTTCTAAACCCATCAAAAAAGTGCAGAAAAGGAACTCTTGACTTAATGGCTGCCAGATGAGCTACCGGTGCAATATCCATCACCTCCTGCACGCTACCGGTTGCCAGCAAGGCAAAGCCGGTTTGACGAGTACTCATCACATCGCTGTGATCGCCAAAGATGGATAGCGCATGTGCAGCCAATGCACGTGCCGAAACATGAAAAACTCCCGGCAACAGTTCGCCCGATATCTTATACATGTTGGGAATCATGAGCAAAAGTCCCTGCGATGCAGTGAATGTAGTTGTTAAAGCTCCAGCCTGCAAAGAACCATGAACTGCCCCTGCTGCTCCTGCCTCACTCTGCATCTCTATTACCTTAACCGGCTGATTAAAAATATTTTTACGACCCTGCGCCGACCATTCATCCACATGCTCCGCCATGGTCGAGGAAGGTGTAATTGGGTAAATTGCAGCAACCTCACTAAACATGTATGCTACATGTGCCGCTGCATAATTACCATCACATGTAACAAACTTTTTATCTGCCATTGTTGTTATTTTTAAGTGTTTGAAAATAAATGATTTGCTATTACCAGCAATGAACCGACAAAGGTAGGCAAAAAAATGCATAGCCCGTTACGGGAAACTTAATATATAATTATTTTAAATAATAAAAACCTGTCGATTAAGAGGCCAAAAAAGCCCATGATTTTGAACCTGTTTTTAAAAAAAATAAAACAATTGTTTAGGGAAATAAATGTTTTTATTAATTTTGTTTACATCAAAAAAATCAGATAATGGAGAAACTCGAAATTCAAGGTACTAACGATACACCCTACATATGCTGCGATGCCGACAAGAAAGAAATTTTACTTACCGGCAGAAGTTTACCTGAAAATCCATTCAAAATTTACGAAAAAGTTTTCGCTTGGGCCGAAAAGTACGACAAGGATACTATTTTACTCAACTTTAAGCTCGAATATTTTAATACAGCATCCTCAAAACAAATTTTCAATCTCATCAAGATCTTCGTTGAAAATAAGCAAATAAAAGAGGTTAAAGTAAAATGGTATTACGAAGAAGGGGATTACGATAGCAAGGAAACCGGTGAGCACTTTGCCAATTTGTTCAGAATCCCCTTTGAATTTATTGAATACACCGAAACACAGTATTAAGTCATTGCCCTTCAATATTTTATTGATAAATTTTTTATTTTTAATAAAATTTGTTAGATAAATGCTTCTTTTTTTATGAAAACAATTTGTATGTTTGTACCAAATTATCCGGTAAATGTTAATTCATAAATACCTGTAAACTATGAAAAAAGTCAATCTCAGCAAGGCACTAATTTTGATTCCATTGGCAATTGCACTGGGCAGTTGTAGTGGATTGAAAAAGATGAAGGATTTAGCAAGTAATGCTAAATACGAGGTAACACCGAAGGTTTTAGAAATGAATAACGGCGAGGTGAACCTTACCATTAGTGGAACATTCCCACCAAAGTACTTCAACAAGAAAGCCGTGGTAACCGTTACGCCCATCTTAAAATATGAAGGCGGGCAAATTGAGCTGCAATCGAAAAAGCTGCAAGGAGAAAAAGTACAGGCCAACGACCAGGTAATCCCTTACGAAGCGGGTGGAAGTTTCTCCTACAGCGATAAATTTGCCTACAAGGATGAAATGATGCGTTCGACGTTAGAAGTAAAAGTTACTGCTATAGTAAAAAACAACACCGAAGAGCTGGGATCCTACAAGGTAGCAGATGGTATCATTGTAACACCAAAACTGGTACGGCTTGAACCCAAGACAGTTTTCTTGCCCGATCGTTACCAGCGAAGCGTACCTGTTACTCAGTCTGCTGCTATTTTGTATGAAATCAACAAAGCCAACCTGCGCCCCAGTGAACTGAAGAAACCTGAAGTTAAAGTATTAACAAGCTACATAGATAGTATTTCCAAAAATCCACGTGTTCAGCTCAAAGGTATCGAGATAGCTTCCGCAGCCTCGCCCGATGGACCACTTAAACTTAATACTACCCTTGCCGACAGTCGCGAAACAACCGCTATTAAGTTCCTCAAGGATCAAGGGAAAAAAGCTAAAATTCAAGCATTGAAAAATGATTCATTGCTGTCGGTGCTAAAAACCCCTGAAGATTGGGAAGGGTTTAAGGAATTGATGGAAAAGTCGGATATCAAGGATAAAGATCTGGTACTACGTGTACTATCCATGTATTCCGATCCCGAAGTTCGCGAAAAAGAAATCCGCAACATTAGCGAAGCATTTGAGGAAATTAAGGTTAAAATTTTACCCCAGCTTCGCCGTTCGAAGTTTGTTGTAAAGGCTGAAGCCGTTGGCTACAGCGACGATGAGTTTCTGGCATTGGCCCAAAGTAACCCTGATACTTTTACGCTGGAAGAATTTTTATATGCAGTTAATCTGGTGAAGGATTTCAATCAAAAAGCCGAGCTCTATAAAAAGGCTGCTGCCAAATTCCCCAACGATGTACGTCCCAAAAACAATCTGGGTTATGTATTGATTCAGCTGGGCCGTTACGATGAGGCTGAAGCTGTTCTGCAGGAAGCTCAAACGATTGAAAATAATGATGCCGTAAAAACCAATCTGGGTGCTGTAGCACTGGCTAAAGGCGACCTTGCTAAGGCCGAAGAACTGCTCACCTCGGCTGTTGCTGCTGGCGAGGCTCCCAATTACAACCTGGGGATTCTCAACATCATCAAAGGTAAATACGATATTGCAATTTCGTACTTTGGTAATGCCTGCGATTACAATGCCGCCCTGGCTAAGCTGCTCAATAAGAATTACGAAGCCGCTATCAACACCATTGGTTGCAGCAAGGATGAAAGTGCTCAGGCATACTATCTGAAAGCCGTGTTGGGCGCTCGCACCGAGAATTCTGACATGGTATTCAACAACCTCAGAACTGCTGTAGCCAAAGACATTAAGCTCAAAGCTTACGCAGCCAAAGATGTTGAATTTATCAAATACTTCGACGACGAAACCTTCAAGTCAATTATTCAATAAACACGCTGTTTTATCATATAAAAAAGCCCGGTTCCCCGGGCTTTTTTATTTATTAGCTATACAACAACATTGACCTCCATTTCCAACTCAATATCGAATTTTTGTTTTACACTCTGCTGAATGCTTGTTGCCAATTCGAGAATTTCTTCCCCTCTGGCCGAACCATAATTTACCAGCACAAGGGGCTGCTTTTCATACACACCTACTTCGTTTTGTCGGTAACCTTTCCATCCGCATTGCTCAATGAGCCAGGCCGCCGATAATTTGTACTTTCCCTTCTCGAACTCATACACCGGCATCTGAGGATATTCCGTTCGCAGCAGAAAGGCCTTGCCCTGTCCAACCACCGGGTTTTTGAAAAAACTCCCCGCATTGCCAATTTTTAGCGGATCGGGCAACTTGGCCTCGCGTGTTTGCAGCACTGCCCTGCGAATGTTGTTTAGATTCACTTCGCCGTATGATGCCACAGTTTTCGACAACCCCTGATACGAAAGATTATAAAGATGATTACGGCGGCTTAACCGAAACACAACGGCAGTTATCAGACATCTCCCAGCCAACCGTGTTTTAAAAATACTGGTACGATACCCAAATTCACAATCAAAATTGTTTAACCGGAAATTTTCCTGGCTATCCAGCAAAAATCCTTCTACAGCCAGGAGCGTATCTTTAACTTCTACCCCATAAGCCCCGATATTCTGAATGGGCGCCGACCCAACCAGTCCAGGAATACCCGAAAGGTTTTCTATTCCTCCCCACCCCTGCTGTACCGCATAAGCCACAAAACCATCCCAATCCTCCCCTGCCGCAACTTTTACCACTACATAATTCTCATCTTCCGATATCACTTCAATTCCAAGCATGCGTGGATGTAGGATGATCCCCCTATAATTTCCCACAAAAAGCACATTACTACCTCCACCCAGAATAAAAAATCGATTCGAACGTAAATAATTTTCCCTGAATAGTCGACGAACATCCTCCTCATTACTCAGGGTAATTAAATAATCGGCCCTTACATCAACTCCAAATGTATTGTAGGACTTCAACGATACAAGTTCTTCTACATTTAACATTCGTTTGCTTTTTATTGACCAAAAGTAATATAAAGGCCGCATTGTCCATAATTCATTACCCCAAAAAATTGCAATTGTTTGATTGATTACTTTTTGTTTACTTTGCAGCTTCATTTTTAATCATTCATTTATGGCAAAAGCATTAACCAGTAAAAGTGTTGACTATTCGCAGTGGTACAACGATTTGGTTATCAAAGCCGATCTGGCTGAAAGTTCCGATGTTAGGGGTTGTATGGTGATCAAACCCTATGGCTACGCTATCTGGGAAAAGATGCAATCGGTACTCGACAAAATGTTCAAGGATACCGGTCATAGCAATGCCTATTTTCCACTTTTTATTCCCAAATCGTTTTTCTCAAAGGAAGCTAGCCATGTGGAAGGTTTTGCCAAAGAATGTGCGGTAGTGACGCATTACCGCCTTAAAAACGACCCCAATGGCAAAGGGGTTATCGTTGACCCCGAGGCCCGGCTGGAAGAAGAGCTGGTGGTACGCCCAACTTCCGAAACAATCATCTGGAACACCTACCGGGGATGGATACAGAGCTATCGTGATCTGCCCATACTCATCAACCAATGGGCCAACGTGGTCCGCTGGGAAATGCGTACTAGACTTTTTTTACGAACTGCAGAATTTTTATGGCAGGAAGGTCACACGGCCCATGCTACCGCCGAGGAAGCTATGGAGGAAACCCAGCGAATGATTAATGTTTATGCCGACTTTGCAGAAAATTATATGGCTATCCCTGTTATTAAAGGATACAAATCGGCCAACGAACGTTTTGCAGGAGCCATAGAAACCCTGAGCATTGAGGCTTTGATGCAAGATGGAAAAGCACTGCAATGTGGCACTTCGCATTTTTTGGGACAAAATTTTGCAAAAGCCTTTGATGTTAAGTTTCAAAACCGGCAGGGAGTTCAGGAATATGTGTGGGCCACCTCCTGGGGGGTGTCTACCCGGCTCATTGGAGCCCTCATCATGGCTCACTCTGACGACAATGGACTGGTACTACCACCACGACTTGCTCCACTGCAGGTTATTATAGTACCCATTTACAAAAATGAACAGGAACAACAGCAGGTAGCCGAAAAAGCACAAAAAATCATGCAAATGCTCCAACAACACAATATCTCAGTAAAATTTGACGGCCGTGATACACAAAAGCCCGGCTGGAAATTTGCCGAATATGAGCTAAAAGGGGTGCCCATACGCATTGCCGTTGGACCAAAAGATGTTGCAGAAAATACCGTGGAAATAGCCCGCCGCGACACCCTCGAAAAACAAACCTACCCCGACGAAAAAATACTGGATATAGTTCAATTCTTACTTACCGATATTCAGAACAACCTATACAAACGTGCTCTACAATTCAGGGAAGAACACACCACCGAAGTAAACACATTTGAGGAATTTAAAGAAGTGCTCGAAACCAAAGGCGGATTTGTATCCGCCCATTGGGATGGTACACCTGAAACCGAGGAAAAAATTAAGGAAGAAACAAAAGCTACCATCCGATGTATTCCCTTTGATCAGAAGAGAGAAGCGGGAAAATGTGTGTATTCCGGAAAACCCTCGCAGGGAAGAGTATTGTTTGCTCGTGCCTATTGAAACGCAAAAAAAGAAAACCTTTTTGAAATACAAAAAAAGCAGCCTTTAACCTTGTTAAAGCTGCTTTTTTGTTTTTACTTTGTAATAAGCGTTCAAAACTACCCTATTTGGTCTTTTTGGTTTTGGTAGTTTTGGCTGTTGCTTTCCCCTTTGGCCTGGGTGGAGGAGGAAAGTTTTCCGGCATAAAAGAAACTGCAATTTTCATACTTAGTTTAATTTAAGGGTTAATGAAAATATTTTTAAAACTCGTAGTAGCAGTCGCACTACTACTTGTGTCCTGCAAGTTAAATAAAAATACAGACGAAAACAAATATTTTTTTGAAAGCGGCGAATATTTTTTTAAACAATACGGGTATAGTAAGGCCATTCCCTACTATCAGCATTACATCAACATAGCGCCGGAAACCGATTCACTTAAATTACTGTCGTTTGTAAGGCTTTTTTCATGTAATTTCCGGCTTTCAAATTATACTTCCCTCGATTCGCTTTACAAGCAAATTAATAGGCTCAAATCCATTCACCCCCATGCCTTCCCTTACGAGATTATACGTATACAAGCCTTGTGGCATGTATCCAGGAAAGAATACCATTCAGCCATCAATCTGCTAAAGCAAATCCAGCAGCACGACCCACAGTTATCCGATTATTACCAAATAGCTGTTTATTATGAAAGACTAAATATGCTCGATAGTTCTGAATATTTTTTTAAATATGCCATCCGCTATGCCTACGAAAATGGCGATACAACCAATTTTTTGCTCTCATCGGCATTTTGCAATTTGGCAAGCTATGCATATTATTACAAGGGCGATATGGATAAAGCCTCGGCCCTTTTTGACAGTGCTCAATGGATTATGCAACAATGCTCGGTTGTTGACTCCGATCATTATGCATGGAATACACATTTGTTAGGCATTTTTATGCAGAACAAAGGTTATATCAGTCATTCCATGGAATTGTATGAAAAAGCCTACCGCATTTATGCCCAGTTACCCGGTGATCACGAATCCGACCTGTCCGCTATTCTTATTTCGCAGGCTACAATCGACAACTATTTGCAACGATACACCATAGCATTAAGCAAAATCGATAAGGCTATACAGTATTTCAAGGAAAATAATGATATGTATTACATGACCGTGTCACACACTGTGAAGGCCAATATTTTATTTGCTATGGGCGAATACCGGCAGGCATTGCAGGAATATTTTTCGTTGTTAAACCTTTACAACACAGTTCAGTTATTGCGCAAAGAAGAGCTTTACTATCTTATTGGCCGATGTTATATGAACATCAATAATAATGATAGCGCCAATTACTGGTTACAACGTGGTATCTCCCAATTATCCAAGCCATCTAACCTGTTGGTTAACTATTGCTGCGGATACGCTAACTTTTTGCTAAATATCGGTAAGCATTCTCAGGCACTGGCTGTACTGGAAAAAAATTACCCGATAATCAGCAAAAGATTCAAGGGAAAAAATCAGCAAATGATTTATTTCCTCGCCACCCGGGCAAAAGTACTTGAGAAATTAGGAAAATACCAGGAAAGCCTGTCAACCTATAATCAAATCTTCAAACTCATATCCGGTAAATCGTATCATGCAACCTCCTCACTTGCACTGCCCAATCTCGAGAAACCCGATCATGATCTGGCCAATGAAATTATAGCTGCGCTACGGGGAAAAGCAGAACTGCTCGATAAAATGGCCGCTAACAACACGGATTATTTATTGCCCAGCCTACAACACTATCAAAAAGCTGCTGAACTTGCCGAAAGTTATAAAAGAAGCATTAGCCTTGAAATGGATAAGCTGCTGTACAATGAATTTAATACGCAGATCTCTGGAAAAATTTTTGCACTTGCTGTAAAACTGTGGCGTATAACAGAGTCTCCCTCCCTCAAAAACTACTATTTACAGCTAGCTTTTAACATTTCAAATACGCTAAAAGCCAATGTATTAACCGAAAACATTATTGAAAATTCGTTGAAACAGTTGGCAGGCATCCCGATTTCAATACAGGAGCTAGAAAAAACATTAATGCACGACATTTTGGTTCTGCAAAATACCATTCGCGATGAATCCCAACAGGCTAACCCCAACCTCACCCTGATTAAAAACTGGCAAAAACAATTGGTTAGCTATCTGAAAAACCTACAGGAAATTGAATCAAAAAATGAGGCTGCATACCCCCTGTACCGTGAGCTTAAGTACCATCACCGAAAAACATTTACGGTAAAAGAATTGCAATACAGACTCAAACCCGATGAAAATCTGCTTTCGTACCATTGGCAGGACAAGCAAGTATTTCTTTTTCTGATAAACAAAAAAACGGTCCAGCTTATTCAACTTTCAGATACCTCTTTGACTACCCGCATCGAGCAATTTAGAAAAAAAATCACGCATCCGTCGATAGAGAAGGATTATGCCAAAGAATTTAAGGAGTACATCGATCTAGCCTATCATCTCTATCGCTCACTGTTAGCCCCTGCAGTTCCCTATCTTCAAGGGAATAAGCTCATCATTGTCCCCGACAGGCAACTCAACTACGTACCCTTTGAGGCGTTGCTCTTTGACACGACATACCGTCATCCGGTACCCGACTATGGACTTCTCTCATACCTTATTTATCGTTATAGTATCCGCTATGCTTATTCCATACATTTATTTGATTATCAGCAAAGAAATACGGTTCCCTTTTCCCGGGGTGTTTTTGCATTTGCCCCAACCTATCAACAGCAGGATAAGGGAAAAGCCACAAACCGTTCAGCAGTGTATCGTTCGCAACTGGCTCCCTTGCCCGGTGCAATGGAAGAAGCCAGCGAAGTAGTAAAAATCATTGGTGGCAAAGCTTTTAAAGGAATTTATGCAACAGAATCGCAATTTAAAAAACGTACTCGTCAGGGTTACATCTTGCATCTGGCCATGCATACGCTTGTCGACGACAAAAATCCCATGTACTCAAAACTTGCATTTGCCGCTGAAAACGACTCGATAAATGATGGTTTTCTGAACGCATTTGAAATATACGGCCTTCATTTCTCAACACCCCTGGTCGTTCTGAGTGCATGTAATACCGGTTATGGCAAAATGATGCAAGGGGAAGGAATTTACAGCCTTACACGAGGATTTATTTATGCAGGATGCCCCTCAATGCTCTTCACCCTCTGGCAAATTTCTGACAAACCCAGCAAAAACCTGATGCAATACTTCTACTGTCATATCAAGCAGGGTAAAAATATTGACTTGGCGCTTCGTAATGCCAAAATACAGTACCTCATGTCGGCTAACGCCTCGATGGCACATCCCTACTACTGGGCAGCCTATTGCATGACGGGTAAGAATGAACCCATCCAGTTCATGAAGACTTATCACCAGCGAATATGGATAATCTCTCTAATATTAATGACAGTTAGCATCCTTGTAGTTATTTTTATGTATAGGCGTGATGCTTCCGATGTTTGTTAAAAAATTACCCCCCTTTTAACAGAAAAATCCCCGTTTCTTACCCGCAGCTTTCGTTTCTTTGGCAATGATAACATGAAAAAACTTTCGCCAAATGAATCGTTGGTATCTGTTACTGAGCATTTTGTTTACTGGGACTTATATGAGCCTGGCGATTCCAGCACCCGATGAATCATCTTTTGTTTCATTTCAAAAGCAAACAGACTATTTTACGCTGGTTGCCCACAAAAGCGCCGCTACCCTGATTGTATCCTCCAATGATTTTAAGGGAGTACTGCGAGCCGTCAATGATCTTCAAGCCGATATAGCCAGAGTTAGTGCTATAACACCCACTATTTCCCACAACCTCAGCGGAAAATATAAAAATATCGTAATTATTGGCACACTTGGGCATTCCGATCTTATAGAAAAACTCGCAGAAAAAAAATTGATTTCGGTCGAAAAACTAAGAGGTAAATGGGAATCATATGCTATCATTACCGTTAAACGTCCTTTAAAAGGGATTGAAAAAGCCCTGATCATTGTGGGCAGCGACAAACGTGGCACCATTTATGGCATTTACAACCTGTCTGCTCACATTGGGGTATCGCCCTGGTATTGGTGGGCCGACATGCCCGTGGAAACGCATAACGAGATATACGTTAAACCTACCCAGTACTATTCCGATGAGCCCAAGGTAAAGTACAGGGGTATTTTTATCAACGATGAGGAACCAGCCCTGGGAGGATGGGTAAGGGAAAAATTTGGAGGGTTTAATCATAAGTTTTATGCGAAAGTTTTTGAATTAATCCTCAGGCTAAAGGGCAACTATCTGTGGCCTGCCATGTGGGGAAAATCGTTTTTTGTCGACGACTCCTTGAATGGACCTCTTGCCGATGAATATGGTATTGTTATTGGCACCTCCCATCACGAACCCTTGCTTCGTGCCCACGCAGAATGGCAGAAATATGGTCATGGGCCATGGAATTACCAGACTAACGACAGCACGCTGCGAGACTTTTGGCGCAAAAGTCTTCAACAGCGAAAAGACTTTGAATCCATCCTTACCATTGGCATGCGGGGCGACGGTGATGAACCCATGACCGAAGAAACCAATATTGCGCTGCTGGAAAAAATCGTAAAGGACCAACGGGAAATCATCCGTCAGGTTACCGGCAAAGATCCCTCACAGATCCCCCAGCTGTGGGCATTATACAAAGAAGTACAGGACTATTACGATCGGGGAATGCGTGTACCCGCTGATGTAATTCTGCTGCTTTGCGACGACAATTGGGGCAACATACGTAAATTACCGCTACCCTCGGAACGAAAGCATCCCGGTGGATATGGCATATATTATCATTTCGATTATGTGGGAGGACCCAGGAATTACAAGTGGCTCAATACCAACCAAATTGAACGCACCTGGGAACAAATGCACATGGCCTATGAGTACGGCGTCGACAAATTATGGATAGTTAATGTAGGGGATATCAAACCCATGGAATTTCCCATCGAATTTTTTCTCGACCTCGCATGGAATCCCGAAAAATGGAATGCGGATAATATCGGCGAATATACAACCCGCTGGGCCGGGCATTATTTTGGTCGAAGATTGGCGCCAGCAGTAGCTATAGGATTGAAGCTATATACTAAATACAATAGCCGGCGTAAGCCCGAGCTGCTATCGGCTAAAACTTACAGTCTTACCCACTATCGCGAGGCTGAGCGTGTAGTGAACGAATACGAAAAGTTGTATCATTACGAAAAAGCTGTGTATGACACACTGCCCGATGCATGGAAGGATGCCTTCTATCAGCTGGTATTGCACCCTATCGAAGCGTGTGCAAACCTGTACAAGCTTTATTTTGCAGCAGCTAAAAACGAATGGTACTACCATCAGCAACGCGCCAACACCAACCGCTGGGCCGACAGCGTAAAAATATTTTTCGAGCGCGACCAGCAAATCACTGACTATTATAACAAAACGTTGGCTAATGGCAAATGGAACCATCTCATGGACCAAACCCATATAGGCTATACCAGCTGGCAGCAACCCGATTCAAACGTCATCCCACAAAGGTGGTGGTATCATCCGCCCCTGGAAGCCCTACCTGGCCTGTGGATTGAAGGCTCTGAAAAATATTTTCCCTTACAAAATCAACTGGCCGCGCCGGAGATTAATTCGTTACAATCTCAATCATGCTACTTCGAGATTTTTAATCGTGGTAAACTGCCCTTTAAGTTTTCCATCCGCAAGCAAGATAACTTCCTTTATTGCTCTGTTGACACAGGAACCATTACAGACGAACAACTTATTGAGGTTCGCGCGGATTGGTCTCAGATACCCATGGGCAAATCGTCCTCACGGCTTTGGGTAGAAATGAATGGACAGACGGCAGAAATAGCCATTCCGCTCTATCGTGTTGACACTGTTCAGTTACAGTCATTCAGGGGCTTTATTGCTACTGAAGGTTATGCAGCCATGGAAGCAACCAACTTTCAACGTTCCTATTCAAGCAATACCTTACAATGGAAAAAGATAGACAACCTTGGCCGAACCGGCTCTGCTATGATTGTTAAACCTTCCGTATTTAGCTTCGATACCATCACCTCCGAAACGCCTTATCTTGAGTACCATTTTTATAGCCTCGACACCGGCATGATCAGCATCGAAGCCTATTTCTCACCTACCCTTAACTTTAATGAAAATTTAGGACTGCGATATGCTATCACCCTTGATAATGAACCAGCACAGATTGTCAACATAAACAAAACATATAGTCTCAAACAGTGGGAAAAATGGGTGGCCGATAATCTGATTAGGATAACTACCCAACATTACATCCGACAGGTCGGCAAACATATCCTGCGATTCTGGCCGCTGGATGGAGGTATAGTATTACAACGTATTATTGTTGATTGGGGAGGACAACAGTCCAGTTACTTAGGACCACCCGAAAGCTGCCTGAAACCTTAGTCGTCTGACTTAAGTAAATGAGGGCGCAATTTACGGGTACGCTCAATGGCCTGCTGAAGGTTCCATTCCTCAATTAACCTGGCATTGCCCGAAAGAAGCACCTCTGGAACCTTCCAGCCCTTGTATTCGGCAGGGCGGGTATAGACGGGTGGAGAAAGCAATCCATCCTGAAACGAGTCGGTAAGCGCAGCCTGCTCATCGCTGATAGCACCGGGCAAAAGCCTTACCACGGCATCGGTAATTACTGCTGCTGCCAGCTCGCCACCCGTAAGCACATAATCGCCAATGGAAATCTCCCTGGTAACTAAATGGTCGCGCACCCGCTGATCAACCCCTTTGTAATGACCACACAATATTATAAGATTCTGCATGGTAGAAAGCTTATTGGCCATTTGCTGCGAAAAAGGCTCACCATCGGGCGAAGTATATATTATCTCATCGTACTCACGTTGCTGCTTTAAAAATGTGATAGCCCGGTCAATGGGCTCGATGCACATTACCATGCCAGCTATGCCACTGTAAGCATAATCATCGACCCGTCGATGCTTATCGGTCGAAAAATCACGAAGATTATGTACCACAATTTCAACCAATCCCTTTTCTTGTGCCCGCTTAACAATAGAATGTTGAAAGGGACTCTCCAGTAACTGAGGGACTGCACTCAGTATGTCGATTCGCATATTTTTTTTGCAAAATTACAAAGGTTTTGATTAACCCAGCTCCCCCCAAAACTAAAGATTTCAATCCTGTAAAAAAATTTTGTTTATTTCATGACCACTGAGGAGTAAAAGTTTTTTCAAGAAACTGACACAGAGAAATCTGCCAATAGTTGTTTTTTATTTTGCGGCCACTGCAGCTTAAAATATTCGAACTATTTATTTACAGCCATTTAACCCAGTATAAGATTCGAGTCAATGGAACGAAACCGGTATCTCATATAAAATTTCAATGAAAGATCTGAATTACGTAAGAGTAAAAAAATTAATGTAAGTTTGAACCAAAGAAGTTTCTGCAATGTTTGGCATCAAACCTCTCTTAACTGAAAACATCCGAGTGGCTGTTCGTTCGATACGTGCCAATGCACTCAGAAGTTCCCTAACCGTTTTTATCATTGCATTTGGTATAATGGCAGTGGTGGGCATACTTACCGCTATCGATGCCATAAAAAACACGCTAACTCGGGAATTTTCCCTCATGGGTGCCAATAGTTTTGCTATAGTCAAGCGCGATATGCAGGTCCGACAGCTGGGGCGTCAGCAACGAAAATTGAACGACCCCAATATTACCTATCAACAGGCCAGGGATTTTAAGGAACGTTTTACTTTTCCGGCTATTGTGGCCATATCAGCCCACGTATCGGGGATGACTACGATAAAATATGGTACCGAAAAAACCAACCCCAATATTGACGTATGGGGGGTCGATGAGAACGATGTACTTACGTCGGGTCGAGAAATCGCGCGAGGACGAAACTTCAGTGCCGACGAGATAGAGCTGGCCAAACATGTAACCATTCTGGGAGCCGAGGTAGCAAAAAAACTTTTTAAAACTAACATAGATCCAATTGGACAGGTGGTAACCATAGCCAATGGAAAATACAGGGTTATAGGGGTTTTCAAAGAAAAAGGTTCGAGTTTTGGGGGCTGGGACCGAATTTGTCTGATCCCGGTTACCAATGGCCGTCAGTATTTCCCCACCCCCAATCAATCCTATCGTATCAATATCAAGCCCATCGATCCCCAACTTTACGAAATTGCCATGCAGGAAGCCGAGGGATTATTTCGCATTATCCGGCGCCTTAAACCTAACGACGAAAGTGACTTTGCCCTGCAAGCCAGTAACTCATTGTCGCAGATGCTTATCAATAACATACGCCTGGTAACCCTCGCAGCAACGCTAATAGGCATTATTACCCTTTTTGGTGCTGCCATTGGTCTAATGAACATCATGCTGGTATCGGTTACCGAACGCACTACCGAAATTGGCATACGCAAAGCCATTGGGGCTAAGGCATCGACCATCCTCCAGCAGTTCCTTATCGAAGCCATTCTTATTGGACAGCTGGGCGGAGTTGTGGGAATAGTACTGGGAATAGCAATTGGCAACCTGGTATCGATAGTAATGGGAGGCAAATTCATAATCCCCTGGCTTTGGATAGGCATGGGTGTAGCCCTTTGCTTATTGGTAAGCTTAATTTCTGGTATCATACCTGCCCAAAAAGCTGCACGCGTCGACCCCATTGTTTCACTCCGATATGAGTAACCCCCTGTATTTATTAACATTACAGCTATTTGCGGAACTTACATAATACCAATCACTTAAACAACTTTTTTCTATGCGTTTTCAATATTTTTCTTATATTTGTGACAACCTAACTTTCTAATCATGAACGAACTTATTATTGAAAAAACTTCCAATACACCACATGCCAATTTTAACGCCACCACTGGAATCATGACCCTTGAAGGGCGTTCAATACCCGAAAACCCTGCCCTCTTTTACGACAAGCTACTGACCTGGCTCAAGGAATATTACCAATCTCCCCAACCATTGACCCAGTACCACATCAAACTCGAGTACATCAATAGTGGTTCTTCGAAAGCTATGCTCGACATTTTTCGACTGGCTAAAGAGGAGTATGATAAAGGACATAATTGCTTGATTGTTTGGTATTACGAGGAAGATGACGAAGCGGTGATGGAACTTGGCCAGCATTATCAATACTCCCTCAAACTTCCCTTTGAATTTCGAACCTATTAAGACTTTTCTCTATGACACCCGAACAGGCGCAGGAACGAATTGAGTTTTTGCGAAAGGAACTTCATAAGCACAACTATCATTACTATGTGCTCCACCAACCTTTGATTTCTGATTATGAGTACGATATTCTGCTAAAAGAGTTAGAGAAACTGGAAAAACAGTTCCCTCAGTATTTCGATCCCAGCTCCCCAACGGTAAGGATAGGCAGCGATATAAATAACGAATTTGAGCAACGGCCGCATCGTTACCCAATGCTTTCACTTTCAAACACCTACTCATACGAGGAGCTACGAGAATTCGACGCCCGCATTGCTCGTTCATTGGGACACCGATCGTACCAATACGTATGTGAGCTAAAATACGATGGCACCTCGATCAGTCTCGTTTACGAAAATCGCCGGCTTGCCTATGCTGTTACCCGCGGCGACGGCGAAAAAGGCGATGTGGTGACTGCCAATGTTAAAACTATTCCCACTGTACCCCTAATTATCGAACACCCTTCGGCACCCGACAATTTTGAGGTTCGTGGAGAGATTATGCTCAGCCGCAAGCAGTTTGAACGGTTAAATCAGGAACGTATCGAAAACGGCGAAGAACCATTTGCTAATCCCCGAAATGCTGCTGCTGGTACATTAAAATTACTCAAATCGAGCGAAGTAGCTCGTCGAAAGCTCGATTGCTTTGTATATTACCTGCTCACCGAGCCACTGCTCGAGACCAGCCACTACCGATCGTTACAGTTGCTGCGCGATTGGGGCTTTCATGTGCAGCCCCATGCAGCCTTATGTGATAACATTGATCAGGTGTACGCCTTTATCCAGCGCTGGGAAAAAGAACGCGAACTATTACCCTTTGATATCGATGGAGTGGTGGTAAAGCTCGATGACATCACCCTGCAGCAACAGCTGGGAAGCACAGCAAAGTCACCCCGGTGGGCTATAGCATACAAATTTAAAGCTGAACAGGCTACCACCAGGCTGATCAGCGTGTCGTTTCAGGTTGGGCGTACAGGAACCATCACGCCTGTGGCCAATCTCGAGCCCGTGCCCCTGGGGGGTACTACCGTCAAACGGGCATCGCTTCATAATGCCGACCAGATTGAACTGCTCGACCTACATTTCAACGACTACGTGATCATTGAAAAGGGGGGCGAAATCATCCCTAAAATTGTCGGTATCGACCGGTCGAAACGATCGCCCACGGCGCAGAAAGTAACGTTCATTACCAACTGTCCCGAATGCGGAACACCCTTGCAACGTAACGAGGGGGAAGCTCGTCATTATTGTCCCAATGAAAAAAGTTGTCCGCCCCAACTTAAAGGAAAAATAGAACATTTCATTAGCCGAAAGGCCATGAACATTGAATCACTCGGCGAGGGAAAGGTTGACCTGCTCTTTGACAAAGGATTGGTACGCAACCCAGCCGACTTGTATGAACTCACCTATGATCAACTGTACGGATTGGAAAAAGTTATCGAAGATCCTTTGCTGGGAAAGGTTAAGAAAATTAGCTTTAAGGAAAAAACTGTCGAAAATATCCTGAAAGGTATTGAATCGTCGAAACAGGTACCGTTTGAACGCGTATTGTTTGCGCTGGGTATACGCTATGTTGGTGAAACGGTAGCGCGCAAACTTGCCGCACATTTTAAAAATATCGATGCTATTCGTAATGCCAGCTATGAAGATCTTACGCAAGTACCCGAAATTGGAGATATTATTGCACAAAGTGTTATCGACTGGTTTAGCGATTCCGAAAATAAGCTTCTGGTCGAACGGCTCAAAGCACATGGCATTCAGATGTCGGGGAAAGTCGAAACACAGGTTCAGCTATCTAATGTTCTTGCGGGGAAAACTTTTGTGATCACTGGCAGTTATGCTACTCCCCAACGTCGCAAGGAATTGGAAGAACTCGTAGTAGCACATGGAGGTAAACTGGTCGACAGCGTTTCTTCAAAAACAAGTTATATCGTTGCTGGCGAAAATCCCGGCCCATCTAAAATACAGAAAGCTCAACAATGGGGTATACCAATTATTTCCGAAAATGAGTTTCTGGAAATGATTGGCTAAATGATGTTTTCAATTTCGGTTTTTTCCGCAGCTACATTGCGCGGAATGGAAATATGAAAAACCGTACCCTTGTTAAGCTCTGAATGAACCTTAACATCTGCCTGATGTAGAAGTGCAATGCGATTGACAATCGACAAACCGATTCCGCTGCCCGCCTGTCCTAAGCTATTTCGGGTTCGGTAAAGCGGTTCAAAAATATACTTGATTTCGTCCTCGGGAATGCCAATACCCTCGTCAATAAATTTAAGATCCACCCTCTGGTCATCATAGTTGATTTTTACCGTAACCTTTTTATTGGATGAGAACTTGCAGGCATTATCTATCAAATTGGATATCATAATCTTTAGCAAACGGGGGTTTCCCCTGACGGTAATACTATCCTCGTCTTCTGGAAATCTTTCAAAATCAGCACAAACGCTATATCCCTTATTCTGGCGCGACAGATCATCCTGAACCGAAAATATCAGTTCATCGAGCCTTACTTTTTCAAACTTGATACGTGCAGGTTCGGTATTGGCTTCGGCCAGTTCGAGAAATCCGTTGATGATGGTGCTCATATTGTTAACATCGTCGAGTATTGAACTAAGAACTCGCTGATACTCTTCGGAGGGACGGTTTTTGAGGAGCGTTACCTCTATCTGACCCTTGATAGCAGTAACCGGCGTACGAAGCTCGTGCGAAGCGTTGGAAACAAACATTCGCTCGGTTTCAAAAGCCTTCTCAAGTCGCTCCAACATCTTATTGAAAGTTTTGGCAAGTTCAGCAATTTCATCCTTATTGTTGGCCACGGTCAACCGGCGATGCAAATTCGATGCGGTAATCTTGTCGACCTGCCGGATCAGTTCCTTTATGGGTTGCAACGACTGGCGCGTATTTAAAATAGCTGCCAGCACGGTAAGCAACATCGAAATGGCAAATACGATGAACAGAATAAAACGAAGATTCCTGAGCTCGGCCATACCATAGTAATCCTCGGCCGTTGTGAGTACATAATATTTGTGCTTATTATAATTATAAACAATGCACAGATAAATCTTATCGTCCTTGGTACGAAAATTACTGTCGGTCCAACGCATGTATGAAAAAGCAGGCAAAATTTTGGCTGTAGAAGCTGAGTCGGTATTACTGTAGAGAATGTTCTTTGACTCGTCGAGCACCCATACTTTAACATCTCTGAGCGTCGAAATGGTGGTTTCATCGATAATTTTCAAAAGTTCCGGGCTTATGTCCTTAATGTTCAACAGCAGCGTAGCAGTATTGAGCGCTTTGTGTCGTAACCGAAGGTAAAAATCATATTGCCGGTAGCGAAGTGAAAAAAGGTAAACGCTAAACGACGCAACTGCCAAAATACCAGCTACAAGCAACGTAAAATTTATGGTGAGTTTGGTCTTAATTTTCATAGTAAAGCTGCCTTTTTTTAATGCTGGTCCGAATTCTGACTCCTGCCAGAATTACAGCAAATCAACTAAACCAGGCGTTATAAGTTATCATACAGTTCAATAATATAGCTACAATATGTTAAAGTGACTTGCTATGTTCTCAAGAACCGTCTTAACCTCCGTCGGTATCAATGCAGGAGCGGGAATATAATTCAGTAAGTAATATTTCGATTTATCCATTAGTCCTCGGGGTGCTTCAATTTCATCAAAAAACTTTTCAAATATAGGATTTTAGTTATCATAAAATGAAGTTAAAACTTCTTTGATCAAACAATTCGCTTTTATCCATTAACGTAGTTGTTATATACTACTGATTTTCCTCCTCAGCCTTTAGCATGTACCCCATTCCCACCCGTGTATGAATAAGACGTTTGGGGAAGCCGGTATCTATTTTTTTTCGTAAAAAATTAATATACACATCCACCACATTGGTTCCCGTATCGAAATCGATACCCCATATTTTTTCGGTTAGCTCAAGTCTTGATATTACCTTACCTTCATTGAGCGCTAGATACTCGAGCAGGGCGTACTCCTTGGCCGTCAGATCAACTTTTTTCCCAGCTCGTGTGGCCGTTTTGGCATTACGGTCGATTACCAAATCAGCAACCTGAATGATATCCTCTGGCTCTTTGCTTACTTTCTGAAAAGTCCGTTTGAGCAAGGCCCGGATGCGCACCAGCAGCTCGTCAAACTCAAAAGGCTTAAGCAAATAATCATCTGCTCCATAATCGAATCCTTTCACCTTATCCTCGAGACTTCCCAGAGCTGTAAGCATCAGTATGGGAACCTGTTTATTGGTTTTGCGGATGGCACTACAAACCTCAAATCCATCCATCAGGGGAAGCTTAATGTCTAGAATTATTAAATCATAATTTTCCTTGATGGCTTTTTCTTTTCCGTCCACACCGTCATAGGCTACTTCTGCCCTGAAATTGTGTTCCTCTAACCCCTTTTGAATAAATGCGGCCACCTTTTTTTCGTCTTCTACAATAAGTATTCTTGCTATTTCCTCCATGTTTTATCCTGCGCTAAAACACACAAATTTAATCATATTGTTGCAGATAAAGGATGTAGCATGTTGAATATGAAAAAAAAAATTATCTTTGTGTCGAAAAAAGACGGAAAGCAGTATTATTTCGTTTAAACTATTAATTTTCAAATTAATACACATGGCAAAAATTAATTTTGGTGGGGTTATAGAAGAAGTAGTAACCCGCGAAGAGTTTCCCTTAAGCAAGGCGTTGGAAGTTTTAAAGAACGAGACCATAGCTGTGATAGGTTATGGGGTTCAGGGACCGGCGCAGTCGCTCAATATGCGCGACAATGGATTTAACGTAATTGTAGGACAGGCACCCGAATTTAAAGCCGACTGGGATAAGGCGGTTAATGATGGTTGGATACCCGGAAAGACTCTCTTCCCCATCGAAGAAGCAGCTGCCAAAGCAACCATCATCCAGTATCTGGTTTCGGACGCTGCCCAGCGTGCGCTGTGGCCTGTTATTAAGCCTCATCTGACCAAAGGAAAAGCTTTGTATTTTTCACATGGTTTCTCCATCACCTATAAAGACCAAACGGGTGTGGTTCCCCCTGCCGACATCGACGTAATTCTGGTAGCCCCCAAGGGTTCTGGAACCAGCGTACGTCGCAATTTTCTGGCTGGCTCGGGTATCAACAGCAGCTATGCCGTATACCAGGATGCCACAGGCAGAGCCTTAGAACGTACCCTGGCACTGGGTATTGCCATTGGCTCGGGTTACCTTTTCCCTACTACCTTTGAAAAAGAAGTTTACAGCGACCTTACGGGAGAACGTGGAGTGCTGATGGGAGCACTGGCAGGTATTATGGACGCTCAATACGAGGTACTTCGCAAAAATGGCCACAGTCCCTCCGAAGCATTCAACGAAACCGTTGAAGAGCTAACTCAGAGCCTTATCCGTCTGGTTGATGAAAAAGGAATGGACTGGATGTATGCCAACTGCTCAGCTACAGCCCAGCGTGGAGCGCTCGACTGGCGTCCACGATTCAAAGAAGCTGTTATGCCCGTATTTGAAGACCTCTATCAGCGCGTAAAGGATGGGCGCGAATGCAAACGTGTGCTCGAGGCTACAAGCGGTCCTAACTATAAGGAACAGCTCGAAAAAGAATTAAAAGAACTACGCGAAAGCGAAATATGGGCTACCGGTGCCGAGGTACGCAAATTACGCCCTAAAGCATAAGTGCTCCTGTTCGCCAACATTAAACAAAAAAAGCTGCCCCGAAAAGGCAGCTTTTTTGCGTTCAACTACTAACCAATTAAACCCAATGCGTAAAGGGCACGTTGGCTAACCTAAAAATATGCCATTAAAGTTACATATTTTATCAATCTTTCGTAAAATATTAATTAGATATTTTGTTAACGATACAGGTACAAAATGTTAAACCTCAACGATACAACTCACACATCTTTTCAAACCATCCAGTAATGTTTTGAAGCACGGATTAAAAAAAATTTCAGTGCAAATAACTTAAGAAAATCGGTCTATTGGCACACGCGGGCAAATTTTTCCAGAATTATTTTCAATAAAAAAATAGATAAATTTCACATTATTTTGTATATTTGGGTACTGAATTACTTTATTTGATTTTTAACCAAAAATTTAATAATCAATAAAATAACAAATTATGCTAAGGGAGATAGTTCGGATAGATGAGGAAAGATGCAATGGATGTGGCCTGTGTGTACCAGGCTGCCACGAGGGGGCACTGCAAATAATTGATGGCAAGGCAGTTTTGGTAAGCGAACTTATGTGCGATGGGCTTGGAGCTTGTATCGGCCATTGCCCACAGGGAGCTATTACTATTGAAAAAAGGGAAGCTGAGCCTTACAACGAGCGCAAGATCATGGAAGAGCTGTCGCAAAAGACGAAAAATGTTGTGATAGCCCACCTGAAACATTTGAAAGAACACAACGAACTCGCATACCTGCGGCGAGGGAATTGCCTACCTGAAAGAACACGGTGATCGACTGCCCTACGATATACGCGATATCCTGATTGAAATTCAGGAACCTGCCCATGAGCCAGCTGCTGAGGCTCACCAGAACATGCATGCAGGAGGATGTCCGGGTTCCAGAAGCATGAGTTTTGAAGGATATCGACAGGTAGCCATGGCCGATATGTCATCGGCGCTAACACACTGGCCCGTACAGCTACACCTTATTAATCCACGTGCTGCACATTTCCATCAGTGCGATCTATTGTAGCCGCCGACTGTACTGCCTTTGCAAATGCCAATTTTCATTGTAAATTGCTGTTGGGGAAAAAACTGGTAATAGCCTGTCCCAAGCTCGATACAAACAAAGAAATATATGTGGAGAAAATCGCTTGCCTGGTGGATGAGGCACGTATCAATACCATAACTGTGGTTATCATGGAAGTGCCCTGTTGTGGCGGGCTGCTGCAAATGGTACAGCTGGCATTGCAAAAGGCTACCCGCAAGGTACCGGTTAAGGCCATTGTAGTTGGCATAAAGGGCGAAATATTACAGGAAGAATGGGTATAAAAACCTTTATTGTGCTATTAACTTTAAAATACTTTTTATGGAAATTATTAGAACAAAAGCAGAATTGCTCAAAGATAGCATCACCTACGGCGAAAAAAGTATTGTTAGTAGACAGCTGATAAAGTCGCCAGCAGGCAACATTACGCTGTTTGCTTTTGATGAAGGGGAAGGACTCAGCGAACACAGCGCACCGTACGATGCTTTTGTACAGGTGCTGGAGGGTGAGGCCGAAATCACCATTGGGGGCATCTCCTATAGAGTGAAAGAAGGCGAATTCATTATCATGCCCGCCAATATCCCTCATGCCGTTAAAGCCAACGGCCGTTTCAAGATGATGCTGGTAATGATCCGGGGGTAGCTACGATAGCTCCTTGCGCAGACGGGCAACCGGTATACCAAGCTGTTCGCGATATTTGGCCACTGTACGCCGTGCAATAAGGTAACCTTTTTGCTTGAGAATCTCGGCAAGTTCGTCGTCGGTTAATGGATTGCGCTTATCCTCTGCGGCTACACATTCTTCTAGTATCTTTTTAATTTCACGGGTCGACACCTCAGCTCCCGATTCATTTTGCATCGATTCGGAGAAAAGAAATTTTAGCGGAATTATTCCAAAATGAGTCTGAATATACTTGCTATTAGCTACCCGCGAGATGGTGGATACATCGTAGCCTGTAATATCTGCTATATCTTTCAGGATCATAGGTTTGAGTTTTTTCTCATCCCCATCCTTAAAATATTCGGCCTGATAATTTAGTATGGCCTGCATGGTGGTAAGCAGGGTATTCTGTCGTTGCTTGATAGCCTCGATAAACCAGCGAGCCGACTCAATCTTTTGCCGCACAAAAGCCATCAGTTCCCGCTTCGACTTCTGATCACCCTTCTGCGAGGCCAGGTCCTCTATCATTTCGGAATAAGCCCGGCTAATACGCAGTTCGGGAATGTTTTTCGAGTTAAGCGAAAGAACAAACTCGCCATCCTTATAATCGAGGATAAAATCGGGCACAATCTGCTCAGAAACAGAGCTGGCCGATGAGGCAAAAGCGCTGCCTGGTTTGGGATTGAGCCGCAGTATTTCGTCGAGGGCAGCTTTGAGTTCCTCCTGCGAGATGTTCAACTTGGTAGCAATTTTCTCGTAATGTTTTTTTGTAAACTCCTCGAAACAGGTACTGAGAATTTTTTTGGCCAGCTGGATGGTAGGAGAACTTAAGTCTTTCTGCTCTATTTGTAGCAAAAGGCATTCCTGCAGGTTGCGAGCACCCACGCCAGGAGGGTCAAACTCCTGAATCATGCGAAGGACTTGCAGCACTTCCTTTTCGTCGGTTTGAATATTCTGTAGAAAAGCAAGATCATCAGCAATAGCATCGAGGTTACGGCGCAGGTAACCATCGTCGTCAATGTTGCCAATGATGAACGAGGCAATCATAAGCTGGCGGTCGTCGAGGCTGAGTTCCCCCAGCTGACTTTCCAGATACTCGTGAAACGACATACTAGACGATAAGGGAATGGTAGGATGCTTATCGTCGGGCGAATAGTTTTGCGCATTCAGCCGGTAGCTCGGAATGTATTCGTCCTCATCGATAAAATCCTCGAGGCTAAATTCATCGTCGTTGCCCTCAACATCACTGCTGGCAGGCTCCTCAAAGTTTGCTTCGATAGTAGTCGAATCCTCGTCCGAATCGACCTGCTCGAGCACCGGGTTATTTTCCAGCTCCTCCTTAATACGCTGCTCGAGCTGCATAATGGGCACCTCCAGCAGTTTGATTGTCTGAATCTGGAGTGGTGAGAGTTTTTGTTGTAGTTTTTGTTGTAGTCGTTGTTTAAGCATAAAATTTTAAAATTCAGCATTTTTGGGTGTTCGGGGAAATGGAATTACATCCCTGATATTGGACATGCCAGAAACGAAGAGCATCAGACGTTCAAATCCCAGCCCGAATCCGCTATGCGGAGCTGAACCAAATTTACGGGTTTCGAGGTACCACCATAAATCCTTCATGGGAAGCTGTAGCTCTTCGATGCGTTGCCGCAGCTTGTCGTAATTATCTTCACGTTCCGAACCACCAATAATTTCACCAATTTTAGGAAAAAGCACATCCATGGCTCTAACTGTTTTCCCGTCATCGTTTTGTTTCATGTAAAAGGCCTTAATTTCTTTGGGATAATCGGTAAGGATAACGGGCCGTTTGAAATGTTTTTCGACCAGGTACCTTTCGTGCTCGGCCTGAAGGTCGGCACCCCAGAATACGGGAAACTCGAATTTTTCACCCGATCGGAGCAGAATGTCTATTCCCTCGGTATAGGTGAGCCGGACAAAAGCATTTTCGAGTACAAAATTAAGCCGGTCGATTAGTTCCTTGTCGTACAGATTGCTAAGAAATTTAATATCGTCGTAATTGTTTTCGAGTGCATAGCGAATGAGGTATTTCAGGAAATCTTCGGCCAGGTCCATGTTGTCGTGGATATCATTGAAGGCCACCTCGGGCTCAATCATCCAGAACTCGGCCAGGTGGCGGGGCGTGTTGGAATTTTCGGCACGGAAGGTAGGCCCGAAGGTGTAAATAGCCCCCAGCGCCAATGCACCTAGTTCACCCTCGAGCTGTCCCGAAACAGTGAGCTTGGTATCTTTGCCGAAAAAGTCTTCCCGGAAATCAACTTCACCTTCAGGTGTTCGGGGCAGGTTGTTCAAGTCGAGGGTAGTAACCCGGAACATGGCACCAGCCCCTTCGCAGTCCGAACCAGTGATGATGGGCGTATGCATGTAGTAAAAACCGTGATCGTTGAAATATTTGTGTATGGCAAATGAAAGTGCATGGCGCAACCGCAGAATACAGCCAAAGGTATTGGTTCGAGGCCTCAGGTGGGCTATTTCGCGCAAAAACTCCAGTGAGTGACCTTTTTTCTGCAATGGATAGGTCTCGGGATCAGCCCCCCCCAGTAATTTTATCGATTTAGCCTGTATTTCAACCGGTTGCTCCTGACCCGGTGAAGGCACCAGCTTGCCTATTACCTCAATACAAGAGCCTGTTGTGACAGGCTTCAAATCGGCCTCCGAAAAAACACTCATATCGGCCACTATCTGAATATGATGAACAATAGAACCATCGTTCAGAGCAATAAATTGAACGTTTTTATTCCCACGGCGTGTACGTACCCATCCCTTGACCAACACTTCGTCTCCTACGGGAGGCGACTTCAGTAAATGCTTCACTACACTTCGTCTCATTATATCTTTATTTCAGCATTATTATTATAATAAAATTCCTTTTTCAGACATTCCAAATTGCTTACCGATGTAATTAGAGTTATCTGAATTTCGCAAATTTAATTGCAAAATTGGCATTTAAAAAATTTTTAAATTGCGTTTAATTTAGGATGAATTTATTATCTGATTCATAAATAGTTGAATTTATTTAAAAAACAAGAATGATGTGGAAGGATTTTTTTCAGCTTTTATTTCCCCGGGCATGCCTGTTGTGTTACGAATCGCTGGTATGGCAGGAAAAATATTTGTGTCTACACTGCCTGCACAAGCTACCCTACACCCATTACTGGGAGGAAAAAGATAATCCTGCTGCACAGCTTTTTTGGGGAAAAGTACCGGTAGAATGGGTTATTCCTTTCTTGCATTACACTAAAAATTACAGGGTACAAAAGATGTTACTCCAGATTAAATATCACAATCGTCCGGATGTAGCCGAATATATGGGCGTGCTTTTTGGAAATATACTCAAACAAACCCCTCTACAGCTTGCCGATGCTATTACTGCGGTACCCTTACATGCCACCCGCCTGAAACAACGCGGGTACAATCAGAGCGAGAAAATTGCTAAGGGTATTGCCGAAGCCATGAATTTACCTCTCTGGACAGACATTGTTGAACGAAAAACCTGGCAATTGTCGCAAACGCGGAAAGGTCGTTACGAGCGCTGGGAAAATGTGCAGGATGCCTTCGAGCTGGTTAATCCGTCGAAAGTAGTTGGTAAGCATATTATACTGGTAGATGATGTATTGACCACCGGCTCAACGCTTGAAGCCTGCGCCGCCAGTCTGCTGACGGCTAGCAGGGTTACGCTTAGTATTGTTACCCTTGCAAAGGCCGAGCTAATATAGAAGTATGTCAATAAAGCCGGATTGATAACAATGGTATGGCCAAGGTCACGAAATATTAGTTAATTTTGCAGGAAACCAAGGATATGTTGAAAAAAATCTATGAAACCAATCCCAATCCCCGTGACATAGAAAGGGTGGTTGGAATTTTACGTCAGGGGGGGATTGTAATTTATCCCACCGATACGGTTTACGGTATTGGTTGCGATATTCACAACAAAGAAGCTGTTACACGGGTAGCGCAATTAAAACATACTACTTTGGAAAAGGCCAATTTTTCGATAATATGCAGCGATTTTAGCCATCTTGCCGACTATGCCCGTAACGTCGACAATGCTACCTTTAGATTGATGAAAAGGCTTTTACCAGGCCCGTATACCTTTATTTTACCAGCCAGCAACAAGGTGCCCCGTTTTTTTACCTCACGAAAAAAGACCATTGGAATAAGAATTCCCAACAACCGCATTATTCTTGAAATAGTAAAAAATCTGGGGAATCCGGTGCTTACCACATCCGTGTTTTCTGAGCAAGACGATCCACGGGAGTTAACCGACCCTGAGCTAATTTATGAAAAATTTAAGCATAGCGTTGATTTGGTTATTGATGGGGGGCATGGAGGGTGGCAGCTGTCTACAGTGCTCGATTGCACGGTATGGCCGCCAGAGGTGGTACGGCAAGGAGCAGGTGATGTAAGTTTCCTAAATGAATAAATGACTTTTTTATGGAAAATAAGCTGTTGTTCAATTATCATGGTCACACTATTTTATCGGATGGCAAGGCTGCTTTTACTGATTATATCGAAGAAGCCCAAAAGCAGGGTTTCAAGGCATTAGGTTTTTCGGACCATACGACTGTACCTTTTGCCTCTTCGTGGAATATGAAGGAGGAACTTATGGATGAATACCTTCGCCAAATTGAAGAATACCAAAAGGTTTATGCCCATAAATTGCAGATTTACGCAGGTCTTGAAGTCGATTATTTTGCGCCCTATTGCGACCAGATTCATGCAATGGCAAGGGTTGACAGGCTCGACTATTTGGTTGGGTCGGTGCATTATTTAGGTTTTCTGGAAGAAGGTCGGCCATGGTGTATCGATACCAGCTTTGAGGAGTTTGCTGCGGGTTTTAGCCAAATTTTTAAAAGGGATGGAAGGCAGCTGTATCGGCAATACTATGAGGCCTTATTGCAAATGATAGAGCTGTGGAAGCCCACCATAATAGGTCATCTCGATAAAATCAAGATGTACAATCACATTCAGCCTTTTTTCGATGAGCATGAACAAGAGTATCAAAATCTCGTTATACAGGTACTTGAACTTGCAAGTAAATACGGCCTGTTTATTGAGCTCAACATGCGTGGATTCTATAAGCATCCTGAGCGGTTGCTATATCCCGACCCATGGATTTTAAAGCAGGCCTGCCAGCGAGGAATAAGGATAATTGTAAGCTCCGACTGCCACCGCCGCGAGGAGCTATCGGCAGGCTTTACCGAAGCTGTGCAGTTGTTAAAGGAAATTGGTTTTCGCTCGGTTTGGTATCTGTATGACAAATGTTGGCAGGAATGGCCGATATAATGATGTCTTTATGGAAAAATTTAGAATCTTTTTTTTTATTAAAGAATAAATCATACTTTTGCTATATGAATATAGGTATTTATTTTTTGGAATAATCATTAAACCGTTGTAATATGGAAAATAGAAAGCTTCATTTTGAGACCTTGCAGGTACATGCGGGACAGCAACCCGACCCGACCACAGGAGCAAGGGCAGTACCTATTTATCAAACAACGTCGTATGTTTTTAACGACTCAGAGCACGCTGCCCGGTTGTTTGGTCTAAAAGAGTTTGGAAATATTTATACGCGAATCATGAATCCCACCACCGATGTGTTTGAAAAGCGCATGGCGGCGCTGGAGGGAGGGGTAGCTGCTCTGGGTGTCTCTTCTGGTCAGGCAGCCCAGTTTCTTACCATTACCAACATTCTCGAGTCGGGCGATAATTTTGTATCGACTTCCTACCTGTACGGAGGCACCTACAATCAGTTCAAGGTTCAGTTCAAACGGCTGGGCATTGGGGTAAAGTTTGTCGAAGGCGATGATCCCAAAAGTTTTGAGGCCGCAATCGACGATCGCACAAAAGCCATTTATGTTGAAACCATTGGCAACCCCCGTTTCAACATTCCCGATTTTGAACAGCTGGCGGCTATTGCGCGAAAACACGGCATTCCATTGATAGTGGACAATACATTTGGTGCAGCGGGATACCTGTGCCGTCCCATTGATTACGGTGCCAATATCGTGGTAGAATCGGCAACCAAATGGATTGGAGGACATGGTACCAGCATTGGTGGGGTCATTGTAGATGCCGGAAATTTTGACTGGGGAAATGGTAAGTTCCCCATGTTTACCGAACCCTCGGAAGGGTACCATGGATTGCGATTTTGGGAAGTATTTGGCGACAAGGGTCCTTTTGGCAACATAGCTTTTATTATTCGCGCGCGGGTAGAGGGACTTCGCGATTATGGCACCTCGCTGAGCCCATTCAATGCATTTTTGCTGTTGCAGGGACTTGAAACACTATCCCTGCGGGTACAGCGTATCTGCGACAATGCGTTGGAAATAGCCCAATGGTTGTCGAAACACCCTAAGGTGGTAGATGTCGATTACCCAGGTTTACCCTCGCATCAGTACCATCAAGCGGCCAAAAAATATCTTCGGCATGGGTTTGGGGGTGTACTTACCTTTATTGTAAAAGGAGGAAAAGAGGCTGCTGATAAGGTGATCAATAATGTTGAACTCATCAGCCATCTGGCCAACGTGGGGGACGCTAAGACACTTATCATACATCCGGCTTCAACCACCCACGAACAGCTCTCGCCCGAGGAACAAAAGGCAGCGGGGGTTATCCCGGGTCAGCTGCGCCTTTCACTCGGTATCGAACATATCGACGATATTAAGTATGATCTCGAACAGGCACTGAATACCATCTGATGCTGTTGTAACTCAGTTTGATCTGAAGAAAAATTAGTTCAGTTCTATGATAAATGCGGTAGTTTCACACGGGCACACTGCCGCATTTTTATTCTCATCCGTCTGTTGTTTCTCTGGCTAAGTGAAACGGTTTCGGACAGGGTGGAATTATTTTAACCGGTACACCAGCAATCGGGCATCCTTATCACCCGAAGCAGGAGCTGCCACGATAAGCTGGCTTGACTCGGGTAAATATAACGACGTCCTGGCACCACTGGCTGTAAATAAGCGGACAACTGTGGCGTATGTGTCTTGCTTTACTATGCGATATTGTGGCTGGGTATTGGTTGCTGGTTTTTTTGAGGTCTGACTGGTTGTTTTTTTGGTCTTGCTACCAGTTTTAGGGGTCGTTTTACTTGTTTGGCCCGGTGCAGCGGATTTTTCAACCTGCTGTTTTATCTCTTTTATATCCTGCTT
The DNA here is from genome assembly GCA_049968755.1 of Bacteroidales bacterium. Classification (GTDB taxonomy): domain Bacteria; phylum Bacteroidota; class Bacteroidia; order Bacteroidales; family DTGW01; genus JAKPGM01. The sequence continues at coordinate 175,024 of JBMFQE010000002.1, forward strand.
AACGATATGCAGGTATCCGTCGCCGCAGGTGACATAAATTTGTTTTCGGACCTCGTCGTAAAATAGCTCGTTTACCTCTGCATCTAAATCGATAGCAGCTAATTTTTTACCATTTTCAGCATCAAGTACCAAAAGTTTTGCCGGTTTTCGGCAACCAACAAACAAACGTTTGTTAATTTTATCGAAGGCCAACGGATAATTTTCTGCTCCATCGGGAAGGTGCAATGTTTTGCCAAGCGTATTGTTTTTCAGATCAATAACCCCAATCTCGCGGTTTTTTGTCAGGCTAACATACATTTTATCTGAACTGTTATCTATCGTTATGGCCTCGGGGTGTACGGGTAATTTTATGGATAACTTGTATTTCAGCATATTTGCATCGATAAGGGCAATAGCTCCCTCGCCATAGCCAATGTAAATTGTCTGTAATGATGGGTTATACTTGACCAGACTTACATTCTGATCGAACCGAAAAGAGGTTTCTTCCTTGTATGTGCTCGCATTAAAGGCTCTGCAAAGACCATCACCAAGACAAGCCACCAGTACCACGTTAGAACCAGGCAGATACTCAACGTCGACGGGTTGACGAAGTGATTTGATTGATTTTATGGTTTTTTTATCTTGTAGATCAATCACCTCTAAAGTATTGTTAGACAAAGCTGCCAGGTAAATTGTGCCTTGTTTAGCGCTATATGCCATGTGTCCCAGACGACCGGAAATATTTTGAAGCACAATGGTGTTTTCCAGTATTATATAAGAGGTATCCTGCTGTGCCATGCAGGGCGCTACACTCATACATGATAGTATTGCCATTGGGAGAATGGCAGAGCTAATTGAAGTTTTCATCGAAATGAAATTTTAAGTTTCTGCTTTGTAACCTTAACATAAATTACCACTGTTGTGGTTATTTACTTGTCAGAAATAGATTATAAGATTCTAATTTTCTGATAAATGTACAAAACATTTTTAAAAAAAAACAAAAAAATGTTTGATAAAGTTTGTGTCTTTCTAACTCGAAGTTCGTCAAAAAGAATTAATTGTAAGGTCTCACGGTGCCTGATTTAATTACAGATGGCTAAAGGGATTAATATCCAGGTTTGAAAAGATAATTTTACAATTACATATATACAACCTCTACCAACTCTGTAGGGAAGTACTGTCGATACACCCAGTTTACTTCATTAAAAGAGGCTATCTATGAGAATTTAACCGCAGCGTCTGCAACAAAAAAAGCAAATACGCCAAGATTTCTTTACAAAGCTTTGAAAAAATTTGAATTCTTAGCGGGAATCAATCAAGTTATTTCCGCTTTAAAATATTTACCCCTCTGGCCATTTGGAGGGGGGATAATGATATGGTTGCGGCGTCGGTAGCGCCAACGGTCGTATCTGTCTAACAAAATTAAACGCCAATGTATTAGCTATGCAGGTGACGGTTTAAAAGCTTATCGACCGGGCTGATTTCAATAAACGAAGCTCCAAAGTTACTTCCATAATTTCCTGCAATAACCACTACCAAATCGTCGTATTCGAGTAAATTACCATTGATACAGTAGGAAAGTGCTTTGTGAACAAATTCGTAGCTATTTTTTGTTTCTTCAATAAATTCGGGGAATACACCAAAGGAGAGGGCTAGCTCACGTACTACCCGTTTGCTGTAGCAGAAAGCATAGATAGGTTTTCGGCCGCGGAAGCCCGACATATTGCGTATTGAACGGCCAGTTTCGCTGTCTGCTATAATTGCCCTGGCATTGAGCGTAATAGCGGCGTCAACAGCGGTACGTGTAAGGTAAGCTGAGCGCTGATTGCTCAACACTACCAGGGGAACATCATACATGTCGTTCAGCGATTTTTCGGCTTCGTGAGCTACTTTGGCCATGGTACGTACTGCCTCTACCGGATATTTTCCATAAGCCGTTTCACCGCTTAGCATGATTGCATCCGTGCGGCTAAAAATAGCGTTGGCAATATCACTTACCTCAGCACGGGTAGGACGTGGATGCTCAATCATGGAGTGCAACATTTGTGTGGCTACAATTACCGGTTTCCGTCGGGCAATGCATTTGGAGATGATCATTCGCTGAATACCTGGAATTTTCTCGTAGGGTATTTCGATAGCAAGATCTCCACGGGCTACCATTACCCCGTAAACAAAGTCCAGGATTTCATCGAGATTATTAACCCCCTGCTGATTCTCAATCTTGGCAATAATTTTTATGGCGCTGCCGTGTTCGTCCAGTATTTTTTGTATGGCCAATACATCCTCCTTATTACGAACAAAAGAGTGGGCAATAAAATCAATATCTTCCTGAATGCAGAACTTTACAAATTCTTTATCCTTTTCACTGAGCGAGGGCAATCGAAAACTCACCGAAGGAACATTCACACTTTTTCGGCTTTCAATTTTTCCATCGTTTTGTACTTCACAGTACAGGGTGTTAGCATCTTTATCCTGGACGATTAATTCAAGCGAACCATCGTCAATAAGGATATGGCTGCCCAGCGGTACATCTGCCACAAAATCGGGGTAATTGACATATACAACACCTGGCCGCGAGAGTTCATCGATACCTCCTCGTACCTCAATTTTATCCCCTGTCTTTACCTCGTAAGTTGTCTCAACCAAATTGGTTCTGATTTCAGGCCCTTTAGTATCTACCAGAATAGCAATCTTATCCGACACCTGGCGTACGTTATCGATGACCCGCTTGGCATCCATAAAACTTTGATGCGCGGTGTTGATACGTACTACATTCATTCCAGCTTCATACAATTCTTTTATAAATTCTGGCTCACAGCGCCGGTCGGAAATCGTTGCAATGATTTTTGTTTTTTTCATAACTATTCACTTACACAACCAACTATTAACTAAATATGTGATTATCAAATAATTAAAAAACTTTTCGGCAAGTTGTAAAGGTATGGGTTATTTTGGAAAATTAGCCCTATTTTTAGCAAAAAATTAACGATGACGTGGAAAGAGGCCAGTCGGGAATTTTTAATGTATTTAAAATTGGAACGTTCGCTATCGCCCAATTCTGTCGAGGCGTACGAAGACGATATAAGTAAGCTGTGGCAGTTTACGGAAGCTGCCCAGCTGCACAAGATGCCTGAGGAAATTACCCACGAGGATTTACAGCTTTTTATCGATTGGCTAAATTCACTTAGCATTAGTGCACGAACACAGGCAAGGATACTATCCGGCATACGCGCTTTTTATAAGTTTTTGCTTCTCGAGAACAAAATTGATACCAATCCTACAGCCCTAATTGAGATGCCCAATCTGGAACGAAAACTTCCGACTGTATTGTCGGTCGAAGAAATCGATCTTCTACTGTCGGCCATTGATATGAGTCAACCCACAGGACGTCGCAATAGAGCCATGCTTGAAACGCTATATTCCTGTGGACTACGGGTAAGTGAGCTGATTGATTTACGTATCAGTCACCTGTATTTCGACAGGGGATTTATCCGGGTAATTGGAAAAGGTAATAAGGAACGGCTGGTTCCTATCAGCAACAAAGCAATACGAGAAATTCAAAATTATTTGCCCGACCGTAATAACTTGCGATCAATAATTCCTCGCGAATATGAGGATATTTTGTTTCTCAACCAGCATGGGAAAAAACTTACGCGCGTGATGGTATTTACCATTATCAAGGACCTAACAGCCAAGGTAGGGTTAAAAAAAAATATCAGTCCTCATACTTTTCGACATTCTTTTGCTACCCATCTGGTAGAAGGAGGGGCTGATCTGCGGGCGGTGCAAGAGATGCTGGGGCACGAAAGTATACTTACCACCGAAATTTATACCCACCTCGATAGTGAATACTTGCGCGACACCATTTTACGTTTCCATCCCCGGAGCTAAAGTTGAGTTTATCCCATGTATGAATTTACGCGCTAATAAAAAAATGCCCGAAAGCAAAAGCTCGGGCATCAAACATGATTAGCAATATTTACCAGCTTAGAATTTTTTTAGCTTTATCGTCGAGGGCTTCGGTCATGAAGGGGATACCCGTAACTTCTTCGGTTTCCCTGTTGGCCGACATAAGATCGCCTCGATCGATGGCCGAAATTTTAAATTTACGGGCACCCGCCATAAATTGTTGTAATCCGCATTTTAGCTTATCGGCATAGGTGTACATAGCAATGGCTCCGAAAGGAATATTATCCATTTCGGAAGCGCCCACCTTAGCTTTAACTTCTTCCCATCCGGCAAATATTTCTTCAGGATATTTACCAACTGCAGTAACCGAAGGGGGTAATTCATCCCAATGGCCGTTCAATTCAGCTTTTTTCTCTGGTTTAAACACCCCTTCAATGTTGCTACCAAGGAAACCAGGAATCATGGGTGCACGTCCCATACATACAATCTTGGCATAGGGTGCTGCCAGGGCTAACGCCTTAAAAATATGGTCTTCACGGGCAAAACCACCTGCCAGCGAAATGTCGGGTACATATTGACCTTTTTCATCAAGTATTTTACAATATTCATAGGCTTTAGCATGCAAAACGAGAGAAGGGACTCCCCAATGCTGCATCATATTCCAGGGGCTCATGCCAGTACCGCCCCCTGCTCCATCAATGGTAAGCAAATCGAGCTTTGCAGCCGACGAACACTTAATAGCAAGAGCAAGCGCTTCATTACCATAGGCGCCTGTTTTTAGCGTAATTCGTTTGAAACCAAGTTTGCGCAAATAGGCTATGGAATCCATAAAGGACCGGTATACCTCTTCGGCTGAAGATAAATTAGTTCCCCCCAAACGACTATGGCGTGCAAAAGAAGTAATGGCGCGGGCCTTAAAAGCAGCCTCTACCTTTGGATCGTATGGATCGGGGTCGACAAGATAACCACGATCTTTCAAAAATCTGGCATATTCTATACTTTCTACCTGAATTTCACCGCCAATATCTTTTGCGCCCTGCCCCCACTTGAGCTCTATGATAACCTTGTCGCCATATTTATCGATAATATATTCTGCTACGCCATTTCGCGTATCCTCCACATTCATCTGAACGATGATAGCACCGAAGCCATCAAAATAGCGCAAAAATACATCTATTCGTCGTTCAAGTTCGGGTGCCGATGTAATTTTTCCCTGCGACATCACCGACTTTTTGTCAACACCTACTACATTTTCGCCCACAACAATGGGGATGCCGCATAGTGCAGCTCCAATGGCAAAAGAGTTCCAGTATTTGGCAGCAATAAATGTTGAACCCAGAGCCCCTGTCATTATCGGAATTCGGGATTTGGTTTTAACCTCATGCCCGAATTCGGTTTCCACATTCACGTTGGTAAATAAGCAATAATCAGGACTGTTGTCCTTTACACCTTGGGCTCCATATGCATATCCCTGAATACGCAGCGCATGATAGCCAATCCCTAAGGATGTAACATGATTGGCTCCTGCAGTAACATCCCCAAAGTTGCGAGGGTAAAGTAACTTTCGTCCAACCAGCGACGACATCCACGTTTCACAAGTGCCTTTACACGACGACAAACATAGGGTACATAGACCCGATTCTGCCGGAACACCACGATTGACCGTTCCAATGGCATCATTGTTTTTTAACCATGAAATCATAATTTCCTCCTTTTCTTATTATAAAAAATGCATGCTAATATAAATAAATAATTTTAATAAAAAATTGCATAAATATTCATATTTGTTTAAATTATTGATATGCTTATTATTGTTGAATTTCATAATTTCAAATAATGTTTGAAAAATATACATTTATTCAAAACAGCGATGCATTGGGTGGATTGCAATTACCATTATCAACACCGAATAAAAAAGATTAATTGCTTATTTGACAGCAATCTTTGCTACAGAATGCATTAAAAAAATCAATTATATTTTTTAAATGGCTGTAATTATAAAAATTATTCTTTAAAGACCCGTTTTTACAATTAACCTGCACGAAAAGAGCCTTTTTGTTAATTACAGTTACTAAAGAAGCTACTGTCGTTAGTTTGGAAATGTTAGCAAGTGTAACACACAGACAAGAACTACATTTTTGAAAATGGTTTTCATTGCTCTGGGTTTAAAAAAAATCAAAAAATATCCGAAGTCCCATTAGTTCTATCTAAATTTGTGCATATTTTTGTGAAATTAAATTGCTTTACTTAAAATGTAATATGTAAGATGAAGTCTTATTTTGTCTTTTTCATGGGTCTTATGGCCACGGTCATACTGAGTTGCACCAGTGCACAAAGTGGTGAAAAGAAAGCGGGAAAAATGGTATTTGCCGAAAGTGAGCATGATTTTGGAACGATAGCGGAGGGCAGCGTGGCGGAATTTGCCTTTGTGTTCCGAAATGTAGGTAACGAACCGTTGGTAATAAGCAATGTTCAGACATCATGCGGATGTACAGTGCCAGCCTGGAGCCAGGAACCGGTGAAAAAGCACGAACAGGGTGTAGTAAAAATACATTATAATACCCATATTTTAGGCAGCTTCAAAAAGACTGTTGTTGTTCATTCGAATGCAGCCAATTCGCCGGTTACGCTTACTATTAAAGGAACGGTAGTACCTGCCCGTATAGAAAACTAAAATTACAAAACGATTTAAATCGAACAACCATGCCTAAAATATCTCAACGGGGACTCCGGATGCCCCAGTCACCCATCCGGAAGCTTGTACCTTATGCCGAGGAAGCTAAGCGACGAGGAATAAAAGTATATCATCTCAACATTGGCCAACCCGACATTCCTACCTCACCATTGATGCTGGAAGCTATAAAAAAATATAACGTAAAAGTTGTCGAGTACAGCCATTCTGCAGGGAATGAATCATATCGGCGCAAGCTGGCCGAATATTATATGAGGCAAAATATAAAGGTGGATTATACAGATATAATGATAACAACGGGAGGTTCGGAGGCTATTAACTTTGCCTTCCTCAGTACCATGGATCCTGGCGATGAGCTTATCATTCCCGAGCCTTTCTATGCCAATTACAACAGCTTTGCTTCGGCTGCTGGGGTTCATGTTGTTCCCGTAACCTCTTCTATCCAGAATGGGTTCTCACTTCCTCCCATCGAGGAATTTGAGAAAGTCATCACGGCGCGCACACGGGGAATTATGTTGAGTAATCCAAACAACCCTACAGGCTGCCTGTACACCAAAGATGATCTGATGGAGCTCAGACGCATTATTCAAAAATACGATCTTTATCTTTACGCCGATGAGGTATACCGGGAATTTTGCTATACCGACGACAAGTTTTTTTCGGTGATGGAGCTGGAGGGTATTGAAGAAAATACCATCCTTATCGATTCGGTATCGAAGCGTTATAGCGCTTGTGGAGTGCGTATTGGTGCACTGGTAACACGCAACAAGCAAGTCATTGGCACTGCCATGCGATATGCTATGGCACGCCTTAGTCCGCCTTCCTTTGGTCAGGTAGCTGGCGAAGCTGCCATTGACACCCCACCCGAATACTTCGAAACGGCATACAACGAATATCTCAAGCGCCGAAATTATCTGGTGGAAAGACTCAATAAAATGAAGGGCGTATTCTGCCCCCTTCCCAAAGGAGCCTTCTATACCATTGCACACCTACCGGTAGATGATGCCGAAAAATTTGCTACGTGGCTCCTTAGCGACTTTAATTACAAAGGGCAAACGGTTATGCTTGCTCCTGCTAATGGCTTTTATGCCACCCCCGGTCTTGGAAAAACCGAGGTCCGCATTGCCTATGTGCTCAACCTTGAGGATTTAAAAAATGCGCTCGACTGTATCGAGGAAGGGCTGAAGGCATACCCCGGTACCCGGATGCAACCCACTCGGCTCAAGGCCGAATTGGTTACAGGCTGATCGATATACCCGGCATAAACAATGTTTTTTCAGTTTTTTGTTTAATTTTGAGATAATTCTTAATTATAATGAAAATGAGAACATTGTTTATTACGTTGGGTATTGTGATTTTAATTCCCTTAGTTGCTTTCGACCGCAAGCCAAAGGAAGTAGATATTCCCTGCAAACAGGAAGGACTTTCTGATAGTCAACATTTCAGGGCAAGTGGGTCGGCTAAAAGCAGGGACATGGCTAGTGCCAAAGATAAGTCGTTACTTGTAGCCAAACAAACCCTGGCCTCGCTGATTGGCTCCACCATCGAGTCGGTATCGAGTAGCTATTCCAGTAGCCTCTCAGGCAGTTCCAACTCATTCAAAGAAGCTTTTGAAACCCTTACCAGAGAGACGGTTAATCAACAGCTAAAAAATGTAAGCATTAGCTGCCAAAAAGTTAATAAAACCAAGGAAGGCTATGAGGTGTTTACGGCAGTGGAAATGTCGAAGATTAAACTCATCGAGGCCATAAGTAGCAACATACAGGGAAATCAGGATCTGAAAGTTAACTTCGATGAGCAAAAGTTCCGGGAAATCTTTGATGCGGAAATGAAAAAAATCGGGGACAAATAGGCTACCAACAATAAAGTTACCCAATCGGTCTTTTGCTTCATTTCAAAAGAAGGAGGGAATAAAAGAGCTGGCTATGCGCTGCCCTTTTGCGCATGAGCCTATTTACCCAGCAGTGGAATAGTGGAGCATGAAAACCTTATTTGATCACTTCGGGGATGATAGTTCCATGGCAGGCGCTTGGGAAAGGTATTTTAAGGATGGCTGATAGTGAGGCAGCAAGGTCCTGCACATCGAGAGGACGCATTATAATGTTTCTTTCGACACGCCAGCCGTAAAAAATCAGAGGTACCTGAGAATCGTAGGTATAGCCAGAATTGTGTGTGGTCAGCGATTCGCCCATCTCCGACCAGTTGGGCAAGAGCGCATACATTACATCCCCACTCCTGTTGAGGCAAAAACTGTTAGCCAGTTGCCGATGCAGCCCATTGAAACTGCCATTCTGGAGAATCTGGCCAGATGTTATAACATAGCCAATACCATCGAAGTCGAGCAAAAACCGAGCAATCTCCCTTTGCATCTGCTCTTTATCGATCCGGGCCTGCTGAATAAGCTGATGATTTAAATAGATTTGTTGCCCTTTCCAAAATTTTATCCAATCGCCCTCGCCGTAAAGTGCCTTTAAATAACTTTTAAGCAGTACATATGCCTGGCCCGCATTAAATTGGCCAGCAGGCATGCCCCATTCCTTCATGGCTTTATAAGGGTAAGCAGCACCATGAGGCGCTGTGAGAAAAAGCAGTACATTTTGCTTACCCAGGTAACTGTCGATAAAACTCAGCAGATGGGCAATCTCTTTATCCAATCTCAGTAGCGCATCGTGCATCTCGTACGATAGCAAGCCATACTGCTGGCCAATGTATTCGGTAGCATTAAAATTGATTAGCAGCAGATCGGGGTAGTCATCTTTGCCCAACTCTTCGTTAACGATAAGCGTAATGGCAAAATCTTTCACCAGATTATTCCCCATTGGAATATACTTAAGCAAGTTGTAATCCTTCCCCCCATCCGTTCGTACCGACAGGGTTTTCAGTTCGTAGGGGAATGTTTTTTTGCCTTTGACACCATTTTCGTACCGGCTATTATCGGGAAAATTCATGCGAGCATAGAGACTATCGGGAGCAAGCAAGTTCCAGGTTTGTTGAAGGTATATATCGGCAAGCTTTTTATTATTAAAATCTTTGACCCATTGGGGCAGGTCGGATAGATAAGTGCCACTACTGACCATCCTGCCCGATAGATTATCGAGCCAATATACGGCATTGGCCATGTGTCCTCCTAAAAGAATGGCTGGCATAGCATCGAGCGATACGGCAAACACCTTTGACTGTTTAAAAGTAGCCAGTCGAAGTTCGTCCCCAACAGTAGAGGTGAGCAAATTTTTAGGCGAATGCTTTTCGGCAGTGTTTTCGCACCCCACACATTTTGCCTCATCATCGCTGGTAGCAGCAATAATTTTGCCCGAAAGCTGGTCGTACCATTCGTTGGCAATGATACCATGGGCTGAGGGATAGCTTCCACATACCAGCGAGGCCATGCCAGGGGCTGTTTGCGTGTAAAAATAATTTAGCTGCAGATAATCACAACGGGTTCCCTCATTTGCCAAACGTCGTATCCCATTCTGTTCGAAACTATCCCAATACCGATAAAGCATGTCGGTACGTAAGTTATTAACCACAATCCCGACAACCAGACGGGGTACAGCAGGTTTGTTATCTTTTTGAGCAGATAATTTTATGGATGAAAAACTCAGAACTACAAGTAAGCTAAGTAAAAGACTTCGGTTAATTCCAAAAAAATATAAATACTTTATGTTGAGTGACAGCATATCTATTTATTTACGAAATGGGATAGTGGAGATGGAGATGAAAATTCTTTTCATGATTATCGTTCTTTTTCAACGATAATGCTCACTCCTTTAATTTTTCCTCCCAGCGATGGGTTTATTTTTGTGATTTTTATCCGGGCCATTTCTATACAAGGGAAACTATAGAAAATACGATCGATGATCCGACTGGCCAAATATTCGAGCAGGTTTACGGGTTTTTCCATTTCTTCCCTGATGATGTTATAAATATTCTGATAGTCAAGTGCATCGGCAATATCGTCCGAAACAGAAGCCTTTTGGATATCGTAACGATATCCAAAATTGACCAAAAAAGTATTGCCTACCAACTTTTCCTCAGGGAAACAACCATGGTAGGCAAAAAATTCCATTTCTTCGAGCTCAATATAACCCATGCCAATGATTTTATTGGAGATTTGTAAAGCAGAACTATGCATTCATGGAAATAAGAAATTCTTCGTTTGAGCTTGTTTTCGAAAGCCGGTCGATAAGGAATTCCATAGCTTCGACGGGGTTCATATCTGAAAGGTAATTTCTAAGAATCCATATTTTGTTCAGCATAGCCTTGTCAAGCAATAGGTCTTCGCGTCGGGTGCTGGAGGCATTCAGGTCGACAGCGGGGAAAATTCGTTTGTTGGCCAGGCGTCGATCGAGCTGCAACTCCATGTTACCAGTTCCCTTAAATTCTTCAAAGATAACGTCATCCATCTTTGAGCCGGTGTCGGTGAGTGCGGTAGCCAGAATGGTCAGCGAACCGCCGTTTTCGATATTACGGGCAGCCCCGAAGAATCGTTTGGGTTTTTGGAGGGCATTGGAATCGACCCCACCCGATAACACCTTACCCGATGCGGGAGCAATAGTATTGAAAGCACGTGCCAGGCGCGTAATAGAGTCTAACAAAATCACCACATCATGACCGCATTCAACCAGACGTTTGGCTTTTTCGAGAACGATATTGGCCACCCTTACATGTCGTTCAGCGGGTTCGTCGAATGTTGAGGCAATTACCTCACCATTTACGCTGCGAGCCATGTCGGTTACCTCTTCGGGTCGTTCGTCGATGAGCAGAATAATCAAATAAACTTCGGGATGATTTTCGGCAATAGCATTAGCGATATCTTTCAACAAAACAGTTTTCCCGGTTTTGGGCTGGGCTACAATGAGCCCCCGCTGCCCCTTGCCAATTGGAGCAAACATATCCACTATCCGACACGAAAGGTTGGGATTGGTTGGCGATACCAACTTAAACTTTTCGTTGGGGAACAGCGGTGTCAGATAGTCGAACGGTACCCGGTCGCGGATAAAATCCGGGTCTCGGCCATTGATTTCCTCTACCTTGATGAGCGGAAAATATTTTTCGTTTTCTTTGGGCGGACGAATGGTGCCCTTTACCGTATCCCCCGTTTTGAGACCAAACAGTTTTATTTGCGATTGCGAAACGTAGATGTCATCCGGCGAATTAAGATAATTGTAGTCGGCCGAACGTAAAAATCCATATCCATCGGGCATTATTTCAAGCACACCGGTGGCAGTTACAATACCTTCAAATTCAAAACTTTTATCGTCTCGTTTATGTTCTACCCGATGGGGTATGGGTTCCGGCTCTTCCATTTTTATTTGGGGTAAAACTTCATTTTCAATTGGCTCGAGAGGTTTTTCTTCAATAACTTCCTCAACCGGATAGTAGGTCTCAGCCGAAGCAGCCACCTCGGAGGTTAACTCTACACTTTCATCCAGCAACGGAAGTAAAGATGATTCATCCTGAACAATTATTTTTTCAGTAACATTTGTATCCGGCGCCGGCGTCTGAGCAGCAGGTGTTTCTTCTGCTAAAGCATCTTTACGTCGTCGCTTGCGAACCGTAATTTTTTTCTTCTCTTTATCTTCGGAGGTTTTACTGGTTTTTGTCTTTTTAAACGTGGCCTGAATTGCCTGCTGATCGAGAATCTTATAAATAAGATCCTGCCTCTGTAAATTCTCTACCTTGGTAATACCAAGCGACTGCGCAATTTCCTGCAACTCTGAAAGCTGTTTTTCATTGAGCTCAATAATATCGTACATACCTTAAAATTACAAATGATTTTTAATAATTACACATTAAAAATGACAGGATGTGACCGGATGGAAAAAAAAAGAACTGTTTGAATTGTGCTGCAATATTACAGAATTGTTCTAAAATTTCAAAAAAAATTTTTTTTGACAAAAATTTGACAAACGTATACGTTATTTATTACAACGTGTCTTAATTTAACCCAGCAATGTAAAAACAGGGGCAAAAGGTTAGTGTAACCACAAGAATAGTTATAAAATATTTTGATAATCAACAACTAACCCATATGCGACAGCTCAAAATAAGTAAACAGGTAACTAACCGCGACACCCCTTCACTCGATAAGTATCTGCACGAGATTGGCAGATTGGAGATGATAAGCGCTGAGGAGGAAGTTGAACTTGCCCGGCGGATTCGCAACGGTGATTCTAAAGCGTTGGAGAGGCTTGTAAATGCTAATCTGCGATTTGTGGTCTCGGTTGCCAAGCAATATCAAAATCAGGGATTGTCATTACCCGATCTGATTAATGAGGGTAACGTGGGATTGATTAAGGCAGCCCAGCGATTTGACGAAACCCGTGGATTCAAATTCATCTCCTATGCTGTGTGGTGGATCAGACAATCGATTTTGCAGGCATTGGCCGAGCAATCGAGGATTGTTCGATTGCCACTCAACAAAATTGGTTCGATAACCCGGATATCGAAGGTATTTGCCGAACTGGAACAGAAGTTTGAACGAGAACCTACCGTGCTGGAGATAGCCCAGGCACTGGAGCTTGCACCCGCCGATGTGCACGAGGCTTTACGTACAGCCAACCGTCCGGTATCGATGGATGCCCCCATTGGTAACGAAGAGGATGCCAGCCTGTACGATGTGCTGGGGAACGAAGATTCTCCCAGTCCCGATCGCGAACTCATCCTCGATTCACTGCGCAAAGAAATTGACCGCATACTTACCACCTTATCGTCCAGAGAAGCCAAAATATTGCAGCTGTACTACGGACTGAACAACACTCAGCCTCTTTCGCTGGATGAAATTGGTGCTGAGGTAGGGTTAACCCGCGAGCGCGTGAGGCAAATAAAGGAGAAAGCCATAAAAAGATTAAAAAACTCCACGCGCAGTAAAATGCTAAAATCATACTTGGGTTAGGGAAACACTTTATGTTTCTCTAACATAAAGGCAGGCTGTTTAATGTATTTACGTTGTTTGTTAGGGAAACACTTTATGTTTCTCTAACCCACTTTTTGGCCTATTCGTTAGAGGGGAAAGTCATAACAAATCTCGAACCATTGGGATGGCGGGGTTCGTATCGAATACTCCCTCCAAGGTATTCGACAATGCTCTTGCATATAGCAAGTCCCAGCCCGCTGCCCGACGATTTAGTGGTAAAATTGGGTTGAAAAAGTTTGTTGCGAATTTCCTGGGGTACCCCAATTCCATTGTCTTCGACAATAACCACACGTTGATTCCCTCCTTTAACAGTAATACAGATATTACCCTCTTCGCCCGGAAGAAAAGCCTGGATGGCATTGTTGATAAGATTAATAAACACCCGTCGCATCTGTTCCTTGTCGGCCATTATCCAGCAGCCGTTTTCGTCCAGCTGTAGGGTAAAGGTAATTTTAGAATCCTGATAGAGCGTCACTACCTCTTCAATGATTTGGTTGAGGTTAATCCTATCCTTTCGGGGAACAGGCATTTGAGCAAGGTTGGAAAATGCAGTAGCAATAGCCGAAAGATTGTCGATCTGCTCAACAATGGCCTGCATAACCTTTTGAAAATAGGCTACATCAATGTTTGGTTCTGTTTGCATCCTCCGTTGCAGCTGCTGGATACTCAGCTTAATAGGGGTAAGGGGGTTTTTGATTTCATGGGCTACCTGCCGGGCCATCTCGCGCCAGGCCGATTCGCGCTCGACCCTCGAGAGAATTTCGACCGAATGTTCCAGCTCTTCTACTTTCTTGTTATATTCGTCAATCAAGTTGCCAAGTTCGTCCTGCACGGGATACTTAATCTTTACATTGCCTTTACCTAGTTTCATCTGGGCAATACTTTCCTGAACTATCAACAGGGGGCGTGTTAGCTTGTTGGCCGTCACAACGGCTATGGTCACAGCGATGAGGATAAAAATGATGTAAACATTGATAATTGCCAGCAAAAAAGTTGAAATTTCATCCGATAACCTTGATTGCTGGGTAAAGTACGGAAGATTTACATAGGCAATAACCTTTCCCTGGCGATTAACCAGGGGGGTATAAATGGAAAAATACTTTTGTTTCCCTATCCACTCATTCTGGACGTATTCTGATTTTCTGTTGCGCGAAAGCTGATAAAAAGCCAGGGGGTCGATGCGGTTGCTGCAGATACCCTTCTCAAATATTTCGGAGCGCGAACTGGCAATAAGCCGACCATCGGGTCCATAAAGATGAATGTCGGTGCTAAAAAGATTAGACAGGTGCTGAAGCAGGCTCTCAAGACTGCTATACTCGTCGGAATGCCAAATATAGGTAAGTTTCTGTTCCTGCGCCAAATTGTTATATAGTTCCAGGTAGACGCTCTGCAGCTTTTCACCAAATGCCTCGTAGTACTTCCTGCTGTATTGCTGAAGTATAAAATATACTGTAATACCCGCCACAAACAACAGGGAAAACAACAAAATACCAATAATGGTAAGCTGAATACGCATGCGAAACCCGCGTTGCAGCACATTGAGCCGGATGGATTTTTGGTTGGCCAGCAAAAACATGAAATTGAACAGCAAAAAATTGATGATAAACAAATAGGAAAATGAAACCAACAGGTCAATCAATGAGGGGCTTTGCCGGCTCAGTATGATCAGTACCTCCGGATTGGGGCGAAAAAACAGATGATCGTATCCGCTAAATTTATCATAATGGTACAAACCCTTAAAATCGGGATACTTCTCGGTGCTGGTATTGTAAATAAAGCTACCCGATTGATAGGAAATATTTCCCCTGTAATACTTTGCGTAGGAATATTTCTTAAGACGATTATCATTATCGTACTGGCTTAATAGCAATTGCGGATAACCCAATACATCGGTATTAAAGCGCGACTCGAGCTGAAGATAAAGATTAACAAGTTGGCTGGAACTTTTAAATGAAAATACACTAAAATAACCTATACGACCATAATAATTTTTTAAAAAATAAAAGTTTGCATTTATCTTTTCGGCGTGCTGCCGAACCACCGAGTCGAAAAAAGCAAAACAGGGGCTAAACCGATATTCGGGCTTGATGAGCACCGAGTCGGTGGGTTTGCATATGGTAAGCTGGACATCGTATCGATCAAGGTAACCAGAAAAATAACGTTTTTTTACATATTTATAAATCCAGGGATAATCAATTTCTGTTTTGAAAAGCTGATGGTATAGAGTAGTATCCGCCGCCACTTTTTTGTACAGATCACTGAGCAAAAGCTCGGCCACTCTATCTCGTTCCACTGCAAGGTTTCGGGCAAGTTCCTTTTCCACGTTAGCTATACGCTGGTTACCAATGCTAAAAGTTAGGTAAACACCATACAGCGAAAAAATTCCTAATATCAGCACAATATGGGAATAGCTAAATTCACGCGCCTTAAATTTTCGTATTATAACCACAATCAACAAGGAAACGTCAAATATAAAGATAGCAATAAGTCGTGCTTGCAGGGTAAAATACGATATGCCTGCATTAACCACCAACATTAAGATGCACAGCTGAACGAAATTGTGGTCAGGGGCTTTGCGAACACATCTATCGAGCAATAGCAGAAAGCCCGAAAAAAGCATGGTGAAAGAGATAATAATCATTACCGACACCACCCCTTCGGCAAAAAACTCGGTAATGTTGTAGGTAATATTGGTGTGGCTTAGGGTTTGTTCAAATAAATAGGCCGCCCCATTAAAGAAACTAGCAACTATAATTCCTTGAATAAGTGAATGATATAGAGTGTTTGTATGCTGCGTTTTGCTGGTGTAGACCAGATAAATGGTCAGATAACTTATCAGGCTACAAACAAAAATATCGGCCGCAACCAGTGAAAAGGGACCAAGGGTAAATATTTTATCTTTAAAAGAATTTAGCTCATATAGCATGGAAGGGATTCCAGTAAAACGGATCAGTACATATAGTCCCAGCAAAATAGTAGCAAAAGCGGCAATGAGAAGGAAATTATTTTTGTTGGATTGCCAGTGAGTAAGCGTCCGGTGAAATCCAAGAGCAAGAAAATATACTGCAAACAACAGTAACAGCGGAATTAGCATCAGGTTTACCCCACTATGCCGGAGGGGCTGTGAAAAATCGAGGGAAAAAACACCAATTCCATGGATATTTTTAATCAGATATTTCTCCTTAAAAATGCTCGACCGTACCCCAATGCTCGAGGGTATCTGAAATATTGGATTAAACTCGTTTGTAAGATATTGATTTTTAATAACATAATTATCTTTTATTAACAGTAGGCCAATAACTTTATATGCTTTTACGTTTCTGGTGATTGCATAAAACCAGCCATTGGAAAGCTGAATAAATTGCTGAAAATCGGCAATAAAGGGCAGGATGTCTATTTCGGGGATACGGTTGTCGGACCATAGAACGACGCTATCGGACCGGTAGATGTAAAAGTACATTTTTTGTTTGCCTGCCAATCGGCGAAAGTCATTGTGTTTTTGGCTAAGTATGACATCGGGGGATCGGGTATTGAGGAGCAAAGTAATTTCATCGAGTTGGAGTTCAAGCTCATTTTCGGCCTGAAGAAAACGCTCTTGAAACCTCCGGTGTAGCAGTTGATGATAAGCCGTAGAGGTAAAATAAATATCGAGCAAAAGGGCCATGGCTATAAGCAAGCTAGCATACACAAAGTATGTCTGAGCTTGCTTAATATTTACGGGCCTTCCAGCCATTAAATTTTTAGCTATTTTTTAGGAACATAATCGGTACGTAAAACTTTAAATTCAGTACGCCGGTTAATCTGGTTGGCAAATTCCTGCTGGTCGGGGGTAAGCGTTTTGATAAACGATTCGGTCAAGACGGTACCCACAGGCAAGAATGGATACAGCCGATTAATTTTTTCGTCCACCACCTTAGGTTCCGACTCTCCATTACCTTTAGCCACCAACCGATCGGGAGCTATCCCTTTTTCAATAAGATAATCGACAACGCTCTGTGCACGACGTTGCGATAGCTCAAGATTGGCTTTTTCATTGCCAATATAATCGGTATTGGCCATAAGCAGGATGGTTACATTAGGGTTATCGTTGAGCGTTTCCACCAGCTTATCGAGGGCAACTTTTGATTCGGGACGTAAGGCTGCACTGGCAAAGTCGTACACTATATCAGGTATTTCAATGGGTCGGTCAATCGGAGTAAGATTGATGGTAGTTTTAAAATCACGGCTTCGCTGTTCTCCCTTTGTGGTTATCCGCGATTTATTATTTAGGTAACCTTCTTTCAAAGCCACAAATACATAATCGGTATTGGGCTTTAGGTTAAATTGGAAATCGCCATCCTTACCGGTGCGGGTTTCGGCTGTGATACCGTCGCTTCCTATGCTTTTAACGGTTGCTTCGACAATGGGTTTTTCGGTTCGGTCGTCGATAACGCGACCAGCGATTGTAAATTGTAAGGGAGGTAATACAAAAACATAAATATCATCATTGCCCCCACGGTTTGAGGTGAAGTAACCCTTTTCTTCGTTGGCCTGAAATACGATGCCAAAGTCGTCGCGATTGCTATTGATAGGATAGCGCATATTTTCTACCTGCCAGCTACCATCGGGTTGTGGTTTGGCCTTAAAAATATCCAGACCTCCCAGTCCTACATGGCCATCGGAAGAGAAATAGAGGGTTCCATCGGGATGTACATAGGGGAACAATTCATTACCTGGTGTATTAATAGTGGGTCCCAGGTTTACGGGTTTGCCCCATTCGTCACCGTTTTTGGTCACCTTCCATATATCATAACCTCCCATTCCGCCTGGCATGTCGGCCACAAAGTATAGTGTTTGCTCGTCGGGCGATATGGCAGGGTGTAGCACATCAATGCTATCGCCGACCAGATCCAGTACCTCGCCCTTTGAAAATGTTTCGCCTGATAACTGAGCCACCATAATTTGCGAGCTGGCTTTTTTACCTTTGATGGGGCGGCAGCTGGTGTAGTACATGACAGTGTAATTACTGTTAACAGAGGGTGTTCCCTCCTCAAACTCGGTGTTAATTTCCCCACTGATGGGTACCGGAGTGCTCCATCGGCCCTGCTTATCGAGTTTGGTTACATAAATGTCGTAAGGAAGTTCGCCGGTGCCTTCACGAATCGTACCCTTCGAGCCATTACGGTTCGAGGCAAAGTAAAGCACCATGTAGTCGTTTCGCCCAAAAGCCGGACACACATCGCTCGATCGCGAATTTACATCTTTGAGATTTTCGACGATATAACCATTGGGGTTGTCAATCCATTTCTGGGCAAGCTGACACGATTGTATACCATTATCGCCACGAGGATCGTCGGGCACCAGTTCCTTGTAGCGTCGATACATGGGCTCGGCCTCTTTGTACTTGGCTTGTGCCCGCAATGCATCGGCATAATACAGATATATCACCGGATTCTGATACTCTCGCGTAATGGTTTTTTTGTACCATAGCTCCGCATGTACCGGATCCTGTAAGTGCCGGTAACACTCGGCTATGTAAAATATGATCTCGGTTTTCTTATTCTTGTCTTCCACAACCTCGTATGCATCGCGGTACTGCTCAATGGCTTTCAACCACTCCCCCGCAGCATACGAATCGTTGGCTTTTTTTAGCTTCCCACCCTGTGCAATTACCCATACAGGAATGAACACCAACAGTAAAACAGCAAAAAAACTTCTCATCTGAAATTATTTATAACGTTGTCATAATACTTTAAACGTACATGAATAAGCCGATATTATGAAAAAAATTCCTACGTTACCACAATTTTTCAATCCGGATTATGCATCTTTAAATGCATAATTTACACTTAACCCGATTGTACATGTCTCCCATCGGTAATTTCACCAACTCAACCTTCTTCACAATTCCAACTTGCCGCTTTTAATCCGAACGCCTGAGGTTTATTTCCCAATACCAATATGAACCATATAATTTATAATTTACAAAACTATGAAAATACTGGAACAAACTTACATGAAATTTTCCAATCACGCATACACAAGCTCAAAATCCATTTCCACTCCAAAATATTTACATGTTCAAAAATAATTCGTTTGTAAACATATAATCCAAACTGATGGAGAAAAAAACGGAAGCATGCAAAATATGAACTGTGAAAAACATTTGGGAAATGACTGGTGTCGCCCAGGATAAGGCAAAGCTTGGTATGGGCGAAACGGTAACCGTTTACGCTCGGGGATGCAGCAGTATTGAAACAGGAGGCAAATGGTTTGTCTTGCCAGCCGATGTGGTTGTGGCGTGGAAAGCAGACAAAGAGCTGGAAGTTACCCCAACTACAGGTCATGTAGTTACAATAAAGGTTATTGCGCCTATTTCTGGGTCAGCTTATGTAACAGCAACCACAACAGCAAAGGATGGTTCAAAAATAGAAAAGCTATTCACAGTAACTCCTAAGTAAATGCAATGATGCATGTGAGCCGTAAAGCTTAAAACAAAATGCCGCCATCATTCTCTTAAACTAAGCCTTGCGGCTCACTTTGTGAAAGAAATCCTTGTAGTGATGATGTCAATTGCGCAAAAACAATTACGTTTGTGTACGACAAATAGCTGGGAAAATTTGAGACCGGTTTATTACTTTTACCGTTAACCAGGGCCATCATGAACAAAATTGGAAAATACTCAATTGGCGTGGGCGATAGATTTGGCCATCAGGCTGAGGCTCAATTAAAAGCAATATTAATGGCAACAGAATTAGGAGTTGAAATTATACCCGTTTGGAACAAATCATACAGGGAACACTCCATACTGCATTCAACGCCTCAAGATACAAGAAGAGCAGCCGATATGGCTGTAAGAGCGCTCAATTATAAGGGTCAATACTTTGTCGATGCAGATCATATTAACCTTTCGAATGTAGATGATTTTATTGACTATTGCGATTTTTTTACCATTGATGTAGCAGAACACATTGGTAAACATGCTGATAAACATTCTATTGAAAAGTTTATTGCTAATAACAAAAAATACTTAGGTAAATTAATTCTTCCTGAATCCGATATTTCTTTTGAAATAACCCGGGAAAAAATTGCTGAAATTGCCCATAAATATCTTTATGCAGTTAAAGAAGTTGCAAAGATATATAGGCACATTGTGTCAGCAAAAGGCACCGATAATTTTGTAGCCGAAGTTTCAATGGATGAGGTAAACGTTCCTCAAACGCCAATGGATATTTTTTTTATTTTAAGTGCATTAGCCGCAGAAAAAGTTGTTATTCAGACTATTGCCCCAAAATTCACAGGACAATTCAACAAGGGTGTTGATTATGTGGGCAATCTTGCTCAATTTGCCAGGGAATTTGAGCAACATGTACTTGTAATTAAACATGCAGCTAACGAATTTAATTTTCCTAACAGTTTAAAGTTAAGTATTCACTCAGGAAGTGATAAATTTAGTATTTACAAAGAAATCAACAGAATAATAAAAAAACACCAGGCTGGTTTGCATCTTAAAACTGCAGGCACGACATGGTTAGAAGAAGTAGCGGGCTTGGCTATTGCCAGCTCCGATACATTAGAGATTGTAAAAGAAATATATGCAATTGCTTTAAATCGTTTTGATGAATTATGCGCACCTTATGCAACAGTAATTAATATTGACAGGTCGAAATTACCGTTAATTGAAGAGGTAAAAAAATGGGATGGCGAAAAATTTGCAAATACCCTTCGTCATAATCCTGCCCATCCGGATTACAATCCACACTTTAGGCAATTGATCCATGTTAGCTATAAAGTAGCCTTTGAAAAAAGCAATTTATTTATTAATGGATTGAAAAAGTACGCTGAATTGGTTGGCCAGCAGGTTACTGACAACCTTTTAAATAGACACATCAAGCCCATTTTTCTGTAATTTTATGTCAAATTGATGCGATAAAATTGAAAAATGGTCCGGCCAATAATATTGCGCATTAACCTGAAATGTTAAATAATCCGGAAAACAAAGGCTACCAAGCTATCCTTTAATATAGGGATTAGCTATCAATTCTTTAAGCTGGTTGATCTGACGACGCGTTCCAATGACAAAGAGTTTATCGCGTGGAGAAAGGGGGGTTTCGGGCAATGGATTAATTATAAAAGATTTTCCCTGTTGCTTAATACCAACAATCCGGGCACCCGTATCGTTATATTGTTCCAGTTCACGAAGCGTACGGCCATTAAAATAGTCGGTTATATGTTCGAGGGTTAACTCATCAAGTATCACATTGCTTTGCGTAGTTTGCATAAGAATATCCATGAACTCGACAATATCGGGTTTAGCTACCATACGTGCCATGCGTCGACCGCTCATTTTGTCGGGTAAAATTACATTATTAGCCCCTGCCCTTCTCAGCTTAATTTCAGCACTATCGTCACTGGCCTTGCTGATGATTGAAATTTTGGGATTGAGTTGCCGGGCTGTTAATACCAGAAAAACATTCTCAGCATCGTTGGGTAACACGGAAATAATAGCCCCGGCGCGTTCAATACCAGCTCTAAGCAATGTTTCGTCGTGCGTAGCATCACCTTCAATAAAAAAAGCTCTTGCATTATCAATCAATTCGTCCTTTTTACTGGCGTCAAGATCTATTACCACCACCGGGATATTATGTTCGATCAGTTCCTTAGTGGCTTGTGAACCATTGCGACCATATCCGCATACAATAACATGGTTGCTTAATTTATCGACCTGTTTTTGCATTTTTCTTACCAGATAATAATTATGAAATACGCCTTCTACAACAAATTCGGTAAAAGCAGTAACCGCATAGGCAAATATACCAAAACTTAAAATGATCAGAAAGGAGGTAAAAATCATCCCCGTTTCTGACAGGGGGTGGACCTCGGTAAAGCCAACCGTTGCAATGGTAATGATGGTCATGAAAAAGGCTTCAACAAAATTATAGTTTTCAAGCCACATGAAACCCGCTATCCCGATGCCAATAATTATAAGCAACAGGATTAAAGCAATATATATTTTCCTGAAAGGTGATTTAATATGCATAGAGTTTTTTTGTCATAATTTGGTTAAACATTTCGCACTGTAAGCAACGCTGAAGAAGACAATGTTTATTGTACAGCTGTATTAAGCCCTGACTTTCTGATGCATGATGGGCAGTGATACCAGCTGCATGCCATTTTTGTATGATTGAATTTTGTTCGGGCTCAATTTCTTCCAGTATCCTCACCGCTAGCTCCCGATATTCGTCTATGTCCTTTTCGTGCCCATAGGCAAACATCAGGGGTACCAGGGCGTTTATAGCCAGCAGCAGTATACTTGACTGGGAAAGTTTTTTAGGATAGACTCTGGCAGGTACGTCGAGCTGATAATGGTTATTCCAGTACTCAGAGGCCGTGATTTCGAAAAAGCTAAGAATTTGTTTGCTGCTTTTTATTTCGAGCAGTTGCTGAAAGAATGCAGGACTTTTGTGAATAAAGGCCGCCAGCTGAGCTATTCGCAATGCCGGAAAATTGGCAGGCCGTATGCGCATCTTCTTCCACAAGTGTCCATCGATGGGTGAAAGATTAAATTTGTGTCGGAGAAACGTATACTCTCGGTATAATTGCTGGGGATACGCTTCCTGAAAATTTTCGTGCAGTAACCCAGCCTGTCCAAACAACAGTGCCTCGAGCGTAAAAAGCTGATGAGCCGAACGCTGCAGGACAGCTAATGGTATAGAACGTATCAGCATTTCAAAAGGTGCCTCGTTGACCTTAAAGCCAAATGCTTTGCCCAGCCATATCATGGCACACAGCTCCCAGTCGTAATGGCTAGCCTCCAGTAGCTGATGAACCAGCTGGGCACGCTGTATTAGTCGCTCTACTACCATTTTCGACATCAGGTCGGCAAGATATATCGGTTCAATCCGCCTGATATACTGTTTGCAACGAATATCGTCCTGTATCAATTGGTATCGCTGATAGATATCAAGTAATTCGGCATCGAACGAAAGCTCTATGGTTGGCACAGGTATTCCTTTAGAGTTGACTACTGGCTGATCGTTTTTATAAACAACATGAAGTATTACGTTGTCATACAGGGGATTGATATGGTGTTCGTGCCTGTACCAGTCGGAGCTATAAACATGCATTTCACAACTGCCTACCCACAGGGTATCCTCTAATTTTATGCGAACATTATAAAAGTCGGGGCCCGCATCAGTATTGCGCAGGCCGGGAGAAATAATCTCCAGTCGCTCGCCATTGGCCAGCGAATATACACTCCGGTCGAACAGATGACGCTGCCACAAATAATGCAAAAACTCCTCCGACATTAAACGCTTTTTAAAATTTTTATATACGACCTTTCATTTACACTTTTTTAGCCATATAAATGGGACCCGACTCTCCTTTGCTTCCCGTCTGGCTTTACTACTTGAGCAAGGGATAAATTTAGGAAAAAGATTCGGTACTATCCATGTGGATACGCTTAAAAATTTACCCTGTAACGGCACACAGTACATCAGATAAAACGGAACAAAGTTATTGCCGGGCACTGCCTGTTGTCCCAAAAGCCTTGATTTTTTGCTTCTTTTGCATCGAGACAAAAGAAGAGGAATGCCTGTTGGCAGCAACGGCTAAAATTAGCTGCAGAAGACACTTTTATTTGCCTGGATGCATTTTCTCATGCATCGTACCTTAGAATACACATTCTTTTATGCCGAAACAAGCATGACAAAAAAAGCGCTTTGTTTATCTTACAAAGCGCTCTTATCTATTTTCATTTACTATTGCCACCTAAGGCCAAATGTATCATGGCTGTAAGGAACAGTAATTTCATACACCATGCGATCGTTTACACTATGGCTAATGGGTTGCCCCTGCGTAGTTACAAACTTCTGTATTTTTCCCATGCCATGTAGAATGAATTTCACCTGGCGATAGCGGCTGTTGAAGGTGCCCTCTGCCTTCGTCAGAGTAATTTCTTTTTTTACCGGATTGTATTTTATCAGGCGTTTATGATATTCGCCGTTGGTATAATTGTAAGAAGTGCCATCATCCTCGTAAAACAGGAACGAACTTTCGGTATTACCAGCATACACATGCAAATAAAGGATACCATCATTGGGTTCTTGGGTGTGCTGAATAACTGACTGCATGGGAATGATAGCGCCTGCTTTTACAAATACAGGCATATCGTCGATGGGAGACTCAACCAGATGTGTTCCTTTCTCATAGACCTCATCGGTAGAGAAACGATACCATTTGCCTTCGGGCAGATATACTTTAGCATAATATTGTGTGCTAACCACTGGTGTAACCAGTATAAAGGGGCCAAAGAGAAACTCATTTTCGAAGGCAGGACTATAAATATTATCATCAAAGGTATAGTCGATAGCGAGCGTACGATTGACGGGGATGCCGTTTTGCGTAGCCTCATATACGCAAGAATACAGGTAGGGTAGCAACTGATAACGAAGATTAATAAGACGTCGGAATATTTTTTCAGGTTCCTTACCAAAAACCCAGGGTTCGCGGTGGTTACGATCATAGGCCACATGATTTCGCAGGAAGGGTGTAAAAATCCCAATATTCATCCACCGGATCATTAGATTGGCGGAAGGCTCTCCTACAAAGCCACCGATATCGGGGCCGCCAAAGGGGAAACCCGAAACGCCGAGGCTGTTGACCAGTCTTACGCCCAATAACATATGCTCGTCGTATGATGCATTGTCGCCCGTCCAGATAGTCGAATACCGTTGCCCTCCGGCATAAGTAGCGCGAGTGATATTTAAGAATCGCGTGTTGGGCAACAAGCGACGCATGCCTTCATAGGTTGCTCGCGCCATCTGCATACCATATACATTTCGTGCCTGGGCAAGGGTAGTACGATGTCCGTCGTAATCAAATTCTATAAGATTAGGAATATTTTGGCCCCAGGCTGCAGGTTCGTTCATATCGTTCCACGTACCAGCTATGCCCACCCTCGTGTATGTTTCAAAAAAGTTTCCCCACCATTCACGAACCTTGGGGTTGGTAAAATCGGGAAAATGTGAACGTCCCGGCCATACGCTACCTATATAATCTCGTCCATCAGGATATTTGGCAAAATAGTTATTCTTCACCCCTTCGTCGTAGGGACGGTAGCCTTTTTCAATTTTCAGGCCCGGGTCCACGATCACTACGGTATGAAAGCCCATCTGCTTTAGTTCGCCAATAGTCGACGACGGATCAGGATAATACTCAGGATGAAAGGTGAAGATCTTATAATTGTCCATGTAGTGAATATCGAGATAGATAACATCGGCTGGAATCTGTTTTTCCCTGAAGGTTCGGGCAATATTCAACAGATCCTTGTCAGGAAAATAGGAGTAACGACATTGCTGATAACCCAGACTCCAAAGCGGAGGCAGCTGCGCACGACCCGTTAGCTGGGTATAATTCATGATTATCTCTGCTACGTTGTCGCCTGCTATAAAGTAATAGTTCAATTCGCCATCGGCGGCACCAAAGCTCATCATCTGCTCGTCGGTTGAAGCGCCGAAGTTAAAATAGGTTCGATACGTATTGTCGAGGAAAATCCCATATACCACTTGACTATGAATGCCAATATAAAATGGAATGGTAGCATATAGCGGATCCTGATATAATCCATATCCAGGAACATCGGAGTTCCAGTTTTGGTAAGCATTTCCCCTTCGATTCAGTCCCCCTGTTTTTTCACCCAGACCAATAAATTTCTCATCGGGAAACAGCTTTTTATAGTTGGTTACCTCTGTGCCCATCCAGCTGATACGTAATAGCGAATCATCGGCATTTATCAGCTCGCCCTTTTGATTATAAAAGCTAAGATAGAAGGGTTTTTTGTGCATCACCACCCGAATTTTGGAGGTGCTATATGTAGCACTTTCTTCATTGTCCGAAACCCTTGAAAATGCAGCAGCTGGTGCAATGTTTACAGCATAGGAAAAATCGGGACCAAACTCATTTTTCACCACCCGCACCCTTACAATCTGGTCGGTATAGGGCTGAATCTGTACACGGGCATTGTTACAGGTCACCTGTATGCCCTGCGCTGTTTCGCTTACGCTCACAACATTTCCAATCTGTTCGCTTATACGTTGTTGGGCAAATACGCTACCCATCCACAACATCAAAAGCAATAAAATCACCTCTCGTCTCATGAATTTTTTCTTTTTAAGGTTACTTTTGCTATTTTACGTATTTTCCGCCAGATAATGCATATCTAAATATTTTTTGTTTAAAAAAACAATAAATACAACTTGCTGATTATCAAACATTTTTAAAAATACCCACACAACATTAGCATGCGCTATTTTGTGTTTTCAAACGTTTGCACAACATGTTTTTAATCTTTTTTCTATCCCTTCCATTATCTCAATCAATATTTTGATATTTGCAGAAAATTTGCAGAAAAATATGGACAAGCGATTGAAAGCTTTTGAGCGTCTGCTCAATATTATGGATGAGTTGCGAGAAAAATGTCCGTGGGACAAGGTGCAAACTTTCGAGTCGATACGCAACCTGACCATTGAAGAGGTATACGAATTAGCCGATGCCATCGTCGACCGCAACATGGACGAAATAAAAAAGGAGCTGGGCGATCTGGCTTTGCATATTGTATTCTATGCCAAAATGGCCTCCGAGGAGCATGCGTTTGATATCACCGATGTGTTGAACGGTATATGCGAAAAGCTTATTCGTCGGCATCCGCATGTATTTGGGGAAGTGCAGGTAAAAGACGACACCGAAGTTAAACAAAACTGGGAAGAAATTAAGCTTGGCGAAGGCAACAGCTCGGTGCTGGCAGGCGTACCGCAGTCGTTACCAGCCATGATCAAAGCCAGCCGCATTCAGGAAAAAGTGCGTGCCGTAGGATTCGACTGGGACGAACCCTCGCAGGTGTGGGACAAGGTGGCTGAAGAAATGGACGAGTTGCGCAACGAAATTGCCAACAATAACCCGCAAAGGATTGAGGAAGAATTTGGCGATTTGTTCTTTTCTCTGATTAATGCAGCCCGCTTACATGGAGTCGATCCCGAAACAGCCCTCGAACGAACCAACAAAAAATTCATCAAACGCTTTAAATACCTCGAAGATGAGGCAAGAGCCACTGGTCGCAATCTCAAAGAAATGTCTCTGGCAGAGATGGATGCTATCTGGGAACAAGCCAAATCAAAGGATTAGCGCTTAATCACCCGGATATGTACAATTTCGGAAATGGTAGCCAGACGAACAGGAGGGCCCCATGTCCCATAACCCGATGATACATAAAAGTGGGTATCTCCAATTTTTGCATAACCATAGGGCAGACGATACACCCACCGTACCACATGATTGAATGGCCAGAACTGCCCATTGTGGGTATGTCCCGAAACCTGCAGATCAATCGGATATTGGGCTACCTTCTCTAGCTGAACGGGCTGATGGTCGATGAGAATGTTAAAAGTACCTGCATCTACATTGGCCAGTAAATCCTGCAATGATTTACGATTTTTCCCAAGCATACGGTATGCCTGCCTATCATCCCGGCCTATGAGGGTAATATGCTCACTGATGCCAATCACGCTATCCTTGAGCCAATGCAAAGCGAGCGTTTGTATATATTGCTCTGAGGATACAATGCCCCCAATATACTCATGGTTGCCCGGCACTGCATACACCCCATAAAACGCTTTAATATTGCGTATGGGCGCCCCCACATCGCGCTTAAAAATATATCCATGAGCCTCGTCGAGTAAATCACCTGCAAGTATCACGATATCTGGCTTTAACTGATTGATGCGGTCAACCATTTTTTCGAGCCTATGTTTACCTACCAGACTCCCCATGTGCAGGTCCGAAACCACCACCAGCGAAAGGGGTCGATTTAAACCAGTTTCTTTCGACGTGGTTATGGTAATTTCCTTTACCCTCGGACGCACAGCATTCCAATTTCCCCATAAAACAACCAGTCCTATGATTCCAATCATTCCATAAAACACCCACGCTTTGAGCAGCAAATAAACATCAGTGCCTTTGACTGGTAAAAATGGCACCATCCAGTTGATGATACGAATAAGGTCAAATAACAATATGGCTAAAAAAAGATATAATGCTATGATAAGCCAATAGGCACCCAACCAGGCCACTATTTCATGAAAGAATCCCTCTGCATGAAGCATAAAACGACCCGCCACAAAAGTAATGGCCAGCAACACATAGGCTATAGTAAAAAACCAGAAGCTACGTTCAGCATGCGGCCAGAGCATGCGCAACCTCAACCAAACATAATAGTGGACAAGAATGTAAATGAACAAAAAAACGCTTATAAAAACGACAAAAGACAAATTTCTCATAAGTATTGAATTCGTACATAAAAGAACAGTTTCGTATAAGAAATGTTAACGTATTCGGTCGACCGAACGAACTAATTCCTCATCCCTGCGAATAAATTTTCGGGCAAACCAGACCAACAAGATGGAAACAGCCGGAAAGAAAAAGGCAATTTTTAGGCTATAATGCGAAAAACTTTTTGCTGTTTGAACAAATTGCCATAACGCTGAACCCACAATAACCACAAGCAGAAACATAACAATGCCACACAAGCGAATCTGCAATAACCGATTGCGAAAACTAAAAACCGTTATCAGTGTTAATAAAAGAACAAGTATAGCCAGAATGCTAACTGCATAATTATAATAAACAGCAATGCTTCCTTCTGGCACAGCTTTTATCAAACCCTTATGAAAAAGCAAATACGTTTCAACCGTATCTGTATTAAAAGCACCAAAGGGTAAGAACATAAATAAAAGCATCAAAATAAAAACGCCCAAAAGAAACAAAGTTTGAATGCGCTGTATCATAAAGGTAAAATTTTTGAAAGGCAAATATAATAACGGCCCATGAAAATTTCAGATTTTTGGATTATATTTCTTATTAAAATGTACATTAATCTACTATCACTTGTACAATAAATAATTTGTTTTATTTTTCGGGCGAAAAAAGATTAAGTGTACCTTTAATTAAATAAGCAACCGAATGAAGATTAAAAAAATTCTGATTGCCAACAGGGGAGAAATTGCAGTTCGTGTAATGCGGACATGCAAGGAAATGGGCATAAAGACGGTCGCCGTATTCTCCGACGTTGACCGTACATCCATGCACGTCCGATATGCCGATGAAGCAGTTCATATTGGTCCTTCCCCATCAAATGAAAGTTATCTGGTCAAAAGTAAAATTCTTGACGCAGCCAAACGCACGGGAGCCGATGCCATCCACCCGGGGTATGGTTTTCTTTCCGAGAATGCCGAATTTGCCAAGATGGTAAGGCAAGCTGGCCTTATTTTTATAGGTCCTTCGTCGCATGCCATTTCCATGATGGGCGACAAGATTATCGCGCGTCAAACAGCGATTAAATGTGGAGTACCCGTTGTGCCTGGAACTACCGACCCGGTTTCAAATGATAAGGAAGTCATGCGCATAGCCCATGAAATTGGCTTTCCTGTAATCATTAAGGCCTCGGCAGGTGGTGGTGGAAAAGGGATGCGGTTGGTTGAAGATGAAAGTCAGCTAGCCAACATGCTACACCTGGCCAAAAGTGAGGCTATGGCAGCTTTTGGCGACGACTCGGTATATGTCGAAAAATACATAACCTCGCCTCACCATATAGAGTTTCAGATCCTGGCCGACCAGCACGGCAATGTTATCCACCTTTGCGAGCGCGAATGTTCCATTCAACGTCGCCACCAAAAAATGGTGGAAGAAACTCCCTCGCCCATCATGACTCCCGAACTACGGGAAGAGATGGGGAAGGCTGCCGTCAAACTGGCCAAAGCTGTTGATTACGAGGGCGCCGGTACAGTAGAATTTCTGGTCGACGACAAGCTCAACTACTATTTTCTCGAAATGAACACCCGACTGCAGGTGGAGCATCCCATTACCGAGCTGGTTATCGGCGCCGACCTGGTAAAAGAACAAATACGCATCGCTGCAGGTGAACCCCTCCGATTTCAACAATCCGATATCACGCAGAAAGGTCATGCTATCGAATGCCGTATCAGCGCCGAAGACCCCGATAATAACTTCATGCCCGACCCAGGACTTATCCTCCATATTACCGAACCTACCGGTTTTGGCGTTCGAACCGATAGCTATGTGTATAAAGGGTATGAAATACCTATCTTCTACGACCCCATGATTGCAAAACTTATTGTTTGGGGAACCACCCGGCAGGATGCTATCCATCGCATGATACGCGCACTCGACGAATATAAGATTAGCGGCATAAAAACCACTATCCCCTTCCTTGAACGTATCATGACTACCCCCGATTTCGTTAAAGGTAACTACGACACCCATTTTATACCTAAAAATATCGACTATCTCAAAGAAAAGGAAAAACCTAAATCAACCACCGAGGATATTGCAGCTATAGCCGCCTTTTACCATCATTTCCTGAGGGTGAACAAAATACGAAATATTTATATCATTGAAAAAACGCACGACTACTGGAAAAATTATGGTCGCCGGAAAAACGTAATCCGCATATGAGGCTCATAACTACCAGTACATTGTTCAATGTCGGTATAGGTTAAAAAATATTTTAGGTCAAATTAAAAAAAGCATACATGAATCAAAACTTTGATATAAAAATTGGGAACAGGCTTGCAAAAATAAAAATCCTGAAGCAGGACGGCAGTCGTGTTCTGTTTGATGTCGACGGTAAAAAATATGAGGTGGATATTGTGGAGGTAGAAGCAGGATACTCAGTTTTGTGGGACCAGAAATCATTCAATGTGGAAATTCTCGAAAGCGAGAACCCCAAACACATGGTGGTCAATACTCTTCACAATAGCTTCGAAGTCGACATTGTGGATGCCGAATACCGATACCTCGAAAGCCGCAATAAAAATAAAGCAATTGAGGGAGGCAATGTTATTTCTTCGCCCATGCCAGGCCGTGTGGTACGCATCCTGGTAAAGGAAGGTGATACCGTTACCCTGGGACAAACCGTCATTATCGTTTCGGCCATGAAAATGGAAAGCGAATATAAAGCCACCAAGGATGGAATAATCAAGCAGGTACATGTTAAAGAGGGGGAGGTGGTAAACGGCCATCAACCCCTGATAACAATTGAATAGATAAGTTATTAACTAAAAAAAAGAAGCATATGACTTTAAAAGAAAAATATCAGCAGTATGAAGAAAAGATGAAAGCAGCCGAAGTTGCTGGTGGTGAAGAGCGTATAGCCAAACAGCACAAGGCTGGAAAGCTCACTGCCCGTGAACGTATTCTTGCGTTACTCGACCCTGGAACCTTTGTCGAACTCGATAAACTGGTTGTACACCGCTGTACCGATTTTGGCATGGATGAAAACAAAATTCCCGGCGATGGCATTGTTACAGGTTATGGAAAAATAGATGGTCGGCTGGTCTATATTTTTGCCCAGGATTTTACCGTATTTGGCGGTAGTCTTAGCCGTACCAATGCCGACAAAATCATCAAGCTACAAAAAATGGCCATGCGCATGGGTGCTCCCATTATCGGTCTTAACGACTCGGGTGGTGCACGTATTCAGGAAGGTGTACAAAGTCTTGCAGGATACGGCGACATCTTTTACCACAACGTACTTTCCTCGGGAGTAATTCCACAAATATCGGTAATTCTGGGACCCTGTGCAGGTGGAGCCGTCTATTCTCCTGCAATTACCGACTTTATTTTCATGAGCAAGAAAAACAGCTACATGTTTGTAACCGGCCCCGATGTGATCAAGGCAGTAACCCACGAAGAGGTTACCATGGAAGAACTCGGCGGTGCAACCACGCACAATGCAACCAGTGGCGTTGCTCACTTCATGGGCGAATCGGACGAAGACACGCTGATGATGGTACGTGAATTATTGAGCTTTATCCCTTCCAACAATCTGGCTGACCCTCCGGTACAACCCTGTGTCGACGATATCAACCGGGAAAGCGAAAAATTACAATTCCTTATCCCCGACGACCCCAACAAACCTTACGACATGAAGGAAATTATACTCGAAACTGTCGACAACCATTACTTCTTTGAGGTGCAACCCTATTATGCAACCAATATGATAGTTGGCTTTGCCCGATACGGGGGTCGTTCGGTAGGGATTGTGGCCAACCAGCCCAACAATCTGGCTGGGGTGCTCGACATCAATTCCTCGGTAAAAGCTGCCCGTTTTGTGCGCTTTTGTGATGCTTTTAATATTCCCATCATCACCTTCGTCGACGTGCCAGGATTTTTGCCCGGAACCATTCAGGAGTATGGTGGAATCATTCGTCATGGCGCAAAACTTATGTATGCCTACGCCGAAGCCACCGTTCCCAAAATCACTATTATTACTCGCAAGGCTTATGGGGGGGCCTATATTGTGATGGCCAGCAAACACCTAGCTGCCGATATCAATCTGGCATATCCCTCGGCCGAAATTGCTGTGATGGGTCCCGAAGGTGCTGCCAACATTATTTACAAAGGCAAAATAAAAACTGAGGAAGAACGTCAGCGTGCCATCGAAAACTACCGCAACACGTTCGCTAATCCTTATAAAGCGGCAGAGTTAGGCTATCTTGATGATATTATTCTGCCCAAACATACTCGCATGAAAATTATTCAGTCGCTCGAGATGCTTCAAAACAAAGTTAAAAATGCTCCACCCAAAAAACATGGGAATATCCCCTTGTAAATCTCGGATATAAAAAAACTTGTTCAGGGGTACATAAAAACGTACCCCTGTCTGTTTTCTTAAAATCCCTAAACCTAAACCAACTTATTGGACACGAAACCGTTGTATCGCAAAAATGACAAAAGATAGAGCTACATATAGGGGTACCAGAAAAGGCAAGGCCTTAAAGTTAAACAATATCAGCAGCAGCAGACAACTCAATAAAAAACCATATTGCACAGCATTATCGGCCAATCGTAAATTTTTAATTTTAAATGAAAACATGGGCATATCTACAACCATCAGCACGGCATCGGATAATAGCAGGAATGATAATATATAAAAGTTGAGTACTACCCTTGTAACTGACGTTGCAGGATAATACAGCACCACCAGCACCAGAGAGGCAATAAAAATGGCACTGGCAGGGGTGGGTAACCCCAAAAAACTGGAATGCTGACGTTGGTCGATATTAAATTTTCCAAGACGATAGGCTGAAAAAATGGGTATCAACGAAGCTATTATTAACGAAAGTATAAAAAACTGGGCCGACTGCTGTGCGGTAGAAAATTGCAACAATTGATACGACAGAATTCCAGGCGTTACGCCAAAACTTACCATATCGGAGAGTGAATCGAGTTGCTTACCGAGTTCGGAGTATGCATTTAACAACCTGGCAGCTAGTCCATCGGCAAAATCAAATCCTGCAGCAATAAAAATAAAGTAAGGCGCATAGATCAGCGTGTTTATATTGAATGCCAACACAATAGCAATAAAGCCGCATGCCAGATTAAGCAGGGTAAGAACGTTGGGTAGGTGTTTTAATAAGCGCATGGGAATAAATTTTGCCAAATATAATGGTAGTCGATGAGGTATGCAAAAAATATAGGCGGAACTTTGTCCGCCTGTTTCTATAAGTTTTAAGGTACTGCCTTATTTCCGAACAACTTTTTTGTAACCATAAATGGCTGTATCGCCAAGTTCCTCTTCAATTCGGAGCAGCTGGTTGTACTTGGCCATACGGTCCGAGCGGCTGAGCGATCCCGTTTTAATCTGGCCACTATTGGTAGCGACGGCAATATCGGCAATAGTAGCATCTTCGGTTTCGCCCGAACGGTGCGAGGTAACGGTTGTATAACCAGCTCTGTGTGCCATTTCAATAGCATCGAGTGTTTCGGTAAGGGTACCAATCTGGTTAACTTTAATAAGGATGGAGTTAGCGCAACCCATCTCAATACCCTTTTGCAAAAACTCTACGTTGGTAACAAACAGGTCGTCGCCCACCAGCTGAATTTTGCTTCCCAGCATGTCGGTAAGGATTTTCCAGCCATCCCAATCATTTTCCGAACAGCCATCTTCGATCGAGTCGATAGGGTACTTTTCAACGAGCGACTTGAGATATTCAGCCTGTTGCTGGCTATTACGTTTTACTCCTTTTGCTCCCTCGAATTTGGTGTAATCATACACCCCATCAACATAAAATTCACTGGCAGCACAGTCAAGTGCTATCATCACATCCTTGCCAGGTTTGTAACCAGCCTTTTCAATAGCTGCAATGATGCTATCCAGTGCCTCTTCGGTACCACCCGAAAAGTTGGGAGCAAAGCCACCTTCATCGCCAACAGCCGTGCTCAGCCCTTTCGATTTGATAATAGACTTAAGGGCATGAAACACTTCGGCGCCCATTCTTAAACCTTCGCGGAAAGAATTGGCCCCCACAGGACGTATCATAAATTCCTGAAAAGCAATTGGAGCATCGGAATGCGAACCACCATTGATGATATTCATCATGGGCACGGGCAGATGCTTAGCGTTGGATCCACCAATATAACGATACAGCGGAAGTCCACAATAGTCGGCTGCAGCTTTGGCTACTGCCAGCGATACACCCAGAATTGCATTAGCACCCAATTTACTTTTGGTTTTGGTGCCATCAAGCTCCAGCATCTTACGGTCAATAGCCACCTGGTCTAGCGCATTCATGCCAATCAGCTCGTTGGCTATAATGTCATTGACATTGGAAACAGCCTTTAACACACCTTTACCCAGGTAACGGCTTTTATCGCCATCGCGCAGTTCTATAGCTTCGTTTTCGCCGGTACTTGCTCCAGAGGGAACAGCAGCACGGCCAAAACTACCACTAGCAAGCATTACTTCTACCTCAATGGTAGGATTACCCCGTGAATCGAGGATTTCTCGCGCATGTATGTCAATAATTTCACTCATGTTGTTATGTTTTTAGTTTATATAAAAAAAGGGATAAAGATGTCTACCCGTCCCCTTATCCCTTCCTGTTATTTACTAACTTTAATATATTAATCCTGTTTGCTTTCAGAGGTTTGTTCGCCTGATACTGTATTTTCTGAACCAACCTTGCTGGACTCAGCAGCAGGTTGCGACGATGCAGTAGCAGCAGTTGCCTGAGTTTTCTTACTCCTTCCACGGCGGGTAGTTTTTGCTTTTTTCTCAGTGCCGGTCTTAAGCATATTTTCATTGAAATCGACCAGCTCTATCATACACATTTCAGCATTATCCCCTACCCTATTACCAAGCTTAAGAATACGTGTATAGCCGCCAGGGCGATTGGTTACCTTAGGCCCAATCTCTCTAAAAAGAATGCTAACAGCTTCCTTGTCCTTCAAGTAGCTGAAAGCTACCCGGCGATTATGGGTGCTATCCTCTTTGGTTCGAGTAATTATAGGTTCTATAAAGGTTCGTAGAACTTTAGCCTTTGCCAGGGTAGTATTAATTCGTTTGTGTTTTATCAACGATACTGCCAGATTGGCTAATAATGCTTTACGATGTGCACTTGTCCTACCCAGATGATTGATTACTCTGTTATGCCTCATTGCGTCGATTTTTATTCCTTGTCCAGTTTATATTTACTAACATCCATGCCAAATGTCAGTCCCATGCTTTCAAGTAACTCGTCAAGTTCGGTAAGTGACTTTTTACCAAAATTACGGAATTTCAGCAGATCATTGCGATTAAATTTAACCAGATCGCCGAGGGTTTCCACCTCTGCAGCTTTTAAGCAGTTCAATGCTCTTACCGAGAGGTCAAGGTCAACCAGCTTGGTCTTCAGTAGCTGACGCATGTGAAGAATTTCTTCATCGAAATCATCGGAAACCGCCTTTTCTTCCGTATCGAGAGTAATTTTTTCGTCCGAGAAGAGCATGAAATGGTAAATGAGAATCTTAGCAGCCTCCTTCAATGCCTCCTTTGGATGAATAGATCCGTCGGTTACTATTTCAATTACAAGCTTTTCGTAGTCGGTTTTCTGTTCAACACGGTAATTTTCAACCGAATATTTTACATTTTTAATGGGCGTAAAAATGGCATCTATAGGGATGAGTCCAATTTCAGCATTTGCAGGCTTATTCTCCTCAGAAGGAACATAGCCTCTTCCTTTATTGATGCTGATTTCCATTTGAATCTTAACCGATGGTTCCATGTGACATACCACATGGTCGGTATTTAGTACACGAAAACCCGTGAGATATTTATTCAGTTCACCTGCCTTAAATTCATTTACACCCGTGATAGTAACAAATATTTTTTCATGGTCAACGTCGTCGGCTATTCGCTTAAAGCGTATCTGTTTGAGATTCAATACAATCTCAGTAACATCCTCTATCACACCTTTTATGGTAGAGAACTCATGGTCAACCCCCTCAATTTTAATGGTTGTAATAGCATAACCTTCGAGAGAGGACAACAGAATACGACGAAGAGCATTGCCAATGGTGATACCATAACCGGGCTCCAGGGGGCGAAATTCGAACACCCCATGGGTATCGGTGGCGCTCACCATTATAACCTTGTCAGGTTTTTGAAATGCCAGTATTGCCATATTATAATTATTTCGAATACAATTCAACAATCAACTGTTCCTTTATATTTTCGGGGATTTCGCTACGTTCAGGAACGTTAAGAAACTTACCCGAATATGTATCGGGATTCCATTCGAGCCATGAATAACGTTTGTAGCGAGCGCTCCGGAGTGCTTCATTTATTACCTGCAAGGACTTCGATTTCTCGCGTACAGCGATAATGTCGCCAGGTTTTACATGGTACGAAGGGATATTAACCACTTCGCCATTCACTGTGATATGACGGTGTGTTACCAGCTGTCGGGCAGCATCCCTCGAGTTTGCGAGGCTCAACCGATATACCACGTTATCGAGTCGAGATTCAAGGAGCTGTAATAGCACTTCGCCCGTAACGCCTTTACTTCGCTGTGCCTTATCGAACAGATTGGCAAACTGCCGTTCAAGCAGGCCATAAGTATATTTTGCTTTTTGCTTTTCTCTAAGCTGCATTCCGTATTCCGAAAGTTTTTTACGCTTGCGGTTCAAACCATGCTGTCCCGGGGGATAATTCTTTTTTTCAAGTACTTTGTCGGGACCAAAAATAGGTTCCCCAAAAATTCTTGCAACTTTTGTTTTAGGTCCTGTGTATCTTGCCATTTTTAGAATATACTTAACAATTAACAATCAATGTTATATATTTTTTGCGAAAGTAATCAAAACTTATACACGTCGTCTTCCCGGAGGACGGCATCCGTTGTGCGGCAATGGAGTAACGTCTACAATTTCCGTTACTTCTATACCGCTAGCTGCAATGGAGCGAATTGCCGATTCACGACCGGCACCCGGACCCTTGACAAAAACTTTAACTTTCCGAAGCCCAGCATCGTAGGCTACCTTTGCACAGTTTTCTGCAGCTGTTTGGGCAGCATAAGGCGTATTCTTCTTTGAACCCCTGAATCCCATTTTGCCTGCCGATGCCCACGAAATTACCTGCCCATCATTGTTGGTCAGGGTAATAATTATATTGTTAAATGAAGAATGAATGTGGGCCTGACCGGTTGCTTCAACTTTTACGACACGTTTTTTTGATGTTCCCGTTTTTTTAGCCATAATATTTTAATAATTATGATTATGCCAGCGCTATAGCTGGAATTATCTTAACCCTTGGTTGCTTTTTTCTTATTTGCGATGGTTTTACGTTTACCCTTACGCGTACGGGCATTATTCTTGGTTCTTTGCCCACGAACTGGCAAGCCCAATCTATGCCGTATTCCCCGATAGCATCCAATATCCATCAGGCGCTTGATGTTCATTTGGACCATTGAACGCAGTTCGCCTTCAACTTTAAACTGCTCGTTTATGATGTTTCGTATTTTGGCTATCTGATCGTCTGTCCAGTCTTTCACTTTTACATCCTCAGAAACACCAGCCTGTTGAAGTATTTTTTTAGCCGAACTTACACCTATACCATAGATGTAAGTAAGACCAATAACTCCTCGTTTATTTTTTGGTAAATCAACACCTGCTATTCGTGCCATATTTTTTATCTAATTTTTTAGAGTTGCAAAGGTAATCATTTATCCTTGACGTTGTTTATATTTTGGATTTTTTTTGTTTATTACATATAGCCTCCCCTTCCGTCTAACTATTTTACAATCAGGAGTACGTTTCTTTACCGAGGTTCTAACTTTCATAGTTTTAAGTTTTATATTTTCCCTTGTTTTCTCATTTATAGCGAAACGATATACGCCCCTTTGTAAGGTCATAAGGTGAAATTTCCACCTTTACCCTGTCACCAGGCAATAGCTTGATGTAATGCATGCGCATCTTTCCCGAAATGTGGGCCGTAATGATATGCCCATTCTCGAGTTCAACCCTGAACATAGCATTTGACAGAGCCTCAATAATAGTTCCGTCCTGCTCAATTGCCGGTTGTTTTGCCATATTTTATCTCCTAGTTCTTAAAACCTCCTCAATATAATCAAAAGTCGAAAGCACATCGGCTTTCCCTTTATCAACCGCAACAGCGAGTTCGAAATGTGCCGAAGGTAAATTATCCCTTGTTCTCACAGTCCAACCATCGCTTTCGATATATATATTTTTTTGACCCATATTTATCATGGGTTCAATACAAATAACCATACCTTTTTTCAACATAGGGCCATTACCTCTTCGCCCATAGTTGGGTACTTCAGGTGGTTCGTGAAGCTTACGACCAATTCCGTGTCCTATCATTTCACGTACCACAGAATAACCATGTGCCTCACAATAACTTTGAACGGCATACCCTATATCACCAGTGCGTTTTCCCTCGATAGCCTGCTCTATGCCTTTATACAAGCTTTCTCGGGTAACTTGAAGCAACTTTTTTACTTCCTCCGACACTTCACCCACTGTAAAGGTATAAGCGGAATCGCCGTAATAATTATTTAAAAGAACGCCACAGTCTATCGAAACAATGTCACCCTCTTTCAACTCATATGCCGAGGGTATTCCATGCACTACCTCGCTGTTAACTGAGGTACAGAGCGTATTGGGATAACCATTGTATCCCAGAAAAGCCGGCAATGCACCGTGGTCACGAATGAATTCCTCGGCTATTCTATCCAATTCGCGTGTACTGATTCCTGGCCTTATCCACTTTGCAACTTCTGCCAATGTTTTTGATACCAGCAGATTACTCGTTCTGAGTAATTCTATTTCCTCGGCACTCCGAATTGGAATCATGTTTATACCCCACTTCTTCCCTTTATACGACCTGTCTTCATCAAACCATCGTAGTGCCGCATCAACAAGTGGCTCTCAATTTGTTGCAATGTATCGAGCAATACACCTACCAGGATGAGCAAGCTGGTTCCGCCGTAAAAATGGGCAAATCCACTGGTCATCCCGGCCTTTATGGCAAAAGCAGGCAATATTGCCACTATTGCAAGGAAAATTGCACCCGGCAGGGTTATTCGCGACAAAATGTTGTCAATGAACTCAGCTGTCTTCTTTCCCGGTTTAACACCAGGAATAAATCCTCCATTCTTTTTCATATCTTCGGCCATTTGATTGGGATTGATGATAATGGCCGTATAGAAATAGGTGAATACAATGATAAGCAAAGCAAAGGTAAAATTATACCAAAAACCAGTGTAATTAGCAAAAGCTGCTACAAAGCCTGTCATACTTTGGCTTTTAGAAAATCCAGCAATGGTAATTGGGATAAACATTAGGGCCTGCGCAAAAATGATGGGCATAACCCCTGCTGCATTCACCTTAAGGGGTATGTACTGACGCACCCCGCCATACTGCTTGTTTCCAACAATGCGTTTGGCATATTGTACAGGTACTCTGCGAGTTGCCTGAATGAGCATAATGGTTGCTACAAATACCAGGAATAACAGTACTACTTCTATAAGGAGAATAACCAGCCCTCCCCCTTTCTGATCGAGTCGAGAGGCAAGTTCCTGCAGAAATGCGCTGGGAAAACGTGCGATAATACCAATCATAATAAGTAGAGAAATACCATTTCCTATTCCGTTTTCGGTGATTCTTTCCCCCAGCCACATAACAAAAATAGTACCGGCAGTAAGTAGGAAAACACCAGTTATATCAAACCATCGACCTCCGGTTATAGCCCCCTGGTACTGAACATGCAAGTTGGTAAGATAAGCAGGAGCCTGAAGCAGCAATATTACAACAGTTAGCAGACGCGTATGCTGGTTTATTTTTTTACGTCCACTTTCACCCTCCTTCTGAAGCCTTTGATAATAGGGCACAGCCATACCCAGAAGCTGCATTACGATAGAGGCAGAAATATAGGGCATTACCCCGAGCGCAAAAACTGAAGCATTAGAAAAAGCTCCGCCCGAAAACATGTCGAGAAGACCTAATACCCCTTGTGAGGTTTGCTGCTTTAGCCCCTCTAACAGGGTGGGATCTACCCCTGGTAACACGATATATGAACCTAATCGATATATGAGAATTATGCCCAGGGTGTATAGTATTCGGGAACGTAAATCCTCTATCTTCCAGATATTCTGTAATGTTTCGATAAATCGTTTCATTCGGTGGCTAATTTAACAACTTTACCATTAGCAGCTACAATGGCTTGTTCGGCCGTTTTGGAGAAGGCATGAGCCTGTACATCAAGAGCAGCTTTTAACTCACCCTTTGCCAGAATTTTAACCAGACTGTTTTTGTGGATCAATCCGTGCTCAAATAAAACATCGGGATTAATGGTAGTAACACCACGATCGGCAAGGCGCTGCAATGTTTCAAGATTGATAGCCTTGTATTCGACACGGTTGAAATTAGTAAAGCCATACTTTGGAAGCCTGCGCTGCATAGGCATTTGGCCACCCTCAAAACCTTTTTTACGCGAATAGCCCGAGCGCGATTTTGCTC
The DNA here is from genome assembly GCA_049968755.1 of Bacteroidales bacterium. GTDB lineage: Bacteria > Bacteroidota > Bacteroidia > Bacteroidales > DTGW01 > JAKPGM01. The sequence continues at coordinate 216,369 of JBMFQE010000002.1, forward strand.
CTTTATGTCCACGGCCACTGGTGCCCCCGTCAGTCGAACCCTGACCACGGCCCAATCGTTTGTTATCCTTAACAGATCCTTTTGCCGGTTTTAAGCTATGTAAATTCATTTATATTTAATTTTACCGTTCGACCTTTATTGAATTGTTTCTACCCCTACCAAGTGTTGTACCTTGGCAATCATTCCACGAAAAACTGGGGTATCTTCTACAACTACTACGCTATTTCTTTTGGTAAGTCCAAGTGCCTGTAATGTTCTGAGCTGTCGTTCGCATACTCCAGCTTTTCCGCGCATTAAAGTTACCTTGAGTTTACCCATAGACTACTATTTATTTAACCTTTAAATACTTTTTCAATTGAAATACCACGAACAGCAGCAATATGAGCTGGATCGCGCAGTTCAGTCAAAGCTTTAATGGTAGCCTTCACCAGGTTGTGAGGATTTGAAGAACCCTTTGATTTTGCCAGCACATCATGAATACCTACACTTTCCAGTACTGCACGCATAGCACCCCCAGCTTTTACTCCGGTACCGCTCGAGGCAGGCTTGATAAATACGCTGGCTCCTCCATATTTTGCATATTGTTCGTGAGGGATCGTACCCTTATAGATGGGAACCTTTACAAGGTTTTTCTTAGCTTCTTCAATTCCTTTTGCAATTGCCGTAGTTACCTCGTTGGCTTTGCCAAGTCCATAACCTACAATACCATTTTCGTTCCCTACTACCACAATAGCGGAAAAACTAAAGGCACGGCCACCTTTGGTAACCTTTGTAACACGCTGGATACTTACCAGGCGATCTTTCAGTTCGAGATCGGTTGTTCTAATTTTCCTGATGCTTTCTGCCATAGTTTATTAAAATTTTAAGCCACCTTCGCGAGCAGCATCTGCTAACATTTTTACTCGTCCATGATACAAATAACCATTGCGGTCAAAAACCACTTCGGTTATTCCTTTAGCCAAACATAGTTCAGCTATTTTCTTCCCGACCAAACGGGCTTGTTCCATTTTGTTTCCTTTTGCCACTTCGGCAATTTCTTTTTCACGGGAACCAGCGGCAACCAGCGTATGCCCAGCCAGATCATTGATACACTGAACATATATATGCTTGTTACTCCTAAAAACCGTCATACGAGGCTTCTGGGCAGTACCCGTTATTTTTTTACGTATTCTATGTTTAATCCTGATTCGACGTTCGATTTTTGTCAACGACATGGTCTTTTTATTATTTATGCATTATACTTATTTTCCAGCAGACTTACCAGCCTTGCGGCGCAATTGTTCGCCTACGTAACGTATACCTTTACCCTTAAAGGGTTCGGGCTTACGCAACGAACGTATTTTTGCAGCTACCAGTCCCACCAACTGCTTGTCATGGCTTTTGAGTGTTATGATAGGATTGGCACGCTTTTCAGTACGTGTCTCTACCTTTATCTCTTTGGGAAGGGCAAACAAAATCTCGTGCGAATATCCAAGGCTCATTTCAAGATTTTGGCCCTTTGCCTCGGCACGATACCCCACCCCAACCAGTTCCTGCTCGATGGTAAAACCTTCCGATACGCCCTTTACCATATTAGCAATAAGAGCTCGATACAAACCATGGAGTGCTTTATGACGCTTCTGATCCGTCGGCCGGGTGACAACAACCTTCTGGTTTTCGACAGTAACCTTGATATCAGGGTCAACTTTTTGCTTCAATTCACCCAGCGGACCTTTTACCGTTACTTCATTGGACGAGCTGATATTTACTTCAACTCCCTTGGGTATTACTATGGGCAACTTTCCTATTCGTGACATGATTTGTCTCCTCCACGATTAATAAACATAGCATATTACTTCGCCCCCGATATTTTTAGCTCGGGCTTCTTTATCGCTCATTATTCCCTGGGATGTAGAAAGAATGGCAATTCCCAATCCATTCAGTACCCGGGGTAAATGTTCGTGATCGGCATATTTTCGCAGACCAGGTTTGCTGACACGTTCGATATGCTTGATTGCAGGTTCGCGGTCAACAGGACTATATTTCAACGCAATTTTTATGGTTCCCTGCGGTCCGTCGTCGACAAACTTGTAATTTAATATGTAGCCCATTTCGTGGAGCACACGGGTGATTTCCTTTTTCATCCTCGAAGCCGGAACCTCCACAATTCTGTGACGGGCTTTAATTGCGTTTCTCAAACGGGTCAGATAATCTGCTATAGGATCTGTCATGGTTTACTAAAATTTATAAGATTACCAACTTGCTTTCTTTACACCCGGTATCAATCCCTTCGAAGCCATTTCTCGGAACTGAATACGACTAATGCCAAATATTCTCATGTAGCCACGCGGACGTCCAGTAATCATGCAACGATTGCGCTGACGAATGGGGTTTGAGTTTTTGGGTAATAACTGCAGCCCCACATAATCCCCTTCGGCTTTCAGCTTTGCTCTTTTTTCTGCATATTTCTCAGCGAGTTTTTGTCGTTTTACCTCGCGAGCCTTCATTGATTCCTTAGCCATATTTATTCTTTCTTTTTAGTCGTTTTGAACGGAATTCCAAATTCACGCAGTAAGGCATAAGCCTCTTCATCAGTGCGTGCATTGGTAACAAAGCTAATTTCCATCCCCATGATTTTAGATACCTTATCAATATCTATTTCTGGGAATATAATTTGTTCACGTATGCCGAGTGTATAATTTCCACGACCGTCGAACTTTGCATTAACACCCTTAAAGTCGCGAATACGAGGCAAAGCCACATGTATTAAACGTTCAAGAAATTCATACATGCGGTCATTGCGTAAGGTAACTTTTACACCAATGGGCATATTCTTACGCAGCTTAAAATTCGAAATATCCTTTTTTGCGTAAGTTAGTACAGCTTTCTGCCCCGTTATTGCAGTCAATTCGTTAGCAGCTACTTCTATAAGTTTTTTATCCGACACGGCTGCACCTACCCCTTGGTTAATGCAGATTTTCTCCAAACGTGGCACCTGCATTACCGTTTTATAATTAAATTCCTTCATCAAGGCAGGTACAATTTCATTCTTATATTTCAACTTAAGGTTTGGTATGTACTTCATTGCTCCTATATTTTCTGTTTTCTATGCAATATATCGCATAGTTCTGTTTTAAGCATTAAGGTAAAATAGCACCCGATTTTTTAGCGTAACGAACCAGCTTGCCCTTTTCGTTCAACTTGCGTCCGATCCGAGTAGGTTCGTTAGTAGTCGGGTCGACGACCTGCAGGTTAGAAATGTGAATTGGGGCTTCCATTTTGATAATTCCTCCCTGCGGATGTTTGGCCGAGGGTTTGGTATGCCGCGACACGATATTTACGCCTTCGACTATTGCTGTCATTTTATCCCGGTTGACTTCGAGCACACGTCCTCGTTTACCCTTATCATCGCCAGCATTCACGTATACGATGTCGCCTTTCTTGATATGTAGTTTCTTTTGCATGGTTGATCAGGTTAAATGTTAAAGTACCTCGGGTGCCAGAGATACAATTTTCATGTATTTATCGCGCAATTCACGCGCTACAGGCCCAAAAATACGGGTACCCCTTATTTCATCAGCATTATTGAGCAGTACCACGGCATTATCGTCGAAGCGGATGTACGAGCCATCGGGCCGACGTATTTCTTTTTTGGTACGTACTACTACAGCTTTACTTACTGCTCCCTTCTTAATATCTCCGGAAGGCAACGCACTTTTCACGGTAACCACTACCTTGTCACCGACACGGGCATACCGACGGCGTGTTCCACCCAGTACACGGATGCACAATACTTCCTTGGCTCCGCTGTTGTCGGCTACAACCATTCTTGATTCCTGCTGTATCATAGTTATTTAGCTTTCTCAATGATTTCAACAACTCTCCAACGTTTTAAACGCGACAGGGGTCTGGTTTCCATAATTCTTACTGTGTCCCCTATTCCACAACTATTATTTTCGTCGTGAGCATAAAATTTCGAAGTTTTATTCACAAACTTATGGTACATCGGATGCATCATTTTCCTTTTGACGGAAACCACTACTGTTTTTTGCATCTTATTGCTCACTACAGTGCCAATTCTTTCTTTTCGTAAGTTTCTCTCCATTGTCAGCATTATTTAGTATTGCCTGCAAGTTGCCTTTTTCTCAGCTCGGTAAGCATGCGTGCTATATCGCGCCGTGTATGCCGTATTTTCATAGGATTATCGAGGGGCGATACAGCATGATTTATTTTTAGCCGGGTTAGCATGATCTTTTCAGCCTCAATTCTTTCCTCCAGCTCTTTTGTGGTCAGTTCACGTATTTCAGACATTTTCATGGCTTGCAAAATTTTATATCCTTTCGATAGTCTATCTTATAAGGTTTCGGCATAATCGCGTCGCACCACAAACTTGGTAGTTACAGGCAACTTTTGGGCTCCAAGACGCAAAGCTTCCTTTGCCACATCATAAGGTACCCCGTCAACCTCAATAATAATTCTTCCCGGAGTAATTGGATATACGAATCCTTCGGGAGATCCTTTACCCTTACCCATACGCACTTCAGCGGGTTTGCGGGTAATAGGTTTATCTGGGAATATTCGAATCCATATCTGTCCCTCACGTTTCATGTACCTACTCACTGCCTGACGTGCTGCTTCGATTTGCCGGCTGGTGATCCAGCAGCTTTCTTCCGATTTTATGGCAAACGAACCAAAGGCAATGGTATGTCCCCGCTGGGCATTACCTTTCATGCGCCCTTTTTGCTGCCTTCTATATTTTGTCTTTTTTGGCTGTAACATGGCTGTGTATTTTGTATCGTGTTATGCTATTTTCTTTTTCTACGTGGTTCGGCCTTAAACGACTTTGCACTTTTAAGGGCTACATTGGGCGACAGATCGCGTTTTCCGTATACTTCACCGTTGCAAATCCAAACCTTCACTCCTATGCGACCCACCTTCGTATGGGCTTCGGCCAGGGCATAATCGATATCGGCTCGAAAGGTATGCAAAGGTATACGTCCTTCTTTCAACATTTCGCTGCGAGCCATTTCGGCACCACCCAGTCGTCCTGAAACAATAACTTTTATTCCTTCAGCACCCAATCGCATGGTTGAAGCGATGGCCATTTTTACAGCTCGACGATAGGATATTCGACCTTCAATTTGCCGTGCTATATTGTTGGCAACGATGTTGGCATCGAGCTCAGGACGTTTTACTTCAAATATGTTAATTTGTACTTCCTTGTTAGTAATCTTTTTCAATTCTTCCTTTAGCTTGTCCACTTCCTGCCCACCTTTTCCAATAATTACACCCGGGCGGGCTGTATTTACAGTAATGGTAACCAGCTTGAGGGTGCGTTCGATGATTATTTTCGATATGCTGGCTTTTGCAAGACGGGCATTCAGGTATTCCCTTATCTTGGTGTCCTCAATGAGTTTCGGCGCATAATTTTTGCCTCCGTACCAATTGGAATCCCAGCCCCTGATGATTCCCAAACGATTTGCTATCGGATTTACTTTTTGTCCCATGGAATTAATTGGTTAAGCTTTCTTCTTTTTTAACAACTGAATCTAATACAAGTGTTACGTGATTGGAACGCTTACGAATGCGATATGCCCGTCCCTGGGGCGCAGGGCGAAGACGCTTCAGTATACGTCCACCATCAACTTTTGCCTCTTTAATAAAGATGTAAGCATCGTCGAGGCGAACCCCTTCGTTCTTTGCCTGCCAATTTGCAATAGCCGAAAGCAAAAGTTTTTCAACAGGACGTGCAGCAGCTTTTTCCGAAAATTTTAAAATATCAAGAGCCCTATTTACCTCCATGCCACGAATAAGGTCAACTACATAACGCATTTTCCGTGGCGAGGTAGGATAATCCCTTAAAATGGCTACAACCTTTTGCTGCCGCGCTTCCTTTAATCTATCGGCCATTTGTTTTTTTCTAGCACCCATTTTGTAAAATCAATTCAAATTTGACTTACTTTTCTTTTCTATTTCCGCTATGTCCTCTGAATGTCCGAGTTGGAGCAAATTCTCCAAGTCTGTGGCCAACCATATTTTCCGTTATGTACACAGGAATGAACTTGTTTCCGTTATGTACTGCAATGGTGTGACCCACAAAATCGGGAGAAATAACACTGGCACGCGCCCATGTTTTGATCACCGATTTTTTTCCACTGGCATTCATGGCCAGTATTTTTTTCTCCAATTTATAATTAATGTAAGGACCTTTTTTCAGTGAACGGCTCATATTGTTCGATATAAAATTTTATTTTCTGCGTTCAAGAATATATTTGTTCGAAGCTTTATTTTTCTTACGAGTCTTGTATCCTTTAGCCGGTATACCCTTTCTCGAACGTGGATGACCACCCGAAGCCCGACCTTCGCCACCACCCATTGGATGATCTACAGGGTTCATAGCCACACCACGGGTACGAGGACGACGTCCCAGCCAACGTTTTCTACCTGCCTTACCCAGCTTCTGGTTATTATGATCGGGATTCGACACAGCGCCAACAGTGGCCCGACAGGTAACCAGCACCATACGAGTTTCACCAGAGGGCAATTTTATTACTGCATATTTTCCTTCCCGTGAAACGAGCTGCGCATACGAACCTGCACTGCGAGCCAATGCTCCTCCCTGACCCGGATATAATTCTACATTATGGATTATAGTACCCAGCGGAATGTTTGCCAGCGGCAAGGTGTTACCAATTTCCGGTGCAACATTCTCACCGCTTTCTATTTTCTGGCCAACTTTTAAGCCCTGGGGGGCCAGGATGTAACTTTTTGTACCATCGGGATAAACAACCAATGCTATGTAAGCCGTACGATTGGGGTCGTATTCTATACTTTTCACCACGGCTGGCATACCATCCTTCGAGCGAACAAAATCAATCAATCGGTACATGCGCTTGTGCCCGCCACCGCGGTATCGCATGGTCATCTTTCCAACATTGTTGCGTCCTCCCGACTGGTGCAGAAACACCAGCAACGACTTTTCTGGCTCGGTTTTGGTTATTTCCGAATAATCGACCAGAATTTTATCACGCTGACCTGCTGTAACCGGTTTGTACTTTTTTAAGCCCATTGCTCAATATTAAATATTGCTATAAAAATCAATTTTTTCACCTTCTGCAACCGTTACGTAAGCTTTCTTATACGTATTGGTACGCCCTTCAATAAAACCACGCTTTGTATAACGGGTTTTTCGTTTTCCTCCTATTATTGCAGTATTCACAGAAGTTACGGTAACTCCATATAATTCCTTAATAGCCTCCTTTATCTGGATTTTATTAGCTTTTCTATGGACTATAAATCCATACGTATTATGCTTTTCTCCCTGATTGGTGTGTTTTTCCGTAACTATAGGTTTTATTATAATTTCCATATCCACCTATTTTAATTTTTTCCCTGAAAATTGTCGAGTGCAGCCCTTGTAAACACTAAAACTTCTGCATTGAGTATTTCATAAGTATTTAACTCTGAATAAGTTAACACCTTGCTATCCGGCAAATTTCGGGACGACAAATATACATTTTTATTTGGTTCGTTGACTACCAATAACATTTTTTTGTCGTCAAGTTTTAGGTTGTTTTTCAGGGTAACAAATTGTTTGGTTTTTGGTACATCAAATGTAAAATCTTCAACGACAACGATGTTGTTTTCCTTTGCCTTATAAGTAAGGGCCGATTTACGGGCAAGCTCCTTTACCTTCTTATTTACTTTAAAATCATAATCTCTTGGGCGGGGACCGAAAACCCGACCTCCTCCTATGAATATAGGCGACTTAATATCCCCGGCACGAGCCCCACCAGTACCCTTTTGCCGTTTAATCTTTCGCGTACTATAGGCTACTTCCGAACGTTCCTTGGCCTTATGTGTACCCTGACGTTGATTGGCAAGGTACTGCTTCACATCGAGGTATATGGCATGATCGTTCGGATTAACTCCAAAAATATCCTCGCTCAAGCTAACGGTTACTCCAGTTTTCTGGCCGTTTATGTTTAAAACTTCAAGTTCCATTTTTTTAATGTTTCATTAAATCTGCAACATGCACAAGATAGGCGACTTATTTTTCAATTTTCAAATACGAACCTACTGCACCGGGTACTGCCCCTTTGAGGAATAGCAGATTATTTTCGGGTACAACTTTAACTACCACCAGGTTTTCAATGGTAACCGTTTTGTTGCCCGTATGTCCTGCCATACGTTTTCCTCGCCATACGCGTGATGGGAACGACGATGCACCCATTGAACCAGGGGCGCGCAAACGGTTATGCTGACCGTGTGTTTGGCCTCCAACACCAGCAAATCCATGACGTTTTACAACCCCCTGAAATCCCTTACCTTTTGAAGTTCCACGAACATCAACATAATCATTGGTTTGAAAAATATCGACGGTAATCAGATCGCCCGGGTTAACATTTTCAAATCCTTTAAATTCAGCTAGTTTCCGCTTGGGCGTTGTATTTGCTTTTTGAAAATGGCCTAATAAAGGCCTGGGGGTATTTTTTTCTTTACGCTCCTCAAATCCAAGTTGCACAGCCGCATAGCCGTCTTTTTCAACGGTTTTTACCTGTGTTACTACACAGGGGCCTGCTTGTACGATGGTAACAGGTATATTCTTACCATCCTCCGTAAACAGGGAAGTCATCCCCAGCTTTTTACCAATAATACCAGGCATCGTTTGCTATTTTTATAATTATACTTTTATTTCCACTTCCACACCACTGGGTAATTCGAGCTTCATCAACGCATCAACCGTTTTAGGCGTTGAACTATAAATGTCGATGAGTCGTTTATAAGAACTCAGTTCAAACTGTTCACGCGATTTTTTATTGACAAAAGGTGACCGCAAAACCGTAAATATACGCTTGTGCGTAGGTAGTGGGATAGGCCCACTGACTACAGCCCCTGTAGCTTTTACAGTTTTAACAATCTTATCGGCCGATTTATCGACCAGATTATGATCGTACGACTTAAGCTTGATGCGAATTTTCTGGCTCATTGTATGGTGTAATTTTTTAGTTTACAGTAGCTTTGCCTTTAATTTTCTCAAGAATTTCCTTTTCAATGGCAGGAGGAACCTGCTGATAGTGCGAGAATTCCATACTGCTGGTTGCACGTCCCGAAGTGAGGGTACGCAGAACCGTTACATAACCAAACTGCTCGGCAAGAGGAACCTTAGCACGAACCACGCGTCCACCGGCTTTCATTTCCATGCCTTCAATAGTGCCACGACGTTTATTAAGGTCACCAATTACGTCACCCATGTATTCCTCGGGGGTAACCACTTCAAGCTTCATGATGGGTTCGAGCAGTATGGGTTTAGCTTTAGCACAAGCCTCTTTGAAAGCATTCTTGGCACAAATTTCGAACGAGAGCGAGTCGGAGTCGACGGGATGGTAGGAACCATCGAGCAGGGTAACCTTCAGGCTGTCCATGCTATATCCTGCCAGAACGCCATTAGCCATGGCCTCACGAAAACCTTTTTCAACTGCCGGAATATATTCTTTGGGAACATTCCCGCCTTTCACTTCGTTGAAGAACTGCAATCCGGTTACACCAGGATCGGCAGGTTCTACACGTACTACTATGTCGGCATATTTACCGCGACCACCTGTTTGTTTTTTAAACACCTCGCGATGTTCGACCGGAATGGTAATGGCTTCCTTGTATGCCACCTGGGGTGCACCCTGATTGCATTCGACCTTAAACTCACGACGCAAGCGGTCGAGAATGATTTCGAGGTGCAACTCTCCCATACCGCTAATGATGGTTTGGCCTGAATCTTCGTCGATCTTGACCCGGAAGGTTGGGTCTTCTTCGGCCAGCTTCGAAAGAGCCATACCAAGCTTGTCGACATCGGCCTGGGTCTTGGGTTCAACTGCCACCCCGATAACCGGTTCGGGGAATGTCATAGACTCGAGCACGATTGGATGCTTTTCATCGCAAAGGGTATCGCCCGTACGAATATCTTTAAAACCGACTGCAGCGCATATATCTCCCGCCTCGATGATATCCTTCGGATTTTGCTTGTTGGCATGCATCTGGAACAAACGAGCTATACGCTCTTTTTTGCCCGTACGGGTATTGAGCACATAAGAACCTGAAGTTATAGTTCCTGCATATACGCGCAGGTAAGCGAGACGTCCCACGAAGGGGTCGGTCATAATCTTGAATGCCAGCGCCGTTAACGGCTCATTTTCATCGGGCTTGCGGGTGATGATTTCGTTAGTATCGGGATTAGTTCCCTGGATATCAGGCAAGTCGAGCGGGCTGGGCAGGTAAGCAGCCACAGCATCAAGCAATTGCTGCACCCCCTTGTTTTTAAAGGATGCCCCACAAAGCATGGGGGTAATTTTCATTTCAATGGTAGCCTTACGGGCAGCAGCCTTGAGCTCTTCTACCGTAAGTGAATTTTTATCTTCAAAAAACTTTTCAAGCAGATTGTCATCGAGTTCACAGATAGCTTCCAGGAGCTGATCACGGTAAGTGTTGGCTGTTTCTCGCAGATCTTCTGGCACATCTACGATGTGAAAACGTTCGCCTTTGGGGTCGCTTGGGTCGTAGATGTGGGCTTTATTTTCAAATAGATCGACAACCCCTACGAATTTTTCTTCAGCACCGATAGGAATCTGGAAAGGAATAGCATTAGCACCCAGACGATCGCGTACCTGCTGTACTACTTCAAAGAAGTCGGCGCCCGTACGGTCCATTTTATTAACAAAACCGATTCGCGGTACATTATATTTGTTGGCCTGACGCCATACGGTCTCTGATTGTGGTTCAACACCACCAACAGCACAGAACAAAGCCACAGCGCCATCAAGAACCCGTAAGGAACGTTCTACCTCAACCGTAAAATCGACGTGTCCCGGAGTGTCGATAATATTAATTTTATATTCTTGATTGTTGTACTTCCAATAACATGTGGTTGCTGCCGAGGTAATGGTAATACCGCGTTCCTGCTCCTGCACCATCCAGTCCATCGTAGCAGCACCATCGTGTACCTCTCCTATTTTGTAATTTACACCGGTATAATAGAGGATACGCTCGGTTGTAGTTGTTTTACCGGCGTCGATATGTGCCATTATACCAATGTTCCTTGTCAACCTAAGATCACGTGCCATTTTTCTGTCCCTTCCTAATCTTAACTAAGCAAACTATTATTCACTACACTACTTCCATTTCTAGATTAAAACCTGAAGAATGCAAAAGCTTTATTGGCTTCGGCCATTTTATGCATATCTTCTTTCTTTTTAAATGCACCTCCTTCTTCGTTGTAGGCAGCCATGATTTCGGCAGCCAATTTTTCGGCCATTGATTTACCGGAACGCTTGCGAGCAAACAGGATCATATGTTTGATAGCCAGCGATACCTTCCGATCGGGGCGAACTTCCTGGGGAACCTGAAAAGTAGCCCCACCAATACGGCGGCTTTTCACCTCCACCTGAGGGGTAATGTTATCAAGCGCTTTTTTCCAGATATCGAGAGCACTTTTGTCGCTGTCCTTGTTTTTCTCAGCAATAATATCGATAGCCTGATAAAAAATTTTATAGGCTATGCCCTTTTTCCCTTTTCGCATCAGGTTATTAACGAAACGGGTTACCAGCACATCTTTGTACTTCGGGTCGGGAAGTAATATTCTTTTTTTAGGTTTAGACTTTCTCATTTTTAAACAAGTTTAAAAGCCCTTGTTATTAAATATTATTTTTTCTTGGTACCTGCGGCTTGTGCAGCACCAGGTTTAGGCCTTTTAGCGCCATAAAGCGAACGACCTTTTTTACGCCCCTCTACGCCAGCAGCATCGAGTGTTCCGCGAATCAGGTGATAGCGAACCCCGGGTAAATCTTTCACACGACCTCCTCGAACCAAAACGATTGAGTGTTCCTGTAAGTTATGGCCTTCGCCCGGAATATAGGCGGTTACTTCTATGCCATTGGTCAAACGCACACGAGCGACTTTACGCATTGCCGAATTGGGCTTTTTGGGCGTTGTAGTATAAACACGCGTACATACACCACGACGCTGCGGACAACCCGTAAGAGCAGGTGCCTTACTTTTCGATTCCAATTTAGCTCTTCCTTTTCGAACCAACTGTTGTATTGTAGGCATACATTCAGATATTTATCAATAGTTAATATTCAAAATGGGTTGCAAAGGTAGATTTTTTTTTTAAATATCAATATGTCAGAAAAATATTTTTTTCAGTTTGATAATTTTACGCTTACGGTTAATCCCAGATTTTTCGGCCACTTTAAAGCATTGACAGCATAATGTTCAAACATTGTTTTTAGTTTTTTCAATGTAGAGAAAGGGCAGATCTAATTTTTTTCTTTTTTCCTGCTTATGCAGGATGTTATCGGGACGGTTGTTGTGTACATAATTATATATAATTGAATCAAATATTTCCTGTTTGTGTTCCAGAAACTCTATTTGAATGGGAAGATAGTAAAAAGCATTCTTTACCTCTTCCTCTAGGGAGTTGAAAGCCGAAATCTTAGTAGCATCCTTCTCGGTAGTAATCAGGAAGCACTTTTTCTTTTCGGATATTTCGGCAAAAAGCTCGATTATTTCATGAAGATCTCGCGCGGTATAGTTGTAGTGATCGCTGAATTGAAATAGATGAACGATAGGGAAGAATGTTCGGAGATATTCTACCATTTCTTCATTATTAGCAATTCCGCTAACGACAATGACCTCGTCGGTTTGAGCAGCAATAGTTTCGGCAGCCACAGGGGATAAAGCCATGTCAAACACCGGTGATAGAGGCAAATAGGATACTTTGGTAAAAAATACTCTTTGATAGGCATATTGAGCCAGTCGTTTTTCAAGCAATCTCAAATCGATAGGTTTAACGTTGTCGGGGCATTTCGATACAATGATTATGTCGGCACGATCGCGTGAAGAGGCAGGTTCACGCAGTCGGCCCGCCGGCAGCAGATAATCGTCGAAGATGTTTCTGGAATAATCAACCAGTAGAATAGAAATGCCTGGTTTGACATATCGATGCTGGTAAGCATCGTCGAGAATGATAACCTGGAGGTTGGGAATTAGCTTCTGCAATTTTTCGATGCCACGTGTTCTTTTGGCATCAACGGCTACTGCCACATTTTTAAATTTTCTTTTGATTTGCAGAGGCTCATCTCCTACCTGGGCAGCTGTAGAATTCTCGTTGGCCAGAAAAAAGCCTCTTGTTTTCCGCTTATAACCGCGGCTCAATGTAGCTACAACAAAATTTTGGGACAGCAGTTTAACCAGATATTCTACATGGGGGGTTTTGCCTGTACCTCCAACGGTAAGATTACCCACCGATATTATGGGGATATCGTATTCTTTTGTTGGTAAAAAATGCAAATCGAACATAACATTCCGCACCCACACCCCAATTCCATACAAAAATGACAATGGATACAATGCAATTTTCTGAAATTGAGCCAGTTTGTTTTTCATCCGGTTATTTTTTTAGAGCCCGCAATTTAATAAATGTACGGGACATACATGCATTTTGCTGTTGAATGATTCCTATTTTCTTATTAGCTGGAGGTGGCTAGTTGTTGTCTTACTTTTTCATAGAGTATTATGCCGGTTGCTACAGCGGCATTTAGCGAATTAATCTTGCCCAGGACGGGAATGCGAATATGACCATGGCATAGTCGGAGAATTTCGGGCGAAATTCCTTTTCCTTCTGATCCAATAACAATGGCCATGGGTTTAGTAAAATCAATGTCGGTGTATAACTGTGACCCTTTCTCGGTTGCAGCATATAGCATTATTCCCGAATCTTTAAGATATTTAACCGTTGTGGTCAAGCTGGGTACCCGGCAAACGTTAATTGTATGGAGTGCCCCGGATGAGGTTTTGATGGCATCGGCATTGATAAGGGCCGATCCCCTTTCGGGGATAATCAGAGCATGGACACCGGCACATTCGGCCGTGCGAGCTATACTACCAAAATTCCTCACATCAGTAATATGGTCGAGTACGAGTAAAAAAGGTGTTTGACCCGCCTCATAAAGCTGCGGTACGATTTGCTCAATGGGTTGATAGCTTACCTGGGAAAGAAAAGCAATTACGCCCTGATGATTTTTACCCGTTATTTTATCGAGCCGGACAGCTGGTACCAGTTGATACGGCACCTGGTGTACACGACAATATTTTATAATTTCTCCCAAAGCAGGGCCTGTAAATTCTTTTTTGAGTAATACCCGTTCCAATTCCTTACCCGACCGAATGGCCTCCAGGACAGAATGTATTCCATATACGATGTGCGATTTCCCCATTTCAGCTATTTTGTAAAAAACTATCTTTTTGTTGATTAAGTTCTTCTAACAAGGTGTGAAATTTTTCCCAGTTATTCATTTGCTCAGCAATATGTTGCTGAATTTGCTGATATGAAACAAAAAAACTTTCCTCGGCCGGAGGTGCGGTAGCAAGGATATGATTCATTTCCGCAAGTTTATTTTCGAGTTCGTTTATCCTCTGTTCGGTTTCTGCAATGCTTCGTTGCACTTTTTTAATTTCCTTGTCCAGCTCTTTTTTTTCGGTATAAAGATTTTTTTTGTCCGAACTTTCTTTGTAAGTCATCAGTGGGGTAACCGGGGAAGAAGCTTTTAGCTCGTTGAGTGAGGTTAATTTTTTCTTTTCGAGGAAATCGTAGATACCTCCCCGATATTCGTAAATTTTTTGGTTGTTAACCTCATAAATTTTATCGGCCAATCCATCGAGAAAATCGCGGTCGTGCGAAACCAGAATCAGGGTACCCTCATAGTTCATGAGTGCCTGTTTAAGAATGTCTTTGGAACGCATATCGAGATGGTTGGTGGGTTCGTCGAGCACAAGCAAGTTGTAGGGTTCGAGCAGGAGTCGGGCTATGGCCAGCCTCGAACGCTCGCCACCGCTAAGTACTTTTACCTTTTTATGAATATCGTCGCCGCTAAACAGAAAAGCACCCAGAATATCGCGCAATTTAGTTCGAACCTCGCCCACCGCTACCTGATCGAGGGTATCAAACACGGTAATATCTTCGTCGAAAAGTTCGTCCTGATTTTGGGCAAAGTAACCGATACGCACATTATGACCCAGGTTTACCACCCCTTCATACTCGAGTTCTCCAACGATAATTTTTGATAGAGTTGTTTTCCCCTCTCCGTTTTTTCCAACCAAAGCGACACGTTCGCCCCGTTCGATGGTAAGATTAATATCCCTGACAACGACGTGTTGCCCAAATGCTTTGGTTACGTTTTTTAGTTCTAGTACAAGCTTCCCCGATGGATTAGGATGAGGGAACCGTATATTAAGGCTCCGCACGTCATCGGGTTCGATCTCGATTCGTTCCAGTTTTTCGAGCTGTTTAATTCGCGATTGTACCTGCGAGGCCTTTGTAGCCTTGTAGCGAAAGCGCTCAATAAATTCCTGGGTGTCGGCAATGAGCTTTTGCTGATTTTGAAATGCTGCCAATTGTTGCTCGCGCCGTTCGGCTTTAAGCTGAAGGTATTGCGAATAATTGGCCTTATAATCGTATATTTTACCCAGCGATAATTCGAGGATACGGGTGGTGACGTTGTCGAGAAATTTGCGATCGTGCGAAACCAAAATGACCGCTCCAGGGTAGGTGGCGAGATAATTTTCGAGCCAGGTAATAGATTCAATATCGAGGTGATTGGTGGGTTCATCGAGTAGCAATAAATGGGCGGGCTGGAGAAGGATTTTAGCCAGTTCGATACGCATTCGCCATCCTCCAGAGAAAGTAGCCGTAGGCCGGTGGAGGTCTTCAGGTTTAAATCCCAACCCAATAAGCGTTTTTTCGGCACGTCCACGAGCATGTTCGCCATCGCTAAGCAAATATAACTCGTTAAGATCGCTCAATTGATGAATAATCCTATGATAATCCTCACTCTCGTAGTCGGTTCTCTCGGCCAGCTGTTGCTGAAGCTGTTCTATACGGGCACGAAGGGTTAACAGCTCGGCAAAGGCCTGCATGGTAGCCTCTATCACCGTGTATTGATTGTGAACGCTCAACTGCTGAGGCAAATAGCTTACCCTGAAATCGGATGGAAAAGTAATTTGTCCTGCATCAGGCCGACACAGGCCGGCCAGCATTCGAAGCAAGGTTGATTTTCCGGCTCCGTTTCGCCCCACCAGCCCTATCCTATCTTTTGGGTGCACAGTAAAACTGACCCCCCTGAAAAGTTCGTAGCCGCCAAAACTTAATTCTATATCGTTTAGTGCCACCATAATTAACGGTAAAAAAGTGCACAAAGATAGCTATTTGCAACAATTAAGCTGATATTTTGAGGATTAGATCATTATCGTCTGGCAA
The DNA here is from genome assembly GCA_049968755.1 of Bacteroidales bacterium. GTDB lineage: Bacteria > Bacteroidota > Bacteroidia > Bacteroidales > DTGW01 > JAKPGM01. The sequence goes on from JBMFQE010000002.1 coordinate 232,654, forward strand.
GATTCTTAAAAAATTGCCACCTCCAAAAAAAAACGGCTATCTTTGAAAGTTAAACTTTAACAACATGGGGTTCTGGTTTCGTTCGGGTGCTAAGCGAAGAACAAAGCGCCTGATAGCATGGGGACAGAAAAACAAAATTGAGTCGCTCAAGGATGAATATGCTCTATCCAATGTGGTAATTTTAAAAATTAACCACAAACGAATTGAAAAACTCACCCCCTACCTGGATATTGCCGAGAATATAGAAGTGCTGGATCTGCGTTACAATCAACTTTCAGACTTACCCGAAGAGCTAAGCCGATTAAAAAAATTGCGAGAACTACATCTTGGATTTAATCGGTTTAAAAATATCCCCAAAATCGTTTATCGGTTACATAGCCTTGAGGTGCTTACCCTCGAGGCCAATGAGGTTCAGAAAGTTGATGACGATATTTGTCATTTGCAACAGCTTAAGGACCTAAATTTGATGGCCAACCAAATTTCGGAATTACCGGCAAATTTTGGCCAGCTAAAAAACCTCATACGACTCAACCTGGCTATTAACCAATTGTCGCAACTACCTGCTTCCTTTGCAGAGCTTGAAAACCTTACAACGCTTGAGCTGTGGATGAACACATTTGATGAACTTCCAGAAGTGGTGAAAAAACTTCCAAAACTAACAAATCCACAAACCGTTCTGGATCCTGAACAGCTTAACAAAACACTGATATGGGCAGTTATTGGAGACAACGTGCCTCTGGCCGATAAGCTCATTGCCAGGGGGGCAGATGTCAACTATAAAGATCGCAGTGACGAAAGCAACATATTTACCACCCCCTTGTTTGAAGCAAAAAGCATCAGCATGATTACACTGCTACTGACCATGGGAGCCGACCCATTCCTGGAGCGCGAAATCATTAAACGCGTAAAAACACGAACCGGTGAAGTTGTAAAAATGACCGGCAAGTTTGAGTCGTTTATTACCATGAAACATCCGAAGGAAATTGAAAAATACAAGCAGGCCTACTTAAAAACGTTGAAGATGATGGAAAAATAGACGGATTGTAATATTGTTGAGCGAAGTTATTACCTTTGCACAAAAACGCAATGCAACCCGTCAGGATAGGAATCATCCAGCTATCGGCTACCGCCAATAAGCAGGAAAATATAGCACATACCCTTGAGCATATGCAGCTGGCAGTTAGCCAGGGAGCACAGATTATTTGCCTTCAGGAGCTATTTGCCACCCTATACTTCTGTGATACCGAGGATCATCAACACTTTAGTCTGGCCGAGCCTTTAGCCGGCCCCACCGTAAAGCAAATGCAAGATTTTGCACAATCCCATCAGGTTGTTGTTATTGTTCCCATATTTGAACAAAGAGCAAGAGGACTGTTTCACAACTCTGCCGTAGTAATAGATGCCGATGGCTCGATGCTGGGACATTATCGAAAGCAACATATCCCCGACGACCCTGGTTTTTACGAAAAATTTTATTTCACCCCTGGCGATTCGGGTTATCGCATATTTCGAACACGGTATGCTAACATTGGTGTGTTGATATGCTGGGATCAATGGTTTCCCGAGGCAGCCAGGATTACCAGCCTGATGGGGGCAGAAATTATTTTTTATCCCACCGCTATTGGATGGGAACTCGACAGCGATGCCCGCACCGACAACGAGCAGTATCAGGGCTGGCAGCTCATACAGCGGGCACATGCCGTTGCCAACGGGGTGTTTGTGGTAGCTGTCAACCGGGTTGGCAAAGAAGCCGTGACACGGTTCTGGGGAGGCTCGTTCGTAGCTAATCCCTTTGGATCGATACTTTACCAGTCCCCCCACGACCGTGAAGACGTACAGGTGGTAGCAGTAGATCTCGACCAAATACAACACTACCGCACCACATGGCCATTCCTGCGTGATCGTCGCATAGATACCTATCAACCGATTTTAAAACGTTACCTCGATGATGAACGAAACCCCTAAGCAACTGGGTTACTATTTTCCAGCAGAATGGACACCTCACGAAGCCACCTGGTTAACCTGGCCCTACCGGGATGATTCTTTTCCGGGCGTTCTTGAAGAGGTATACCCCTCCTATTGCAGCTTTATCAGCTATATTTCGCGGGGAGAAAAAGTACGCATACTCGTACCCACAGAACAGGAAGCACTCCGTGCAAGGGAAATGATTCAACTTGCAAAGGCCAACGTTTCGTCGATTGAATTTTTCGTTTACCCTACCAACGATGTGTGGTGTCGCGATCATGGACCCGCCTTTTTGTTACACAGAACAGGCGAAAAACCAAAGATAATTGTCGATTGGGAATTTAATGCCTGGGGAGGCAAGTATCCCAGCCAGCTCGATAACGGTGTACCCTCCTTTATCGCCCAACAATTGGAACTACAAACTTTTCGACCTGGCATTGTAATGGAAGGCGGTTCCGTAGAATTCAATGGAGCCGGTACGTTGCTTACTACCGAGGCTTGTTTGCTTAATCCCAACCGTAATCCCCACCTGTCGCAAGCTCAAATTGAAGAGTACCTGCGCGAGTATTATGGTGTAGAACAAATTCTTTGGCTGGGAGATGGAATTGTAGGTGATGATACCGATGGGCATGTGGACGATATTTGCCGGTTTGTGAATCATGACACGGTAATTGCTGCAGTTGAATACAACACGGGAGACGACAATTACCTACCCTTGCAGGATAACCTAAAACGTTTAAAAACTTTCAGGCTGCCCAACGGTCGTCAGCCCCATATCATAGAGCTACCCATGCCTAAACCAGTTGTTTATCGAGGGGATCGATTGCCAGCCTCGTATGCCAACTTTTACATTTGCAACAGCGGCGTGATGGTTCCTATTTTTCGCTGTAAGGAAGACAACACAGCCTTGAAAATCATTGAACAAGCTTTTCCGGAACGAACAATTTATGACATCGACTGCTCACGCATTGTTGTTGGGCTGGGAACCCTACATTGCCTGAGCCAGCAAGAACCACTGGTAAATCCGAACTAAAAAATACGCCCTGCACACGGCAGGGCGTACCACTTACAACCTATGAAAAAGGTTCACAACTTATTATAAACTACCGAGAAATAAGAACTCAGGGAGAACGAGGTTGCAGTAGGATTCTGAGCCCAGCTGGGGGTTACCATGTTCATGCTACCACCATCGCCATTCCAGCACCAACCCAGTATAGTCCAGCCCTTACTTTTGGCATAATCGACCACTGCCGACCAATCGCAGCCACCACTACCTCCATTGCCAAACTCACCAATAATACAGGGACGGCCAGCCGAGGCAAGATCGTCGATATCCGAGGTGTTTACCCAACGATTTTTGGCCTGGTTCCATGCACCAGGGTAAATATGCATCGAGAGCACAATCTTGGTATCGTTGATTTTTACGCCACCGGTGTTATACCCCTTTACTGCAGCAGCCATAATTGCACTCTCTTGCCCCCATCCCGGACAATCGATGATGATGTATCCGCTGTAAACTTGCCTAACGATAGCAATAGCCTCGTTGTAGTACTGTGCCACCGTAGCAGCCGAAACATTATGACTTCCCCATTCGTTCATCAGGTTGATGGTAAACGCTCCATTGGCTGCAAGCGCAGCATAGTTGGCCTTCCACCAGTTGGCAGCAGCAATCAGTTCGCTTTTGCTATCAGTGCCCAGCACAGACGCTTTGTGGTAGGTACAAATCAAATTATACCCCGCCGACTTCAGTTCCTTGATCCACGATTTAGCTTGAGTTACCTTGTCGGGTTCAATCTCAATCCGCACCGTCTTGATCTTGGTCTGCTGTTTCATCAAGCTGGTACCCAGATTGGGGTAACCATTGTTGTAGTAAGAGGGTTGAATGTTTACCCCATTACCCCATCCGTTAGTAAGTTTCAAGGAAGGACTTGGCAGCGGTGCAGACTCTTCGTCAGTTTTGCTGCAAGAGCCCATCAGGGCAACTACCAATAATGCCCCAGCACATTGCCACACAACGGTGGAAAAGAAATTTTTTGTTCTCATAGCTTTTGGTTTAATTGGTTAGTAAATAAGTTAAACGCAATCCAAAGTTATGACACCCTATACCCAAACTTGACCAAAAATGTAAATGTTGACTATAAGATGTGTAAAAATGACACTAAGAATGTAATTAAAAAGATGAATTTTGTAATTGTCGTATATCTGCCTTCAGTACAGACACAAACAATAACGTAGCTGGGGTTAAAAATCACTATTGGCAAAACCTCACTCCCATCCCCTCTCCTGAGTAAGGAAGAGGGGATGGGGGCGAGGCGTTCATCCAGATACGATGAAATAAAAAGTGTTCTCAGCAGTCAATTTTACGCTGCTGCCGCGGGCAGGCCTTCTTCTTTTACCTTGATGCAAACGAAGCAAAAAATCAAGGCTTAAAAGCCCGATCCGATGGGTGCCCCGAGAGCGTCTATGCGTGCGCAACACAACTCACCCCGCCTTCGACGTGACCCAGACAGTCTCGCCAGCACAAGCCCCGGCCTGCAATCCGCTCTCGACCCATTGCCGGGTCGGGCTTTTAGGTCAAAGTAAAATTTTTACATTTTTTAGAATCATCCTGATGAATAAAAGTTATTTTTAGAGGAAAATCCCAAATAATTTTAGCGAAATTTGCTAATACTTTTTCACCTAACTTTCAAAAAAATCTTTAGCGAGATGAATAAAGAAATTATCGTTCAAAAACTTAAAGCCATCAAGGATTTACTGGAAAAAAACTCGCTGGAGTCCCTGCCTGAGATAGATAAAGATATTATTCTAAGGGACTTACAGGATATTTATAGTACAATTAAATTTTCCTTATATTCACAGGAAATTTCTCCTGCTAGCAAACACGCAGAGGCATCTCCTGAAATTACATCAAAGGCGCAGGAAGACCTTCTGGAAATTGATGCTGGTAAACCTGAAGAGCCGGTAATGCTATCAGAAAGTGAACAGCCGCTGGAAGTTAAAGAATCTATTCCGCAAAAGTCGGCTGGTGAAGATAAGAGACAATCTCATAGCCAAAAGACATTAGCAGACTTATATGGTAAAAAAACGCCCCTCATCAATGAGATGCTGGCAGAAAAAATGCGAAAAAAAGATTTATCATCGGTACTGCAGTCGAAACCCATCGATAGTCTTGAGCACGCCATTGATATCAATGCTAAGTTTCTCTTTGTCAGGGAGTTATTTTTCAACAATATGCAGCTATTTGAAAAAACCATTCGTATCATCGATTCGGCAGCAACCTTTAACGATGCTTTTAACTACCTTCAGCAGCAATTTATATGGAATTACGAATCGGAAGTTGTTCAGCGATTTTTAGAGTTGGTACGTCGCCGATTTATTAAGGACGAAGCATGAGTAAGCTATACATTGTGCCCACTCCCATTGGGAATCTCGATGATATAACTTTTAGGGCGATAAAGGTGTTGCAAGCAGTAGATTTTATAATAGCTGAGGATACCAGGACATCGGGGATTCTCTTGAAGCATTATCAAATCAACAAACCCTTGTATGCCTATCACAAGTTCAATGAGCATCAGGTGGTAACACGTCTGATTGAACGAATACGAGGGGGAGAATCAGCTGCACTCATTTCTGATGCAGGCACACCGGGCATTTCTGACCCAGGTTTTCTGCTGATAAGGGAGGCTATTAAGTTAGAGGTAGAAGTTGAATGTCTACCGGGGCCAACGGCCTTTGTACCAGCCTTGATAGTATCGGGGCTTCCCTGCGAACGATTTTGCTTTGAAGGCTTTCTTCCCCAAAAGAAAGGTCGGCAAAAACGCATAAATGCACTTAAAGAGGAGGAGCGTACGATGATTTTTTATGAGTCGCCCATGCGCGTGCAAAAAACACTTGAACAACTGGCCGCTTCCTTGGGGGGGCAGCGTCGGGCTTCACTTTCTCGAGAAATTTCGAAGTTGCATGAACAAACACTCCGCGGTACGCTCGATGAATTGATTGAGCAAACCAAGCATAAAAACCTTAAGGGCGAAATAGTAATTTGCGTAGAAGGTAAAAAATAATACAGCTTATTTTTCAAGTGCACTAAGAATTTCTTCAGCTTTTGTATTGAGCTGGCGGTCGTTCTTAACCAGCCAATCGAGATGTTTAACGCTCTCATTCACATTGTTAAGCTTGAGCCAAGTAAGTGCCATGTACCAATGCGCATTGGCCGTATACGTATTGTACGGAGCATTGATTACCCTTGTGAACGATTGAATAGCATTTTTGTAATCCGAAACCTCAATGCATGAAACCCCTTTGTAAAAAGCCGCCATCAACGTGCAATCGGAAATAGAGGTCTCGATATTTGAAAAAAGCGTGATTGCCTTGTAATATTCCTTGTTTTCGTATGCCTGAATGGCCATATTCACCAGATTTTCATCATTATCCTGTTGTGCTTCACGGTTCTGGTAGCTAATAGGATAAGCCTGATAATATTTATAAAAAATATCCTCGTAGTTTTTCCCCGAAGTTATTGTCGTAAAACGAACCACACCAATTATGCCAACCAGGAGTACAACCGAGGCAGCAACTGCAAGATATATATTTCGCATTCCCTTTTTATTTGAAACCAGAGAACGCATTTTTCTTTCTTTGGTCATATATTCGGCATGAACCGACTTCAGGGCAAGAATAAAATCTTGCTTTTCGGTATCCTGAAGGATACGATCGATGTCATTTTCTACCTCCTGATAGGAGACAAATGAAAAATCCTGATTAGTTTTCATATTTTAGAGTTTTTCAGGTATCCCTCCCTTTAAAAAAAGCAAGGTTAATTTTCAAACAATTTTGCTTTTAACTCCTGGCCTAACGATGCCAATTCTTTATAACGGGGGTCTTTCATGATTATGTTAATCAATCGCTCTTTGCATCTCAACCGGCGATTTTTGGTGTGCTGCTCACTACTATAATGCATAATCTGCGTAATCTCCCGGATTGATTTGCCCTCAAAAAAAAGCCGGATGACTTTCTGACAATCGGCCGTGAGCTTGCTAAAATAGTGCCATACCAGCTGATGTTTCTCATCCTGAATCATATTCCACTGGACATCGTCCTCGCTCATAACCCGTTCGCTTACTAAATCTGCAGGCACATAATTATTTCTTTTGCGAAGCAATGCCATCCACACCAACCTGCACACGCCATAGAGGTAGGTATCGAAGTAAGCGGTAAGGTTAAGCTGATTTTCGCGCACTTTGTTATACACGATGATCATCGATTCCTGAAACACATCAGCAGCCTCATCTCTTGTACCCCCATTTGAAAGAACCAGATGCTCAATAATTTTATAATTTCTCTCGTAAATATGAGAAAGTACTTTATGATCATGTTTCTTTATACCCTCTATGATTTCTTCATTTGAGAACTTTCTCATATTCTTAACTTAATGTATAAATCCTTAAAAAGGTAACCCTTGCACTACAAAAATTTCCTCTCAAGTGATACAAGCATGGATGTTTGTTAATACAAATATATCATTATTCTTTAAAAAAAACAAATTGATAAACAGTTACTTAAAAAGAAAAACCACTGCACGAGCAAACGAGGTTACGATCGCCATAGGCATCATTGATGCGTGAGGCATATGGCCAGAATTTATTTTCCCTGACCCACGGTAGTGGGAATGCTGCTTTGCTTCGCGGATAGGGGAATGACCAATTGTCGGATGCTATCATCTCGGCGGTATGGGGTGCATTTTTTAGCACATTATTTATCCTGTCGAACTTTCCTGAGGCAATTTCTTCAATTTCATCATAAATACAATACATTGCTTCAATAAATTTTTCCAGTTCGGCCAACGATTCGCTTTCGGTAGGTTCAATCATCAGGGTACCGGCTACAGGGAAGGACACAGTAGGTGCATGGTATCCAAAATCCATCAAACGCTTGGCAATGTCGATTTCGGTAACATCGGCCATTTTCTTAAAGTCGCGACAATCGACAATAAATTCATGGGCGACGGTATTGTTTTTGCCCGTATAAACGATTTTGTACTTTTTGCTTAACCTTGCTGCCAGGTAATTAGCTTTCAGGATAGCCATCTGCGATGCATTGACCACACCTGAAGATCCCAGCAAACGAATGTAGGCATAGGAAATTTGAAGGATATAAGCGCTTCCCCAGGGCGAAGCAGCTACGGCATGAATACCATTTCGTCCTCCCACAGCAGCCAGCGGATGAGTGGGTAAAAACTCGACCAGATGGTCGGCCACGCAGATGGGGCCAGCGCCAGGTCCTCCACCCCCATGGGGTATTCCAAAGGTTTTATGCAAATTGAGATGACAAATATCGGCGCCGATAAGTGCTGGCTGGGTAAGTCCCACCTGTGCATTCATATTGGCCCCGTCCATGTATACCTGGCCTCCGTGTTGGTGAACAATCCTACAAATTTCTGTCACTGCTTCTTCAAATACCCCATGAGTAGAAGGATAGGTAATCATGATGCAACTCAGATTTTCGCTGTGCTGCGCTGCCTTCTGACGCAGGTCGTCGACATCGGTATTTCCCCTTTCGTCGCATTTTATCACAACCACCTGCATACCTGCCATAGCCGCACTGGCAGGATTGGTTCCATGGGCCGATGAAGGAATTAGGACAACCCTCCGATGTCCCTGTCCGATATGCTGCTGGTATTTGCGAATGACCATCAATCCTGTATATTCGCCTGCAGCCCCGGAATTTGGCTGAAAAGAAATATGCGGAAAACCCGTAATCTCACAAAGATATTCACCCAGGTCGTGCATCATCTGATGATAGCCTTCTACCTGGTCCAGTGGCACAAACGGATGAATATTCGCCCATTCGGGCCAGCTCAGAGGCAGCATAGTAGTTGCTGCATTTAACTTCATGGTACATGACCCCAGCGATATCATAGAATGAGTTAAAGAAATGTCGCGCCGCTCAAGTTTTTTAATGTAGCGCATCATCTCAGTTTCAGTGTGGTACCGCTGAAATACATCCTGCTGCATATAAGCATCGGTACGAAGCAGTTCAACAGGTATAGTCATGGTTTCTGATATAGCCTGCAAAGGCAAAATGCGCTTGAAATTGGCCACTGCAAAAAGTTCGACGAGCTGATTTATATCGTCAAGGGTGGTAGTCTCGTCGAGACTAAGCGATACGGTATACTCATTGATATACCGGATGTTTATCTGTCGTTCTTCGGCTATGGGCTTAAGCTCACTGGATCGCAATTCGCCCGGCAATTGTATGGTTAGCGTATCGAAAAACGAATGGTTTAAAATTTTGTAGCCAATCTGCGTAATAGCCTGAGCCAGGGTAGCGGTAGCAAAATGTACCTGGCGGGCAATACTCTTAAGCCCCTCCGGACCGTGATATACGGCATACATGCCAGCCATAATAGCCAGCAGTGCCTGGGCCGTGCAAATATTTGAGGTAGCCCGTTCACGCTTGATATGCTGCTCACGGGTTTGCAGGGCCATGCGCAACGCAGCACGACCCTGACTATCTACGCTAACGCCAATAATACGACCAGGTATAAATCGCTTGTATTTCTCTGCAGTTGCAAAATAGGCAGCATGTGGACCGCCATAACCCATGGGGACTCCAAAACGTTGAGTTGAACCCAACACTACATCGGCACCCCATTGTCCTGGCGGAATAAGAAGCACCAGACTTAAAATATCAGCAGCTACGGCCACCTGAACCTCCTGGGCGTGCGCTTTTTCAATGAAAGACCGATATGAATATATCTCACCATACGCATTGGGGTACTGAACCAGACTTCCAAAAAACTTTTCATCAAAGGCAATATCATCAAACTTTCCCTTAATAATCTTTATGCCAAATGGTTCAGCACGCGTAAGCAATACATCGTATGTCTGTGGAAAAACCCCCTCATCGACGAAGAATGTATCCGCATTATTTTCCACTTGTTTGGCCGACCGACAGTTGTAAAACATCATCATAGCCTCGGCAGCAGCAGTGGCCTCATCGAGCAGCGAAGCATTGGCAATGGGCATAGCGGTAAGCTCCATGACCATCGTCTGAAAATTTAGTAACGCTTCCAGCCTACCCTGCGAAATCTCAGCTTGATAAGGAGTATACGAGGTATACCACGAGGGATTTTCAAAGATATTCCGCAGAATTACCGATGGGGTATAGGTGTTGTAATAACCCAGTCCAATGTATGTTTTGTATAGCTTATTTTTGCTGGCCACCTCCCAGATATGGGCAAGATATTCCGACTCACACAATGGCTCTGGCAATCGCAACGGTCGCTGCAGACGAATATGCGAAGGAACGGTTTTATCGATCAATTCATCAGCCGAGCGAAGACCAAGGGTATGAAGCATCTGATCAATCTCAGTGGAATGTCCGATTAAACGTTCAGAAAAACTACAGGCTCTCATCAGGAAAGTTTTTAATTCAAACAACAAAATATGATTCTGAGTAAAAATTTTTATAATAGATTATAGGCTTGCAATAAAAGGATTGTATTTCATTTCGTGAGCAATGGTTGTGTGTGGGCCATGTCCTGGAAACACCATCGTATCGGGCGGTAGGGTAAGTAGTTTTTCACGAATATGGGAAATCAAAGTATCATAGTCACCTCCTGGAAGGTCGGTACGGCCAATGCTTCCTTTAAAAAGGGCATCACCGGTAAAGATACAATGATCGGACCGACTGTAAATAGCCATACCTGCCGGTGAATGACCCGATAGGGTAAAAATTTCTGCCTCTGTTTGTCCCAGCATGACCTTTTCTCCTTCCTCCACCAGCTGCCACTCACCGGTAAAAGCCTCGTAGGGTAATCCAAAAAGCATGGCCTGTTGAGCAGCGGTTTGTGCATATGCTACTTCATCGCGGTGAATTATCGGCTGCAGACCATACCACTGGCTAATTCGCTCAAGCCCCAGCAAATGGTCGGCATGTCCATGGGTCAGGACAATGCCGGTAGGAGTTAGCTTCTGGCCAGCAATATAGGATTTCAGGCTTTCAAACTCTTCGAACGTACAGCAAGCCGGATCAATGATGGTACTGCATCCACTTTCGTCCCATACCACGTAGGTATTGACCTGAAAAGGGTTAAAAACAAAAGTTTTAATCGTAATCACTTAATTTCGATTCCTTTTAAAAGCGGCACAAAGATAAAATTTCCGTGAGAACTTTTGCGGAATTCGTTTTCTGCAATTTTTTCGACCAATATCATCTGCTGGGCACTTTTTTGTCCCACGGGGATTACTAAACGTCCTCCCACCTTAAGCTGTTGAAGCAGGGGTGCTGGTATTTCCTCGGCAGCGGCTGTAACGATGATTTTATCGAAAGGAGCATATGCGGGTAATCCCAAGGTACCATCGCTAAAAAAGAAAGTAGGTCGATAACCCAGCTGCGGAAGCAGGTGCATAGCCTTAACATACAGCTCTTTTTGGCGTTCGACGGTAAACACGCGCGCTCCCATTTCAATGAGGACAGCTGCCTGATAACCACTTCCGGTACCTATTTCAAGCACCTTGTCGCCCGGTTGTACTTGAAGCAGCTGGGTTTGAAAGGCAACCGTATAAGGCTGCGAAATGGTTTGACCGGCACCTATTGGAAAAGCCTTGTCCCTGTATGAATAGTTGATAAAACCACTATCCATAAATACATGCCGCGGCACCTTACCTATGGCCGCCAGTACACGTTCATCGTTTATTCCTTTCTGTCGAAGATCCTCTACTAACTTTTGACGCAGCCCCTTATGCCTGAAGCTATCCTCCATATGCTGTTTTTTGCAAAGTTATAATTATTCGTGACCCTAACATTAGCTGGATTTGTGAAATTTTGACATATTCACACGAATTTACAAACATGTTGATAAGTTTACCACAGGTGTCACCATATTTTTGTCGTAAAAAAAGTAAGTTTGTTGACCTTCACAGCCAACAACATGCCGCTGATTGGAATATTAGGAATAACCGAAAATACGCTGATGCTGGCCCGTAATCTTTTGCAAACGGGAAAATATGAAATAGTTCTCTGGGATCGAAATGAATCCATCTCTCTTTCAATCCCGGCAGAGAAAACAAACAACCCCTTTGCCGTAATTGCCAACTCCGACGTGTTGCTGATACCCCGTAAAGATGAAGGCAGCTATGGACTAATCGCCGAGGCCATCTTTGCGTTAAAACCTGTCGTGATCGACAACCTGCCAATGTTTACTATCCGCGAAATAAACGACATTATCAAACTGTCGCACGAAGCAGAAATACCCGTAATTCCTTATGTCGATCAACAATTAATAGCATATACAAACCTTATCCACCAACACTTTCCCGATGACATTTTCTTTGTAAACGCTATTATTAAAGGTGTACCCTCTATCCTTCGGAACGTCGATCCCGTATTTTCGCTCATGCTCCTGTTGACCCTGGTGTTCAAGGGCAATATCCTGCGCAGCCATGTAGAGGCTTTCCATAGCCATCCACCCGGGTCTCCTTTATATTTCCATTTTACTTTTCCATCCGGTTCGGCAGCCCTATTCTACCAACCCTGCAGCGAAAATGAAGTTTTCGCATTCGATGTTGTCGGGAAAAATACCACCCGTTGTATTGACTTGTTGAACTTAGTTAAATTGGAAGAACCAGATCATTTTGCCTGTCAACCGTGTGGGGAAAATTTAATATTGGAGTTATCAAGCAATAGGATTAACAACAACCTATTCAACCTATATGACCTGAAGCTGTTATTGCAAGCATTTAAACAAGCAGCCAAGGTACTTGAAGATAGCCACGAACGAATGATACGGTAAGTTCTGCAATATGCCTGCATGAAACAACTCATTGGGATAAACCATTGTTGCTGTTTAATGTTATATTAAAAAACTAAAAAACATGGTCATAATCATTTCATCGGCAAAAACGCTTGCAGAAAATACCCAATTAAAGGCACCGCTACATACTTTACCCGTCTACCTTAAGGAAGCAGAGGCCTTGGTCGGAAAACTTCGCCATATTCCTGTCAACGAGCTGGGGAAAATACTGGGCATCAACAATCGGCTTGCCCAGCTGAATGCTGAACGGTTTGCACGCTGGCAGTTACCCTTTACCGAAACCAATGCTATCCCCGCTGCTTTCCTGTATAAAGGGGATGTATATAAGGGGCTAAATATTGAGCAATTTTCGAACGAAGATTTGCTTTACGCACAGGATCATTTGCGAATTATATCCGGACTATATGGTATCTTGCGACCGCTTGACCTTATTCAACCCTACCGGCTGGAAATGAGTACCCCCTTAGCATACGAAAGCTACAACGATCTTTACCAATACTGGGGCGACAAAATCACAGATTCACTCAATGATACGCTAAAGCACGACAAAACTCCTGTGCTGGTCAATTTAGCTTCGAACGAATATGCTCAGGGGGTCAACTGGCAAAAAATCAATGCAAAAGTGATTACCCCCATGTTCTATGAACTAAAACAAGGCGAATTAAAGCCGGTGTCTATTTTCCTGAAAAAAGCTAGAGGATTAATGGCTGCATTCATTATTAAAAATCGGCTTACCCATCCCGAGGAGTTAAAAATTTTTTCTGTGGAAGGCTATAGTTTCATAGCACAATATTCCGACGAACAGCGCTGGGTATTTGCCCGGTAGGGTTAGGGGATATTCAACAGATTTTTGTAAATTTCATAATTTTCCTGGTCAAAGCATACCAGAAAAATTTCCTTCAAGGTTGTGTTTTTCCGGCGGGCATAATTTTTCAGGACATTAAGAGCAATTTCGGCTGCTTTTTGCTTGGGAAACGCATAAACACCCGTACTGATGTTGGGAAAGGCAATAGTTTCAATTTGTAGTTCTTCTGCTCTTTTGAGCGCATTTTCATAACACGATCTCAAGAATTGCTCCTCGTTGTTACCGCCACCCCTCCAGATAGGTCCTACGGTATGGATAACATAACGAGCTGGTAAGCGATACCCTTTGGTAACCTTAGCCTCGCCGGTAGGACAACCACCCAGCGTACGGCATTCGGCCAGCAGTTCAGGACCTGCTGCTGCATGGATAGCTCCATCGACTCCTCCTCCGCCCATCAAGCTGCTATTGGCGGCATTTACAATGGCATCAACCTGCAATCGGGTAATATCGCTTTGTAATAAGGTAATTTTTACCATATCCTATAATGATTTACATGCGAATTTTAGCACCCAACTCTTTCTCGTAAGCGTTCATCAATTTTTGCATTACCGTATCAATTTCTTCATCGGTAAGCGTTTTTTCTTCACTTTGCAGGGTATAGGCAATAGCGTACGACTTTTTACCCTGTTCAATTTTATCGCCCTGGTACACGTCAAAAAGACTTATTTTTTTGATCAGAACCGGCTCAACCTTTTTAGCCAGCTCCTCGAGTTGCTGGTAGGTTACCTGCATATCCAGCACCATCGATAGGTCGCGCCGAACCTCAGGATATTTCGGCAATTCTTTATATTGAACCCTGCTTTGGGCTTTCCACTGCAATAGCTGTTCCCAATCGAGTTCGGCTGCAAATACCTCCTGCGGAATATCAAACTGCTGAAGAATTTGCTTATTCACTATACCCAGTATGCCTATTGGCTTGCCATCAAGCACATATTGAAAAGCAAGGGAGAATAACGGATGTGAGATACCTGCAATCTTAAGCTGATCAAAATTGAGTCCGCTTTTAGCCAACACCTGCTCTGTATAAGCTTTCAAAAAATAAATATTGCTTGCCGTCTTGGGAGTAGTCCAGTTGGGTTCCTCCACAAGACCCGTAATAAATAATCCCAGCCGTGTATGTTCACTGTACTTATCCAGCGGGTTTGCCGAAGTCGAAGAAGCATTCAGGAAGTAACAATTACCAAACTCATAAAACCGTAAATTGGACTTTTTTCGGTTGATATTGTAGGCTATCGACTCAAGTGCTCCAAATATGAGTGTTTGTCGCAGGCAGTTTAGGTCGGAGCTAAGCGGATTGACGATATAAACGATACGATTGTGATATGCGTCAAAACGTTCGTAATAGGCACTCTTGGTAAGCGAATTGTTCATAATTTCATTGAAGCCCAGGGCCGAAAGCATATCCGAGATGCTATCCTGCTCTTTTAATGGATTCTGCGGGTTAGAATAGGTAAGCGTAGAAGTAATTTTATCCGAAATTTCGACCCGGTTGTACCCATAAATACGGAGTATTTCCTCAACGATATCGGCTTCCTGAGTAACCTCAACCCGGTAGGTAGGCACTTCGAGCAACATTTCGTCATCCTCCTCGTGCAAAATTCTAATCTCGAGCGAGAGTAGTATGTTGCGAATCACCTCCTTCGGCAGATTATTACCGATCAAGCGGTTAATCCGGTTATAATTAACCTTTATTTGTAAGGGCTTTATCGGCTGGGGATACACATCGATAACCTCGGAGGCTATGGTACCGCCTGCCAGTTCTTTGATGAGCATGGCAGCCCGTTTAAGTGCCACAACTGTAATATTGGGGTCGCAACCCCGTTCAAAACGAAATGAGGAGTCGGTATGCAAATCATGCCGACGGGCTGACTTACGGATCCACACCGGATTGAAG
Source organism: Bacteroidales bacterium (assembly GCA_049968755.1). GTDB lineage: Bacteria > Bacteroidota > Bacteroidia > Bacteroidales > DTGW01 > JAKPGM01. The sequence goes on from JBMFQE010000002.1 coordinate 248,191, forward strand.
TAAGCGCTTTCGAGAAAAACATTTTGTGTGCTGTCGGTTATTCCGCTCTCAGCCCCCCCAAAAATCCCGGCCATGCACATACCTTCTTTTTCGTTGCAAATCATCAGGTCGGCGTCGGACAGCTTGCGGGTTACACCGTCGAGCGTAACAAATGGTGTACCGGCAGGTAACGTCCGAATAATTACCTTACGTCCTGTAATCTTATCGGCGTCGAAAGCATGTAAGGGCTGCCCCAATTCGTGCAAAACATAATTGGTTACATCCACTACGTTATTGATAGGACGGACGCCAATGGCAGCCAAGCGGTTTTTCAACCAAGCTGGCGATTCCTTAATAGTTACCCCTTTGATTGCAATACCTGAATATCGCTTACATGCCTCGGTATTCTCAATAATTACCTCGAAAGGTAATTCGTGGCTATCGACTTTAAAATTACTTACATCGGGACGCTCAAGAGCAACCGGCGAAAATTGTTTAAGGTAGGCAGCCAGGTCGCGTGCTACCCCAAAATGCGATGCACTATCGATACGGTTGGGCGTGAGGCCTATTTCAAATACCCAGTCGTCGGCCACCTGAAAATATTCGCTGGCAGGCATACCCACGGGCGCCTGGTCATCCAACACCAGGATGCCTTCGTGGCCATCGCCCATACCCATTTCGTCTTCGGCACAAATCATCCCCTCGGAAACCTCACCACGGATTTTGGTTTTTTGTATCTCAAACTCACCCTTGGGCGTAAATACCTTAGCGCCCGGTAAAGCTACTACTACCTTCTGACCTGCCGCAACATTAGGGGCACCACACACAATCCTCAGAGGTTCAGGCTTGCCCACATCCACCGTGGTAACATGCAACCTGTCGGCCTGTGGATGCTTCTCGCAGGTGAGTACTCGTCCGATCACAAAATTGGTCAAGCCTCCTGACACTGAGTACCAACGTTCGAGCGACTCTACCTCTAAGCCAAGATTAATTAATATTTGTTCGAGTTCCTCAGGCGATTGTTCAACCGGAAGATATTGCTTTAGCCAGTTATATGAAATTTTCATGCAGTATTTTTTTCTTTTAAATTCGGATAGGCAAAAGTATAAAAAAAATCCTGTTGCCTGAAATTGGAAAAGAGGCAGAGTATTTTTATTCTTTATATTCACAAACTGAATATTCATTTATAAATGTTATTGTTACCATAAATTTTTTAATTTTTTTCTGATAGATGCAGATTCCTGAAAACAAGGATATCCTTTCTTCCAACCATTGCATGGCTGGCTGCTATATTCAATCCCTGCGGGGTTCCCTGTTAACACCCCTGAAAGGATGTGTCAACAATCCCTTCGCCGAATGGGTTTGAACAATGTACCTGATTGCAGCAAGAATCATTTAAAATTCTTTTGAATAGAAAAAATTGCAAGATTTTTATGACCCTCACAGGCAATCTTGAAGCTAATTTAATTTGGGGTCGGTTCAATATTTTCCCAACAAAAAAGGGTAAGCTACTTATATCGCACCGCTACAACCGCCTACCCTTGCTACCTTCCGGTCCTGGGGGGTTCAGCAGGAGCTGGTCGTATAAGACTTACCCAGTGCAAAATTAATTATTTTTTTGGATTCAACAGTGCTAAACTAATTTCTCATGTATTTTCATTAATTTTACCGAACTTTTAAAAACCAAACATCATGGAAAAATCACCAATGCTTAAGCAAGTAGCCAATTACGGCCTCATTACCGGTCTTATCCTGGTAGTGTACTCGTTGTTAACCTATATCATTGGGCAGCCACTGAACAAAGCACTGGGATACCTTTCGTTGTTGATTCTGGCAATTTGCCTTTATATTTTTTCCAAACAATACCGCGACCGTATTAATAATGGAGTGCTTACCTATGGCCAGGGATTTACGGTTGGCTTATTGACAGGTGTATTTGCAGGTATTCTGGCAGCATTTTTCAGTGTTATTTTGTACACCTACATTGACCCAGGGTTGATAGACAAACAACTGGACATGATGGAGCAGCAATTTTTATCTAAAGGGATGAGCGAAGATCAGGTTGAAACTGCCATTGCCATGACGAAAAAATGGATGACGCCTACCTTCATGTTCATTGGAGGCATTCTGAGCCTGGCCTTCTGGTCAGCCCTTATTTCGCTAATTACTGCTGCAGTGCTCAAAAAAAATCCATCGCCTTTTTCCGAAAATGCTGCAAACGAATAATAGCACATCAACACAATGGATCTATCAATAGTAATTCCCATATACAACGAAGAGGAGTCGCTGGAAGAGCTTGTTGGCTGGATTGAACGGGTACTCGACGAGCAGAAGTTTGAGTACGAAATAGTTATGATAGACGATGGGAGTAGCGACAACTCATGGAACGTCGTTGAAGGTTTAGCTGCACGCCGCAGTCATGTAAAAGCCATCCGTTTCAGACGCAATTATGGCAAGTCGGCTGCGCTTCAGTGTGGATTTCAGGTCGCACAGGGAAACGTGGTTATCACCATGGATGCCGACCTTCAGGATAGCCCCGAAGAAATTCCAGTCCTCTATCAAATGATCGTGCACGAGGGTTATGACCTGGTTTCGGGCTGGAAAAAAGTACGACACGACCCTATCTCAAAACGTTGGCCCAGTAAGGTATACAATGCTGTTGCCCGGTGGGTAACCGGCATAAAACTGCACGATTTCAACTGCGGACTAAAGGCATACCGTCAACAAGTGGTCAAAAGTATTGAGGTATATGGCGATATGCATCGGAATATTCCCTTTTTGGCCAAACAGGCTGGTTTCAAAAAAATAGGAGAAAAAGTAGTACAACACCGCAAGCGTAAATATGGTGTATCCAAGTACGGTTGGCAACGCTTTGTTACCGGCTTTCTCGACCTGCTAACCCTTGTTTTTATTACCAAATTTGGACGACGACCCATGCATCTTTTCGGCGTACTGGGCTCACTTATGTTCTTCTTTGGCTTTATGTGGGCTGCTTTTCTGGGAGCTGAAAAATTACACGCCGTTAAAAATCACCTCAAGGCGCCACTCATTACCAGCAATCCCTACTTCTATCTGGCACTGGTAGCGATGATTCTGGGAACTCAGCTTTTCCTCTCGGGTTTCCTGGCCGAACTCATCGTACGTTCATCGTCCGATAGAAACACCTATCTGATCGAGAAAAAAATAAACCTCAATGAATAACGTGGCTTGCTGCATGAAACATAACAAAAAAGAAATGTAAATTTGCAGCCTTTAGAAAAACTAGGATATGGGATTGCAATGCGGTATAGTGGGTTTGCCCAATGTAGGTAAATCTACGCTTTTTAATTGTCTTTCGAATGCCCGGGCACAGGCTGCTAATTTTCCTTTTTGTACCATCGAACCCAACGTGGGCGTAATTACCGTACCTGACGAACGGTTGATAAAACTTGCAGAGATCGATAAACCCAAACGCGTAGTACCTACTACCATCGAAATCGTTGATATAGCCGGATTGGTAAAAGGCGCCAGCAAAGGCGAAGGGCTGGGCAATAAATTTCTGGCCAACATTCGTGAGGTAGATGCCATTATCCATGTACTGCGTTGTTTCGATGATCCCAATGTTACCCATGTAGATGGTTCTGTAAATCCAGTAAGAGATAAGGAGATTATTGATGCTGAGTTACAGCTGAAGGACTTAGAGACTGTCGAAAACCGTATAGCAAAAGTACAAAAGCAGGCGCAAACGGGTGGCGACAAACAGGCCAAACGCTTGCTTGAAATTCTGATGCAATACCGGGAGGCGCTGTCGAAAGGTCTGTCGGCACGTACGGTAGTGCTCGATAATAAAGACGACCAGCGTTTAGCTCACGACCTTTTCCTGCTTACCAACAAACCCGTGCTATACGTTTGCAACGTCGATGAGGCTTCCTTAAAAAGAAGAAATAGCTACGTCGAGCAGGTAATAAAATGCATAGAACCTGAACAGGCTCCAATGCTGGTAATCGCTGCCAAAACCGAAGCCGAAATTGCCGAGCTCGAAAGCTACGAGGAACGACAAATGTTTCTGGAAGAGCTGGGTTTAAAAGAATCGGGAGTAAGTCGCCTCATCCGAGAAGCCTATAAATTATTACAACTCGAAACATTTTTTACCACGGGTCCCGATGAAACCCGGGCATGGACCTACCTTAAAGGAACCAAAGCCCCACAGGCAGCAGGAATTATTCATTCCGATTTTGAAAAAGGTTTTATCCGGGCCGAAGTGATTAAATACGAAGATTACATTCATTACGGATCAGAGGCAGCCTGCCGCGAGGCTGGCAAAATAGCAATCGAAGGAAAAGACTATGTTGTACAGGATGGCGACATCATGCACTTCAGGTTCAACGTGTAGAAGTAGTCTCAAAAGTCCCTGTCCTCCTCTATCTGGCATTCTTCTTGTAAGGTAGCATTGCAGCTGCATGCAACATAATCGCTTTTTACCGTGAAAAATCCCTGATTGGCCGAAAAAAAATTGTCGGGACAGCAGAGGAGGGTAATTTTGTACTCCTTAAGACAAAAAAGCGACTGCATGCCATGCAACCATAACAAACTAAAACCTTAAAAATGAGACGTATTCTACTACAAAGATGGCTAGCAACAGTCTTTCTCGGATACTCATCCCTAATCCTAAGGGCAGGCGAACTGCCAGAAGCAAGTTCAACAAGTTCTGCCAAACTCAAAACTTTGAGCGGCTATATCCGCGATGCCAAAAATGGTGAAACGCTGGCAGGAGCAACCATATTTGTAAAAAATGCCAATATAGCCACATCGTCAAATGTCTATGGTTTTTACAGTGTTAGTCTTACACCAGGCACCTATCAGATTGAATTTTCGTATGTAGGCTATAAATCTTACGCATTGGAAGTCGACTTAAAAGAAAACAAATCGCTTGATATAGAGCTTTCCGAGGATGTTACTGAGATAGAAGAGGTGGTAGTTAAAGGAGGGACAACAGCCGAGCGCATCCGTAAGCCCGAAATGAGCGTTTCGAAACTCGAAGCTAAAACTATCCAGAAAATACCTGCCCTGATGGGTGAGACTGATTTGATAAAGGCCATTCAGCTTTTACCAGGCGTTCAACCCACTGCCGAAGGTACATCGGGCTTCAGCGTTAGAGGCGGAGGTATCGATCAAAACCTCATCATCCTCGACGAAGCCACCATATACAACGCTTCGCACTTGATGGGCTTTTTCTCGGTATTTAATAACGATATCATCCGCGACGTAAAACTATACAAAGGCGACCTTCCCGCCAATTATGGAGGACGACTTTCGTCGGTACTGGATATTAAGACCAAGGATGGCAATTTGAAACAATGGACGGGCAATGCTGGAATAGGCCTAATTTCAAGCCGGCTGATGCTGGAAGGCCCTATCAAAAAAGACACCACCTCGATATTGATATCCGCTCGCCGTACCTATGCCGATATTTTTTTCCCGTTTATACCCGATACCGATTTGCAGAAAAGCTACATGTATTTCTACGACCTTAATCTTAAAGTGACACATCAGCTCAACAACCGCAACCGCCTATTTCTATCTGGTTACCTTGGACGTGATCGCTTTGGACAGAAAAAACTATCCGATTTCGGTTTTGGCAATAAAGCTGTTTCGTTGCGATGGAACAGCCAGCTTAGTGGAATCCTGTTGTCGAATATTACCGCTTATTTTACGGATTATTCCTACGACCTGAATTCAAACATCAACGAACGATTATATTTCTGGCAGTCGGAGATTAAAGATTTAGGCACCAATATTGACTTTAGCCTATACCCCAACCCCAACAATGATCTACGTCTTGGGGTTACCACTACCTATCATACCATTGACCCCATCAGAGCCTGGATTGAAGGGGACACTGCCAGTTCTAACTTCCCATCACTTATCAACCATTCGCTCGAACATGGTATGTATGTTAGTCATCAGCTAAAAATCACACAGGATTTTACCCTCAAATATGGCATACGATTGTCGGTTTTTCAAAATATGGGTAAATCTGTACAAAGCTATTTTGATGAGTCACATAATTATTTATACACCACAACCTATTCATCAGGGAAAATCTATCACACCTACATAGGCTGGGAACCACGAGCGGGAATCAACTATGTATTAAACGATAATCTATCGGTAAAGGTCAGTTATGCCCGTACCTATCAGTACCTTCAGCTAGCCTCGAATTCAAATGGAGGCATACCCCTTGATTACTGGTTTCCGGCAAGTCCCAACATTCGTCCCCAGCAAAGCGACCAATATGCCATAGGTTTTTTACGGAACCTCTCCCAATTTGCCAGCGAATTTTCGGTAGAACTATTTTACAAGAACATGCAGCATGTCATCGATTTTAAGGATCATGCCCAGCTATTGTTTAACGACCGGCTTGAGGGTGATGTAAGGGTAGGAAGCGCATACAGCTATGGTGCCGAAGTTTTGCTTCGCAAAAACGAAGGACGCCTCAATGGCTGGATTAGCTATACCTATGCCCGGGCCAAAAGAAAAATTCCGGAGATAAATGGAGGCAAAGAATACCCTGCTCCCTATGACAAGCCTCACAGCGTATATATTGTTCTCAATTACGACATTACCAAATTCACCTCGTTCTCGGCCAGTTGGGTATTTGCAAGCGGTACGCCGGTTACTTTACCCGTTGGATCCTTTAAATACGGGAATGACCTGCTCCCCATTTACTCGGGCCGTAACGAATACCGTATGCGCGATTATCACCGGCTCGATTTGTCGCTTACCATAAAATCAAAAGAAAAATACCTGAACAACCGTGTGGAAACCGAGTGGATATTTGCTATGTATAATGCCTATGGTCGACACAACGACTGGATGATCAATTTCGTGGACGAGGTAGAGAATGGCAGCCAGTACAAGGTTGCCGAACGATGGTACTTGCCATTTGTATTTCTCCCAAGTGCAACCCTTAACATAAAATTCTAATGAAACACCCATGTTCCTGCGAACGCAAACACAATAGTGATAAAATTGCGAACATGGGTGTTCCATCATACCTTTAAAAACTAATTTTATTATGATGAAAAAGACAATATTTTATCTGATAGCACTAACCGCTGCTCTTACAGCATGCCGTGAAAAAATAGATTGGCCGCTCGATTCCACTTATCAACGGCTGGTGGTTGAAGGAAGTATCAGCACCGATACCACGAGTCATACGGTTATCCTGAGTAAATCGACCGACGCCTACGGACGATATAGCGTTGAATATATCAGCGGTGCACTGGTTACTATTTCCGACAGCACGCAAACTTTTTATCTGAGCGAAGATCCACAGCATAAAGGCCATTATCGTACGCAACCCGATGTTTTTGGTGTGGTTGGTCGCTCCTATACCCTTACCATCGAACAGGTGGATATTGACGGCGATGGTATCACGGAAAAATATACCGCCACTTCTCGGATAGTTGCCCCCTTCAGACTCGACTATTTGAAAATAATTCCTTTCAGCTTTTCTGCCCAACGGCAAGGGCACCTCATCCTGGTGTATGGGCAGGTTCCATCAGAACGCACACAATACATGATGCGAATTTATCGAAACCGCCAGTTACTCACCGACAGTATTCATGAGGTCCCCGTTTCCAAAAGTATCGACACCAGCTATGTATATGGCGACATATTTTATTTCCTCAGTAATCGGCAGGAAAATGAGAAACTGTCGCCCAACGATACAGTAATGCTCGAAATGCTTGCCATTGACGAAGACTACTATAACTTTCTGCAAGCCGTTAACGAGGAGTACGGTCCTAAGTCACCGCTGTTCAGTGGACCATCGGCCAACATTCCCACAAACATAAAACCCTCGGACAAAGTCATGGGATATTTTGCAGCCTATGCTATTAGCCGGGCATCGGTGATTAATCACTAAAAATCCCCCTTATTTGTCTGCAGAGGGAAGGGTTAGATAAAACAAATGTTTTTTAGCTAATTTTGCAAAAAAATACCTTGAGAGCCAGTTATTCGCTCAGCAAAATTGTATATCCTGTGGCGATTCGTCGATTCGACAATCAGCATAATACGGTATACCTGACTTTTGATGATGGTCCCGACCCACAGGTAACCCCGCAAGTGCTTTATTTGCTCAACCGCTTTGGGGCAAAAGCTACTTTTTTTTGTCTCGGACAAAAGGTTGAAAAATACCCCACCCTGTTTAACGAAATCATTGCCCAGGGACATTCGGTAGGCAACCATGGCTACGCCCATCTTGACGGATTTAAATGCTCCAACGATGAGTTCCTGAAAAATGCCGAAAAAGGCTTTTTTCTTACTCGTTCCCGACTTTTCCGCCCTCCTTACGGACGCATGAAACCCATTCAGTACCAATGGGCTAAACGAAGATATAAAATTATTCTCTGGGATATAATGTCGGAAGATTATGACCCGGAAACCTCAGCCAGCGATATTATCCAACACGTGATGTCCCATATTACTCATGGTTCGATTGTCGTTTTCCACGACACACAGCAGGCTCAGAAAAATTTATTTGAGGTGTTACCCGTAATCCTCAATCAGCTGTCGCACCTTATATTTGAAAAAATTCCGATGGACCTGCAGTAAGCTGCAGCTGTTATTTTTTTGTTAATTAACAAGATTTAAAGGTCTTAAATTATTTTTTATGCTAACTTTGAGTTCATAAACAAAAAAAAATAAAGCCATGAAAAAACTGGGAATAATTTTAAGTGCAGCAGCTTTTATCTTTGCATTATCCCTGTCGGCCTATGCCGGAGAAGAAGGTAAGGACAAAGCCAAATATGAAACTAAGTCGGAATGCTGCAAAAAAGACAAAGGATCTACCAAATCGGCTGAAACCAAGCAAGAACAAAAAGGACAACCAGCCAAATAAACTGGCAAACCAAGATAACGGCATTAGATCTCTAATGCCGTTATTTATTTTAAAACCACACCTTATAAAAACATGTAAAGAATTAGCTATTTCAATACCACCTCGCCACCGGAGGAACATTGTACCTGATTTACAGGTTTACCTTCTACAACCACCGCAGCCCCGGAGCTTGCCTTGCCCAGAACTTCGTGGATAACCTTCATACGAATGGTACTGCCGCTCGAAGCATTCACCTTTACAGTCTCGCACGACAACTCACCTCCGCTAAAAGTAGCCCCTGAACTGGTAGTGATGTTGGCTACCTGGGCTGAGCCCACAAAATTTATCTGTGCGCCCGAGGAGAGGCTGCTTTCAATAAATTTACAGCGTGCAATGACCGAAATATCTGCACCCGACGAGGCGTCGCATTTCAAATAATCCGAATTTATTTCGTTTTGTACCTTTATCGCTGCACCTCCAGAGGCGATGAACTTCTCAATATAACGAGCCGACACAAAAATACGAGGATTACTGCTATGCTTCCCAAACCACTTTTTACGAACGACAAGTATACCCTTCGATATTTTCAGCTCAATATCGTCGAACTGGTCGTTATCCGATTCGACCACAACTTTTTCCAGCGAATCCATGCGAACTGTAACCGTTAGCCCCTGGCTCACATCAATTCCCTTAAAATTTTTTAAAGCATAGCTTTTGGTACCACCATAGGAAATGCTGGAAAATCCTATGAAAAAAACCAACCAAAACACTTTTACCCAGTTTTTCATGTGTCATATTTTTTAAAGGTTAACCTCAATCTGTACAATAGCCAATTACACATCTTTGCTAAGCTATACACGTTTGCACATTTTTAAATTTTATGGTATGACGAAGAAGTTATCCAAAAGTTACAACTTTTCTTTCGCCCAAATTGCGCAGAAGAAATTAAACGAGTTAAGAAAAATTATTTAAATTTGTTACCTTAGCAACGGTATTGAAAACTGAAAAGCGGTTATGATATTAAGAATAAAGGGGTTAACACTTTTATTAATTTTGTTTGCTATTAAACCCTTACAGGCCTTGCAGGGGCAAGATATCGATATTTTTACCAAAGATCGTGTGCAAAAATTTCGAATTCGGACGGTTACCCTTTTTGAATATGACTATGTAAATGGCAAACCCGAGACTAAAGGGATTAAAGCAGAAGTTGACAGTTTCGACACCCAGGGGCAAAAAATACTACAGGTGAACTATCGTGAGGATGGAAGCATTATGTCCATTGCTACATTCAAATACGATAGCTGGGGCAACAAAACCGAAATATTGAAACAAAGTACCGACGACCGCGACAAAAGCCGTTTGGTACTCAATTACTCCCTTTCGGTGCGGTACGATAGCAAAGGCAACAAAATGCTTGAAACAGGCTTTAACGGGGTGGAAGATTTTAAAAATGTGTACAATTATAACCGTGAGGGCAAGCTGGCCGAGGTGAACTTTTTCATTCGAAAACGGCTCGATGAAAAAAGAGTAGTAGTAAGTACCGACGAACAATCGACCAATATGAAAATTCTGGACGGGTTTGGCACCTTAAAATATATGTTACGCTATAACTACAATACCGACGGAAAAGTAACCGAAGAAACCCGCATTGAAAACGACAACAGCATTTCGCAACGAATTGTGTACACCTACGATAAAAACGGGGTATTGAGCGGCGAAGCAAAATACATCAATGAAAAATTGCTGCATAAAATCAGCTATGTTTATAATCCCAAAGGTCTGCTGAGCGAGATTTACAAGGAAACACCAGAAAGCGGACGTTTCCTTATCAGCAAATACCTTTATGATGAAAACAACCAGATCAAGGAATTTCAATGGCGGGAAGAGGCAAATAAGGAATTTTCGCGCAGTATCTTTACCTACGATGCCAGTGGTCTTTGCAAGACAGTCGACAGCTATTATGCACGATACAAACGACAGGTACTGAGCGTATATATATATACCTTTTATTAAAGAGTGAAGCATTGCGGGAAGAATAACAAATCTTGAAAGGATTGAAAATATATCGTTACAAAGAACTACAGCCTGGCACTTTTCGCAAGCCTATCGTTACCATAGGCATATTCGACGGGGTACATCGGGGCCACTTGAGCCTGCTGAATGAGCTAAAAAAGATTGCCGCAAGAGAAGAATCTGAAAGCGTAGTGATAACGATGTGGCCACATCCACGAATGGTATTGCTCCCTGATAAACCCATCAAACTACTAACAACGCTGGAAGAAAAACTAACGCTACTTGAAAAAAATGCCATCGACAACGTTGTGCTAATCGATTTCAACGAGCAATTTGCCCGCATTCCTGCACAAGACTTTATCAGGAACGATCTGGTTGGAAAGCTCAATCTTTCGTATCTGGTTTTGGGATACGACAACCACTTTGGGCACAACAAGGAGGGACGTATCGACGTAGTCAAGCAGGAAGCCAATCAATGGGGATTCAGAGTAGTACAGCTACCTCCTGTTTTTGAGGGGGAGGAAGTAATTAGCTCTACTAATATCCGGGTGCATCTTGAACTGGGCAACATTGAAACAGCGAACGAATTGCTGGGATATTCTTTTTTCCTTAAAGGTAAAGTAGTTGAAGGCAATCGCATGGGACGGACGCTGAATTTTCCAACCGCCAACCTGCAGGTAGAGCCCTATAAAATGCTCCCTCGCATTGGAGTATATGCCGTATGGGCTTACGTCGACGACAGTGTGTATCCGGGCATGATGAACATTGGGTTTCGACCCACCCTGCATCCCCATCTGAAAGAAAAAACCCTCGAGGTACATCTGATAAATTTTGACGGAAATTTATATGGCAAAGAAATTACCGTTACCTTTGTCAAACGTGTCCGCGACGAAATAAAGTTCCCCGACATTACCCAACTCCGGCAACAACTCGAAGAAGACCGTAGGGTTGTTTTAGATATCTTAGCATAAAAATTCAATTATTTCGTTGAAGTGATATCGATAAAGATTTGTCAGATTGAATTTCTAAAATTCGGTTGGCAAAGGCATAGGATGCCCAAATACCATATCCATTTTCAATGTTTGTGTATACAGGCATGACAAACTCGGTATAAGTATCGTCCAGTTTCATGATATTGTCTAAAATACTATTTAAGAATTGGGCTAAATCCGCACTGAGTTGATATACTCTTATCTCAAGCCTGTTGACGCTGGAATTAGTATTTTTTACCAATTTATATTGGCTAAAGGATAACAAAAAAATTACTCAGGACGACGAGTTTAGCGTGCATTTTCAATAAATAATCATAAAACATGATACACACTTTTTGAGGAAAGCATCTCGACAAAAATTTTTTTAATGCCAATTTTGCCATTAAATTTGTTGCAATAAATACAGTTCCATGAGCAAGCCACACCGTTCGTTAGCCGATCGACTCAGTGACCGGTACCGTTTAATTATTTATAACGATAACACTTTTGAGGAAGTGGGATCGCTTAAGCTAAAGGGATTTAACCTGCTTTGGGTACTGGGGGCACTGGGGTTTATCCTGGTTACGCTTACTTTTATGCTTATTGCCTACACGTCGGTTAGGGAGTTTATACCGGGTTATCCCACCAGTGAGGAAAGAAGGGAAATCGTCATGAATGCTCTTAAGCTCGACTCACTGGAACAGGCTCTGAAAATCCGCGACAGGTACTTTAGTAACATTCAGAATATTTTGTTGGGCAAGGATAGTATCTATAAAATGGTTGAGAAAAAAGATAGCCTACGTACCAAAAATATCCAGTTTACCCGTTCGAAAAATGACTCCCTGCTGAGAAAAGAAATTGAAGCAGAGCAATTTAATGTATATGCGGAGGATCGGCAGGGCAACTCTATCAACAAGCCAACCACGCAACTGTATTTTTTCACCCCCTTAAAAGGGGTGATTACCAATAAGTTTAACCCGAATATGGGGCACTATGGTATAGACATTGTTGCCGGGCCCAACGAGGTTATCAAATCGGTGCTCGATGGCACTGTTATCCTTGCTACCTGGACACTCGAAACTGGCTATGTAATAGAAATTCAGCATAGCAACAATCTGATTTCGGTGTATAAACACAATGCCGAGCTTCTTAAATCGATAGGTACACGGGTATTAGCCGGCGAACCTATTGCCATTGTAGGAAACTCGGGTGAGATTACCACAGGTCCCCATTTGCATTTTGAGCTATGGCATAATGGCCAGCCCGTAAATCCGGAAGATTATATCGTTTTTTAAGCATTAATAACCCTACAAGCGGCTTTTCAATAATTCAATATCCTTTTTGATGCTCTCGAGCATCTGCATTACTTCGTCTTTAGGCACCAGCGGGTCGGGCAACTCCGACGAAATATAATGAACAAACTGCCACACCTCTTTAATCTGCGATACATATACATCGTAAGGCTGGTAGGTAGGATTGAGGGAATACAGGGTAAGCTTGCCCTCTGTTTCCAGCAAATTCTCTACAATTTTAAATACTATTCCCTCTTCAAGCGTGAGGATAAGATAGGCGTGCCCATTAACAATATTACGCCAATCCTGCACAAACTCGCCTGTGACCCACGAACCCGGTGGGATAGGTAACATTGAATCGCCCGTAAGCTGAAAAGTTCTGTATTTTTTTTGCTTCGACAGAAAAGGTAGCTGAAAGAGCGGCAATTCCTTAATATACTCAGGATCGGCAAAACCCGTAGCATAACCCGCCTTGGCCTTTTCGGGCACCAGCTCAATGTTTTCCTCATTGGATCTATCAACAGTGGTAGCCAGAACACGTAGTTTACTCCCGGCCAGATATACATCGTTCCCTCGCTCCAGCTCACCCAGCTGGTAATCCGAAAGCGAGCTCAAATCGACCTTCAGCAGGGTATCTATGGCAATATGAAAATACTGCGATAAGGCAATGAGAGAACTCACATCGGGCTCGGCAACACCATTCTCATATCCACTGTAAGTGGGGCGTTTAATCCCTAAAGCCAGTGCTACATCGCTCTGGGTCTTCCCTTTCCGCTTTCGCAATAGTTTTAGATTAGATGCCAGATACATAATCTATTGATTAAAAATACGTCCTAAAATTAGATTATTTTTTTTACAAAACCTGGAATTAAAATATTTTTTTGATTATTTTTATATCTAAAATTTTGATTATTTTTTAATCAAACAGGCAGGGTATGATCGTCCATATGGACTTAGATACTTTTTTTGTATCGGTGGAACGGCTATCGAATCCACGTTTGTTGGGTCTACCGGTAGTTGTAGGAGGAGTGGGCCATAAAGGGGTAGTAGCCAGCTGCAGCTACGAGGCACGACAGTATGGCATCCGTGCCGGTATGACCATACGCGATGCGCGAATGCTATGTCGCGATGCGGTATTTTTGCCAGGAAATATGAAGCTGTATAGCCAGTATTCGCACTGGGTAGCTGATATTATTGCCGAATCGGCACCGGCTTACGAGCAGGCCTCTATCGATGAATTTTATATCGATGCTTCGGGGATGAGTCCATATTTCGAGGCAGCTGCATGGGCTCATCAATTGCGTCGTAAGATTTTTCACCGCACAGGGCTACCCATCTCGCTGGGCATGTCGGTAAGTAAGGCAGTAGCTAAGATTGCTACCGATGTGGCCAAACCCAACGGTGAAAAATATGTTTTTCCGCACGAGGTCGTTTCTTTTCTTAGCCCTCTGCCAGTTTCGGCCATTCCAGGAGTAGGAAAAAGAACCAATCAGCTACTCCAGTTAATTGGCATACGCACCATTGGGGATTTGCAACGGACCTCGCCCGATTTTCTGGTACGATTGCTGGGCAAAAACGGGCTTACCCTCTGGGAACGGGCTCATGGGCTCGATCCCACCCCTGTACTTACCCATTACGAGCAACAATCGATGAGTATCGAGCGAACCTTTGCACAGAGCACAAGCGACATACGTGTGTTGCAGGCCGAGCTCACTGCCATGGTTGAACATCTGGCTTTCCGCCTGCGACAGATGGGTAAACTCACTGCCTGCATATCGGTAAAAATACGTTATACCGACTTCAATACTTACGTCATGCACAAGCGAATACCCTTTACCGTACTCGACCATGTGCTTATAGCCGAGGCAAAAGAACTGCTCAGGCAGCTTTACCATGAGGGTACAGAGGTACGATTGCTGGGGGTAGGGCTAAGCCGACTGATAAAAGGTTACCTGCAGCTAAGCATCTTCGAAGACATGCCCAAATGGGTACAACTTTATGCCACCCTCGATAAAATACGCAAAAAATATGGTGAACAGGCTATTCAACGGGGCAGCAGACACCTTGCAGATCATATACTCCCACGCAACAACCCCCTGCACAACCCGTCAGGCTTTAACAAATCCTGAGGTTAAAATCCAAAAATGATTATGCTACACTATCCTAAAAATCAAAATGATCGGGATGGGCTCCAATGCGATACGTCTTATCCAGCTGGTCGATTTTCCGCATATCGGCTTCCGAAATTTCAAAGTCGAATATCTGGGCATTAGCCTCGATTCGCTCCTTATGAGCCGACTTGGGAATTACCAGCACCCCCTTCTGGAGGTTCCACCGAAGCACTAACTGGGCAACAGTTTTGTTATATTGCCTGGCCAGCTGTTGTAACAAGGGAATATCAAAAATATCACCCCGCATAAAAGGGCTCCACGATTGAAACTGTATTCCCTTCCGATGACAATAATCGAGTAGCGGCTGCTGAACCAGCAAGGGATGAAACTCTACCTGATTGACCATGGGCAGTATTTCGGCCGATGAGGCTAGATCCTCGAGATGATGTATCAGAAAGTTACTCACGCCAATAGCCCTGGCTCTACCCTCGCGGTAGATTTTCTCCAGCGCCTTCCAGGTTTGCTTATATTTATCAACCACTGGCCAGTGTATCAGATACAGATCCACATAATCGAGCCCCAGCCTCCGCAGGCTGGCATCAAAAGCACGCAACGTACTATCGTAGCCCTGATCGGAATTCCATACTTTGGTGGTGACAAAAATTTCGGCACGTGGTATCGAGGCATTTCTTACGGCCTCGCCTACCCCTTCCTCATTCTCATACAATGCTGCCGTATCAATGAGCCTGTACCCACAATCTAGTGCCCAATGAATAGCTTTTATCACTTCCCTGTTGGGAATCAGATAAACACCCAGTCCAAAATACGGCATCTGCACCCCGTTGTTCAGAGTAACCGTCCCTTTAATATCGGTGATGGTAAACATGGTCAATAATTTTATTTGGTTTTCGGCGTATTGATGATTTCAATTTCAAATAGCTTAGGCCAGTTTTTGCCTGTAATGTAAAAACGTTTGCTCTGTGCATTGTAGGCTATACCATTCAGTACATCGGTATTAGGCTGTATATCAGAAGGTTTTAACAAATGTGCCAGATTAATCCTACCCATCAGTCGCTTTTGTTTTAAATCAATAACTACAATATCATCGGTCTGATAAACATTGGCATAGAGCCGTCCATCCACATACTCAAGTTCGTTTAAATGATCAACCGGGCCTGTGTTATCCACCACTTCAAACATATCGACGACCGAAAAAGTTTCAGGTTCGATAGTATACACCCTATTGCTCCCATCGGTCATATACAGGTATTGGCCATCGGAAGCCAGCCCCCATCCTTCGGCGATATCGTACGATTTTTGATCGATTAATTTAAAAGTTTCCTTATCGTACACGAAGCAGGTATTCTCGCGCCAGGTAATCTGGTATATTTTATTATCGTAGAGTGCAATTCCTTCGGCAAAGTACTTTGCAGGCAAAAGGTGTTGAAGAAGGGTTTTTCCGGATTCGATCTGCACCTTGCGCAGAGTCGACATACCGTATTGCCCATCGCTTTCATAGAGTATACCGTTGTCATATATCAGTCCCTGCGTATAGGCATTGGTAGCATGAGGATATACGTTGACTATTCTGTACTGTAGCTGCGCAGGGGCATTCTTATCGATCAGCATAAGGTTAAGCGAACGGTTGGTGGTTATTTTACCAGCAAATATTTTAAAATTAAAATTCTTCGTTCCCAATTTTTCGGCATTTGCCCGCCAGCATAGCAGGGTACGGTTGGGATGAAAACTACCCACAATGGCACCATTGCTGGCCATTAGCACCACCGAATCCACGCCGGGGTTCAACCTTACCTCGAAGGTTATTTCCTGTCCCTCGTAAAATCGCTCACCATAGCGAGGCCGGATAATTTGCAATAGGTCTTCCGCATCCTGCGAACTTTTACGAACATTCTCTGCCGAGGGGGTTCCATTCCGACAACCTCCCCATAAGAACATACAGACTATAACGAATAACACCCGAGGATAAAATAACCTGAATTTCATTTTCAATCCGAAATAAGTTTTAGAAATTTCTGGAAAAATAGTTTAATAGGGTGCTTTTTTAATAGCTTGGGCAGAGTATAATGGGAACTATCCATTTGTCCGCTGATCATTTGGTATGCTTCGCCCCAACCAGGAAAGCCGCCCAGGTTGCGATCGTCGATGTAAATATCTGCAACAATTTTACGCGCAATGCTATCATCCCATATTTCTTCGGGAAAATTTTTATTGACCGCATAAAACTCCACCCCATGACGTCGGCAAAACTCAACGGCTTCATCCAGTGCAGTCCCCTTCCTTGATGTCCAGAGGATAAGCAGATGTCCTTCGGCCTGTAGTTTCTTCAGGGTGTAAAAGGCAAAAGGCTTTTCTTTACCAATACGGGGATATTCGTGCTCTACGATAGTTCCATCAAAATCAACAGCAATAATCATATGGTTGGGATTCAGTATTGTTCGTTTTCGTTAGGAAAGTCACGGGATTTTACATCAATAATATAACGTTGAACAGCCCTCGATATTTCCTCAAACAGGTTGTGATAACGTCGCAGGAAACGGGGCGAAAACTCCTTGTTCAGGCCCAGCATATCGTGAAGCACCAGCACCTGGCCGTCGACTTCACGGCCAGCGCCAATACCTATTACCGGGATTTTAAGTTCTGAAGCAATTTTTCCTGCCAAAGCTGCAGGAATTTTTTCAAGTACAAGGGCAAAGCACCCCACTTCCTGGAGCAGATGGGCATCCTCAACCAGTTTTTTAGCTTCCGCCTCGTCGCGGGCACGCACCATGTAGGTGCCATATTTATGAATGGATTGAGGCATTAGACCCAGATGACCCATCACCGGAATGCCGGCCGATAGAATACGTTCGATTGACTCTTTAACCTCGAGGCCTCCTTCGAGCTTAACAGCTCCAGCACCCGTTTCCTTCATGATACGAATAGCCGAGGCAAGGGCTTCCTTGGAATTGCCCTGGTAGGTACCAAAAGGCAAGTCGCATACTACCAGTGCCCTTTTAACCCCACGCACCACCGAGGCCGCATGATATATCATCTGATCGAGGGTGATGGGCAGGGTGGTCTCGAAACCCGCCATTACATTGGCTGCCGAATCCCCCACCAGAATAACATCGATACCTGCTTGATCCAGTATGCGCGCCATTGAGAAATCGTAGGCCGTTAACATGGTAATTTTTTCACCGCGCAGCTTCATCTCGCTGAGCTTATGGGTTGTGACCCGCTTAATCTCCCCCTGTACCGACATAGCTTCTGCTTTTGATTTATCTTACAAAATTGTGAATAAAATCAGAATTTACCTGCATTTTGTTGCTAAATTATCTCCTTCTAACGTTTTTTAATTCAGGTTTCATGAATGATCAGAAGAAAGTTTGTATCAGGCTATTTTTTAATCGAAGTCTAATTCGATAATATCCATATTATCCCATTGCCTGAGTTGTTGGATTAGCAGACTGTACGACTGTAGCCTAACTCTGCATACCAGCTCACAATGAGTATCAAAGGTTTGCTTAATGATTTCGGTATTGAAGTTTTTGAGAATGTATTTTACTCTGTCGAGCAGGGGATAATCGAAGCGGATCAAAAATTTATGACCGACTGTTTGTTCAATGATCTGTGCCTTCTGCAGTGCATCTGCGGCTGCCGATTTATATGCTTGAATGAGTCCTCCTGTACCCAACAAGGTACCTCCAAAATATCGGACAACGACAATGAGTATGTTGGTAACATCGAAAGATAAAATTTGACCGTAAATGGGTTTGCCGGCCGTTCCCGATGGTTCTCCATCATCGTAATAACGAAATCTTTCGCGATTAGGTCCCAGCGCATAGGCATAGCAATGATGCCGGGCATCGTGATAGCGGTCCTTGAGCGTATCCAGCAGGGTATGTATTTGCAACTCTTCCTCAACGGGATAAGCAAAAGCCATAAATTTGCTACCTTTTTCCTTATAAAGCCCTTCGGCCGGGCTGGCTATGGTATGGTAGACATCTGTAACAGGCATTTATTATTAGATATTTGGGCAAAAGTACTGCAATTTTGACTTATCCAGATATTTGCGGGGCTTTTACAGGTAGTTTTTTAGTTGCTTAAAAAACTCCCAGATAACAATTCCTGCCGATACGGATATGTTGAGGGAATGCTTAGTGCCATACTGGGGTATTTCGATGCAGAGGTTACTTTCGTCGATTACCTCTTGTAATATACCTTTTACCTCATTGCCGAACACTACAGCATATCGGGTATTGGGTTGTACGGTAAATTGTTCGATGGGAACGGCCCCATCGGTTTGTTCGACGGAAACTATGGTAAAGCCATACTCTTTTAGCTCCCGGATAGCAGCAAGAGGATGATCATAGTACTTCCAGTCGACCGCATATTCTGCCCCCAGGGCTGACTTGTGAATTTCTGCATTGGGGGGTGTAGCCGTGATGCCACACAGGCAAATGGCTTCGACCCTGAAAGCATCGGAGGTTCGAAAAACCGACCCTACGTTATGCTGACTACGAACATTATCCAGCACAATAACCAAAGGAATCTTTGAAGCTTTTTTAAAGTCCTCAACCGTAAGCCGATTAAGTTCACTGTTAAGCAATTTGCGCATATATCTATTTTTGTGGCTTCGAAATTAAAAAAATGTTATTTTTCCAGAATAAAAAATGCCAGTAAATTGTTTACACAAAAATAAGATTTAAAAGAATGCACTTATGAACTTGCATGAATATCAGGCGAAAGCGTTGTTGCGGGAGTATGGAGTGAAGGTTCCCCGCGGTATCATGATTGAGCATGCTGACGATGCTGAACGGGCGGCACGTGAAATCAGCACCGACACCTGGGCCGTAAAAGCTCAGATACATGCCGGAGGCAGAGGAAAAGCGGGTGGGGTAAAAATCGCTAAAAGCCCCGAAGAAGTAGCCAGTGTAGCGTCGCAGATGCTGGGAATGAAATTGGTTACCCACCAGACAGGACCGGCAGGTAAGCTGGTACGCAAACTTCTCATCGAAGAAGGCATATATTATCCTGGACCCTCACCCGTTAAGGAATATTACTTGAGTATTTTGCTCAACAGAAATACGGGTCGGTACGAGGTTATTTATTCGACCGAGGGGGGTATGGATATAGAGAGTGTAGCGGAAAAAACGCCCGACTTGATTTATCGTGAATCCATCGATCCGAAGGTAGGCCTTATGCCATTTCAGGCTCGAAAAATAGCATTTAACCTCGGCCTAACCGGACAGTCCATGCAGGAGATGACCGTATTTGTGCAACGCTTGTATGCTGCTTATGTGGGCCTAGATGCCTCTTTGCTCGAGATCAATCCGGTGCTTAAGAGCTCCGACGATCATATCTGGGCTGCCGATGTCAAGTTGATTATTGACGATA
Source organism: Bacteroidales bacterium (assembly GCA_049968755.1). Taxonomy (GTDB): domain Bacteria; phylum Bacteroidota; class Bacteroidia; order Bacteroidales; family DTGW01; genus JAKPGM01. The sequence continues at coordinate 268,817 of JBMFQE010000002.1, forward strand.
ATGCGCTATACCGGCATCCCGAGCTGGCCGAACTACGTGATGTCTATGAAGAAGACCCTGCAGAGACCGAGGCAGCAGCCCATAATTTGAATTTTATAAAACTAAGTGGCAATGTAGGGTGCATGGTGAACGGCGCAGGGCTGGCTATGGCAACCATGGATATGATAAAACTCTCGGGCGGCGAACCGGCTAACTTCCTTGATGTAGGAGGCGCTGCAAATGCGCAAACCGTTGAGGCAGGTTTTAAAATTATCCTTAAAGACCCGCAGGTAAAAGCTATTCTCATCAACATTTTTGGAGGTATTGTGCGATGCGATAGGGTAGCCCAAGGGGTGGTAGAAGCCTATAAAAATATAGGTCACGTGCCGGTACCCATCATCGTAAGGCTTCAGGGAACGAATGCAGAGGAAGGTAAGCGCCTTATCGACGAATCGGGACTCCAGGTTTATGGAGCCACTACCATCGAAGAGGCTGCTGCGTTGGTTCAGAAGGCACTAGCAAGCTAACTATCTTTTGTGTGATCCGTCGCAGAAAGGCTTGTTTTGCGAACGTCCACAGCGACACAGGTAAACCTCATCAAGTTCCTGCACCTGACCCTTGCTATTTATAATTTTTAATTTTCCTTTGGCGTATATGGGACCATGGGGTTTCAGCCGAAACTCAACAGGTCCTTCTTCTTTGATCTCTTCCATCTTTGCTTTATTCACTGGTGAAACCAATTTTTCTGTGATGTCCGTCACAAAATGGCGGATTCATGGTGCCTCCGCAGCGACAAAATGACGTAATCGTCATATGCTTGAGCTTTTCACCTTTCTCGTTATATATCTCAAATGAACCCTGAACAACCAATGGCCCATCGCGCATTACCTGTATGGTGACCGGGGCATAGCGTGGACGATTGCTGTATTCCATGGCCTGTCTTATTTTTTCTTCCTGCTCAAGCATCTGACGGTTCTTCTCCTCATCGTTCCATCGGAACGATAAGGCAGCGGTAGGACACTTTCTTACTACTTCTATAATCCGCTCGGTCGACGCGCCCTGCATATTTACCCAGGGACGCTTAAGGGGATCAAACACCTCTCGCAGTTCCTTATAGCAGGTAGTAGCGTGTATGCATTTTGCGGGTTGCCATATCACGGTAATTTCGCCGTTGGTATACTCCCGATTCTGTTCGTCCATATTACTCAATTAGGGCACAAAAGTACTTAATGAAAACTAAGCTGGAACAAATATTAAAACAAAAATTTTATTCTATTGTTTTTTTTCATTATTTTAGAAACCTCGAATTTATAATATTTTTGAACTGCAAGAATTTAGTTTTTTTGTTAAAAAATTATAGTCAAATAAAACATTATGGAATATTTCAATGTAGCTATACTGGGTTGTGGCACGGTGGGCAGTGGGGTGGCTAAGATTTTACTCGATATGCCCGACGAATTGGCCGCAAGGGCAGGAAAAAAGATTCAACTGGTTAAGATTGTCGATCTTTTCCCCAAAAAAGCGGCCTCGGCGTATAATCTACCATTGAATTTATTTTGTGGGCAAGGGAAAGATCTTTCGCGAGAGGAGGCAACGCATTGCATTGATGAAATTATAGCCGACCCCAATATTCATCTGGTGGTGGAAACTATAGGCGGTACCAGCGATTATCTTTACAACATTATGCTGCGCGTGTTAGAGTCAGGGAAGCATCTGGTAACTGCCAACAAGGCTATGCTGGCCGAAAAGGGTAATGGCCTTTTTCAGGCCGCCAGGCAAAATAATGTACTGTTGGGCTACGAGGCCAGCGTATGTGGAGCCATTCCCATTATCAAAACCATACGTGAAAGTTTTACGGGCGATAAGATACTTGAAATATCAGGTATTTTGAATGGCACCAGCAATTATATTCTGTCTACGATGCAGAACGAAGGGCTCGATTTTCCGACCGCTCTTGAAAATGCCCAGAAGGCTGGTTATGCCGAAGCCGATCCTACGCTCGATATCAATGGGGGCGATGCTGCCCATAAACTTACCATACTTATTCGTCTGGCGTTTGGTGCAAATATCGATTATATCTCGCTGTATAAAGAGGGCATCGATCATATTTCGCGCGAAGATATTGACTTTGCCAACGAAATGGGCTGCAGCATTAAGTTAATTTGCTATGCTCGGCAATTAGACGGAAAAATTTTTGCCGCAGTCAAACCCATGATGGTTAAAAATGATAATTTTCTATCGAAAGTAAATGGTGCGACCAATTGCGTGGAAGTTCGGAATCTATACAGCGGCAAACACTACTTTGTAGGTAAAGGCGCTGGTAGTCTGGAAACTGCCAGTTCGGTCGTGTCGGATATCGTGTTTGCTACAAAATATCAGGGAGTAGCTATCAGTATGCCCGAGCTAAAAGAATTTGAACTGGTTGAGGCAGACACTATTGTTTTACCCTACAATATTACTTTTACTACCGAAGACCGGCCAGGCATTACCGGTCTGGTAACCACAGCCATCGGTGATCAGCATATCAATATCGATACAGTAAGTCACAATCGCCACAACAAGGAGAAAGCTTACTTCTCGGTGGTAACTATGCCCTGTACCCTAAAGCAGGTAGAGCAAGCAATTGCCGAGATTAAACAAAAAGTCCCGGGATTGCTGCTCGAAGAACCAAAAATTATCCCCATTCTTTATTGACAGGGAAAAATTTCTAAATTTGCACGCCATAAAATTTTAGTGTTTGTATCAATTGTGTATATTCCATGCTTGACATTCCTTCGAAGTACGATCCTTCCCGGGTGGAGGAAAAATGGTATCAATACTGGATGAAACATCATCTATTCCGCTCGGTGCCCGACCAACGCGAACCCTATTGCATTGTCATACCCCCTCCCAATGTTACCGGTGTATTGCACATGGGACATATGCTGAACAACACTATTCAGGATGTGCTTATCCGTCGGGCCAGGATGAAGGGTAAAAATGCCTGCTGGGTACCCGGAACCGACCATGCCTCAATAGCTACCGAGGCAAAAGTGGTACAAAAATTAGCTTCCGAAGGAATCAATAAATCGGATATTGGACGTGAGAAATTCCTTGAACATGCCTGGGAATGGACACACAAGCATGGAGGCATAATACTGGAACAGCTTAAAAAACTGGGGGCCTCGTGCGACTGGGAGCGTACATGTTTTACCATGGATCCTCCTCGATATGAAAGTGTTATTAAGGTTTTTGTGGATCTTTATAACCGGAATCTGATCTACCGCGGAGTTCGCATGGTCAACTGGGATCCTAAGGCTAAAACAGCCCTATCCGACGAGGAGGTAATTTATACAGAAGTAAATTCTAAGCTTTACTACGTTAAATATTTTATCGAAAACAGCAGTGATTTTATTGTAGTAGCAACTACCCGGCCTGAAACCATTCTGGGCGATACAGCAGTCTGCGTAAATCCTGCCGATGAACGCTACCAGCACCTGAAGGGCAAAAGGGTAATTGTACCCATGGTTAACCGGGTAGTACCTGTTATCTTCGACGAGTATGTTGATCCAACATTTGGTACGGGAGCTCTTAAAATCACCCCTGCTCACGACCTTGCAGACTATGAGCTTGGAATCAAACACCATTTACCCGTCATCGATATACTCAACGACGATGGAACACTGAACGAAAAAGCAGGATTTTTCGTAGGCGAAGATCGTTTTGTGGCCCGCGAACTGAGTCATAAAAAGCTCGAAGAGCTGGGATTGCTGGTCAAGGTTGAGGATTATACCAATAAGATAGGTCTTTCGGAACGTACCCATGTTCCCATTGAACCACGGTTGTCGATGCAGTGGTTTTTACGCATGAAAGAGCTGGCACGTCCGGCCCTTGAAAATGTCCTCAACGGGAATATAAAACTTTATCCTTCCAAATTTGTGAACACCTACCGTCATTGGATGGAAAATGTGAAGGATTGGTGTATTTCTCGCCAGCTGTGGTGGGGCCATCGTATTCCAGCCTACTATCTGCCCGACGGTAGTTTTGTCGTTGCCGAGAATGAGCAGCAAGCGCTGGAACTGGCTCGTCAGAAAACCGGGAATACGCAACTTACCCTGACCGACCTTCGGCAGGATGAGGATGTACTTGATACCTGGTTTTCCTCATGGCTTTGGCCTATCTCTGTGTTCGATGGGATACGACAGCCCGATAATCCCGAAATGAAATATTATTATCCCACCCATGATCTGGTAACTGCCCCCGATATTCTTTTCTTCTGGGTAGCCCGCATGATTATTGCCGGTTATGCCTTTGCTGGCGACAAACCCTTTCGCAATGTTTATCTTACTGGCCTAATTCGGGATAAGCAGCGCCGGAAGATGTCCAAATCGCTGGGTAATTCGCCCGAACCGCTCGATTTGATTGCAAAATACTCGGCCGACGGAGTAAGAGTGGGGCTGCTGCTGTGTTCTCCGGCTGGTAACGACATCCTGTTCGATGAGTCGTTAACCGAACAGGGGAGAAATTTTGGCAACAAAATATGGAATGCTTTTCGTCTGGTCAATAGCTGGAAGGTCGACGACAGCCTGGAGCAACCTGCTTATGCCCGCCGAGCTGTAGAATGGTTCGATGAACTACTGAACCAAACCATGGCAGAGGTTGATGAACATTTCGATAACTTCCGCATTAGCGACGCGCTCATGACTCTGTACAAGCTGTTCTGGGATGAATTTTCTTCTTGGTACCTCGAAATCATTAAACCGCCCTACCAGCAGCCCATCGACCGGATAACTTACAGTAAAACACTCGACTTCTTTGAGGTACTGATAAAGCTTTTGCATCCTTTCATGCCCTTTATCACGGAAGAGCTCTGGCAATCGATATCCCCACGCCAGGAGGGTGAAAGCATAATGACCCAGCTACAGCCCAAGCCTCGACAGGCTAATAGTCAAATCATCGCTGATTTTGAAATCGTAAAGGAAGCTATCACCCAGGTAAGAGCTATAAGAAAAGAAAAAAAAATCGGTACAAAAGAATCCGTTCGGATTTATGTAAAATCGGTTAACAACACATACAATCCTGCCCTGGGGGTAATTTTATCCAAAATGACTCAGGCAGAAAAAATTGAGCTCACCGACACAAAAATACCCAATGCCTTTACTTTTATGGTTCGTGCTGCCGAGTTTTTTGTCGAAACCCAGCAGAAAATAGACATTGACGAAGAACGCCGGAAGATAATGGAAGAGTTGACGTATACCCGTGGCTTTCTGGACTCGGTAATGAAAAAACTCAACAACGAGCGCTTTGTGGCAAATGCTCCAGCCCAAGTGGTTGAACTTGAACATAAAAAACGACAGGATGCTGAAGCTAAAATCAGTGCCCTCGAGGCTCGATTGAAGGAACTACAGTAATACGCACCTACAATAATCCCAAAATTGCCTGCAAGCCAATAATAATAATTGCCAGAGCAAAGGTAGCCGTGAGCGTTCCCATGGCTGCCCTTCGAAAATCGGGGTAAAGGAAAAGAAAAAATATACCAAGGTTGGGTAATACACAAAGACTCAACAGCTTGGTCAGAATCCGAAATTGCAGCAAAAAAGCATAGAACTCCTTCAGGTTATAATGCTCAAAATTTAGGTGATAAGTTACCAACAGGGTAAGAAGGGGAACAACGATGCCTGAGGCAAAACCGAGCCAGAACCTATTGAAACGTCCCAACTTATTATTCAGCCATTGTTGTATACTTTCATTGTCCATTGAAATTCCATTTTTGTAAGATGGGTAAGGCGTGATATGCGGTAAAGTCAAATTGCACAGGCACAACTGCTACATAGTTGTTTCGAAGTGCCCATTCATCGGTTTCTTCGGCATGGGGTTCAAGATCCTCGAAGGTGCCAGTAAGCCAATAATAATCAAATCCGCTCGGGTCGGTGCGATGTTCAAATTCTTCCTTCCACACCCCATGGTTTTGCCGGCAAATTTTTACCCCTGCAATTTTTTCTAAGGGAAGGTAGGGGATATTTACGTTAAGACACACTCCCCTGGGAAGCCCATGCTGAATAACATTTGAGATAATTTTACGGGCAAAATATTGAGCGGCACTGAAATCGGCATTGCTCGAAAACTCAAGTAGAGAAAACCCAATCGAAGGAATGCCATTCAAACAACCTTCCAGCGCTGCTGCCATAGTTCCCGAATACAAAACACTCGAGGAAGAATTTCCCCCATGATTGATTCCGGATAGAATCAAATCGGGACGACGGGGCAAAATGCGATTAATGGCCATTTTTACACAATCAACCGGGGTTCCGTTACAGGCATAGGCCATTATAGGCTCAAAAGAAAATACTCGATACACCCGAATGGGTGTTTTTACAGTAATAGCATGCGACATACCACTTTGCGCCTCCGTAGGGGCAATTACTACTACCTCACCAAATTCCTTTCCTACCTCCACCAATGCCTTGATGCCCTTTGCGTCAACTCCGTCATCGTTGGTAACAAGTATCAATCGTCTATCGCTTCCCATTTAATTCATTATTAACGTATTCTTTTATTGATTGAGATATTCTGTTCAACCCTGCAAAGGTATCAAAAGCTTGCCTATTTTTATATAAATAAGAAAATTTGAACGCAAGCCCAAGCATAAAAATTGGTTATAAGCTTTATATGCATTTTTGTATGTGATATTCCTTTTATGTTAGTTTAATATTGGGGAAACATAAAAAATGGAATATTTTTGGGAAAAATTAATATTAATTAAACATTAATTTACTTTTATGCGTAAGTATTTTTTGATCTGTTTGACCCATCTGGTCATTGGAAGTATAACAATGGCCCATACCTCTGAAGAGCCTAAAGGAAAGATAAGCGGTACGATTTTTGGCACCTATTTTTACAATGTAGCAAGGGATACAGGTATAAAAAGCCTGAAAAATGCTGCTTATGCTGGCGAAAAGGATGTCAACGGGATGTCAGTGCAAAGGGCATTGCTAAACTACGATTACAGGTTGAGTCGTGATTTTACATCAAGGATTGCAGTTGAATCGGATGAAAAAAACTTCACAGCATCGGCCGACAACAAAAGCTATCGTTTTACCATGTTTTTGAAGGATGCGTGGGTACAGTGGCGTTTCCATGCCAATCATGCTGTAATTGTGGGGTTACAGGCTACTCCCCCCTATGGAATGATGGAAGGTACATGGGCAAATCGTTTCCTTGAAAAGACTATTCTTGACTTACGGGGTCTTGTTTCTACCCGTGAGCTTGGAGTGGGACTAAAAGGACAATTCGATTCTACTGGCATTGTAAAATATCATCTGCTAATCGGGAATAATTCACCCTCTAAGCCTGAAGATAATAAGTACAAACGTTTTTACGGGCAGGTGATCATTACTCCAATCGCTAACCTTGCCCTGTTGATATATACCGACTATCAGATGCAGGCTTCGATGCGAGACACATTTATTAATAAGACAGTTTCGACCGATATACTTACGAATGCCTTCAGCATTGGCTACACCAAAAAAGATAAATTATCCGCTGGAGTGGATGTTTACCTTACAAACGCAAAGAACGCCTACAACACAGGTAGTGCCCTGGAAAACAAAAGTGGTATGGGGGTTTCTATGTATGGTACCTACTATTTTTCGTCCAAAGTAGCTGCTGTATTGCGTTATGATTATTTCGAGCCCAACAGTAAAACATCGGGGGATACCCGACAATTGTTTATTGTGGCATGTAATCTGAAACCTACTGAAGAATTTACTATTTCGCCCAATGTGGTGGTGGAAAGTTACGAAAAGATAGGTACTCGTGATATTAAAGAGTCGGTAACAGCGCGAATCAGTTTTAACTGGTCGTTTTAAGGAACTAAATAAGGGGTGAACAAAAACGTGCCCTGTACGTTTTAACTTTAAACTAAGGTATGATGTCATCACACGCGGGAGTAACTGCTGGAAAATCATCTGTTGCTGTTCCAGCTTCTTACGAAGAAATCAAGCGAGATTTTTATCTGGCCCATCTGAGCAGGGAGATTAGCGTAATAGGACGTCGTGAGGTGTTGAGCGGCAAGGCTTCATTTGGTATATTTGGCGAAGGAAAAGAAGTGGCGCAGATAGCATTGGCCAAAACTTTCAGGGAAGGCGACTGGCGTTCGGGCTATTACCGCGATCAAACCTTTATGTTGGCCACCGGTATGAGTACACCAGAGGAGCTTTTTGCCCTATTATATGGCGATACTAATCCTGCGAACAATCCAAGCAACGCCGGTCGTAATTTTAACAATCATTTTGGAACCCGTTTTCTCGATGAAGATGGGAACTGGCTCCCTACCTCACAGCTCAAAAATTCTTCCTCGGACATTTCCCCTACTGCAGGGCATTTACCCAGGTTACTTGGACTTGCTTATGCTTCCAAAATATATCGCAACCTGAAAGAATTTATCGATAAGTGGAAATTTTCCCGGGACGGTCAGGAAGTTGCTTTTGGAACCATCGGCGATGCCAGCACCTCCGAGGGACATTTTTGGGAAGTATTGAATGCTGCAGCTGTGTTGCAGGTTCCCCTGGTTATGGCTGTATGGGACGATGGTTATGGGATATCTGTCCCTACCGATGTTCAAACCGTCAAGGACAGTATATACGAGGCGTTAAAGGGTTTTGAAAAAAAGGAAGGAACCAATGGGATTTACCTCTACCAGGTAAAAGGATGGGACTATCCTGCCCTCTGCCAGGTTTTTGCTGAGGGAGTGGAACGGTGCCGCAAGGAACATGTACCGGTAGTATTTCACGTCAACGAATTAACTCAACCTCAGGGACACTCAACCTCGGGTTCACACGAGCGTTATAAAAGCGCAGAAAGACTTGCCTGGGAACAAGAACATGATCCTTTGATCAAAATGCGCGAGTGGATGATTTCTGCCCACATTGCTACTGCTGAAGAACTCGATGAGATTCAGGCCAAAGCCATTGCCGATGCGATGGCTATAAAAAATAAAGCTTATCGGGTCTACCTCAATCCAATCATCAATGAAAAAAATGAGTTGCTTCAAATAGCTAGCAGCAAAAGCTGTCAGTGTAAGGACGATGATAATGAAAAATACCAAAGCATACTATCTTCCTTACAGGCAAATGGGTCGCCAGGAAGAAAGGATGTGATAGGTGCAGCCAGAAGTTTACTCCGGACCATGTGTCCCGATTGTCCTAATATGCCTCAACTCAAACAATGGCTGTACAAGCAACAGCTTGCAAATCTTGACAGATATAGCTCACATCTATATTGCGAAAACAAACATTCAGCCCTCAACGTAGAGATTATTCCTCCTGTTTTTCCCGAGTCTGCCGAGATGGCCTATGGAAGGGAAATTTTGCGCGACAATTTCGATGCGTTATTTGCACAATATCCCAACCTGATAGCTATTGGTGAGGATATAGGTAAAATTGGAGGCGTAAATCAAACTTACGAAGGCCTTCAACAAAAATATGGCGAACACCGTATTACAGATACCAGCATTCGTGAGGCATCCATTGCAGGACAAGGAATTGGCATGGCCATGAGAGGACTGAAGGTCATAGCCGAAATACAGTATCTCGACTACCTGTTGTATTCTTTGCAAACGCTGAGTGATGATCTGGCCACTCTCAGATGGAGGACATATGCAGGACAGGCTGCCCCCCTGATTATTAGCACCCGCGGACATCGGCTGGTAGGAGTATGGCACGCTGGTTCACCTATGGGGATGATAATCCATGCCTTGAGAGGAGTATATATATGTGTACCACGCAACATGACTCAGGCTGCCGGATTTTACAATACGCTGCTGAAAGGACAGGATCCCGGCCTTGTCATTGAACCACTGAATGGATATAGACTGAAAGAGCTCAGGCCTTCTAATCTGGGACATTATACGGTTCCCCTGGGTGTACCCGAGGTTCTGATAAAAGGTACCGATATTACACTGTTAACCTATGGTTCAATGGTTCGTATTGCCCAGGAAGCCGCTGAACAACTCAAAACAATGGGGATTTCGGTCGAACTTATCGATGTTCAAACGCTACTCCCCTTCGATATTCATCATATAATTGCAGATTCGGTAAAAAAAACGGGGCGACTGTTGCTAACCGACGAGGATGTCCCAGGCGGAGCTACGGCATTTATGCTTCAGCAAATCCTTGAAGTGCAGGGAACATGGAAATACCTGCGGCAAGCCCCGCGAACCCTTACTGCCACCGAACACCGTCCTGCTTATGCCTCCGATGGCGACTATTTCTCTAAACCTAATGTCGACGACCTTATAGAGACTATTATCGATATGATGCAGGATGCATAGTTGAGAGCAAAATCTGGCTTAATGAAAAAAAGATTTTTTGGGTAGTGATTTTTTGTCAGAAAAAAATCGTAATATTGCAGCCTAAAATTTTTGAACAAACATACTAAAAATTACCACGATGAACCTGAATGACATAGTGAAGCAGCACGTTCCCATGCGAACTGACCTACCGGATTTTAACAGCGGGGATACTATCACGGTACACTATAAGATTAAAGAAGGAAACAAGGAACGAATCCAGCAGTTTAGAGGTGTTGTAATTCAACGCAAGGGTACGGGACCTACTGCTACCTTCACGGTTCGTAAAATGTCTGGTGAAGTAGGAGTAGAAAGAATTTTCCCTGTATCGTCTCCTTTTATTGAAAAAATTGAAGTTAACAAACGTGGTAAGGTGCGCCGGGCAAAGATTTTCTACTTACGTGAATTAAGAGGTAAGAAAGCTCGCATTCAGGAACAGAAAAACAATATTCAGTAAGACAATTGAAAGAAAATCCATATTTAGTAAAATAGGAGCGATTTTTTCGCTCCTATTTTGTTTTCTCATCTCTTTTTTTTAGCTGTTGTCGGGCTTGCCCGAAAAGGGTGGGTAGGCATCGGTCATAAAACTGCAGTACAGGTTTACCCGCATACCCCATCGCAGCGTACCCACCACAAATTCGTGCATCGAATGCGGGTACCGTCCGGTAAATAGCACAATAAACCAGGCTATAAGCATGACAACCGCCGTAGCAATTCCCCGGAAAAACAGTAAAAACCCATGAGGAATAAGCAGATATAGCCAGCCAAAGAGAATCCGAAGAACCAGCAAGCCACGGCTCAATTTTTCCGGATAGGGTATTTCCAGTTCAATGGCTTCATCCTTTTTATGCAGTCCAAAGGCGGGATAGCCATCGCTTAAATTATACAATCGTGCATTCAAACGGGTACTCCAATGGTATAGTCCTACCTGATAGTCGAAAAACTTTCGGGGATAGCGCCCGGTAAATAAAACCACCCAAAAAGCAAGAAAGCTTAGAATAAGTCCCCAAAGTCCCGCAAAAAATAAAAGGAAACCATGCGGTATGGCCATGTACAGCCAACCAAAAAAGGTTCGGAGTATCAACTCCCCTCGGGAGTAACGCTCCTGATGTTTGATGTTGAATGTCATGATAAATAATTTATTGGTGAATAGTGATTAAAGTTATATAAATTTTTTTTCTTGTGGTATAATATTTTTTTGGCAGGAATATGATGAAATAAAATCTTATTCGTATTTTTACGCAATACGAATTATTGTACTTTTTATGAAAAAAACAGAGCTCTTTTCTGCTGATTTGCAGAATATTGCAAGATTTGCCCGAGCATTAGCTCATCCAGCCAGGCTTGCTATATTGAACTATCTGGCTCAATGTAAATCGTGCATCTCGGGCAATATTGCCGATCATCTTCCGCTGAGCCGAAGCACTGTGTCGCAACATCTTGCTGAGCTAAAGGAACTTGGGCTGATTCAGGGAACTATCGAGGGACTTAACGTCAATTACTGCCTGAATGTGGAGAATGTTCGCCAATACACGGCCCTGATGGAACAGTTTCTTAGCCGACTGCTGCAAACGGAGATAGATTGTGATACGCATAACATTTTAAAATGAGAAAGGTAGAAAAAGCAATATCCTTTTATGACAATCGGTACAACTGTGCACAATCGGTACTTGCTGCCTTTGCAGAAGATTATCAATTACCAGAAGATCTTTGTTTAAGAATAGCATGTGCTTTTGGTGCGGGTATGGGTCGAAGACAACTACTGTGTGGTGCCGTAACCGGTGCTCTCATGGTGCTGGGGTTGAAGTTTGGTAAGGGTAGCAACGACGACGAGGCAAAAAAGAAGGAAACCTACAAACGAACGGTTGAATTTTTTGAGAAGTTCAAGCAAAGACACGGTAGTATTCTATGCCGTGAGTTGCTGGAAGGACTTGATTTGAACAATCCCGATGAATACAGGATTATTGAGCAGCAAAATATGTTCCAGACACATTGTCGGGTTTATGTACAGAGCGCAGTCACAATGCTTGAGGATGAGTTTCTTAATAAGAATTTACAGTATTGACTGAAATAACATCATAAATGATTAACCTTACATATTATAAATGGTATGACTAAAATATTAATTCTTTGCACGGGCAATAGTTGTCGGAGCCAGATGGCACATGGTTTTTTACAATCGTTCGATAGCAATTTATGGGTTCGATCGGCAGGAACAGAGCCAGCTTCGAGGGTAAATCCCAGGGCAGTGGAGGTAATGAAAGAAGTGGGGATAGACATCAGCCATCATGTATCCACGCACGTCGATCAATATTTATCGGATGAGTGGGACTATGTAATAACCGTTTGTGACCATGCCAACGAGACTTGTCCGGCATTCCTGGGGAAGGTCAAAAACCGGCTGCACATTGGATTCGAAGATCCATCCAACGCAACAGGTTCAGAGGAATATATCATGAGCGAGTTTCGAAGAATTCGCGACCAAATTAAAGAGCAATTCTGGAATTTTTACACAAACCACCTGCGTTAACAAACCTGAAATGTAATGATTATGAGCACAACGAAAAAACTTTCTTTTTTTGATCGGTATCTTACGCTTTGGATATTTCTGGTCATGTTTCTGGGTATTACCGCCGGATATTTTTCACCGGGTATTGCTCAATTTTGGGATTCGCTGAGTGTGGGTACAACCAACATTCCTATTGCCATCGGACTTATTTTGATGATGTATCCCCCACTGGCTAAGGTAAAATATGAAAAATTACCCCTGGTTTTCAGCAATTTAAAGCTGCTATTCTTTTCGCTCACGCAGAACTGGATAGTAGGACCGTTGGTGATGTTTTTGCTGGCTATTCTTTTCTTGCATGCTTATCCGGGCCTGATGATAGGGGTAATTCTGGTTGGGCTGGCTCGTTGCATAGCCATGGTGTTGGTTTGGAACGATCTGGCCAATGGCGATACCGAATTAGCCGCTGGCCTGGTAGCTTTTAATGCACTTTTTCAGGTGTTCTTGTACTCGGTTTATGCCTATATTTTTATCACATTTTTACCACCCTTGTTTGGCCTGAAAGGTGCCATCGTTGAAGTATCTATCGGTGAAATTGCCCGAACAGTTTTGATATATCTCGGCATACCCTTTCTGGCAGGATTGATTACAAACCTGGTATTACGAAGAAAAGCCAGTGACGACTGGTATTACCATCGATATATTCCGGTGGTAAGCTGGTTTACCCCTATTGCCTTGCTTTTTACGATTTTCGTTATGTTTTCACTCAAGGGTGATAAAATCGTGGAATTACCCCTCGATGTCTTGCGAGTAGCAATTCCCTACACCTTTTATTTTGCCTTCATGTTTTTTGTTACCTTTTTTATTGCACGCTGGCTAGGTGAGGGTTACGAAAAATCAACTACGCTTGCCTTTACGGCTGGCAGCAACGACTTTGAGCTGGCTATTGCCGTTGCAGTTGCAGTGTTTGGAATTAATTCTCAGGTAGCCTTTGCAACAGTCATAGGCCCACTGGTTGAAGTACCGGTACTTATCCTGCTGGTCAATGTGGCCTTAAAATTTAAGAATAAATTTTCATCATAATATTAATTTTTAAAGGTATGATGGAACACCCATGTTCGCAATTTTATCACTATTGTGTTTGCGTTTGCAGGAACATGGGTGTCTCATGGAAGTGAAAAATGGTGGAGTTGTTGCCGATGGAAAAGGTATACCGTTGGTTAACGCTGCGATAGCTTATCCGACCTCTATCCTCGAATCCACTGTCGTAAAAACTTTTTTGTAAAATTTTTGTTTAATAGTAAACCATTAATCAATAAAATTGTCAAAGATTTACCTGTCTGCTACATGGTTGAGATAAACTTTAACAACATCAGAGGATTATTATTTATATTGCTGTGCAGTACTGCTACCATAATGTTTTCCTGCACTAATGACAACGAAGAAGACAAATTCGCTAATACAGAGGGAACAGGAGGCAACGGAGGAGTAGCCAATTGTGACACGTCGAATGTGTCATTTAGCCAGGTGATTATGCCCATGATCAAGAATAATTGTTTGAGCTGTCATTCCGGGACAAGCCCCGTGCTCACAGGCTACGACCAGATTTCCAGAAATGCCACGCGTATACTGGGCGCCATAAAACATCAACCGGGATATGAACCTATGCCAAAAGGAGGAAACCTTCCCCAGTGTGCAATCCTGCAGTTCGAAGCCTGGGTGAATCAGGGTAAAAAGAATAACTAAAAAGCTTTTGAGCTTGTAAATATTTATTATAGGGGGTAGCCTTTTTTAAAAATTCGTGGAATGAAAAACAAATCGTGGCTGGTCACTAGCATTGCTTTTAGTGCAATAACGTTTGTACAGGCTCAGGATATGAGCGATATACTTAACCAATTAGAGGATCAGCAATCGGACAATCTGGTTACCGCCACTTTTAAGGCTACTCGCATTCTCAATGGCCATTCCATTGAGCGAATGCCGCAAGGCCAGCTCGATTTTCGTGTTCATCATCGTTTTGGTACCCTGAACAGTGGCGCCTATAATTTCTGGGGCATTGATGCAGCCCAAACCCAGTTTAGCCTTGAATATGGCATTACCGACTGGTTAATGGCAGGTGTTGGAAGGGGATCGTACGAAAAAACCTACCAGGGATTTTTAAAATTTACCCTTTTTCGTCAAAAAACAGGGAGTAGCGCTTTTCCACTTGCATTTCGTATCTTACGGAAATGACAGTTCGTACGCAGGATTTTCCTTACGTCGATTCCCTTCAAAACAATGCAAATTATCCGTTCACTGCACGATTGGCCTATGTGCATCAGCTACTTATAGTTTGCAAGCTAAGCAATCGTTTTTCGTTACAGCTAAGCCCCGTATTTGTGCATTACAACATGGTTGCCCTGGCTAATGAACCAAACAATATTTTTGCGCTGGGTGTAGGTGGGCGAATTAAACTTACCACACGAACTTCCTTTAACTTCGAATACTACCCGCGATTATTGACAAAGGGTATACCGTCGCAATATACCGACGCACTTAGCGTGGGTTTCGACATCGAAACGGGTGGGCATGTATTTCAGCTCATCCTTACCAATACCCAGGGAATGACCGAAAAAGATTTTATTGGGCGTACTACCGGCAAGTGGGACAAAGGAGATATTCATTTTGGCTTCAACATTTCGAGGGTATTTAACATCAATCGTCGTTAAAAAGCCTCCCCTAACAGAAATGGCTATGGTAAAAAAAAATTTCTTCCCGTTCCTTTTTACGTTCATAGCAGTTCCCCTGCTGGCACAAAAATACATTACCACTGAAGGTCATATCAGTTTCTTCTCCACAACCCCTTTTGAGGACATTAAGGCCGAGAATAAAAAAGTTATAGCCATTCTCGATATCCAAACGGGCGAGGTTGCTGTAAGCTGCATCATGAAATTGTTTCGCTTCGAACGTGCCCTGATGGAGGAACATTTCAATGAAAATTATGTAGAATCGGATAAATTTCCCAAAGCTACTTTTAAGGGAAAAATTGTCAATGCCGGTGTGCTGGCAAATAAAAATGTTGAGCAGGAGGCCGAGGTCGAAGGCACCATGAATATTCACGGGGTCGATCAGCTTTTTAGGACCAAAATAAGGATTACCCCCATGGACACACAAATTATCGTAAAAGGGGACTTTGAGATTTCCCCTGCCGATTACAACATTAAAATTCCCCAAATCGTTCGCAACAAAATTGCCGAAAAAATTCAGGTTAAAATAAAAATGACCCTAAATAAATAGGATGAACGAGCATTTGATGAGAATAAATAATTTTTAGTAATTACTTTTTTGGAAAGAAAATAAATATTTATATATTTGCAAAGGTAAAAATAGACAAATGAAAGCTCTACTAAGCAATATTATTCTCGTGGTAGTAGTGGTGCTCGTGGTCACACGATCGTGGGTTGAGAATGGTATTGCTTAGCGAATAAGAGTAAAAAAATATAAAAACCCTTCTCAACCAAGTTTGAGAAGGGTTTTTTCGTATATAGCAGAAAATTAACTAATACTAAAAACTTACACAATGAAGTACAGATTACGTAGTCTTACCACAACCGAAGGCCGCCTGATGGCTGGTGCCAGGAGTCTCTGGAGGGCTGCTGGCATGAAGGAAGAGCAAATAGGCAAACCCATTATTGCCGTGGTCAATTCGTTTACCCAGTTTGTCCCCGGACATACTCACCTACACGAAATAGGCCAGAAGGTAAAACAGTGGATTGAAGAAGAAGGATGTTTTGCAGCCGAATTCAACACTATTGCTATCGACGATGGCATTGCCATGGGACATGATGGCATGCTGTACTCGCTGCCCTCGCGCGACCTTATAGCCGACAGTGTGGAGTACATGGTTAATGCCCATAAGGTCGATGGCATGATATGTATCAGCAACTGCGATAAAATTACGCCAGGTATGCTTATGGCAGCCATGCGACTGAATATTCCAACCATTTTTGTTTCAGGAGGTCCCATGGAAGCCGGGCGAGTACGTAATAAAAAGTACGACCTGGTAGATGCCATGGTGCTGGCCGCCGATAGTTCGGTTTCTGATGCCGAGCTCGAAGAGGTGGAAAAAAACGCCTGCCCCACCTGTGGTTCTTGTTCCGGCATGTTTACGGCCAACTCCATGAACTGCCTCAACGAAGCGTTAGGATTGGCGCTACCCGGCAATGGGACTATTGTAGCAACCCATAAAAACCGTATAGAGCTATTTAAGAAAGCAGCCAAAAAAATCGTAGAAAATACCCGAAAATATTATTTTGAGGGGGATGACAGCGTATTACCCCGTTCTATTGCTAACCGGACAGCTTTTATGAATGCGATGGCGCTTGATATTGCCATGGGGGGGTCGACCAATACGGTGCTTCATATCCTGGCTATCGCTCACGAGGCTAAGGTCGATTTTACGATGAAAGACATCGATGCGCTATCGCGCAAAATACCTGTGCTGTGTAAGGTAGCTCCGAGCTCTCATTATCATATTGAAGATGTAGGTCGAGCCGGAGGCATACTGGGGATCATGGGTGAACTCGATAGGGCTAATCTTATCGACACTTCGGTCAAGCGAGTTGATGGATTGACGCTCAAACAAGCTCTCGACACCTACGATATTATGCGCCCCACTGTATCCGAAGAAGCTATTAAAATCTATCGCAGTGGTCCGGCAGGAATAAAAAACCTGACCATGGGTTCGCAGGAATATTACTACGACGAACTCGATAAGGATCGTAGCAATGGTTGTATTCGCGATATAGCCCATGCCTATTTTCCCGATGGCGGGCTGGCCGTGCTATATGGCAATCTGGCCAAAGATGGATGCATCGTAAAAACGGCTGGGGTAGATCCTTCAATTTTTAAATTTAAGGGGCCTGCAAGAGTATTTGAAAGTCAGGAAGACGCCTGTGAGGGAATTTTAAAGAATATTAAAGCCGGCGATGTGGTGGTTATCCGGTATGAAGGCCCCAAAGGCGGACCCGGCATGCAGGAAATGTTGTATCCAACCTCATACATAAAAGCCCGCAATTTGGGCAAAGAGTGTGCACTGATTACCGATGGCCGTTTCTCGGGTGGAACCTCGGGACTGTCGATCGGGCACGTTTCGCCCGAAGCCGCTTCGGGGGGAGTAATAGCCATAGTTCAGGATGGCGATATGATAGAAATCGATATTCCAAACCGTTCTATTAATTTGCTGGTACCCACTGAAGAAATAGAAAGACGACTCAACGAGGAGCGTAAACGCGGCAAAGAAGCCTTTACCCCAAAAAATAGAAAACGTAATATTTCTCGGGCACTGAAAGTATATGCCAGCATAGTATCCAGTGCCGATAAGGGTGCTATAAGAATGATTGAATAACGAAAAAACAATTAAGCATATGAGTGAAACACGTAAAATTACAGGAAGTGAGGCGGTAATATTATCGCTTATTGAAGAAGGGACAGAAGTTATATTTGGCTATCCCGGTGGTGCCATTATGCCCGTATACGATGCCCTTTATGGTTTTACCGATCAAATTCGGCATATCCTTACCCGGCATGAGCAGGGTGCTATACATGCAGCCGATGGCTATGCAAGGGCCACAGGCAAGGTTGGCGTAGTAATGGCTACCTCGGGACCCGGGGCAACCAACCTGATCACAGGTATTGCAAATGCCATGATTGACAGTACGCCCATTGTAGCTATCACCGCACAGGTTAGTGCATCGCTGCTGGGTACCGATGCTTTCCAGGAAACCGATGTTGTGGGCATCTCGATGCCAGTAACCAAGTGGAACATACAGGTTACACGCCCCGAGGATATCCCTGGTGCTATTGCAAAAGCTTTTTATATCGCTCGATCGGGACGACCCGGGCCGGTACTTATCGACCTTACTAAAAATGCGCAGTTTGGCACACTTGACTACAAATACGAAAAATGCCATTTCATTCGCAGCTATGTACCCCGTCCCACCCCCGACGAATCGAAAATTATTGAGGCAGCCAAGCTGATCAATAACGCTAAGAAGCCTTATGTACTCGTTGGACAGGGCGTAATCCTTGCAAATGCAGAGGACGAGTTCAGAGCCTTCATTGAAAAGTCGGGAATTCCATTTGCCTGGACACTATTGGGTGCCAGTGTTATGCCCATCGACCATCCGCTCAACGTTGGCATGCTGGGTATGCATGGCAATTATGCACCTAACATCAAAACCAACGAGTGCGACGTACTTATAGCAGTTGGTATGCGTTTCGACGACCGGGTAACCAGCGACCTGAACCGTTATGCCAAACAGGCCAAGGTTATCCATCTCGAAATTGACCCGGCCGAAATCGATAAGAATGTAAAAACTACCGTAGCCGTGCTGGGCGATGTTAAAGAAACCCTTCCTTTGCTAACCCGGCTGGTTGAAAAACGCGACCACAGCCAATGGAGAAAAGAGTTTGACGAATGCTATGAGATTGAAAAAGAAAAAGTTATCCAACACGAACTCTATCCTTCCAAGCCAGGACTGACCATGGCCGAGGTTATCCGCCGTATCAACGAGCAAACCAATGGCGACGCTATCATTGTTACCGACGTAGGTCAACACCAGATGGTAGCCTCGCGTTATTTCAAGTACACAATCAAGCGAAGCCTGATAACATCCGGTGGATTGGGAACTATGGGATTTGGCCTACCTGCTGCCGTTGGAGCCAAAACTGGAAAACCCGATAAGCAAGTTATTTGTATAGTAGGCGATGGTGGGCTGCAGATGACTATTCAGGAGCTTGGTACCATATTCGAATATAAAATTCCCGTAAAAATCATCCTGCTTAACAACTATTTTCTTGGAATGGTACGACAGTGGCAGCAACTTTTCTTCGACCGCCGTTATTCGATGACCGAGCTGAAAAATCCCGACTTCATGACTATTGCCGAAGGTTACCATCTCAATCATCAAAAGGTTACCGAACGTTCGCAGCTCGACGATGCCATTAGCAACATGCTGAAATCGGAAAAAGCTTTTCTGCTTGAAGTGGTCGTTGAAAAAGAAGACAATGTATTCCCCATGGTACCTTCCGGTGCCTCGGTAAGTGAAATTTTACTTGAAGCAACTAACTAAAAATTGAAAAAATGAGCAAGATAGAACAATATACCATCATTGCATTCTCGGAAAATGCAGTTGGTTTGCTTAATCGTATTACGATAATTTTTACCCGTCGTCATGTCAATATTGAAAGTCTCACCGTTTCTGAGTCATCGTTGCATGGGATTCATAAATTTACTATTGTGGTAAATACCACCCACGACATGGTTCAGAAAATTACCAAACAAATTGAAAAGCAGGTAGAAGTTTTGAAAGCATACTACTTCACGAAAGATGAAATTATCTTTCAGGAAATTGCGCTGTACAAGGTTTCGACAGAAGCTTTACTCAAAAGCAATATGATAGAGACCATTGTAAGAGAGAGTAATGCCCGTATCATTGAAATTACACCCGAATATACCGTTATTGAAAAAACGGGGCATGAATTCGAAACGAGCAAGCTTTTTGCCGAGCTCAACAAATACGGTAGCGTTAAGCAATTTACACGCTCGGGACGTATTGCTGTAACCCGTTCCAATGCTGAATTGCTTACCGAATTCCTCAACGCTCGGGAACAAGAACAGTTGCAAGTGGTCCGTAATTGATAAGAAGCTTTTGCAATGAACACCTTTGCCTGCTCATTGGGCATTGATGTAGTTGGGCAGACGATAAATATGGATATCGAAAATAGCCAGTTGTGGTGTATGGAATTTGATTCCAGCACCACTATGGCTATTTTTTTAAAAAAAATAAAAGATTTTATCCATCCTTCGACCACAACAACAGGAAATATTCATTGGAAGAGTTTCTCCCAACAAGGAAGTATCCAGATTGTTCCATATGGAATAACGCGCCAGGAGGAAAAAATATTTTATTACCAGCAGCGTTATCATGCCACAGAGAATGATGAAGTGTTGCGAGTAAAAGATTTTATTGGCAAAGACAATAGCGTAGTGCAACAGATTCTTAAGCAGACCATGCTTTACAGTAGGATTGAAGAGCCTATTACCCAATTATCGACTGGTGAATTTAAAATAGCCTGCCTGTTAAAAGCATTTCGACCCGAGACAAAAATAATTTTCATTGAAGAGCTTTTTTCTGGGCTGGATGAAGCCAATCGTTCGGGGGTTATTAAGTTTCTTCATGAACTTAAGCAGGCCCTAGAGGTCTGTATCATTGTTGTTACCACACGACCCTACGAAAGAGCATATTTCGATCAATATACAAAAATTCATTCACAACCTCCCCAACCCCAAAACTTGAATCATTCGGAATCATTAAAATTTTTACTGCGAGTACCCCATCGGCAGAATTTTCAGCATGCTTTCAAGCTATCCAAAGTAGTAGTCAGGTATAATGATCGTGTAATCCTCAAGGATATTTCATGGGCTGTAAACAAAGGGGAAAAATGGGCATTGCACGGCAAAAATGGGTCGGGCAAGTCGACCCTACTGAGCCTTATTAATGCAGACCATCCGCAAAGCTATGCCAACGACATTCTTCTCTTTGATCAGCCACGAAAATATGGTACAAGTATTTGGGAAATTAAAGACAATATCGGCTTTTTTTCCCATGAATTTTTTCGTTTTTTTGATAAAACCAGGTCGATATCCGACACTATTCTTTCCATCCTCAACAGCAATCCTTACCGCCGCTCAAAAAATCAGCATGAGATTTTGGAAAAATTGGGATTGCTGATGCAATATTTCGAAATATCGCACGACACGAACCGTCCGCTTTATCAGTTGACGCCATACCAGCAAAGGTTAATTGTGTTATTGGGAATCCTACTGAAGGAAGCACCGTTGTTAATTCTCGACGAACCTTACCACTATTTTGACATGACAGGCATTGCAAAATTCAATTTTATCCTCGATAACTTTTTAAGCAATACTACCCTTATCTTTGTAAGTCACGACGAAAAGGATTTTCCTGCCTGTATTCAACACCATTTTTATTTATCTTAAAACCGACATTACCATGCGCATAACCGACCGTATTCATCAGCTATTGCTGCCTTTTTCTCTAAGAATTTCAGGGGACATTATCGTTGAACGCAGTGTCAACATTTTTATCTTGCTGGGCAGGTATATCACGCTTATTGATGCAGGACCAGCAGGTAGCGAGAAAAAAATTTTTGCCTACCTGAAGGAATTGGGTCGTTCGCCCGATGAAATTAAATATTTGTTGCTCACGCATTCGCACCCCGATCACATGGGAGCAGCAGCTGCTATTAGGGAAGTTACGGGGTGCAGGGTAGGTATTCATCCCTATGAGCA
Organism: Bacteroidales bacterium; assembly: GCA_049968755.1. Lineage (GTDB taxonomy): Bacteria > Bacteroidota > Bacteroidia > Bacteroidales > DTGW01 > JAKPGM01. The sequence goes on from JBMFQE010000002.1 coordinate 290,984, forward strand.
GCGGTGGATTGAGGATATTGAATACCAATTTCAACAGCGACCCGTGCCAGATTTTCATCATCTGGTCCAGCAACCTGTAAAGGCAGATCTGCTGTTGAACGATGAGGATATACTGGATACCGATGATAATTTGCGCATTAAAGTAATTCATACGCCTGGTCATTCGCCCGGGTCGGTTTGTTATTTGCTGCAACAGGATAATGCCTTGTTTACGGGTGATGCTATCCCCGTAAAACATGTTACCCCCATATTCGATAGCTGGCACGAAAGCCTATCGTCGATGGAAAAGCTGGAAAATCTTCCCTATGCACGTTACCTTTTATCCGCATGGCACGATTACCGGCAACAGGATGAGGTGCAGGATTTCATCAGCGATGGTATCGAATGGTTGTATGAGATTTACACGGCCATTGAGAAATTCAGGCCATTAAGTAATTTACCGGTAAATGATCTGGCTGAGATGGTTCTGAAGGAGCTACACATTGCGAGGGAAAACTATCATCCCCTTTATGAGCGCACCATTCAGCGTATGCATATCGATACGCTTCATCGAGGGTAATGACTACGTCAAAAAGAGTTACTCATTGATATAGATGCGCTTAACGCGCTCGGAAACACTGGTGAGAATTTCATAGGGGATGGTTCCGGTAATGTGGGCTAATTCCTGCACTGGTACATGTGGACCGAATAGTTCTACCTCATCATTCACCTGAGCAGGTATGTCAGTAATGTCGATCATACACATATCCATGCATATGTTACCTATCAGAGGCGCGTAGTACCCATTTAACCAAACCCTTCCTTTGTGGCTCAAACGCCGGGTATACCCATCGGCATACCCAATGGGTAATATGGCTACTGTAGTATCTCGATCCACGATGGCCTTGCGTCCATAGCCGATCGATTCACCTTTTTTGATAGTTTTTATCTGTATTATATGAGTTTTGAGCTTGCTTACCGTTTGCAGCTGAGCTTGATTGAAACTGCTTACCCCGTAAAGTCCTATCCCCAGCCTTACCATTTCCATTTGATATTCAGGAAAACGCTCGATACCTGCCGAATTTAGGATATGCCTATCGAAGGAGTATCCTAAATTTTCACGGATTTGCAGGCAAATGCACTGAAATTTTTCAATCTGTTGCAGGGTAAATGTGTCGTGAATAGTTTCGTCGCTGGCGGCCAAGTGCGAAAACACCGATTTAACCCTTAGATAATTATTGTTTTTAAGCAGATTACACAGTTTTTCAATTTCTTCATCCATGAATCCCAGCCTGTGCATTCCGGTATCAATCTTTATGTGGATAGGGATTTGAGTAAGCTGTTGCTTTTGGGCCTCAGCCATCACTATTTGCAGTATTTCGAACGAATATATTTCGGGTTCCAGCTGATAGTCGATCAGATGCTGAATGCTGCCTGTCTCGGGGCTCATGACCATGATGGGCAGACTGATATTTGCCTTACGAAGGGCTACACCTTCATCAACATAGGCCACTGCCAGATAGTCGACCCTATGATATTCGAGAAGACTGGCAATTTCGTATCCACCGCTACCATAGGAAAGAGCCTTTACCATCACCATAATCCGGGTTTCCGGACGAAGCTTAGAGCGATAAAAATTCAGGTTGTGAATCAATGCATTCAAATTAATTTCAAGGACCGTTCGATGAATTTTTTGCTCGAGCAAGGCCGAAATTCGTTCAAAAGTAAAATAGCGGGCACCTTTTAGCAGTATAGCTTCTCGCTGAAATTTAGAGGGTTGAAACCGGTCAATAAACTCGTCGGTCGTGAGGTAAAATTCCTTCTCACATTCAAAAAGTTTAGCATGTTGATAAAGGGACTGGCCGATACCAATTAGCCGATCAACTTTTTTCTCAGCTATCAGTTTCGCTATCTTTTGATATAGGCTGGTTTCAGACTCTCCCGTTTGTAGTATATCCGACAAAATAAGGGTTTTACGGGGATGCTGCTGTTGCATCAAAAAATCCAACGCAACGGGTAAAGAGGCCAGATCGGAATTATAACTATCGTTAATGAGCGTACAGCCATTAATGGCAGGTATCTGCTCCATGCGCAGGGCAACGGTAGAAATGGTTGCCATCTGCCGGGCAATAACCTCGTGTGGGAGTCCCATATGCAGCGCCAGCAACCAACAGTGAATGGCATTTTCAATGGATGCTTTATCGGTAAAGGGAATGAATATCGTTAGCTCCTGTTGCTGATATAATCCCCTGATTTGCATTCCCTTACCCAGCGCATTTAACGATACAATTTGCAAGGTGGCTGGAAGGGAGAAACTCCAGGTCAGTACTTGACAACGACGGTCAAGACCCGATTTTTTTATCCTCTCGTCGATGAGTTGATGATCGAGGCAGTATATCAGCGTCTGACAATTTTGAAAAAGTTTTAGCTTTTCATCGATTTTTTCCTCGATCGTCGAAAAATTTTCCTGATGCGCAGAACCAATGTTGGTAAATATGCCTATATTAGGACGAATGATTCGTTCTAATTTTTCCATCTCTCCTTTTTTAGATATTCCCGCTTCAAAAAGGGCTATCCGACTCGAAGGCTCAAGCTGTAAGATGGAAAGCGGAACACCAGTTTGAGAATTATAGCTTTTGGGGCTACGGGTTACTGTATAGGTGGTCTGTAAAATATGGTACAACCATTCTTTTACAATCGTTTTACCATTGCTACCCGTAATACCTACCACAGGAATGGGAAATTGTTGTCGATAATGTGCAGCGATTTGCTGGAAAGCCAACAGAGAATCCTTGACAACCAGAAAGCTAACGTCGGGCAACTTCAACTGGCTGACTTCGGGCTGCTCGACCAGAAAATAACGAATACCCTTTTTTTGATACACTTCCGCTATAAACTTATGACCATCGTGCCTCTCGCCATGGATAGCTACAAAAAGAGTACCCTCAGGAGCAACCAGCTGACGGCTATCTATAATGATCCTTTTTATAACACCCTGCTTATGTCCCAGAATAGTGGCTCCAGTAATTTGAGCTATTTCATCGAGCAAAAAACGCATTTTAAAAGTTTGAATATTTTAGTAAAATAATAGACACAAAAGTAGACAATTTGGGGCAAAAGTAGCATAATAAGGGTTGGGACAAAATACGATGATGAGGCGAGTCTATTCTACTTTTCCAACGATTTCAGTTTTTCATAGATTTTAAGGCATACCCATGCATCGGTAGCGGCATAAATCTGCTGAGCTTCTGAGAGGATGGGAACATCCCAATTGGAGGTTTGCTGATTTTTCGATATGCGGGCATGGAGCACCAGCGCACAAATTTTTTTAAGACTTTTTTCCTGGATGCCAAATTGCTGAACATAATTCTGCAAATCGACAAAACCCTGCGGCTGAAAATGTGCCATTTTGTGCAATCCACGCAAATCATCCTGCAGCGAAAGGCCTATCTTAATAATGTTGGGGTTAGTAAGAATTTCGATTAGCTCGTGCCGGAGCCCCAGCCGATTTATTCTAAAAAGATAACAGGTGTTATCAGCAGCAAGCTGAATAAGACTAACATTGTTGGTACGTCCTTTTTTAAAGCTGGGTCGTGTCTCGGTATCAAAACCCCATGCACCTCCTCGCGTTGTAATATCTTCGATAGCTCCTGAAAAAGCTGGCAGATTATCGACAATTTGAATAATTCCCTCGAAATGTATAAAAGGAAGCTTATTTATTTCTTCAGGTGAAAGGGCTGGCAAAACATTCATTTTTTTTGCTGAAAATCTTTCTGAGCCTTTGTAATAAACCATTCGTCTGTATTGCGTTCGGGCCTGATGACGGTATTATTGTCTTCAGGTGATTTCAAATGAGCAAGTCGGTGCAGTATTCGCAAAGCATGCAATAACCGGGGACCCCAATAATACTTAAAACTAACCACACAATCGTAAATAGCATCGTTCGATAGCGTTTCGTTCCCCAGCTTATATAGCTCAACAAAATCCTTTATATCCTGATAAATATCGGCCATGTGTTCCGAAACGCTATAGGTTGCAGGCTCGGGAAGTTCGTTCATTTCCAGATCGTAATTATCAAGGTAAAAATCGTCGTCCCCCAGTATTACCTGAATTCCATTGCGCACAAAATTCCAATCGTACTCGGTAACGAATTTTTCGTTAGGTTCATCGTGAAGTTTTTCCGTTTCGGGCAACATTGCTCCCTTCAGGTAAAGCAAGGTAAGGATTTTGAGACTCCGGTCGATAAACTGAGCCTTCTCAAATAAAGGGGCCTGCTCGGCAAACTGGCAGTATTCGTTGGCCACTGTTGCAAATTCTATGACAGTATTTGCGTATACCAGGTTAGAAATATCAGGGCTTGACATAGTAGGCCACTTTTTCAAGCAAAGTTATCATATCTGAATTTTCGAGATATACATAATCGGGGACTTTTAAGGGTACCGATGTAAAATTGAGAATCCCCTTGATGCCGGCAGCTACCAGATTATTAGCAGTTTCGGTAGCAAAATCGGCCTGTACGGTAATGATGCCGATAGTAATATCCTTTTCTTTAATAACATCGGCCATCCTCGATACATGATAGCAGGGGACTCCGGCAATGATACGGTTAATTTTAGCTTCGTCAACATCAAAAGCAGCAACAATATTCAGCTTTGAACGCTTGCCACTAAAGTAGGCCGTAATGGCCGTCCCCAGATTACCAATCCCTACAATACATACATTGAGGCCGGTTTCAGAATCCAGTACCCGACCAATGGCGTTAATTAGATCCTTGATTTCGTAACCTTTTCGTTGCGAGCTTGTGTAACCGATGAACATAATATCGCGCCTTACCTGAACGGCAGTAATGTTGTGCAATTTTGCAAGTTCATGGGAATAGATATGGGTTTTTCCTTCGCTCAGGCAGTTGAGCAGGGTACGCCTATATTCGCTCAGACGTTCGACAGCTTTTTCAGGTAATTTCCCTTCATAGGCCATAGATGTTTATATTTTTCAATTTGACCAAAGATAGAGTAAATTTTTGATTTGAATTAACAGTAGGGGAATGGAATATTTTTTTGCTCTGCAAAACGAAATGTGAAGACTTTCTCAACCCCATCATTGCAGTGTTTGAACTTTACCGTCAAATTCATATATTTACTTTTTAAAAAATAAAAAACATGAATAGGCTGCTTGTTGTATGTTTGTTTGCAGTGGTGGTAATTTTTACAGGATGTGCTTCAAAGAGATATGCTCGTAAAGGGGCAAAATTTGAAAAAGCGGGGCTTTGGGAAATGGCAGCCCAGTCGTATTTACAATCATTGAATCGAAAAAGTGATAACATTGACGCAATAGTTGGCCTAAGACGTGCCGGGCAACGGGTGGTAGATGAAAATTGTGCTAATGTTGTAAAAGCATATCAGGCAGAGGATTTGAAGCGCACGGTTTACATTTATCTAAAAACCGATTCGCTAAGGACCAAAGCCTCTGCGTATATGGTTGAACTTGTTGTATCCGAGGTTGCAACACAATGTTTCAAAGATGCCCTGCCACGATATATCGAAAATCTATATAACGATGCACAAGCGTTGTTAGAGGAAGAAAAATTTTTTCAGGCCGAATTACTATTAGCAGAAATAAAAAAGATTCAACCCGATTATGAAAATGTTCAAGAACTAATTAAGATATCAAAATGTGAACCCCTTTACAGGCAAGCCAAGCTTTACATGAATGATGGCCTGTATCGAAAAGCATACACCAGCCTCGATAAAATTATCCGAGAATTCAGCGACTATAAAGACGCTAACCAACTGCGTGAAGAAGCCCTGCAAAAAGCCACTATTACCATTAAAGTCAATGAATTTACCGCATTTCCTCCTCATTCCCGAAGAATAGCAGCACTTGTACATGGAGCAGTAATAGGGAAACTTAACAATTTGAATAATCCCTTCATTAAAGTAATAGATGCAAATAGTACTAACCAAATAATAGATGAGCAGCGTAAAAGCGATGCAGAAGGAGGAAATATTGCAGTAGGAAAACTTCTTGTTGCCAGGGCGTTCCTCAATGGCGAGCTAAATGTTATTCAAATTTCCGAAGGCGATTTGGTTAAAAAAGAAAAAAGAGGTTATATTCGTGAAGAAACCAAAACAAAAGACTCTAAAACTGGCGAAGTAAATGTGAAGGTTACCTATCGAAAAACTGTATATCACATCTATGAACAGGAAAATAAAGTTTCTTTAGCCTTTAAATTTCAGCTTACCTCCACAGAGACAGGGGCTATCATGGTTTCAGACAATTGTCTTAGTTATAAATTTGATCAGGTGAGCTATGCAGTTTTCAATGGCCCTGCCGAAAAACTGGTTCCGGGATATTGGGAAAAAATAGATAGCGAATCTTCCAATGATGTAATATACGATGAACCAAATTATTTAGCGCAGCTACGTAATTTACTGGCAGCCAGACGACAACCTATTCCTTTAAATTCTTTGATAACCACAGCAGTGAATGAGATAGCCCAACAGGTAGCAAGGAAAATAGATCTATATAATCCAGAAAAATAAACTATGCGTAGAATTTTGTTATTAATCGGCTTATTATCACTTGTCGAAGGTTGCATAGGGCACCGCAAAATGTCTTCTGTTCAACCAATACCCAGCTGGGTACAGGCCCGACCGGTACAACCTGGTTATTATGTAGGTATTGGTACCGCCCGTAAAACTTCACCCGATTACATGCAAACAGCCAAGCAAAATGCGCTATCCGATCTGGCAAGCGACATTTCTGTGATCATATCCTCACAATCGGTTCTCAGTTCAATTCAAATGCAAAATAGCTTCTCCGAGGATTTTATTTCAACCGTGAAAGCTGAAGTGCAAAAAGAAATTGAAGACTATGAAGTGGTTGACACCTGGGAGGATTCGCAAAATTATTGGGTTTACTGTAGGTTATCAAAAGAGGTATACAAGCATAAAACCGAAGAAAAAAGATCAGCGGCTGCTTCCAGAGCACTTGACTATTATGATAAGGCTATCAAGGCGCGGAAAGAAAACGATGCAAAACTGTCACTTATCATGCTCGTTAAAGCTTTGGAGATCATTAAACCCTATTTTGCCGAAGATATTAATGTTAATTACAACGAACGTTCAATTTTTCTTGGAAGCGAAATTGTTACCCAACTTTTTAACACACTCAATGAGCTAATTATTGAAGGCCCTAACGAGCTTACTGTTAAACTTGGACAATCCATACCAACAAGTAGCTTAACTTACGCTGTAAAAAACAGTCGTGGCATTCCCCAGAAAGCAATACCGTTAAGAATTAATTATTTCGACCGATCGGCCAATAAAAGTATAATTACCAATAACATGGGGGAAGCTTCTATTACAATCGAGTCTATTCGTTCAAAGAAGAAAAGTGAAACTATCAGGGTAGAGGTAGATTTTGAATCGATAGTAAAAGAAGCAACCAGGGATGTAACCATAGGTATGACTCTTGCTCGTACCAGAACACCATATATCGAAACCTATCTTACCATTATTCGCCCGAAGTTTTATATTAATTCTGACGAAACCAATCTTGATCAAATTTTGAATGAAAGACCATTGGCCGAAGCCATTAAAAGAAAGCTGCTTGAAGAAGGGTTCCCAGTTACCGATCGTTCCGAGGAAGCAGATTTTAAAATTTATGTAAAGGCAGGTACTTTCCGTAGTGGTCAGTCACAACAATATGTTCAGGTAGCCCTTAACCTAAAACTTAATGTATTGAATAGTGAAGGTAACACTATTTTTTCTTTCGCCAGTGACAAAATTACAGCCTCGCATTTCGATGCTTCAAAAGCTGGAATGCAAGCTTACGCAGAGGTTGTCAAGCGTATAGACTCTTCGGTATTTAATGAACTACTCGGTCGGGCAGTCGGTTATAGGTTATATTAAGGTAATATAAACTTTGGGTTGAATTTAGGCAGATTATTTTCGCGTCATTTTCTGACTTTTGCTTCTGATTTTTCCATAGGTTAGGCTGGATGTAGAAAAAAAACAACTGCTGTAAGTATCGTCTTACAGCAGTTGTTGGATGCTATATGCATAAGCGTATTATTTGACTTCCTCAAAATCAACGTCGGTAACTTCGGCATCGTTACCCGTTTTGGCTCCGGTGGTAGTTGAACTACCCGCTGCAGCGCCAGACGAAGAGGAGGCAGCACGGTACATTTCTTCCGAGGCGGCCTGCCATACCGAGTTGAGTTCGGCCGTGGCGCGGTCTATTTCATCGAGGTTCTGATTTTTGTGAGCCTCTTTGAGTCTGTTGAGTGCACTTTCAATGGGGCCGCGTTTGGAAGCAGGAATTTTATCGCCAAACTCTTTCAGCTGCTTTTCGGTTTGGAATATCAGGCTATCGGCAGCATTGAGCTTATCGATGCGTTCCTTTTCCTTACGGTCGCGTTCCTCATTGAGCTTGGCCTCTTCGCGCATCCGTTTGATTTCCTCTTCGGTAAGACCCGTTGAAGCCTCAATTCTGATGCTTTGCGATTTACCGGTAGCCTTATCTTTAGCCGACACATGCAGGATACCGTTGGCATCAATATCGAAGGTTACCTCTATCTGGGGCACGCCACGTGGAGCAGGTGGTATGCCATCGAGGTGGAACCGTCCAATGGTTTTATTGTCCTTAGCCAGCGGACGTTCACCCTGCAATACGTGTATTTCGACCGACGACTGGTTATCGGCAGCCGTGGTAAATATTTCCGAGCGCTTGGTAGGTATGGTGGTATTAGCCTCGATAAGCTTGGTCATTACACCACCCAGCGTTTCAATACCCAGCGAAAGCGGCGTTACATCGAGCAAGAGTATGTCTTTTACCTCACCCGTGAGCACTCCACCCTGTATAGCGGCACCAATAGCTACTACTTCGTCGGGATTTACGCTCTTATTGGGCGTTTTGCCGAAGAAGTCTTCCACTAGCTTTTGAATAGCCGGGATACGGGTCGACCCCCCTACCAGGATTACTTCGTCGATGTCGGAGGGTTTGAGTCCGGCATCGGCCAGGGCTTTTCTGCATGGCTCAATGGTAGCCTGGAACAGATGGTCGCACAGCTTTTCGAACTGCGCACGCGTAAGCGTCTTTACCAGATGTTTGGGCACACCATTTACCGGCATGATATAGGGCAGATTGATTTCAGTCGAGGTAGTACTCGAAAGTTCAATCTTAGCTTTTTCGGCAGCTTCTTTCAAACGTTGCAGTGCCATCGGATCCTTGCGCAGGTCGACACCTTCTTCTTTCAAGAATTCGTCGGCCAGCCAGTTGATGATTGCCTGATCGAAATCGTCGCCTCCCAGGTGGGTGTCGCCATTGGTCGATTTAACCTCAAACACACCATCGCCCAACTCAAGGATAGAGATATCGAAAGTACCACCCCCTAGATCGTACACGGCTACCTTCATGTCTTTATGCTTCTTGTCGAGCCCATATGCCAGAGCTGCAGCTGTCGGTTCGTTGATAATACGACGAACCTTCAAGCCAGCTATTTCACCAGCTTCCTTGGTAGCCTGACGCTGCGAGTCGTTGAAGTAAGCAGGAACGGTAATCACAGCTTCGGTAACCTCGGTACCCAGGTAATCCTCGGCCGTTTTCTTCATTTTCTGAAGAATCATGGCCGAAATTTCCTGTGGCGTATATTGACGATCATCTATCACTACCCGTGGCGTATTGTTTTCGCCTCTTACTACCTTGTAGGGAACACGCTCTATTTCCTTGAGAACTCTATCATAGGTCTCTCCCATGAAGCGTTTGATAGAAAATATGGTATTTTTAGGATTTGTGATAGCCTGACGTTTTGCAGGATCACCAACTTTCCTTTCGTTTCCACTGAAGGCAACAACCGACGGGGTAGTACGTTTCCCCTCGCTATTGGCTATGACTACAGGCTCATTGCCTTCCATCACAGCTACACACGAGTTGGTAGTACCCAGGTCTATTCCAATAATTTTTCCCATAATATTTTTGTTTTTAGTTTTACTTTTTTAGTTTCTCTTTAGCTCCCTCAATCTATGTGCCAGGCTGTTATTATGCAACTTTGACACCGCAATGGGTAAGGAAAAGGCAAAAAATTCTGCCAAATAGGCAGAAAAGTGTGGTTTTTTTAAAACCAAAATATTTTGAGGTTTGCTTCTTAAGTCGTAGCGATAGGGTTCCTGTCATAAATTTTTACAGGCAAACCCGCATGTACTTGCAATTATTAAATCAGGTGTTTACAGCAGATAACGCCAGAAATGCGAAGTTAACAAAGGAATTTTAAGGCTTATGACAATCTTGAAAAATTATCACTATTGTCTCAAAAACTTCTCTCCTAACCCCTCTCCTTCCTTGAAGGAGAGGGGAATCCAAAGGGTGAGGTTCATTTAAGAGTGTTTTTGATCAAAAAATAAAATACTCCATAACGAATTGAAAATCAAGCACTATTTATTTTTATTCAAATTATTTTGGACAATAGTGAATAACTATGTTGATTTATATCATTGGGTGGCAATAAAATAATTGGCCAGGAATGGATATTAGAGTAATTTTGTCATATTTTCGTTCCTTTAGTGTTAAAAAGGAAATTGTCAGTGAAACAATTTTGAAAGATGGGATAAAAATTATATAACTTTTTACCTACATTTGTCAATCATTTTTTTGCATACATTTGCACGAATCCAACACAAGAAAGCATGGATTATATAGCCAACTACGCTGCTGCGAAACATCTGGTTGCTGTTGATTGTATTGTATTTGGTTTTGATAATGAAGATTTAAAAATATTGTTGGTACGGCGTCCCATCGAGCCACAAAAGGGCGATTGGTCGTTGATGGGGGGATTTGTACAACAGGGGGAAAGTCTCGATGATGCCTCTAAACGCGTATTGTACACGCTAACGGGTTTGTCTGATGTATATCTTGAGCAATTATATACCTTTGGAGACGTTCACCGCGATCCGGTTGACCGGGTGATATCGGTAGCCTATTATGCGTTGATTAAAATCAACGACTACGATCGTGAGATTGTTCGTCGCAATGGTGCACAATGGTTCAAGGTATCGAACTACCCAAAGCTCATTTTCGATCACGATCAGATGGTACAAACGGCCATAAGCAAATTAAGGCGTAAATGTCGTACCCAGCCCATTGGTTTTGAGCTACTACCCGAAAAATTTACCATACCCCAACTGCAAAGCCTTTACGAAGCCATTCTGATGCAACCCCTTGACAAACGGAATTTTAGAAAAAAAATTCTTTCTATGAATTTGCTCGACAAACTTGAAGAAAAGGATAAGGAAAATTCGAAAAAAGGCGCTTATCTTTACCGATTTAATCGCGAAAAATATGAACAGCTTACGAGTAGAGGTTTTAGTTTTGAAATCTAAATAATTTGTTTAACTAACTTACTTACGAAGATTATGGAGATGAAATTTGAATTGGCGTGGATAGATTATCTGGTAATGATAATCTATTTTGCATTTGTGCTGGGCATAGGGTGGGCCTTAAAAAAATTCATGAAAGGCGCCAACGCTTTTCTTGAGGCCGGCCGTTCGATGCCTGCCTGGGTAGCTGGATTAGCCTTCATTTCAACGAATCTTGGGGCACTGGAAGTGATGGGGATGGCAGGCAGTGGTGCCAAGTACGGTATGCTTACCACCCATTTTTACTGGGTAGGGGCTATACCGGCAATGGTGTTTCTGGCCCTGTTTATGATGCCTTTCTACTACGGTTCCAAAGCCCGATCTGTTCCCGAATACCTAAAACTCAGGTACGACGAGAAAACACGAGGGCTGAATGCCATACTTTTTGCGGTAATGACCATACTCTCGTCGGGCATATCGATGTATGCACTGGCCATTCTGATGGAAAAGGTGCTGGGATGGAATTTCCATATCAGCCTGATAATGTCGGCTGTGATAGTGCTTGCTTATACCTATCTGGGTGGACTATCATCGGCCATTTACAACGAAGTATTGCAGTTTTTCATCATTGTGATAGGATTGTTACCGGTGGTATTTTTGAGTCTGCATCATGTAGGTGGATGGACAGGCTTAAAAGAGAGTTTGGGACATGTGGCTACCTCGAATGGTTTTGCCCCCGATGCCTATACCAGCATGTGGAAATATACCGGAACGGCGGCAGGTAACCCTTTGGGGGTTGAGTGGTATGGTATTGTGGCTGGTTTGGGTTTTGTACTTTCGTTTGGCTACTGGTGTACCAACTTCCTCATTGTTCAGCGAGCTATGGCTGCCGAGTCGACAGTAGCTGCCCGCAATACACCGCTTATCGGTGCTATACCCAAAATGTTTGTTCCTTTCCTGATTATAGTACCTGGAATGGTGGCCTTAGCATTGATGAATGATCCTTCGGCCCATTTTTCACTTCCCAAAAATGAGGCGGGACAGCCCATTTACGATTATACCATCATTGCCCTGCTGAAGCAGTATTTACCCGCTGGCGTACTGGGATTGGGCATCACAGCTTTGCTGGCTTCATTTATGTCGGGTATGGCCGGAAATATCTCGGCTTTTAATACCGTGTGGACCTACGACATTTACCAGAGCTATATACGCCCTACCACCAGCGATAAAGAAGCTGACGAAAAGCACTACCTGAAGGTGGGCCGCATGTCTACTGTCTTTGGCGTACTGGTAAGCATTGCTGCTGCCTATCTGGCTAGCCTATTTGGCAACATCATGGACTTCCTGCAGACCATCTTCTCCATGATAAATGCACCTCTGTTTGCAGTCATTTTCCTGGGTATGTTCTGGAAACGGGCTACTGGCCATGCTGCCTTTACTGGGCTGCTGGCTGGTTTTATGATAGCCCTATTGCACCATGGTTTGACAGCTCCCGAAGGTGCAAATACGCTGGTGAAAGGGGGATGGATTACCGTACTGCATGTATATCCTGTAGAAATGGCCCAAAACTTCTGGACGGCTATATTTGCTTTTAGCACCAGCGCCATCATTACGGTTGTGCTTTCATTGCTCACACCCAAAGTTAAATCAGATAACGAACTGGTAGGGTTGGTTTACTCGCTTACACCCAAGATGAAAGAAGAAGATGTACCCTGGTACAAACGTTCTTCTACGCTTGCTATACTGGTACTTGTACTGGTTACCATTCTTACAATTATGTTCTGGTAAATTAAAATTTAAAAAGCTATGGGACTAGATATTAAATATCCAATAGGTTTGATGTTTACCTTGCTAGGTATAGTGCTTACGATATATGGACTGGCTACCCAGTCGGATCCGGCAATGTACCAAAAGTCCTTTCAAATCAATGTCAACCTCTGGTCGGGGATAGGGATGCTGATTTTTGGTCTGGTGATGCTAATGCTGGTAAAGAAGAAAAAAGCTGAATAATATTTTTTTACTGTACTTACAAAAAAGCCCTGCACCTGGTCAGGGCTTTTTTTTACTGACTGACAAAGGAGCAATATAGATTAACGCCCTAAAATATGCTCAAGAAGATATTATTCCTACTTATTGTAGCACTTACAGGACAAATGCCATTAAACAGCCAAAGCAACGATGCTTCATTAGTCCAGCTTGAGCAGAGCTATTTTAATGATTTGTATAATTTTCAATTTACCAGCGCTAACCACAAACTTAAGGCGAAATTACCTAACAACATTTACTACCTATGGCGAATGTATTACCAATGGTGGATGCTCATTTCAACCAATGATAAATCTTATTTTACTCAATGTTTTGCCAATATTGTTCTGTATGAAGGTAGCCGGGTACCGCATGATTCATTAAAGATATTTTTTGAGGCTTTCAAACTAAGACTGTTGTTGCTTAACCATCAATATTTAAAAGCCTATCAACAGGTAAATAGGCTGATAGATACCTTGAAAGTATTCACCCCTCCACATTTGACTTGTAGAAAAATTCTACAACGATGGCGATACCATTGATACACGCGATTCACGTGCTATGTTCCATACGGCAGGTCAAAACCTCGACATCAACGAAATTGGTACCTTTACCGATGGCTATGCTATCAAAAAGTATAAAAACGTTACCTCAACCGGCGCACCAGCACCTCATGCACATCCCGATTTTGTGGACACCGACTTCCCCATGTTTCGTCTGGCCGATGTATACCTGATGTATACCGAAGCCACGCTGCGGGGAGCTACCAATGGCAACAGAGCCAAAGCCCTGCAATATGTGAACGAGCTTCGCACACGCGCTTATGGCGGATCTATTGGAAACATCACTGATTCCCAACTTACCCTCGATTTTATACTCGACGAACGCGCCCGTGAACTTTATTGGGAAGGACATCGACGTACCGACCTGATTCGTTTTGGCAAGTTTTCGGGTGACAAGTACATCTGGCCATGGAAAGGCAAGGTTAAAGAAGGTACTGCTACCTCCGCACATCTCGACCTATTCCCTATACCCGCTTCCGACCTGAATGCCAATCCTAATCTGGTACAAAATCCGGGATACTAATATTACCATACTTTTGTAAAAGGAAGGATGCTCCTCGGTGAGCATCCTTTTTTTTGCACAAAACATATTTTTTTGTTAAGTAAGACTGAAAAATATATTTTTGCTGGCAAATTTTGAATGATCCTATGCTAACTGTTGAAAAAATTGGTGGAACTTCGATGTCGCAGTTCGACCAGGTATTAAAGAACATTATCATTGGTAATCGGAAACCCGGTGATTATTACAACCGTGTATTTGTAGTTTCGGCCTATAACAATGTAACCAATTGGTTGCTTGAACACAAAAAAACAAAAGAACCCGGTATTTATACATTATTTGCCGAAGGCAAAGATTACAATGCCGCTCTGGCAGAAATTCTCGAAAAACTCATAGACATAAACAAAAGCTTTGAAAATATAGGTCTTGACCTCAATGCAGCCAACCATTTCATTAAGACTCGCATAATACAAACCAAAAATTATCTCAACAGTCTTGCAGATGTGCTGGCAACTGGCTATATTGCTAAAAAAGACATTCTGCTTGCTGCGCGAGAAATTTTGGCTTCCATTGGCGAAGCTCACTCGGCTTTCAATTCAGTAAATATTTTGAAAAACAATAACATAAATGCACAATTTATTGACCTTTGCGGCTTTAACGACCCGGAACATCTAACCATCGATCAGCGCATACACAATGCTTTTAAAGGAATCGACTTTTCGAAGGTACTATGTATTGCCACGGGATACACCAAGGGAACGGAAGGTATTATGCGCGAATTTGACCGTGGGTATTCCGAGGTAACCTTTAGCAAAATTGCCGTTGAGCTGAAAGCCGACGAAGCAATTATCCACAAGGAATTCCATCTATCATCTGCTGATCCCAAGCTGGTGGGTATTGACAAATCGATTGTAGTGGGTTTTACAAACTACAATGTGGCCGATCAGCTGGCCGACATCGGAATGGAAGCCATTCATCCTAAGGCCTCTAAACCACTCGAAATAGCAGGAATCAACATACGAATCAAAAACACTTTCGAGCCAGAACATCCGGGAACCCTCATCTCAAAAGATTATGTCAGCAAAGAGTCGAAAATTGAAATTGTAACGGGCTCCGACAAAGTTACAGCCATAGAGGTACACGACCCCTTTATGGTAGGCGAAGTTGGCTTCGACTATGCCATCATGGAATATTTCAAAAAATACAATATCAGTTATATCCTCAAATCGTCCAATGCCAACAGCATCACAACCGTAATCTGGGAAGACGAAGTTTATCCCGAGCTGATCAACGATTTAGAAAAGCGTTTTCACAAGGTAACGGTAAAGAATGTGGCTATTGTATGTACACTGGGAACCAATATTGCCAAACCGGGAATATTGGCAAAAGCCACGCATGCATTAGCCGCCAATAACATCAATGTGGAAAGCATATCGCAGTCGCTCAGTCAGGTTAGCATCCAGTTTGTCATTAACCGTGATGACTATACAAAAGCTATCATTGCACTTAACGACGCTTTGTGCGTAAATGGCTAAAAAGCCATAGCTGTATTTGGAGAGTTCGAAACATTATTTTACTTTTGCGGTACGTTCTTTTGCCCGGATGGCGGAATAGGTAGACGCGCTGGTCTCAAAAACCAGTAAGAGCAATCTTGTGCCGGTTCGATTCCGGCTCCGGGTACTTTTTTACATTCTCGCTTTTTTATAATTTTCTCAAACCCGGTTATACAAATTTCCTATTGCATTGTTTGTCCAAAGATCATTATTTCTTGGTTATTCTTTTTTCTATCATCCTGTGGATAAATTGCTGAAATTTGATGTTTTTCAAAAAACCAAATATGCGTTTGGGGTTACCCCCCTACGCGAATATCTTTAGGTCAGTAACCTGATAAGTTTTTTGCATTTGTTACTCATCGCTGGTAAAATTATCTTTGCGGGCAAATCATCCAAGAAATGGGACGTAAAAAAAAGCAACCTATCATTTTACCCGATGTCGAAATTACCGAGGTTGCTGCTGAAGGAAAAGCTCTGGGCAGGGTCGATGGTCAGGTAGTTTTTGTTCCAATGGGCATACCTGGGGATATTGTCGATGTACTGATAACCAAAAAAAGAACCCATTATCTGATGGGTAGAGTTGTATCCCTGAAAAAACCATCTCCCCTGCGTATTACCCCTCGTTGCGAACATTTCGGTGTATGTGGGGGCTGTAAGTGGCAACATCTGCCCTACCCCGAGCAGCTTAAATGGAAACAAAAACAGGTAATAGATACGCTGGAACGAATAGGAGGAATAAGCATTGAAAAAATAAACCCTATCCTGGGTTCGGAGCAAACCTTTTACTACCGTAATAAGCTGGAGTACACATTCTCAAACAATCGTTGGTTGCCGGAAGAAATTATCAAGCAAGGGATTTTCATTGTAGAGCCTGGTGCCGGATTCCACATCGAGGGTATGTTTGACCGGGTTCTCGACATTCATACCTGCCATCTGCAACCAGAACCTACCAACCAACTCAGGATAGCGCTGAAAAATTTTCTGTTGCAGGAAGGCATTCCATTTTATAATCTGCATCGTAAACAGGGATTGTTACGCAACCTGGTGGTACGCAACACGCTCGATGGAAAAGTGATGGCGGTGATTGTGTTTGGCGAGGTCAATGAGCCCATGATGGAAAAAATCCTCAGTTACGTTACTGAGAAGTTCCCTAACCTGCATTCGATCATGTACGGGGTTAATACCAAATTAAATGACTCCATTCACGACCTCGACTTTAAGTGTTGGAAAGGAGAGCCCTATTTGTATGAGACCATTGGCGATTTGCAGTATCGCATTGGGCCAAAATCTTTTTTCCAAACCAACAGCCGGCAAGCCTTTTATCTATACGATACGGTAAAAAGAATGGCGCAAATTGGCCCCAACGATACAGTATACGATCTGTACACCGGTACCGGTACTATTGCGCTATATGTTGCCAGGCAGGCAAAAAAAGTAGTTGGAATAGAATATGTTGCGGATGCTATTGCTGATGCTGTTGAGAATGCCAGGCTAAACGATATTGCAAATGTGGAATTTCTGGCCGGAGACGTTAAGGATATTATGACCGATGAATTTATCGATTCAAGAGGAAGGCCCGACGTGCTTATTGCCGATCCGCCGCGGGTAGGCATGCATGAAACGGTTGTGCAGGCCATTCTTCGGGCCGCCCCACAACGAATCGTTTATGTGAGCTGCAACCCTGCTACACAGGCACGAGATATCAAAGCGCTCGCCGCACACTATCGTGTCACGGAAATTCAACCCGTAGATATGTTTCCTCATACCCATCACGTCGAGAATGTAGCCTGTCTGGTCAGAAATTAGTTATTTCTCTTCCAAAACAAAATTTTTCAATAGGTTTGCAAGAAAACATAGCATGTCAACATTTTTATTTGATAGGATTGTATTTGGACCCGTTAAAAGCCGTCGGCTGGGAAGCTCGCTGGGTATAAATCTATTGCCCGAGGGTAAAAAAATTTGTAATTTCAACTGCATTTATTGCGAGTGTGGTTGGAACTCCAATGATACCGGACATTTGCAATGGCCTTCTATAGAACAGGTTGAAAAACAGCTGGTCGACACCATACAGCAACTCATTCAACAGGGAAAGTCTATCGACACCATTACTTTTGCTGGTAACGGTGAACCCACCATGCATCCATTATTTCCCGATATTACCGGTAAGGTGATAGAAATCCGCAACAGGTTGCTACCCAGTGCCAAAATTGCAGTTCTTTCGAACGCAACGCTCATTTCTAAGCCTTCTGTCCAGCAGGCATTGGGGCAAATCGACATGAACATTTTAAAGCTTGACTCGGCCATTGAATCAACCTGCCGACTGATCAATCAGCCTACGGGCTACTTTAATCTGCAAGATACCCTTGAACAGCTAAAGCAATTTGGCAATCGCTGCATTATTCAAACCATGTTCGTAAGGGGTTACTTTAACCAACAGGCTTTTGATAATACCACCCCCGAGGAGCTTGAAGCCTGGTTGCAGGCCATTAAAAAAATATCGCCGGCTTATGTAATGATTTACTCCATAGCTCGCGACACCCCTGCCGAGCAAATATACAAGGTAAGTGCAGAAGAATTACGCAGGATTGCCGACATGGCAAAAAGGGCTGGCATTAAGGTTAGTGTGTCTACTTAAAGGAGCCCTCTGCTTCAAATTACAGTAATTTTTTATCCCTGAATTGGCACGGAAGTTCTACCTTTGTAGTTTATTATTGTATAACCATGGCTAAAGAAGCAAAACCCCACATAGGCATATTTGGACGCAGAAATAACGGCAAAAGCTCTTTGATCAATGCCATAGCTGGTCACGATGTAGCCATTGTATCGGATGTGGCTGGAACCACTACCGATCCCGTAAAAAAATCGGTCGAAATTTTTGGGATAGGACCAGCTATTTTTATCGATACGGCAGGCATCGATGATGTGGGAGAACTGGGCGAGAAACGCGTAAAAAAAACGCTGCAGGCCATCCAGCATATCGACTTTGCCATCCTGGTAATCACCGACAATACTTTTGGAGATTTTGAAAAACGGTTGGTTGAGGAATTCCGAAAATATGACGTTCCCTTCCTGGTAGTACACAACAAAAATGATTTAGTACCCTTATCAACAACATTACAAGAAGAACTGCAAAAACAATATGGCAGTCTTGCCGTTGTTCATGCCAGTACTTTTGATCCCGATTCCATCAAACAGCTCATTGATCAGATACAGCGTCACATGCCCGAAACATCCTGGAAAAAGAAGTCGATCATTGGCGATCTGATTCAGGCTGGCGACCTTGTATTGCTAATTGTACCAATTGATAACGAGGCACCAGAAGGTCGACTCATACTGCCGCAGGTGCAACTGATCAGGGATGTACTGGATAATCGTGCTATTGCTATAGTGCTCAAAGAGACCGAAGTCGAAGTTTTTTTCAGCCACAATAGCATTAAACCCCGGCTGGCTATCACCGACAGCTCTATTTTTAAAAAAGCCGATAGGCTTGTTCCCCATGATATTCCGTTGACCGGTTTCAGCGTGGTATTGGCCCGTCATAAAGGACCCTTTGAAGCCTTCATGGAAGGGACCTATCAGCTTTCGAAGCTGAAGGATGGAGACAGGGTGCTTATCCTTGAGTCGTGTACACATCAGGTAACCTGTGAGGATATTGGGAGGTTTAAGTTACCGCGCTGGATTACCGAG
>JBMFQE010000002.1:310736-413593 GCA_049968755.1 Bacteroidales bacterium
ACCGAGTTCACTGGTAAACAGCTGTCGTTCGAAGTGATTTCGGGGCTTGGAACAATCCCAGGCAACCCCACCGACTATGCGCTGGTGATTCAGTGTGGTGCTTGCATGATAACCTCGCGTCAGGTACATAGCCGCATGAAAAGGTTTATCGAACAGGGGGTACCTGTCACCAACTATGGCCTGGCTATAGCCTATATGCACGGTGTATTTGAAAGAGCCGTTGCACCGTTTCGTCAATCATAAAAAAACTGCGACCCAGAGGATCGCAGCTAACCAATTTAACCTAAAATCTCAGAACCTATGAAAAAAGTAGACTATTGATGCCGCATCAGCTTGCGGTTAAGCTTTTTAATGGCATTCAGCACCGACTCTTCGGGCACAATGATGTTGTAGTCGCCCCAAAAATCATCGTTACGAAAATCCTCAACCCGTTCCGAAAATATTTCTGAGGGTTTAAAAGCCTCGGCTATCTTTATTTTTTCTACGTTATCGTAATCGATATCTGTTACAGCCATTTCGGTGGTAATGATATAATTGGAGCTGAATAACCGCTTGGGCCATTTGCATTTAAAAGCCAGCTCGGATCGCGTGTATGCCAATTGCCATATATCGCCCATTTTGTTGTACTTCACAAAATAATTCGCCCGCAAAATATCGACCTTCATGGTAGCCGGCTTTCTCTTCACGTAAGTCGTTGTGGCATAGGGTAAGCCATATTCGCTTACACTAAACTCGGCAGCCACAAATGCCAAATTATTGACGTCGATATAAAATTTCCCCTCGTACAAAGGCAAATCAACATCTTTTCGCTGTTTAAACTCTACAACATAGCAACGTATGTCGTCGAGCGATACCTGGCCGGTAAGCTTTAAGGTATACTGATTGAAAAAACTTTCGTTGATAAGGTTTTCAGGATTTTTAGCGATATCGATGTAAAAAGGCAGTATGGGTCCACCCTGAAATTTAACCACAATGGTATCCATTTTCTTTACATCCTGGCTTTTGCGACCAATCAATACTTTCACCTTATCGTTAGCAAAGTAATTGTTGTAGGGCGATTTATAGGCCTCGAGCACCGCTTCAGCTACCGAAACATATCGTTTGTTCTGCTGGATGGTTTCCCTGTAAAATCCATTTACCATAGCCGGCTTGCGACTATAATTTTTTGAGATATTACTCAGAGCCCCCTTGATGATTAGCTCAGGATCCTCGACGCGGACAATTATTTCCTGCAACGACACTACCTCGGGTTTGAGCACAATGACGTTACCGCTGGCTTTGAGCTCATTGCGTCCAAGAAATACGGTTTTGTACCCCAGATGCGAAAAACCAATTCTACCCCCATTAGCCACGGGGGCCTTCAGCATAAATTCACCCTCAGCATTGGCTACCGTCCCAATATTTGTCCCTTCGATAAACACCGACGCATACATGATGGGAGCTCCGGTTTCGGCATCGATAATTTTACCCTGATAAATATTCATCTGAGCGCTATCGCGTGCGGCCTGAACACTTGTCGTGCTCGCTGTGAGAATGAGTAATATTCCAATTACCCATTTCCCGAATCCATTTATAAGTGTTTTCATCATAATAAAATTTTTTAAAGGTATGATGGAACACCCATGTTCGCAATCTTATCACTATTGTGTTTGCGTTTGCAGGAACATGGGTGTTTCATAATTTTTAGCATTTAAGTTGTTTTTTACCGAAGCGCTTCCTCTTTGTACTTTAATAACAATTAAAAAAATACTTACCCCTAAGCATTTTTATGTATTTTTGTTACACAAAATAATCACCTGTATGAAATACAGCGTAAGTAAAACCTTGACATTTGAGGCGGCTCACCGGCTTTTAAAGGATTATTCGGGCAAGTGCACCAACAACCATGGGCATTCGTGGGTGGTAGAAATAGCAGTGGAAGCCGACCAACTCGATGAAAAGGGCATGGTATTAGATTTTAATGAGTTGAAACGACTGAAACAGTGGATTGACGAAACACTCGATCATACCACTATTTTATGGGAACAGGATCCCATGTGCGAATATATACGCCAAAGTGGTCAACGACTATTTGTAACGCAACAGAACCCTACCTCAGAGGTTATTGCGCGGATTATTTTTGAAAAGGCTCAGGAAATGTTTGGCGATGAACGGGTAACCATATCATCGGTTACGGTACACGAAACCTGTACCTCGAAGGCAGTATATAAAATTTAGGATATGGAATTCAAATATTTGGGAAAACGAACCACACAGCCCAGTAAATCCCTTGATACCTTCCCAACACCTGCTGCGGTGACGTATGTTAAGTTTGAATCGGACGAACTTACCAGCTTTTGTCCGGTAACCGGTCAGCCCGACTTTAGTAGGGTTATCATCGAATATGGGCCGGAGAAACTTTGTATAGAGAGTAAAAGTTTAAAGCTCTATCTGTGGTCGTTTCGGGAAGAAGCCATATTTGCCGAAGGGCTTGCTGGACGTATTGCTGAGGATATTTTTGCCGCCACGGCTGCCCGATGGGTTAAGGTTACCATCGTACAAAACGTACGGGGTGGCATTCAGCTCACAGCAGTAGCCGAAAAGCAAAAGTCCTAACAAGTTAATGCATTAATCCTTGGAACCGCTCATCCGCATATCGAACGAAAAGTGCAAGGTTTGTTATGCCTGCGTGCGTATCTGTCCGGTAAAAGCAATCCGGGTTACCGGTCCCGACCGAACGCCGGAAATTGATTTACGTCGATGCATAAGCTGTGGCAGTTGCGTGCGAGCCTGTAAGTTTGAAGCCATAGAATATCTTCAACATTGGCAGCAGGTAAAGCAACTGCTCGACGACGGACAGCCAGCCATAGCCATGCTCGACCCTACCTATATCGCCGAATTCTTTGACTTGCCCGACAGCCGAAAACTAATCGGCATGCTTCAACATATTGGCTTCAAAAAAGTTTTCGATACCAGTTTTGCCGTCGATTTAATTGCCTACTATTATCAGCATTTATTCAAGGAATTTAAGGGGAAACATTACATTATGAGTAATTGTCCGGTTGTAGTAGCCTATGTTGAAAAATATGTACCCTCTATACTTAGCAACCTTACACCACTGGTTACGCCAATGTTTGCTATGGCAAGGCTGATAAGGCAAACTGTCGAAAGGGAATCTGTCCTTGTGTATATTACCCCCTGCATTGCAGCTAAGGAAGAGGCACGATTGCAGGAACATCCACCCGTGAACTTTGTACTGACCTTTGAGGAGCTACGCAAGCTATTTGTCAGCTACCAGATAACTGACAAAATGACCGAGTATGCCGACGTTGAAAGACCAACTGGGGCTATGGGTTATCTGTATCCCGTGAGTAACGGTATAGTTCAGGCAGCGCAAATATCGGAAGCATTGCTCGACAACCAGATAATTACCGGGCAGGGAGAACAGATGATGATAAGCTATTTAAAAGACTTTGAGCAGCATAGCGACACTATCGGTTGCCATTTCAACCTGTTCTACTGCCGGGGTTGTATTGCAGGCCCTGGAATGACTACCAGGCGGCAAGAGCTATTGCTTCGTTCGCAAGTCATTCAGTATGCCCGTCAAAAATGTGACCCCCAATCCCTTGCAAGTGTAAGGAACAATCTGCAAAATTTTCTCTCTATCGATGTATCGCGTACCTTTCACGACCATTATCAGCGCCCACAGCAGCCCGCAGAGGAACAAATTAGGGAAATACTGCTTGCCACCGGTAAAAGCAGCCACGAAGATGAAGTAGACTGCCGGGCGTGTGGCTACGATTCGTGTCGCGACTTTGCCATTGCTGTTGCTCAGGGCATTACAACCCCCGATATGTGCATAACCTTTTCATTCCAAAACCAGCGCAATTACACCCATGCCCTGAAAGTAACCAACGAAAAGCTTGCCCGCATGCAGGAAGCCTTATTGGAATCGGAAAAAAAGATGCGCATGGAGCAGGAAATGGCTCGAGAAGCCTCTGAAATGCTTAACGCCATGTTCCAAAAATTGCGGGCAGGAATTGTAATCTTCGACCAACATCTTAAAATTATCCGATCCAACCAGAGTTTTGTATCCATCCTGGGAGAAGAAGCCTCACAAATTAACGAAATCGTGCCTGGTCTGGTAGGAGCCAACCTAAGAACATTGCTGCCAAAGGAATTTATTCCGCTCGCCAGCTATGTATTAGAACACAACGAGGAAATTTTAAACAAGGACATTTCCTCAGGGGATGGATTTTTGAACATTAGTATTTTCCCCATTAAAAGCAAAAAAATTGCAGGTGCAATTCTGCGCGACCCCTATCAGCCCGATGTGCGGAAGGATGAAATAATTAACCGCCTCAATGAGGTAATCAACCGCCATCTCGACAGGGTACAGCAAATAGGCTACCTGCTGGGTGAGGGTGCTGCCGAGACCGAGCGAATGCTCAATGCTATCATTCAAACCTTTAAAAGCAAGGACGAAAAGTGAATCGACGGTTTTACCTCAACGTTAGCTGTCGCCAGATCCCCTGCCACGGGGAACGTGTATGCGGCGATGTGTACCTGGCTCATAACTTCGTGGCAGAAGACCGTAATATCATTGTATTGTCCGACGGATTGGGACATGGGGTAAAAGCCAACATGCTGGGTATCCTCACCACCACCATGGCACTTAATTTTACTCACGAACACAAGGAAACAACCCGTATTGCCGAAACTATTCTTCGTACATTGCCCGTCGATAGCGAAAAACAAATTAGTTTTGCCACCTTCTCGATCGTCGATATAGAAACCGATGGACAGGTGAATATCATTGAATATGAAAACCCTCAATGCTTAGTTTTACGTGGCACTGACGTATTTCAACCTGAATGGACATGCCTGCTTCTTAACACCGACCGCAAAATAGGAAAAGAGCTTAAAACATGCACCTTTCATGCACAACTGGGTGATCGTATTATTCTTTTTACCGATGGGGTGATGCAGGCAGGGATGGGAAACCCTTATACCCCTATGGGCTGGGGAGTAGAACAGGCACATAAATTTGTCATCAACGAGGTTGCCAAAAATCCTTCTATCGATTCATCGGAACTGGCCTTTAAAATAGTATCCGAGGCCAATAAAAAGGATGGTTTTGTGGCAAAAGACGACACCAGTTGCGTAGTAATATATTTTCGCGAACCACGACGCCTACTTCTTTGCACTGGGCCCCCGTCATCGACCGAAAAGGATGCCGAAATGGCTGAAAAGGTCAAAAATTTTCCAGGAAAAAAAATTATCTGTGGCGGTATAACGGGTACCATCA
This sequence comes from Bacteroidales bacterium, assembly GCA_049968755.1. Classification (GTDB taxonomy): domain Bacteria; phylum Bacteroidota; class Bacteroidia; order Bacteroidales; family DTGW01; genus JAKPGM01. Next base: position 316,024 of record JBMFQE010000002.1, read on the forward strand.
TAGCCCGCGAGTTAAACCTTGCCATTGACGAAAATGCTATCGTTACCGATCCCGAGCTACCCCCTATGAACCGTATGGAGGGGGTCGACCTGCTTACCGAGGGCATTCTAACCCTGAACAAGGTTCATCGTATGCTGGAAAATTATCATGGCAACCCTACCCTGTCGCAAGGTCCTGCTGATCAGATTGTACAGCTGCTACTTGAAAGCGATGATATTTACTTTCTGGTAGGAACTGCCATCAATACTGCCCATCAGGATGCATCGCTTCCGGTAGAACTTGAAATACGACGAACAGTAGTCCGACGTATCATGCGAACGCTCGAAGAAAAATTCCTCAAACAGGTAAACGTCGAGTTTTTGTAAGCTATTTCATAATCAACTGATATACAATACATTTCAATAATGCCATAAATTATGCTCCTCCCTTTCAAACAGTTGCGTTGTAATGCAGTAGTATAACAGGGGAACAATCGTATTTTTGTGAGGGCGACGGCAAGCCTGCAGTACACTTTTTCATAGCAAATTTGAACCAAAACTAAAATCACTGAGCTATGAAAAAAGTAATTGTATCCTTTTGTATCGCTGCTATGTCTATCCCTGTGGGATGGTCACAGGAGGTCAATAGCAATTATTACGGAATATTTACCGAAAATCCCAACATTCTGGTAAAACTTCCCATTGATGATGTACGCGGCCACGTATATGTGTGGGAGGGAACGCTGTCGGGGCTAATCACCGACCCATACGAGGGTGAGGGCTGCCTGGCATTCCGATCGACTGGTGTTGGATGGTGGGGCTTTGGCATTCACGATGACAGTGCAGTATCGTTAACTCATTTCCAATCAGGCTATCTGATTTTTTCGTTAAAAACCTCGGCCAAAGATGAATTTTCGATCCATGTGTATGGCGCCAACAAAACCGAAGCCAAAATAACTTTTCCCCAGAACAGCGGACCACAAAACTTTAAGCGAGATGGCGCCTGGCACAAAATTGTTTTCCCCATAGCCGATCTTGTAACGCAAGGACTTGATTTGTCTGCAGTGAGCATTCCTTTTGCTGCCATTGGGGGGGCTATATCGAATATCGCTTTCGACGACATTTTTTATTCTATCGACAACAAAGGCCCGGATAACCCCCTTGCACACCCTCAACCCAATCCCGTTGACACTTCGTCTACCCCTACCAATCCTACCCGCATAGCATCACCAACTATGAAGGCCAACCTTAGCTATAACAATGGGATTTTAAAAATAAACGCTGCTGTGCCCATCCGGACGCTGGTTGTCACCGACATTACCGGAAAAATTATAGCAAGAAGCCAACCCAATCAAAGTATATATTTTCTCGATACCTCAAATTGGGTCAAAGGGTTATATATCGTTCAAACTTATTTCGACCAACAAAAAGTCATTACCGACAAGGTGGTCATTTACTAAACAGTTTGGCCAGTATTATGGCACATAGTCGCATAACATTTTAATTCTGCGTAAAAAAACAAGCCCGATTTCAGCAGAACGTTGAAATCGGGTTTTTTGTAGCCCCGCCAGGAATCGAACCTGGATTTAAAGTTTAGGAAACTTCCGTTCTATCCGTTGAACTACAGGGCCTTGCTTAATTTCCTGTTTGGAAAAGTGGCACAAATATACAATAATCTTTTTGATGCCGAAACCTAATTGGACTTGCTAAGTGTATCGGCCAGCGATAGCCAGATATAGGCATCGCAAGGGATACTATTGATTTTATAGTAACAACGTTTTTCTCCCAGTCGCACAATCACCATTTGCCAATCGGGCACGACCAAAATATATTGACCTCCAAGTCCTTGCATATTTATTACCTGGTGATTTTTGTAGCTAAGCAGCCAGAAATGGTACCCATAATACGTTAAGGGTGCATTACCAGTTTCGTTGCGCAGCCAGGAGGCCGGTCGAGTAGCATTGGCCAGATAGCTTGAGTCAACAATCGTTTTTCCGTTCCATTTACCTCCATTAAGAATTAGCTGGCCTATGCGGGCAAAATCTGTAGCAGTAGCAAAGAAACAACAGTAAGCTTTTTCGTCCCCCCCGGGATGGTCGGTACTCCATAAAGCCTCATGGTTGGCTCCAAGGGGAATCCAGAGCCTCTCCCGCACATACTGTGCAATGTCTTTACCCGTGGCAGCTTCAAGCACATACGATAGAATTTGCGTATTACAACTCAGATAGCGAAATCTAATGCCAGGGGTATCCACCACCCTTAACGAAGCCATTAGTCTTTTCAGATCGTTACCATAATATGCCTGGGTGGTAAGGGAAAAAGGACTGGTATAACGCTCGTCCCAATTTAACCCGCTGCTCATTGTGAGCAGGTGTATGATTTTCAGGGGCTGATTTTGCGGAATGTCGAATGGGGTAAAATAACGACCCACCGGTGCGCTCAGGCTATCAAGGAACCCATCATGTATAGCGCATCCCACCAGCAACGATACGATGCTCTTGGCCATGGAAAAAGAGTTGGAGATGCTATGGGACGAGTAACCATTGTAGTAGCTCTCATGCACAAGCTTACCCTCTCGTACTACAACAAATGCAGTAGTTTTATAATATTGTAACCAGCGTAGGTAAGCTGGAGGAATTGTTTGTTGATTATAATCTTCAGCCTTTGGCCAGGGATTGGGTTCTCCAACAGTTATCTTTTGATTGGCAAAAATTTTATAGTCGTCGATATTGGCGTAGCCATGCAGCAAGGCATTACGCAAATACTCAGGGAACACTAGCCAGCCAACACCAGCCAGACCAATAACAAACACAAAAATTATGGCAACCTTACCCTTCAATTACTTGCAGAGTTCAAAAAACATTTCCAATTCTTCCTTTTTGGCCCTACTGAGCTTTTCAACAGGAATACCCTCGATAGCAGCCTCGAGCATAAATAAATGCTTTAGCTCAACCTTTGGATTTACCTCCCTGAGGAGCAAAAAAGCCTTTTCGGCACCCAAAATTTTCAACTTCTCGACATCGGGAATGCCTGCCTGCTGCAGCTGATGAGCAATCTTTGCATCAATATTAGGCAACTCTATCAGATTCATATCCTATCTCCCGGTATTTTTTCGTTTTACAAAATTGCAAATACTTTGTTATATTGCCATCATAATGGGCAAATTTTATAATGAAAATTATGGAAAAATATTTTTTTGACGAAATTATTCCCCGACGAGGAACCAACTGCCTGAAGTACGATGATTGCATGCATCGTTTTGGCACCGACGATGTCCTTCCGCTGTGGGTGGCCGATATGGATTTCAGGGTAGCACCTGCTATCACCCAGGTTGCGGAGAATATTGTACAGCATGGCATATATGGTTACCATCATCGAACTTTTCGTTATTACGAAGCGGTTATACACTGGTTACAATCGCATCATCAATGGAGGGTTGAACCACATGAAATTTTCTTTACTCCGGGTGTGGTACCTGCTATTAGCTACCTGATACAGGCCCTAACCCAACCGGGTGATGGTATTCTCATTCAAACTCCTGTGTATTATCCTTTCTTCAGCGTAATAAAACAAAACCATCGGAAGCTGTTGGTGAATCAGTTGGTAGAAAAAGATAACCGTTACTCGATCGATTTTGATGATTTTGAGAAAAAAGTTCAAGAAGCCAAGCTCTTCTTGCTGTGTAGCCCCCACAACCCCGTAAGCAGGGTATGGACCGAAGATGAATTAAAGCAAATGGCTCAAATTTGCCTGAAATACAACGTACCAATCATTTCTGATGAAATTCACAGCGACCTTGTGTTTGGTGCGCATCGACACATTCCGCTTGCAACACTCTCAGATACCATAAAACACAACACCATAACCTGCCACTCGCCCAGCAAAACTTTTAACCTAGCGGGTCTTGGGCTTGGATATGTCATCATTCACAATGCTTCCCTCCGCAAGCGCTTTCACGAGCATTACTCGGTATTGTATGCCGATGGACTTAACGTTTTTGCCTATGAAACCCTGGTAGCTGCTTACAACGAAAGTGAGGACTGGTATCGAGCAATGCTTCAATATGTATATGATAACTATTTGTTTCTAAAGAACTTCATTGATTCCGAACTGCCTTTTATCCGTCACACTCCCCTTGAGGCCACCTATCTGGTATGGCTCGATTTTAGGTCACTTCGACTGTCTGACACCGAACTGCGCAAAGCTGTCATTGAACGGGCAAAGTTAGGAATAAACGACGGCCCCACCTTTGGACCGGGCGGAAGTGGTTTTCAGCGTATAAATATTGCCTGCCCTCGGGCAATATTATCCGAGGCATTACAACGCCTGAAACGATTGGTATAAAAGAAAATCGGGGTTATCAACTCCTTGCGATAACCCCGAATAATATCAGTTAAATTATTTTTAGAAGAGCCCTTCAATAGACAGATATCTTTCGCCGGTGTCGTAGTTAACAGTAAGTACACGGCTACCTTTGGGAATTTCAGGCAATTTTTTAGCCACCGCTGCCAATGCCGCACCCGACGATATCCCTACAAACAATCCTTCCTCACGCGCAGCTCGTTGAGCATACTCGAAGGCTTCCTCCTTGGTGACCTGTATAACTCCATCAAGGATTTCGGTGTGAAGGTTTTTGGGAATAAATCCAGCCCCTATCCCCTGAATGGGATGCGGACCCGGCTGCCCACCACTTATCACAGGCGACAGTGCAGGTTCTACAGCAAAAACCTTCAAATTGGGGAATTTGGGCTTTAATACTTCACCAATTGCCGTAATGTGACCCCCGGTACCTACACCCGTTATCACATAATCAAGCCCTTCGGGAAAGTCGTTGAGAATCTCCTGCGCCGTGGTTCGCTTGTGAACCTCAATATTGGCCTCGTTGCTAAACTGGTCGGGCATCCACGCATTGGGAATGGTAGCTACCAGCTCTTTAGCCTTTTCAATGGCACCCCGCATTCCCTTTTCCCGGGGAGTAAGCTCAAAGGTAGCACCGTACACTGCCATCAATCGACGACGTTCTACGCTGAACGATTCGGGCATTACCAGTATCAACTTGTACTTCTTCACCGCTGCCACCATGGCTAATCCTATCCCTGTATTTCCCGATGTTGGCTCGATGATTACACTACCGGGCTTTAATATACCCTTTCGCTCTGCATCCTCAATCATCGAAAGAGCTATTCGGTCCTTAATGCTGTTGGCGGGATTAAATTTTTCCATCTTGACCCATACCTCATGTTCATTACCAAATAGATGATTTACACGCACATGCGGTGTATTACCTATGGTCTCCAGAATGTTTTGTGCCTTCATGACTTTTATTTTTATAATTAATACCCAAATTCATATAGCAAAAGTATGATTTTTTGTTGAAATAAAAAATGAATTTAACATTTTTTTTTAAATAAAGAATATTTTTTAATTAAAAAATTAATATACAATTAGTTATGATATTTATTATTTACCCAAACATTGCGGCATACAACATTTAAGGACACATGTCAGCTATATTGCACAGCATATCAACAGCGAAGTTTGGTGTATGTTTGAAACAGAACAAAAAAACCTATATGTTTGCAAATCTAATGTAGTCAGCATAGAGCATGATAAGGGGTATCAAATATCGCGGGTGGCCCATCTGGAGTATATTGGGCATAATTATGCTTTCCGCCTGTAGCCCCACCAAATTTGTTCCTCGCGACAGATACCTGCTTACCGACACAAAAATTGAAGTGTTTGGGGATAAAAAGCACATCAAAAAAAATGATATTGAGCCTTTTATACGTCAACGTGCCAATACACGTTTTCTAAATCTTTTTAAGTTTCAGTTATGGCTTTATAATCTTTCCTCCACCGATACCAGTCAATGGATTAGCAGCTGGTTGCGCAAGATAGGCGAAAATCCATCCGTGTACGATCCTTTTGTAACCGAGCAAACCAAGCAACAAATAAGCTACTTCCTTCAACAGCAGGGCTACTTTAATGGGAGGGTCAAGGATTCAGTCAAAATTCGTGGGCAGCGAATTAAGTTATATCTTAAAGTATACACGGGTAATTCCCGTTTTATTGGTCATATACAATATGTTTTTGAAGATCCGGCCATTGAAAAAATTGTTATGGCCGACTCAGCAAACGTCCTTTTAAAAGCGGGCGATAGGCTTCGACTCGACATTCTGCAAGACGAACGCATAAGAATTGAAACCATACTGCGCAACAATGGTTATTTTTCTTTTACACGGGATTACATCAATTTTCAGATAGATACCTTTTCCGATCCTGTAAAAGCAAACGTTAAGATTCTGATTAGCAATTTCAAGCAGATTAGTACCAACAACAAAGTCCAGATGCAACGGCATTTGCGATACCGGATTGGCAATATACAGGTATGGGTAGACAATCAGCGTTCGTCCGACACGCTTACCTACTCTATCGACAGTGTGATGTACGACATTGTCACTATTGGCAATACCTCCTATTTTTTCCGCAACGCAGTTGCCATTCGGCCCACTACCCTGCACAACAATATTCTCATTCATCCCAATGCCTTTTACCGGCAGTCGGACGTGGAAGAAACTTACAAACGCCTGTCGGCGCTTCGACTATTCAAATTTATTAACATTGGATTCGTTGAAAACCGCTTGGACACCCTCCAAAATGATTCAGTACAGGTTATTGACTGCAAAATCCAGCTCTCGCTTCAAAAATATCAGGCATATCAGGCAGAATTTGAATTAACCAGCCGTGTTGGACTTGGGATAACCGGCAATATCAACTATCAGCATCGCAACTTATTGAAAGGAGGCGAAGTATTTTCGGTAAAAGTAAATGGAAGCACAGAAACCGTAAAAAGTACCCAGAGCTTCCAGTTTAAAAATACGCTGGATTTTGGTACCGAACTGGGCCTGAATGTCCCCTCGTTGCTGGTACCTTTTATTTCGTCCCGTTTTGAACAACGATACTATCCTCGCACCAATTTTACAACCTCATACAACTATCTGCGACGAATTCAATACACCAACCAGGTCTTAAACGGTTCCTATGGCTTTTCCTGGGTAAACAGTAGTTTTACGTCCATAAAAATAAATCTTGCCGATGTAAATTATGTCCGCATACTCCGGCTCGACAGCTCTTTTTATCGCACCATCACCAACACCTATCTTAAAAAAAGCTTTGAGGACCACCTGATCATTTTTAGCTCCATTAATCTACTTTCCTCCAACCAGCAGGGCGATAAAAATATCCCCTTTCGTTATCTACGATTAGGACTTGAATTTGCTGGTAACTCTACTGCTTTACTGCTTCGAGCTTTTGGGGCTAAACCCGACTATGCAGGCTATTATCGACTTTTTCAAATACGTTTTGCTCAATATGCCAAGTTCGATGCGGATTTCAGGCAATATTTACCGATGGGTGAAAACAGTAAAATGGTGGTTCGTTTTTTCAGCGGCGTTGCGTACCCCTATGGAAATTCCGACAATATCCCTTTTGAAAAACAATACTTTGGTGGCGGTGCGAACAGCATGCGGGGATGGCAATTGAGAAGTCTGGGACCCGGTTCCTATACCGATACCATACTGGTATCATTTCCCGACAAAAGTGCCGACCTGAAACTTGAAACCAATGTCGAACTCAGGTTTAAAATGTTCTGGAAACTGGAAGGTGCCCTTTTTGTCGATATCGGTAATATCTGGTCGGTGAGTAAAGACGACAGCCGGTCCGAAGCCATCTTCCATTTCAACAGCTTTATATCACAGTTAGCCGTAAATTCAGGAGTGGGATTACGTTTCAACTTCTCATTCTTTATTCTCCGTATCGATATGGGGTTAAAATTACGCGAACCGGCTCAACCTAAGAATCCCTGGATAATATCCAGCTTCCGATGGGGTGAACTTCTCAATCCCACCATCGGGATAGGCTATCCTTTTTAGTACTAAAACAGAAAATCACCTAAAGATATTTTTGCAGTATCTAACTTTTTTTTGTAATTTTAGCAAAATATTTACCATGGAATTGGTACATGTCAGGCAGGTTCCATTTGAATCTCTTTCCGAGGAAAGGATAGATGTTTTGTTACTTGCCTGTAGTGGAAAGAAGGATTCGAATACTGTGCTTCCTACCTTTTTGCTTTCTGCCCGACGAAAAATTATCATGGTATTTTGCGATGAGGCGATAAACAGGGCAGACTTTCCCCAGGAAGCTGAGGTAGTGCATTTTCAAACCGATACAGACATCAACAATATTCGGGATATGCTGGAGACGCTTTGCCACATTTACCAAGGCGACAATGTTAAGCTGGTGATTGATTATACTCACATGCACAAGAGTATACTGGGAGCAATAGTCAGCTTTCTTTCCCTCAACGAGTTTACCTGCAATCGTCTTACTGTTTATTTTTATTGTGCGGGAAATTCGGTTCCGGAACCCACACTACCATCATCGGGGCCGGTTTTACAGCCTATTCTGATTTACGAAAATTACAAATTTAATCAACGTCCTATTGCTCTCATAGTAGAGTTAAACAGCCTTTCCATGCTCGAACAGGTCAACGAACTTCATCATACCTTTTGTCCTTCACAAATGTATTTTTTTATTCCGTCGGAGCTTGGTTATCAAAGCCAGACGGTAAAATTAGAACGTTATAAAACGGCCAAAACTATAGAATACAATTCGCAGGACATTGAATCGCTCGACGAAACGCTGCGCCTGCTTTGCCGGCAGCTTCGCCTGGAATACAGGGTGGTTGTGGTATCGATGGGGTCTAAGGTTTTTTCGATGGTAGCCTTTTTGATTAATGCGCGCTATCCCGATGTAGAGGTATGGCAATATGGTCCTGCCGCATGGGTTGAATCTCCAGTTGCCGGCAGTGAGGACAAATATGTTTACTGTGCGATTCTCTCCGATGATTTTATCGAAGATGTTCCCAAAAAATAAATAAAGAAGTGGGTCTATAAGCCGGGTTCTGTATCACGCCGGGGCGTGATTTCTATCATTTATCTAGCCCTGCTGTCACCAGCAGGGTCGTGCGGCCTACCCTTCTCAACTTTTTTTGCCCTGCGGCAAAAAAACAGGACGAGCAGCCCTGCAATTCTTACGAATTATTGAGATATACATGGCCTTGCAACCCATGAGGTGTACGGCTTCTGATGTCACCATCAGAACCGGTGGGCTCTTACCCCACCTTTTCACCCTTATCCCGCCGAAGCGAGACGGTTATTTTCTGTTACACTACTATACTCTCACGAGTATCTTCCAGTTAGGAAGCATGGTGCTCTGTGTTGCCCGGACTTTCCTCCGTGTGCAATAGCACACGGCGATAGAACAACCCACTTCTTTATTTATCTGGACTTTTTACCTTGACACTTTTCTGCCAAACTATCATATTCCGTGCATGATTCAACAATTCTTCTGCCATGCTGACATTCCCCTCCTCCATCAAAAGCTTGGCATAAAAACGTAACGTTTCGGGCGCATGCTTATCCTGTGCACGGAGCAGAAATACCGGTTCATCCTCGGGAATTTTCCCCTCCAGATCAACAATACGTCGATTATAATCGTCACGTGTAAATTTCATCTGCCTATCCTTTCATCGTTCCGGATGTTAAAGGTACAAATTTAATGCAAAAAAGCAAAACAGATTAAAAAAGCCCATCCTCAGATGGGCTTATAAATATCAGGAAAGTCGATTTTTTAAGGACTCAAATTGTTCTCTGAGTGCAGCCGGGTAACGATCCCCAAATATTGTTTGATGTTCGGCAATAAGTTCACATTCCCTGAGCCACTCATCCCGATCAACTTTGAGAAGTTCGGGCATTTTTTCGGCCTGGTTGGGTAAACCAGTTATGTCAATGGCATCAGGTGTCGGAACATATCCAATGGGGGTTTCAACGGCTTCAGCTTTTCCCTCCAGTCGTTCAAATATCCATTTCAGCACGCGAATATTTTCACCATAGCCAGGCCACAAAAATTTGCCATTGTTGTCTTTACGAAACCAGTTAACATTGAATATGCGGGGTAATTTCTGTTTATCGGGCGCAGTAGCTCCAATTTTCAGCCAGTGTGCAAAATAGTCGCCCATGTGATATCCGCAGAAGGGTAACATAGCAAATGGGTCGCGACGGACACCCGCCTTAAGGCCAATAGCAGCAGCCGTCACCTCAGAACCAACTATTGAGCCTATAAAAACCCCATGATTCCAATTGAAGGCCTCGTAAACCAGCGGAACGGTAGTAGGACGTCGTCCACCAAAGAGAATTGCAGAAATGGGCACTCCCTGGGGATTCTCCCAGTCGGGGTCGATGCTGGGACACTGACTAGCAGGAGCAGTAAAACGTGAGTTGGGATGCGCGCATGGTTCATTGCTATTGCGATCGTGTATCTGGTTTTTCCAATTGATAGTTCCATCGGGCATATCGTATCCAATCCCTTCCCACCACACATCGCCATCAGGGGTTAGTCCTACATTAGTGAAAATAGTATTCGCCTGACAGCTGAGCATGGCATTGGGATTGGTTTTCATAGAAGTATATGGTGCTACCCCAAAAAAACCTGCCTCGGGATTAACCGCATACAATCGGCCATCGGAGCCAAACTTCATCCAGGCAATATCATCGCCCACGGTTTCAACCTTCCACCCGGGGATGGTAGGAATAAGCATGGCCAGATTGGTTTTCCCACAAGCGCTGGGAAACGCTGCAGCAATATATTTTTTAACCCCTTGCGGATTGGTAATTCCCATAATGAGCATATGCTCGGCCAGCCAGCCCTCACGACGGGCCATGTTTGAGGCTATACGCAGGGCAAAACATTTTTTACCCAACAAAGCATTACCGCCATACCCTGAGCCATACGACCATATCTCGTTGGTCTCGGGAAAATGGGAAATGTATTTTTGTTCAATGGGCGCACAAGGCCATTTTACATCTTTTTGTCCCGGCTGAAGAGGATATCCTACAGAATGTACGCAGGGTACAAAATCTCCATCAGCACCCAGCACATCCAGTACTTTCTTTCCCATACGGGTCATGATGCGCATATTTACCACTACGTAAGGCGAATCGGTGAGCTGTACGCCAATATACGAAATATGCGATCCCAATGGTCCCATGCTGAAAGGCATCACATACATGGTACGACCTTTCATGCTGCCTTTATATAGCTTACGCAAAATAGCTTTCATTTTGTCGGGTGACACCCAATTATTGGTTGGACCAGCATCCTCTTTATGCTGCGTACAAATAAAAGTACGGTTTTCCACCCGTGCTACATCACTTGGATCAGTCTGAAAATAATAACTATTAGGACGTTTCGAATCATTAAGTTTAACGGCCACCCCCGATTTTACCATTTCATCCAGTAACCGCTGATTCTCTTCCTCTGAACCATCGCACCAGTATACCTGTTCAGGTTCACACCATGCTGCCCATTCATTCACCCATGCTATGAGTTTCTTGTTGTTCGTTAACATCTTAGTTTTTGTTTTTATGAATTAATTTATTTTTTTAACAAAAAAATCCTCAATTTTAAGCAAAAGTACTACTTATTTAATTTTTTTCAGCTGAAATTGTATTATTTATCACTATTGTCCAAAATAATTTTCAACAAAAAGAGATTACACTAGCAAAAAGGTAGGAATTTTTCCTGCCTTCTCTTCTTTTTTGTCGGCTAAAAAATTAGCCCTGTGAAATCAAATGCATGCAAAGTTAAGGAAAAATTTTTTCATCCTTCACCGCTTTTTGGATAAATAGCACTATTGTAGGGTTGTTTAGTTCTGTTTTGCGCTCTACGGGGCGCTACCGGGTAGATGGGAAAAAGAAAGGAGGAATAAAGTTGCACATGAGCATAGATGAAGGTGTTGCATTACCGCATTTGTATTATGTCAGTCAAGCAACCGTTCATGACCAAAAAGGAATGGAAAAGTTAGCATGGGAGAAAGGATGTGTGTATGTAATGGATAGGGGTTATTTGAATTACGAGCGATTTTCACAGATGAATAAAAAGGGATTTTACTTTGTAAGCCGGCTAAAAGAGAATACAGTGTATAAGAGTGTGGAAGAGAAAGATATACCGGATAATAGTCATCCGGGCATTTTGAAAGATGAAATTATAGAGAAGGAAATAGAGAACAAGCAAGATGGACAAAAAGAAGTAATACGCCTCAGACGAGTTGCCTATTGGGATGATGAGCATAAAAAATGTTAGGAAAGAAACTTAATAATACAAGTAATAAATTTTAATGTTATGCTTTTATGCTCAAATTAAGAGATTGACGAACCTCTTCACATCAAACCGCACTTTTCTGTGCTGAAATCAGCTTATATCTGGCCTCAACTTGAAATTCATAAACTACAATCAGAAATATTTGAAATTTTGTAACACATTTTATGTTTGATACGTATTAATCATCAAACAATACCATACGAATAGGTACTTTTAAAACAAAACATAAGCGTTAAAACACAACCTATGTACGTACCAGGACAGGATCAAATTTTAAACGATTCCCTTTTAGCTAAAGGACTTACTGATGCCAATGCTGAAAATATTTTGACACAGGCAGGTTTATTATTATACTTTATCCACCATCCTACGCAACGTTGGGAAGGGAAGGGTAATTTTCAAAAACTGACAGGAGAAGATGCAGAAGCATTTAAATATTTTACCTTAGAACTTTTTATTAAACGTATACACCCCGAGGATCGGGATAATTTTTTGACCATTCACAACGAAGCACGTACCAGGCATACTTCCTATTCGGTCAAGTACCGTTTTTTAAAAAAGGATGGCAGCTATATCTTTCTGTCTGACAACGGCTGCTATTATGTCACCGAGGCAGGCCACCCCTATGCTGTAGGCATACTTTCGGACATTAGTGTTTTGATCAATCACCAAAAAATCATTGAAGCTAAAGATCGTACAAAGGCTCTTTTTAATCAAATAGCAACACTTGCACACGAGGTTGATACAGCTGAAGAACTTATTCTTCATTCGCTCAAGCTTATTTGCGAGAAAAATCAGTGGCCGTTGGCACATGCTATTATTTTCCAAGAGCTGAACCATAGCATCAAAATGTCACCCTCTATCGTATATTCCAGTGAACCACAACGATTCCTTAATCTCATTGAACAGTTTCACCTGCAATCCAATAACGCGCTCACGGAGTATCACCACCAGGTTATTTTCGAAAAAAAAGCCCAATGGATAAAAGACCTGCAGCTTTATAAAAATCATCCGTATTACCAGCTATTTCTTGAAAAGGGTATCCAACATTTAATACTTTTCCCCCTGCTTTTTTCTAACCGGGTTGTGGGCATTATTGAGTTTTACGCGCATCAGCCAGAACTAGCCGAGGAATGGATATCAGAGCTAATGGCTCAAATTGGAAATCAACTGGGAATTATTGTAGAATTAAAGGCTTCCAGTGAGCAGTTACGTAAATTGTCCATGGCTATTGAGCAAAACTTTACCGCTATAGAAATTACGGATGCGAATGGCGTTATAGAATATGTCAATCCCATTTATTTGCAGACAACCGGTTACAGTGTCAAAGAAATAATCGGGAAAAAACCATCGATTCATAAATCGGGCATACACCCGCCGGAATTTTATGCCCAGCTTTGGCAGACCATTACAGCGGGGCATCGCTGGCAGGGTGAAATATGTAACCGCCGCAAGGATGGCAGTTTATTCTGGGAACAGGTTACTATTTCTCCGGTTAAAAATGCGAGAGACGAGATTATCAACTATGTAGCAATAAAAATTGATATCACCAGCAAGCGCCAATATGAAGAGCAACTGAAAAAAGCCAAGGAAGAAGCGGAAGCTGCCAATCGGGCTAAAAGTGAGTTTCTGGCCAACATGAGTCACGAGATACGAACACCCATGAATGCTATCCTGGGGTTTGCCGAGGTACTGTCCCAAAAAATTACCGACGAGCAACTAAAATCGTATCTCGATTCAATTAAAAGCAGCGGAAAAAGCCTGCTAACCCTTATCAACGATGTGCTCGACCTGTCGAAAATCGAGGCAGGGAAAATGAAGCTTTCGCGTGAGTTTATCGATCCTTTTGTCGTATTCAAAGATGTAGAATATTTGTTTTCGCTTCGGGCACAGGAAAAAGGGCTGGATTTTAAGGTTATCACCGATCTGAATTTACCCATGGGGATTGAGATTGACGAGGTACGGCTGCGACAGATACTGATCAACCTTATCGGCAATGCCATTAAATTTACCGAAAAAGGCAGCGTACGGGTACATGTTTCGACATTCCCCACTTCGACCGAACATGTTGACCTAAAAATAGAGGTAAAAGACACGGGTATAGGTATTGATCCGCAACACTTACAAAAAATATTTGAACCTTTCACTCAGCTCGAGAATGCCTCCACCAAGCGTTTTGGTGGCACAGGATTGGGGCTGAGCATAACCAAGCGCCTGGTGGACCTTATGGGTGGCGAAATATCGGTTGAGAGCGAACCCAACAAGGGCACTACATTTACAGTACTTTTCAAACGACTGCCCTGTACCAGCCGACACCAGCAGAATTTGGAAATGATCAACATTAATCCGCAAAAAATTAAATTTCATCCAGCTTTGGTTATTATTGCCGACGATGTGGACAATAATCGCAAATACCTGAAAACAGTCATACAGGACACCAACCTGGAAGTAGTCGAAAGTACCAATGGCTTAGAAACCTTCGAGCTTGCCCGAGGCCGAAGACCTCAGCTAATCATTTCTGACCTTAAAATGCCCGGACTCAACGGATTTGAGCTACTGTCGAAACTCAGAAACGATCCGCTCACCCGTCACATTCCGGTAATAGCCACAACGGCTACGGCCAGCATCGAAGAGCAGGATAAACTCAAGGTACATCGTTTCGACGGCATTCTGATCAAACCCATCCAGGTTAACGACGTATATATTGAACTGATGCGATTCCTGCCCCATGAAATAGAGGAAGATGACGCCAAGGAAAACACAAACGATATTGCAATTGTGGCCAGGGTCGACTCAGATATTCGCGTGGTAAAGGCCATACTCGAAAATGAGTTGATGACCCTCTGGAAAAACTTCGAAGAACAACAACCCTTGGCAGAAGTAGAAAATTTTGCCTCGCAGATTAGAGAACTAGGTAAAAAATATGAACTTGAAATTTTAATCAGCTACGGAAATCGCCTTTTGATGGCAGTGAACAATTTTGATATCGACCAAATGCTTAAAATTCTTGCCGATTATCCAAAGTTATTGAGTACCTTTAAAGTAGTAACCGAAGACTAAACGAAACAACATGAATGGGTTTGATCCAAAAAAGTTTACCATACTCATGGTAGACGATAACCCCAAAAATCTTCAGCTTTTGGGTACCACCCTCCGCAATGAGGGGTATCAGGTTGAGTTTGCCACGAATGGACGAATGGCCCTTAACTGGGTAGGCAAAAAAAATTTTGACCTGATCCTGCTCGATATCATGATGCCTGAAATGTCGGGGTACGAGGTATGCGAGGAAATCAGGAAAATGGAGAGCTACAATGATGTACCCATTATTTTTCTGACTGCCAAAACAGAAAAAGAGAGCGTGGTATACGGATTGAAGATTGGTGCACAGGACTATATCACCAAACCCTTTGATACTGCTGAGCTATTGGCTCGCATCCGCACCCATCTGGAACTCCGGTACAACAAACTGGAACTTAAAAATATCAACAAACATCTCGAAGAGCTAGTAGATGAGCGGACCCATGAACTCAACAAACTGAATCAGAAGCTCCAAAAAGCCAATGAAGAACTTCGAATGCTTGACAAAGCCAAATCGGAGTTTCTGCATATCATTGCTCACGAAATACGCACCCCCCTCAATGGTATTAAGGGTTCGATTGACATCATGAAAGAGCTCAATGAACACAACTCATTTGGACCCCTTTTCAGCATTTTGGAAGAGTCGGTTAGTCGGCTGGAACGATTTTCACTATTTGCCCTGAAAATTACACAGTTGCAAACAGGCAAATATGAGCTGGACTTGCAACCCATCGCTGTAGAGTCGATGATAGTTCATATTTTACATAAGTACAAAGAGACAATTCAGAAAAAACTTCTAAACATTACCATAAGAGTACCCAAAGAACTATTTATAACGGCCGATTGGGAATTAATAAACACTTGCTTTTCATCTATTATCGACAATGCAATCAAGTTCACCCGACCCTCGGGCAATATAATCATAGAGGGGGAAGAAAGCGAAAATCACATTCTGGTAAAAGTTACCGACGAAGGGCCTGGTTTTTCAGAAAAAGCCATGCAAAACCTGTTCAAACTTTTCAGCCCTGGCGAGCGACACATCAACGAGAATGAGGGAATTGACCTTGCCATGGCCAAGCTTATCATGGATGCCCATCGGGGTGAAATTCAAATAAATAATTATGCCCAGGGGGCAGTAGTAAGCCTTATTTTCCAGAAGTTTGAACCCAGCGTCAACTCCTATGCCAACCGGGCAGAAAATGTGCTATAAAAAAACTTAGCCCCATCATACAACAGGGCTAAGGCTATAAAACAAAGCCTATCGGGTAAATCAAACATTGTAGGTAGTGGATGCCGTATTACCTCCTCTGCCCGTCCAGTTGGTATGAAAAAATTCGCCCCGGGGCCTATCGACACGTTCGTAGGTATGTGCCCCAAAGTAATCGCGCTGGGCTTGAAGCAGATTAGCAGGTAGCGATTCGCTGCGATAGCCATCGAAATAAGCCAGGGCCGAAGCAAAAGCAGGGACAGCAATGCCGTTTTGTGCAGCAGTAGCTACCACCTCGCGCCATCCTTTCTGGGCATGCAGCAGTTTGTCGCGGAAAAACTCGTCGAGCATCAAATTATTGAGCTGGGGATTTTTGTCAAAAGCTTCCTTGATCTTTCCCAGAAAGACTGAGCGTATGATACATCCCCCGCGCCACATAAGGGCAATATCGCCATAATTAAGATTCCATTTATATTCCTGGGCTGCTGCCCTCATCAGCGCAAAACCCTGCGCATACGACACAATTTTTGAAGCAAATAAAGCATTCTCGAGATAGTTGACAAATTCTTCCTTGTTGCCCCGGTACAAAACATTAGGGCCCAACAATATTTTGGATGCACTCACTCGCTCATCTTTCATAGCCGACAAAGAACGAGCAAAGACAGCTTCAACGATAAGCGTTACTGGCACGCTAAGCTGCAGGGCCTCTATGCCTGTCCATTTACCGGTACCCTTCTGTCCGGCAGCATCCAGGATTTTGTCGACCAGATAACTTCCATCCGACTCACGATAGGCCAAAATATCGCCCGTTATTTCTATCAGGTAGCTATCCAGATCGCCTGTATTCCAACGCCGGAAAATATCTGACATTTCGCTATTGGAAAGCCCTAACAATTCGCGCATGATATAGTAGGCTTCGCTAATAAGCTGCATGTCGCCATATTCTATGCCATTATGCACCATCTTTACAAAATGACCCGCACCATTTTCACCAACCCATTCACAGCAGGGAATATTGCCATCGACCTTTGCCGCAATGGCTTGAAAAATGGGTTTTACGTAAGGCCATGCCTGAGACGAACCGCCTGGCATAATGCTGGGACCCAGTAATGCCCCCTCTTCGCCACCCGATACACCAGTACCAATAAATAGTAAACCCTTACTTTCGAGATATTGCGTACGACGTATAGTATCGACAAAGTAAGAATTACCCCCGTCGATGATAATATCACCGGGCTCGAGATATGGAATAAGCTGCTCTATGAGATCATCGACGGGCTTGCCTGCTTTAACCATCAGCATAACCTTGCGCGGACGCTCCAGCGATGCTACCAACTCCTGAACTGAATGGGATCCACGAATATTTTTCCCTCTGGCACGTCCATTTAAAAAAGCATCTACCTTATCGGTTGTACGATTATAAACAGTAACCGTAAAACCCTTGCTTTCCATATTCAATACCAGGTTCTCTCCCATAACGGCCAAACCTGCCAATCCAATATCCGATAACTGTTTCATATGATTATAGTGTTTATTTTTCCCTTAACAAATTGCTTACCCTAAAGTTAACAACAGAAGCTATCATTTAAAATCGCTTTGTTTCCATAACTCAATAGGAGGTGTTTTCCATAAATTTATCCTTCCATGCCCATAAGCCGAGGGCAGGGTTAGAGATAAAGTAAATTTCTTCCCCATCAACAATATTCATGCCCTCCTGCAATTGGTTGGGAGGATACTTTTTAATCATAACTTCGTAGGAGGCGTAATTAAAACCTACGTTTTCAACATTTTCTTTCGACAGGTGGCAGGTACAATAGGTAATGGAAAACCTACCGTCGGAGCTACCATGGATCAGGTGTGCGGCGGCACCAAGGTTATTCTGTAAATCGGTATTCTGCTCAACGGCTCTCAGCGTTGCTTCCGTTCCTCGATAGCCGTATTTACGAATCAGTTGGTCGATGATGGGGTCTTCACCAAAACGATCGATAGCTGGAGCAAGTACAATTAGCTCACCCCCATCGACCAGAGCCATCCGGGTTCTATAGATGCTTTTATTGCCCAGCCAGGTACTTTTATATTCATCGGCAGGCAAGAAAACCACTACTTTTCGCAAAGGCCAATCGAGCATCTGAAAGTTAACTTTCAGCGACAACGCAGCGGCTTTTTCAAATACCTCTGTGCCGTTTCCTAAAAACAACCCTCTAACAACAAGTTGATGTTGATCATTTGAACCTATAACCGTAAGTACGTAAAGTATGGGTAAATGGGAAAGGTATTTTTCTTCAGCAAAGTTTAACAGCTGACGTACAGGGTTCTGACTGCGACCCATAATACGTTCCATACCATAAGCGGCACCCAAGAAATGGCTTTTGTTTATAGCCTCGGCGCCTCCTGTGCCAACCAGAATATTTTTGTTGTAATTGGCCATACCCGTTACCTCGTGGGGCACCACCTGCCCCACAGACACGATAAGGTCGTGACCGCCACTATATACAAGCCTATTCAGCTGTACAGGCCAATCATAATTGACACGCCCCTCCGAAATAGAGCTTACAAATTCCCCCGGAATTCGCCCTACTTCAACGACGTCGTGGCGCCAATCGTGAACACGAAAAAGGTTGGCTGGAATACCCGCGAACATATTGGCTATTTCAGAAACAGTCATGGCGGAATGGGTGCCGAGAGCAGGCAAAATGTCGCTAACGCTATGCTGGTAGTATTCGTAAATCAGGGTAGTAATTTCGCCAGCCATGGAATGACGGCGGGTAAAATCGGGTGGGATAATGAGCACCCTCTGCCGTTTTCCCAGCTGCTCAAAAACGCTAAAAAGTGCCTGACGAATTTCCTGTAGAGAAATTTCTAAATGTTCCGATCCTTTTTCAAAGTAAATCATAAAACCGGCCAATTATCTAACTACCCTGGCGTTCCCTTCCCAGATATTCCAGATTTGATTCTCATTCAGGGGTTGAATATAATCGGTAATTACTGTTACAGCCATAGCTCCGCATGCCCAGCCAAACTGCAGCACCTGGTCCATTCCCCAGCCCTTCAATAAGCCATACAGAATTCCGCCAACAAAAGCATCGCCTCCGCCAATTCTATCCAGCACATCGATAGGACGCGCAGATATTTCGTACCATTGGTTGCGATCGAATAAAAGTGCTCCCCACTGGTGGCAGTTTGCGTTTAGTGTTTCGCGCATTGAGGTAGCAAATATGCTCACCTGCGGATAATGCCCGCTAACTTTTGCAATGGTATTTTTGTATTGTTCATACCGACTCTGCAGATCATCCCCACCCGGAGAAATGCTTTCAGCCAAGCATTTCTTAAAATCCTCCTCACTGGCAAAAAGGAAATCGGCATTCTGCGCAATATGCCGGAATACCAGTTGAAGTTCTTTTTCTCTGTTTTGCCAGAACGATGGGCGATAATTCATGTCGAACGAGATGCGCGTACCATTATCACGTGCAATTTTTATCAGGTCGAGGCAAAACTGGGCTGTTTGTTGGGAAATAGCAGCTATGAGTCCTGATAGATGCAACACCTGCACACCCTCTTTTACAAATATTCGGTTCAAATCAAAGTCGGCAGCGTTAAGGGTTGCACCCACCTCACCAGCACGATCGTTGTGTACCCGTGGTCCGCGAAGGCCAAACCCCATGTCGGCAATATTGAACTGGTGCCGAAAACCCCAGGGTCCACCTTGAGGCACTTCGCTGGCCTCTACCTCAAATCCCCGGGAACGCAGGTTATTTTTAATGAATTCGGCAATAGGGCTATCCTTTACAAAACGGGTAAGCACTTTGACTGGCATACCCAGGTATGCCAGCACACTAGCTGTATTCGTCTCGGCGCTGGTGGCCTGCATGAAATATCGATCGCTGCAATGAACAGGCTGACGATCGACCGGGGTAAGTCGTACCCCTATACTCGTAGGTGCCAGCAACGCATAACGACAGTCGGAACGAAAAAACATGGTTTGTTTTTTTACCTATCATGATAATTCAACAAAAGTACAAAATCCGCAACTTATTGTCAGAAAAAATAATCCTAAAATTACGGATACGGTATAACTACACATTCCTTGTGAAAAGTCAAAAAAGAAATTATCTTTAGGGAAAAAATAATCTATTATTTTTTTGATAAAATGGACGTTAAAGGCACATCTGTAAGGTCAGTTGTAGAATTTATCGACAAGTTTTACCCGACACGTAAACAAGAATGGCTGAATAGCTTGCCTGCAGAATCAAAAAAGATTATGTCGGGCTTTCTCTTTACCAACAACTGGTATCCCATAAGAGAAGCATTAATCATTCCCATGGAGGTAATAAGCAAACTTTTTTTCGGTGGTGACGAAGTAAAAACAGCCCGTACCATGGGACGATATAGTGCCGATGTGGCTTTAGGGGGGATATATAGATTTTTTATTCAATTTGGTTCACCTCGATACATCATTGAAAAGGGTAGTAAGATTTTTGCCACTTATTTCCAGCCCTCTGAGCTAATAGTCATTAATTCCGAAAAAAATGGCATTGTAGTCCACATTACGGTATTTCCCGAATCGGCCACCATTCTCGAAGAAAATATAGCTGGATGGATGGAACGAGCGCTGGAAAAGTCGGGCTGTAAAAATGTTAAAGTAACGATAAGCCATTCAATTGCTAAAGGGGACAAACTTATTGAATACATAATTCGTTGGGATTAATTGCACAGATTTTGCACTTTATAAAACACCTACTTAGGAACACGAAAAAATGAAGTGGATTAGAGAGGTTATAATCATTTGCGGTTTACTGGTTGGTCAGATAGAATTCTTATTTCCGCGCGAAACGTTAGTTTTCAAATTTGATATTGCGCAGGAAATCACGCCCTCTGCCTGGCAGGTCACCAAAAGGGCTATTTCACGAGCCGAATCGATAAATGCGGATTATGTGCTGGTTCGAATAAACACCTATGGGGGATTGGTGAATGTAGCCGATTCCATTCGTACCCGAATACTCAACTGTCGGATTCCAGTGCTGGCATTCATCGATAACAACGCAGCCTCAGCGGGGGCACTGATAGCCATTGCTGCAGATAGCATATACATGCGAAAAGGGGCAAGCATTGGAGCCGCCACAGTAGTCGACCAGGAAGGCAAGGTAGTACCAGATAAATACCAAAGCTACATGCGTGCTATCATGCGATCCACAGCACAGGCACACGGGAAAAAGCCTGTGGTGAAGGGTAATGACACCGTATGGGTATGGCATCGCGATCCTGATATTGCTCAGGCTATGGTAGATCCCCGAATTGCTATCAAAGGGGTGAACGATTCGGGTAAGGTACTAACGCTTACAAGTGCCGAAGCCATTGTCGTTGGATATTGCGAAGGTGAAGCAGAAAGCATCGAGGACGCTCTCCACAAAGCTGGTATTACCAATTATCGCATTGAGGAGTATCATGCTACACTACTGGATAAACTCATAGGTTTTTTTACCCACCCGATGGTACAGGGTATTCTTATCATGATCATCGTGGCTGGTATCTATTTTGAACTACAAACTCCTGGTATCGGATTTCCGCTAATAGCAGCCATCATTGCAGCAGTACTTTACTTTTCTCCGCTATATCTTGAGGGATTGGCGCAGCACTGGGAAATCATTCTTTTTATTGTAGGCCTCATTCTACTAGCGATTGAGATTTTTCTTATTCCGGGCTTTGGAGTTACGGGTGTTCTGGGCATTACATTGGTTATCGTAGGATTAACCATGGCCATGGTTGAAAAGTTACCCCACGAACCTATTCAGGTTCATTTCCTTACCCCAGTGCTTAAAGCATTTGTAACGGTTATGCTATCCATTACCCTATCCCTGTTGCTTTCCATTTATCTAAGCTCTAAAATAATTGGCAGCAGACAATTTCGTCTTGCCCTACAAACCGAGCAAAAACGAACAGAAGGTTTTGTGGGTGTAGAAGCCGATGTGCTGTCAACACTGATTGGAAAAACGGGCAAGGCTGTTACTGTATTACGACCTGCTGGAAAAATTGAAATCGAGGGTGAGATTTACGATGCTGTGTCCGAATCGGGATTCATTGAACCTAATGCCAGTGTTAAAGTAATCAAAACGTTAGCAAGTCAACTCTACGTGATTAAGCTATGAATTCAAAAAATTTCAACATCAGGGTATATGCCATTATTTTCAACGACGACAATACATCAGTGCTGGTTGCCGACGAATTTCAGAAAAACATGTTTATGACAAAATTTCCTGGTGGTGGCCTGCATTACGGCGAGGGTACCCTTGAATGCTTACAACGGGAAATAGAGGAAGAGCTTAACGAACGGTTAATCGATATTGTCCATTTTTACACTACCGATTTTTTTCAGCAGGATGTTTTCCACCAAAATTTACAGCTCATAAGCATATATTATCGGGCCCATCTGATTAGCGATAAGCAATACCCAACCTCAGCCGCGCCATTATACAGGGCAACTGATAAACTTACCGATGGCTATATTGCGTTTCGTTGGGTGCCGCTAAATGAGCTCCACAAAAAAATGTTTACCTTCCCTATCGATCAATATGTATGTGAACTACTAATAAAAAAGTAGCCTTTTATTGTTGTTTTAATCCCTTTTCAAGGGCAGGAGCATACTTTTTCAGCAAAAGAGCAAATAGCATTCCCAATATTCCACAAGCGGAAAAAATCCACATACCTGGCAGGTAACCCGTGGGATGGGTGGGTCCAGCAGCAAAAAAATCATTTACCGCGCCTATCAACAGGTTAAACGAAAACAGGCCAACATTCTGGATTAGGGTCATCAGCCCGTAGGCAGTGCCAAGTTTTGAGGCATCGACCACGTACGCTACCGATGGCCACATAACCGCAGGTACAAGGGAGAATGCCAATCCCATCATCGACATGGGGACAAACAGATTGACCGGCAGTATCGAATCAATTTTAAGCAGTGCAAACCGGATGTGAATATTTTCGGGCAAATGTAACCATCCGCTCAGGTTTACGCCATACCCCATGAGTAAGTACACAGGGATAATCAACAGCGAGCCAAGCAGCATCAGCGTAGCCCGACGGCCTATTTTATCGGAAAGGGCTCCAAAGATGGGCGTAAACAACATTGCCGAGAGCGTGAGTATGCTTGAGAGCAATCCACCAGCATCACGGGTAGTGTGATGCACATGCTGAAAAAACTTTACGGCAAAGGTCTGAAAGGGGAACATAGCCGAATAAAAAACCACACACAGCAGGCTAATGAACCAGAATGAAACGGGAAACTGAAATATTTTTTTGATTTCAACTCTGTCGGTATTTCCCTCCTTAGGCAACTGATAACGTTTTTCGGCCCAATAGTCGACCATGCTATATAGCGAAATGCACAACAATGCCATGGTTCCTGCCACAGCCGATATGATCAGGGGATACTGCCAGCCCATTTGATAAAGCTCGCGTGCCCAGCTGGGCGAGTTAAGAGCCATAAACGATCCCAGCCGTGCTATGGTAAGGTTAAGACCAAAGGCCAATGCAAACTCCTTACCTTTAAACCACCGCGCAATGGAGGTAGTAATGGCCACAATCATCGACTCTGCCCCCAGACCAAAAATCAATCGACCCGAGGCCATTATCCATAGCTTTCCACTAAGTGAAGTGAGTATAGCCCCCACCATGATAAGGAAAGCGAAGATAAACCCAGCCTTCCGGATACCAATGCGATCGATGATGATGCCGCCTATCAATACCATGATGATATTGGGCAGACTATAAATTGCATTCAAGGTTCCAATAGCCGTATCGGAAAAACCCAGCTGTTGTTTTAAAAGATCGGCCAGAGGACTAATGCTATCGTAAATGTAATAGTTGCCCATCATCGCCAGACTCACGATAAACAAAACCAGCCATCGTAGCCATGCTGGAGGAGATATTTTGACAGATTGTTCCATGAATCAAATATTAAATGACTATTTACTGATATCGCAGCTTACGTCCCGGCCGAAGAATGGTATGCCGACTTATATTATTTAATTTACACAAATGCGCAACGGTAGTATTGTAACGCCTGGCAATTTTATACAGCGTATCGCCTTTTCGAATCGTACAATATTTAGCCTTACGCAACTCAATCAGATATTCGAAATTTTTGCGAGTAAGCACCAACGTATCGGTCTTAAGCCTGTACTCATTAAAATCGATAAAACAATTGGGATCAAAGGGCTCGCCGCGGTAGCGAATCTCAAAATGCAGGTGCGATCCGGTAGAACGACCACTATTGCCACCCAGTCCAATAATATCCCCAGCCTTTACTTTTTGCATGGGAACTACCAGTACTTTTGATAGGTGTCCATAGATTGTCTCAAGTCCATAAGGATGCCTGATAACCACCACATTGCCAAAGCCCCGACGATCGTATTTGGTCAGACGCACCACACCATCAAAAGCCGCACATACCGGGTCGCCCCTATACAGCTTTATATCCACTCCATAATGGAAAATGAAACGGCGTTGACCAAAATTGCTGGTAACATAGTTTTTAAAAGGATGGCAGTATCGTAAACCATTCAAACTTGTATCGGTAAGAGGAATACGTATCGTATCGGTCATTGATTTTGAATCGAACCGACCCGAATTAATCATCTTATAATCCCAATACAGCGTATCTACTCCCATGAATACGGTATCAAGATATTGCTGAAACTCATCCTCCTGATCTTCTGCCACACGAGTACTATCCTCCACCACAGTTGACACAGATGCTGTATCCTGCACGGGAATAGCTACAACGGATATAAAACTAAAAATCTGGGAAAAAACAACCATCAACGACTCTACCTTCATCGGATTAATTTTTGTGGATCAACATACTCTTTTTCTTTGCAACTAAAAGATTCGAAGGATTGGAGTATCCTATGCGAAAGGGCAATGGTTTGATTTTAGTAGTTCTGAAAAATTGGCGATAATCGGGCTCATAAAATTCTTCAAATAGTTTGATAGGTTTGGTGTACTGTCCATAGCCCTGAAGATCCCAAATATTTTTATCGAAAAATTTAAATGCAATTCCCGAATCATCCTGCAGGATAAAAGCAGAATGGGTAAGACAAATATTGCGGACAAATGAGAAATAAGGCTTGTGCATCAGATATGTAGCCGACTTGACAAGGGTAACGCAAGGAGTATCCAGACGGGAGAGGAAATTTGACACCGGAACGTTTTTCTTCAAGGCTGGATCGGCAAGGTTGGTAGAAAGATACAAAAGCGTTCGTTGAATGGTGTCCCCTTTGGCCGAATATTTGATTTCGACGACATCTGCTGCCCGACGACCGGCATAAGGCAGGGGCAGTAATGTTCCATCGGGCTTAATTTTATGGTACGTAACCGAATGAACAAACATTTGCGAACGTGCCATAAAAAGAAGCAATATTGGGGTTGTTCCGTCAATTACCCGGTTGGCCAGTTCCTTATTCATATCCAGAGTACGGAAAAAACTTAGCTGGATAACATCCTCAATGGCGACCTTGTACAGTTCCAACGTTTTACGCAGACTATCGTTGTTCGTTGGAAAAACAGGAATACTACCTGGTTTTTCCAGACCTATCAGCAACATTTTTTTTACATTGGGAAAAAAGATATTGGCAAATAAAAAGTCGGGACCGCTGAAGGGATAAAAAAGAGTTGCAATAGTATCGAAAGGAGGTGTGATTTCGGTTCGGGCAAATATTTTAAAGCTATCGGCCACTCTCTCAAACTTCGACCAGCCTATAGTTAATTCCTTTTGATATCGTTTCCATGCAGGAGTCTGAGTTAGGAATCTTAAAGGAGAATGTTCCGAGGGAAAATAGCCAGCCACAAAAAGCGCAATATCATTTACATTTTTGTCGCCAGCCGTTTCAGACTGCATAACAGCATGACCTGGCATATCAGGCTGTCCCTGTAACCAAGTTGCCCATAAAACACCAGCAAGGATAAACACCGACAATCTCATATTTTACTTTCGTTTTTTCTTTGGTACCAATTATTAAGTATGTAGATCAAAATTCCCGAAAACAAGGTTATAAAGCCCATCAGCGATTCGAAGGGTCGGCTAAATATCAAATAAATTAGGGTAAGCAGGATCACTGCAAGATAGACAAGGGGAACAAACGGATATCCCCACGTCCGATAGGGTCGCTCTGCGTTTTTAAACTTATAACGATGAACAAACACACCAAGCACGGTAAGAAAAGTAAACAGATTAAGGGTAAATCCTGCATAGGTTAATACACTCTCAAAGGTTGAAGTGAGAATCATAAAAAAACTGATGGAAAACTGTAGCAAAATGGCATATACAGGAGTTCCACGTTTTGACCGTTCGGCTAAAAAGCCAAGAATTTTGTAGTCCTCCCCCATCACCTGCGTAACACGAGGCCCGACAAAAATCATGGAGCTAACCGTTGAAATTAGGAGAATGGATATGAGCATAGCCATAATGCGGCCTCCCGCTGAACCAAAAATTTTGGCGGCTGCAATATATCCAACATCGAGCTGACCCTTCAGCTCAATAATCGGTGTAGTTAGCAGAAAAGTTAAATTCAGCAAAAAATAAAGCAAGGTGACTACAGCAGTACTTATGAGCAAAGACAAGGGCAAGGTTCTCTGCGGATTTTCTATCTCACTGGCAATGTATGCTGAAGCATTCCATCCGGAATAAGCATAAGTTACATAAATGAGCGATATATAAAAGCCCGGCTGATATAATTCCTTAAAATGAAAAGTCTGAAACGATGACGTGAAACTCTGAAAATTTTTTGTAAGTAAAAAGCCACAGGCAATAAATACGAGGATAAGAATTACCTTAAAGCTGGTAAAAACCACCTGAAATCGTGCTCCCAGTTTTACATCGAGGGCATGAATAAGGGTAATAAATAGCAATACCGACAGAGCTATATTTTGAGGCGACAAGGAGGGGAATATACGTGACGTGTATGATCCCAACGCCATTGCAGCCAGTGCAACAGGAGCAGCAAAGCCCACCGTAAGTGAAACCCAACCCGACAGGAATCCAACCCACCGCTTATAAATTATACTCAGATAATGATATTCGCCGCCCGAACGAGGCATCACAGATCCCAATTCTCCATACACCAATGCCCCACTTAAAGCAATTACGCCCCCCAATACCCACAGCAACAGAATAGTAATAATGTTTTCAGTGACATTGAGCTGATAGCCTAAGGAGGTAAACACACCGGTACCTATCATATTGGCTATCACAAAAGCGACGGTGGTCCACAAACCTATTTTCTGAATAGAACGGTCGTTCTCGGACGGCATGAGTATTCAATTTTAGCCGCTAATGTAATACTTTTTTTTATGCAGCCATTTAAAATAAGATTTTTTAACCCATTCCTCCTGAATATATCGCTCAACCGGGATACCCAATAATCTTCTATTTTTCACTATCGGTACGAAAGGGTGAAGCCGGCAAGCCTTCTCCGTTGCACAGATTAGCACCGTCAGGATTATCGGCCCAGGCATATCGCACGGCTACCGGATGGGCTATGGTATCATGCCACACTATCACCTGATTGTTCTCGATAGCAGCATGAGCCCAAACGAACTTCATGCCGACACCTGCTATGGCAAACTGACGGGGAGGCTTCCCATCACAGGTTGTAAGACCACCATCGATACAGGAAAATTTAAGAATCACCTTATTTCCTCTAATTTCCATAGCTTGGTAGATGGGGCCCATTCCTGCAGTGGAAGTATCGCCATAGGCAATTCGCCGGGCCACCTGTGCAAGTCGGACTCCCACTGCTTTTTTGTTGAGTGGATGAATGTCGTTCCATTCTCCAACATCGATCGTAACTGCCATGCCCGTATAGGGGATCTTTAATGTTTTCAATTGAGCCTCGCGCAGTAGCGCCCACTTACTTTCTGAAGGTTCGTCCTTAGCCTCAAGAAAGTTGGGTAGTTGCACATAAAGGAATGGAAGCCTGGGCTGATTAAATGAGATTCGCCAGCTATTAATCAACGTCGTAAGCAAGGATTCGTACTCTTCGGCCCTTTCAACATTCGATTCCCCCTGATACCATAATACCCCCTTTAGTCCATAATTGGTCAATGGAGCAATCATGGCATTGTAAAGCCCCATGGGCTTCCACTGGATAAAAGTTTGTCCTTGCAAGGGTTCTGTCGTAGCCCCCACACGGTATAGCCATTCGCCCTTTAAATCTAATTTCACATGATCTATTGACAGCTCATACGGTTTGTCAGGGACAAAGCCTCCCGTATGGGAATTGGCAATTACCTTTACCACAATTGTATTCTTCCCAGCTTGTAGCAACCCTTCTGGTACGGCATACCGTCGTGGAGGATACTGATAAGAAGTAGTGCCAATGAATTTTCCATTAACAAAAACCGAATCTGCATCGACAATACGTCCGAGAATTAGCAGGGCCGATTTACCCGATAGGGAATCAGCAAGCCATATTTGCCGGCGAAACCATACTATGCCACACGTTTTTCCCAGCGGTTGCGGATTCCAGTACTGCGGAATCATCATCTTGTTCCAGCCTTTAGTATCGATATCGTTCAGGTACCACGCATTCCCTGGCTGGGCATAGCCACTATCCTTTTGTTGCAATGTGCTGTACCACTGCTGAATACGCAACCGATCGGACTGTTGAATGGATTGAATAAGATTACTATCCCTGAAACGCTTACCTTCGTTAAGATATTTAGGGAAAGCCATCAAGGCCTCTTCGCTAAGCCATGCTTCGATGGGAGAACCTCCCAGGCTGGTGTTGATAATGCCGATAGGAACGCCATAGTGCTGATGTATCTCCCTGGCAAAAAAATAGGCCACGGCCGACATGGATAGTACCTGCTGCGGTGTAACACTTACCCATTGCCCCGACGGTAGATCGGATTGCGGAGCCTTAAAGTTGTATATTTTAGGCACTTCAAAATAGCGAATACGGGGATAATTGGCCTGAGCAATATCTTCGGGATACACCCAGCTAACCCGCCGCATGGGCAGTTCCATATTCGACTGCCCCGAACATAGCCACACATCGCCCACCCAAACATCATGCACAATAATTGTATTGGTACCCGATACTTTCAACTCGTAGGGCCCACCTGCCTGCTTCGGCTTGAGGGTAACCTTCCATCGGCCCGTATTATCTGCCACAGCCTGCGCTACCTCATCCGATAACTTTATGCTAACCTTTTCTCCAGGAGACGCCCAACCCCACAACCTGAGGGGAATATCTCGCTGCAATACCATCCCATCACTTATCAATCGTGGCAAACGCACCTCTCCAACAACTCCCGCGCATACGCATGCAGCAATCATAACTAGTAGAAATTTACGTATCAAGGCACTATTTTCGAACGCCCACCGCAAATGAAAATATGACTGAAAGTTCATAGCTGAAGTTTTTTTATAATCACACTCAAAAATGCTTATCATATCCCGTAGCAAATTTTATCGCTCATAAATAATGGTTTAGATGTATTATCGATAAAATTTAATCGTTTCGAAGTTAGATACTTCTTGAAAACCAAAGGGGAAAAAATTTTGTAGAAATGGGTATGAATCGATTTTTTGCAAGCAGCACTGCCCGCATAACCTTAAATTGCAATAAAAAACGCTTTATGAGTTACCACTCAGAATTCATAATATCTTTACCCAGTTGCACAGTTGCATTTAATAATAAACAACAAGATAAGCTACCTTTTACCCACATTTCGAAAAAAATAACTAACTTCGTATCAATATTACCGAAAAAATGTAAAATTGGTTAAAATTGCAGGAAACCGTATTAGCTTCTAACCATTACGAAGAATAATCATTTATTAGCCATTCTATCTGGATTTAAAAACTGGAACAAGATGAATACGATACTGATACCCACGGATTTTTCGGACATATCAAAAAATGTTGTGAGCTATGGTTTTCATCTGGCCCACAGCATTGGAGCTAAGATTCAGCTGGTACATATCCTGGAAATATACAAGTTTGCAGCAGGGACTTCGGAGGCTGAGCTAATATCAACTATTCTGCCGGCCGAAAACATTCAGGAAATGGAAGAGGCTGCCGGGCAGTCGTTTGAAAAATTTTTAGAAGGAATACTACCGCAAGTACCTGCTGATGTGCCATTTCAAACCAGAGTAGTAACTGGTCATCTGGTAAACGAAATGGTTATTCAATCGGCCATGCCCGATGTTGATCTGATTATTCTGGCTGTATCGGGAAGTCAGGATTTAATGACCCGATTTACGCACAATACTATTTCGGCTGTTCTCTCGGAAGCTCAATGCCCTGTTATGGTAGTACCTTCCGACTTCACGTTCCGACCCCTGAGGCAGGTTGTTTTGGCTACCGATTTTCAGAAAGAAGAAGTCGATATGGTGGAAAGTTTTTTAAAAAATTTTGGCATTTTTGCCCCCCAGCTTACCATTCTCCATGTAACCAATAAACCAGTAGATTTTAAAACAGAACTCAAAATGGCCGGGATGAAACAACTCGTTGCAGAAAAGACGCAGTACGAGCAATTTACCTTCCGACTAAAAAGCCACAAAAATGTAGTACAGGGAATCATAGAACAAACCACTGATGCCGATTTGTTACTGATGCTCAAGGAACACGAAGGTTTCTTTAAGTCGCTGTTTGAGGCTTCAAAAACTGAGAAAATTACCCATTTTCTTAAAATACCTATGCTTTCGTATCGAATCGAAAATTTTGCGAAATAGATGTGGACAACCCTTTTTTCAGGTGATTATTACTGGTTTGGCATTATTTATCTGATTACCGTCCTCTTTATCATAGTACTCATCGTACAGCAAAAAGGTGATCCTTTAAAAACGATTACCTGGTCGCTGGTCCTACTTTTAATCCCTATTGTGGGCATCATCCTGTATTTTTATTTTGGCCAGAATTACCGGAGGCAAAAAATCTTCAATCGCAAGGGGCTTAGCGACATGGAGCGTATGCGTGATTTCAGCCATCTTCAAATACTTGAGCTTCCTCAAAAGAGTTTTTTAAAAAATCCTAAAATAAAAAGCAAACAACACATCATAACCCTGTTAATCAACAACAGCAAATCGTTGCTCTCGGAACGCAACAAGTTACAGATTTTTTCAGCCGGTAAGGAGGCTTTCAACTTTATCCTGAGCGATATTGCGGCAGCCCGGCATCATGTACATCTTGAATACTATATCATAGAAGACGACAACATAGGTCGCAAAGTGCGCGACCTGCTCATCCAGAAGGCGCGCGAAGGTGTGGAAGTGCGCGTGATATACGACGACGTTGGCAGCTGGAAACTATCCAAAAAATACATTGCTCCGCTCCTCGAAGCCGGGGTGGAAATATATCCTTTTCTGCCGGTACGCTTTCCCTATTTTACCAATAAGATCAACTATCGCAATCACAGGAAGATTGTTGTCGTTGACGGCACCATTGCCCATGTTGGGGGGATGAATATTGCCGATCGCTACATAGATGGGATAGAGGGTTTGGGACAATGGAAAGATATGCAACTACGCATTGAAGGGGAGGCCGTGCATTCACTTCAAGTCATTTTTTTAACCGACTGGTACTTTGTATCGAATAAGGCTTTGAACGACGATGTCTATTTTCCAACGCCCCAGGTCAACGATGTACATCTGGTACAAATTACCACCAGCGGCCCCGATTCCGACTGGGCGAGCATTATGCAAGCCTACTTTGCCGCTATCTCCACGGCTACCGACCATATATATATTGCCACGCCCTACTTTATTCCTAACGAAAGCATCCTTACCGCCCTAAAAACAGCAGCATTGGGCGGGGTAGACGTTAAAATCATGCTTCCCTACCAGTCCGACTCACGACTGGTGTACTGGAGTACGCTATCATTTGTTGGAGAATTACTGGAAGCAGGGGTTCAAATATTTTTCTATCATGCAGGCTTTAATCACGCAAAACTCATGCTGGTCGATAGTATTTTTGCTTCAATCGGGACAGCCAACATGGATATCCGCAGCTTTGACCAGAATTTTGAGGTGAATGCTATTATTTACGACGAAGAAATAACCCAGCATCTCGAAAGTCAGTTTCTTGTCGACATAGAGGAATGCTACACCTATACACTGGATGAATGGAACAACAGACCCTGGTGGAACAACTTCAGGGAGTCGTTTGCACGCCTGATGAGTCCCTTATTTTAAGCAGGATGTGCCATACACACTTCTAATTTTCTTTTTTGCCAATTACCGCTGGCCACCAAATCATAATCAAGGCCAGAAGAGACAGTACAATAAGGCTGATGACAAAGCTGGGATTACGGAAAAAATAAAAATAATCGGTGAGGAAAATATTGAATCCCCTGAAGCCTGCTAGTACAAGGCCCATTAATGCTTCACCAGCAATGAGCCCGGAGGCTACCAGAATACCTACATTTTCAACCCTATTTTTTTGCAAGTCGGAATAGTTTTTCCGGTTTGTCCACCACTCGGTAATCCCTTTAAGTAGCCCACCAATAAATATGGCGAAGGTTGTCTGTAAAGGCAGATAAATGCCAACACAGATGAGCATAGGACTTTTCACCTGCATAAGGATAAGCGCAGTAGCCATCAACATTCCAGCCACTATCAAGGGCCAGGCCATATCTCCACCTACAATACCTTTGGAAAGCATGGCCATTAAACCTGCCTGCGGAGCGGGCAAATTCTTACTCCCGAAACCGCCCTGATAGCCATCCCTTACACCCTGGGCAATATCGCCATTATTGAGCATCACCAGTACGCCAAACATAACCAGCGAAGCCGTGAAAACCCCTATCATGTCTCCAACCTGCATTTTCCAGGGGGTGCCACCCAGGATATGCCCCGCTTTTAAATCCTGCAACATTTCGCCCGCTACAGCAGCAGCAACACATACAATAGCTGCCACTCCCAGCACCGAAGCAATACCCTCGGTACCCTGGACTCCAATAAGTACCATTATCAATGCAGTAACCACAAGCCCCGTCAACGTCAGTCCACTGATAGGATTATTGCTTGACCCCATGATACCTACCAGATATCCCGAAATAGCCGCAAAGAAAAAGGCCAGCACTATCAGTACAGTGGCTGAAACAATAGCAACCGTAAAGGTAGTTTTGAAAAAATAGAAAGTAATGAAAAAGGTAAGCACAGCAATACCCAGTATACCCAGCATGATTACCCGTAAATTCAAATCCTTCTCGGTACGTTCGATATGTACCTGATGGCCCTGCATCGACTTTTTTACATCATTGACCGACCTGATAATTCCAGCAAACAAATTTTTTCGCATGCGGTAAAGGGTATAAAAAGCACTTACCAGCATACCGCCAATAGCAATGGGCTTTACAATATAACGGGCAATCTGATTGATGATGGAGAGGGTAACCCCCTGTGCTGCCTGATCGGGAGTCATACCCGGATTATTGGCCATAAGGGTAGCCTGAAGCGCTGCCACATCAATGGACGGTAACATAAAATATAAAAACATGGGCACTAATATTCCCCACGCCAGCAACCCTCCACTGAAATTAAGCGCACCCAAACGGGGTCCTATAATGTATCCCACACCCAGATAAGCCGGACTTATCTCGGGAGAACCAATCAACATCCCGCCTTTGGCCGAAAACTGAGTACCCGAAATGGTTTGTTTGGCAAATGCCACAAATTTCTCCCAGTATACAGCAAACAACTTCAGCTCGCCGAGTAATTTAACCATGGCACCCAGCCCCATGGCCCAGAAAAGATATTTTGAGTTTTTAGCGTCGCTTCGGCCCGCCTTATGAATCTCGGCTGCTGCAATGGATTCGGGAAAAGGAAGTTCACTATCCTCAACCATGATTCGACGCAAAATAGCCACGAAGAGGATCCCCAAAATTCCCCCTGCTATCAGAATTAAACTGGCTGTAATATAGTTATTGGGAGAGAAGAAGGGGACCCATAACCCTGCAATGTAAAATGCAGGTAAGGTAAAAATGGCTCCTGCTGCCACCGACTCCCCAATAGAACCAACCGTTCGGGCAAAATTTTCTTCGAGAATATTACCCCGCAAAGCCTTTAATATAGCCAGGCTAATTACTGCTGCAGGGTAAGTGGCTGCAATTGTCATACCTGCTTTTAAACCAAGATAGGCATTGGCTGCACCCAAAACTACATTCAATACCACACCAATCACAAAAGCACGAAGAGTCATCTCCGGCAGAGAGGAATCGGCTGAAACAAAAGGCACATACTTCTTCCCCAACGACATATCTAATATATTTAATGAATCAACATATTTTCATTTGACCTCAAAACTAAAATTTTCTCCCCAAAAAGTTTTGTGTTATATAGCACACTATTTCCAAGAGTCCAACTTTCCAGTTGAAAGACAGGAAACAATCAACACAAGCCACAGCATAAATTTTTATATAAGGACTGAACATCAAGTGCCCGTTGCACTGAAACCGCCCGAAAGTTGTTTGGGACGGGGACTAATTACCATCACCGGTATTTTAGCCTCATTGGCAATGATGGCCTGTTCGGCTGGTCCCATCAGAAAATCCGCAAAGGTAAGTGTTTTGGAAAGGGCTATTAGAATAAGACTGGCCTGAATCTTTTGAGCATATTCCACTGTTTCTTTGGCAAGGTCGCTGCCCACCGTATCGATGGTGTAGGGAATATCCGTATTGTCAAAAAATTTCTTGGTAAACACCATATTGGAATAAATCCGTTTTTTAAACGTCTTGTCAGAAACACGTGGGTGAATAATATAAATACGTCCTTTATACAGATTATATAAAAACTGAGCCCATTTAATTTTTTCAATGTTCTCCTTCTTAAAATCAATAGGGAAAAGAATATTATCGTATTTTTTCCCCTGAGGCATATCCTGCACCACAAGAAATGGCACCCTGCTTCCTCGGATTACCTTAATGGCCCAGCTACCCGTTACATGCTGAAAACCTTTAACCCCGTGGGTACCCATTACTACCATTTCTACGTGGCTATGTGAGGCATAATTGCTAATGGTCTTAAAAATGCTACCCTTGATCACCTGCGCACGAACCGTTATTTTTGACTGCACGGTAAGCCTTTCCGCTACTTCACTCAGCTTTTGTTCAAAAGAGCTAATCTCTTTATCCTTCTTAACCACATGCAGCAAAGTAATATCAACGCCCGTGGCTTCAGCAAAATTTACCGCATGAGCAAACGCACAATCGGCCTTAGGGCTGAAATCCCACAGCACTAAAATGGTTTTATTGGCATTTTCCATATAATTATGAATAAATTAGCATTATATGCTCAATGATAAAGAAAAATCCCTATTTTTGATAAAAAAATATTCCATAAATACTGGCCTAAGTTATGTATTTTTTAACGAAAAAACGCTATGCTGGAGTTATTTTTTTATTGCTAAGCATGTTGCAAGCTCAGCAAACTTTCTCCCAATATGTGCCAGGTTCGCCCATTATCCAAACTTTTCCATTTCCCGATTCTTATCAAACCTTCGATACAATCTCAGTTTTTGAAGACCCTCAGGGTTATTTTCTTCTTGGAACAAAAGGCCAACTTGTCCTATTTTACGGAAATGAATTTGTACAACTACCCGTTGAAGGACAGGTGCATGTTATTGCCAATCAACAATCGGTATTTTATACCGGATTCAACCAGATGGGAATTATAAAATTTTATAAAAACAGCCAGCCCCAACTTATTCCATTCGTTGATGCAAGTCGCACTAAAACCAAATTTGGACAAATTAATAAAGTATTCCTGTACGATAACAATTTGTACTTCAACAATTCCCGAAAGATTTTTTCAACATCCGATGGAAGCGACATAAAAGTAATTGATAGCAGCAAATATTTTATTCAACTTTTTCGTGTAGCCGACACCCTTTTGGTTTTTAAACCCGAAGTCGGTTTTTGTCGGATTGAAAAAAACGCATGTGTTCCCTTGCAAGAAAAAAACGAATTCGGAAGCGATCCCATACGTTTTGTGCATGCCTACAAGGGGGGACTACTTGTAAAATCCGACAGAATAGAAAAACTTTATTACCTGAAAGGCTCAAAATCATATCCGGCCGAACTTGGTATTGAGTCTTTTGTACAAAGAACAAAAATAAACGACCTGATTATTCTACCCAATCAAATCATGGTTGTTGCTACTGCATCGGCAGGGATTTTCTTTTACAACCCTATATCCGGCATCGTAAGAAGGATTGGGGTTTCCGAAGGTTTACTCGACAATATCGTTCTCACTCTCCATCTCGATCGGGGAAACAACATATGGGCATTTCATCCTAACGGTATTAGCCGAATTGAGGGACAATACCATGTATCGGTGATGGGTAGAGAAAGCGGTATCCAGGGAGTAGTGCTTGATATTAAAAAATTTAAACAGAAACTTTGGATTGCTTCCTCAGATGGATTATATGTCGAACAAGCGTTACCCAAAAACGAGCGCTATGCACAACCCATTTATAAAAAGGTCCCCGGAATAATTCAAAAATGCTTAAGTCTGCATACTACTCCCAATTACGTGTATGTTTTCACGCCGACTGGCATTTTTAAGTTTAATGGACAGGAAAAACCCTCAGGTTTTATTCCTGCCTTCATCCAGGATGTGGCACAAAATTTAGCTAACGATGAAATTTACATTGCAAGTAACGACGGACTTGTTGTTGGACAGGTCAACGAACGTGCTATCACTTTTATCGACACCCTGTTGCGTGGAATTCCAATCAATCAGGTTCGATGGGGGAATAACGAGTTGTGGTTTGCAACCACAAACAGCAAGTTGGGTAAAATAACTACCAATAATCATCCGACAGGTCATACCTACCGCATTACCTTTGTGGATAGGCCTGTCCGTGAAACCCACCCTTTACATCTTTTAACAACCTCAAAAGGGGTTCGTTTCTGCTATGGAAGCAAGGTATTCGCGTACGATTCTCAGAAAAATAAACTTGTAATACAACCCAGCATGCTTCCCAAGAGTCTGGAAGAAATCCCCTTCGCCGTGGAAATATATGCTGATACCCATAACAAATGGTACAGCGTTGCAGGTAAAATAGAAAACCAGAAAGGAATTTTGCTCTTTCGAGAAAATAAGGTTCAAAAAGGCATTGAATCGTACTTCTTCCGTACCGGTTCAGCCTTCAGCCCTATCTATATCGACTCTCCTTACGTGTGGATTGGAGGTAAGGACAAACTGTTTTGCTACGAGATTACTTCCGAACTGATGGGCAAAAGGAATTTTGTTACCATCATTAAAAGGGTGTTAATTGGCACTGACTCTGTACTACGTATACAGCTCGAGGATCCTGAAATAAGCTACCGTTTCCATACCATCAAATTTGAGGTAGCCTCCACCCATTTTGAGTCCGAGCCATTTGTACGATATCAGTTTCGACTCATTGGCTATCAGGATCATTGGTCCGACTGGACTCAACAAACTAATTTTATTTTCCGCAAACTATCCCCTGGGTATTACACATTTCAGGTACGCGCCCTTGATCTCGATGGTTCATTATCGGAGCCGACTGATCTAAGTTTTTACATTCTACCACCATTTTACCGAACCCTGCCAGCCTACATCCTGTATGTACTCTTCTTTTTATTCGCCTTGTTTGTCTTGCTAAGGTACCGCACCTGGCGCTTTATTAAAAAGAAGGAAAAGCTGGATGAGCTGGTTCAAAAAAGGACTGCCGAAATACTTAAGGAAAAAGAAAAAAGTGAGCAACTCATTGCTAATTTGCTCCCCAAATCTACTGCCGACGAATTGAAGTTAACAGGCAAGGCATCGTCGCAGAAATTTTCGATGGTAACAGTATTGTTCTCCGATATTCAAGGATTTACAAAGATTGCGGAGCAAATGAATCCCGAAACGCTTATCGACCAGTTAGATTCGTTCTTCTTCCATTTCGACAGCGTCATTGAAAAATATAACATCGAGAAAATAAAAACCATCGGTGATGCTTACATGTGTGCAGGGGGGCTGCCCAATAAAAACAGCACCAACCCCGTAGAAGTAGTACTGGCAGCGCTGGAGATGATACAATATATGGAGACGTTAAAGGCATCCAATGCCCACATCTGGGACCTAAGGATTGGAATCCATACCGGACCTGTGATAGCTGGAGTGGTGGGTCACAAAAAACTCTCGTACGATATCTGGGGCGATACAGTAAACACAGCAAGCCGAATGGAATCTTCGAGCGAACCCGGTAAAATCAATATTTCGGGACAAACCTACGAATGGGTAAAAGACTTTTTTATATGCGAATACCGCGGAAAAATGCCGGTTAAATACAAGGGCGAAATTGACATGTACTTTGTAAAAGGTATCCAACCCGAGCTAGCTGCCGATAGCCCTTATGTACCAAACGAAAAATTCTTCCTTAAACTACAATTGCTAAGGCTACAGGATTTGGAGGAACACGTATTCAACCTTTTGCGCCAAAATCTGCCGCAGGATATCTATTTTCATACAGCCAAATGGCAGGAGGAAACCTACCATCTGGTTGAGTTGTATTGCCGTGCCGAGGAACTGTCGGACGAAGAAAACCTGCTGACACGAACAGCAGCTCTACTGATGGATGTCGGCTATATCTGGTCGTACGACGACCACGAAAACGAAAGCATTCGATTTGCCCGGGAAACGCTTCCACAATATCGATACACAGAACAGCAAATACAAAAGGTGGCAAAGCTGATAGAGGTTACTCGCGGGATGCGCAAGCCAGAAAATAAAATGGAAGAAATACTGCTTGACGCCGATATGAGCTACTTTGGCAGAGCCGACTTTGAAACACTCAATGAACTCTATTTCCGCGAAATGTTTGAACGTCAAAAGGTAGACTCATGGGAGGAATGGACCAAAATGCAAATAATAATCCTTTCCAACCATCGCTACTATACCCAGGCTGCCAACGTACTTCGCGACGTTAGCCCCGAAAAACAAATTGAACTCCTATTAAGAAATATTAAAAATTCGCCCTAAAAAATGTTCATTTTCTGCGTTGAATCAATTACCTTTGAGGGGGTCTAAATCATCTTTTAATTACCAAGGAATGAACACCATTGACTGGAAGAATTTGCCATTTAATTATTTTAAAACTGATTACAACGTACGTTGTTACTGGCGAAATGGCAAATGGGGCGAACTGGAGGTTAGCAGTTCGGAATATATCGTTATGCACATGGCTGCAACTGCCTTACATTATGGCCAGGAGGCTTTTGAAGGGCTGAAAGCTTATACCGGTAAGGATGGAAAAGTGCGGCTGTTCAGGGTAGAGGAAAATGCACGGCGGATGATCGATACTGCCCGTTACATTCTAATGCCCGAAGTGCCCGAAGAGCTGTTTATTGAGGCTGTTATAAAAGCTGTAAAACTGAATGCTAAATACATCCCCCCATACGGAACAGGGGCTACCCTATATATCAGACCTTTGCTAATAGGCGTTGGGGCTGAAGTTGGGGTACGTCCTTCACAGGAATACCTGTTTATGGTATTTGTTACTCCTGTTGGAGCCTATTTCAAAGAAGGATTTCGACCTGTGAACATGATGATATGCCGTGAATTCGACAGGGCTGCTCCCCTGGGTACCGGCCATGTTAAGGTGGGAGGCAATTATGCCGCCAGCCTTCAATCGATGGAAAAAGCCCATGAGAAAGGATTTGTAGCTGCCATTTATCTCGACCCCAAGGAAAAAAAATATATCGATGAAAGCGGACCGGCTAATTTCTTTGGAATAAAAAACAACACCTATATAACTCCGGCTTCCAGATCCATTTTGCCCTCCATTACCAACAAAAGTCTGATGGAACTGGCGCGTGACCTCGGAATGAAAGTAGAACAACGCCCTGTACCGCTAGAAGAACTTGAAGAGTTTGAGGAAACGGGTGCTTGTGGTACGGCTGCTGTGATTTCCCCTATTAAATCTATCGTCGATCCCGACATGCAAAAAATATACGTTTATTGTAAAAACGACAAGCCAGGTCCCGTTTGTACCCGCCTGTACGAACAACTTACCGCAATTCAGTTTGGGGAAATTCCAGATCGATTCGGCTGGACAAGAGTGATTGACCTATAGTTCACTTACGCCTTCGTTAAACAGCGCTCTATGTCCCGGAAAAACAATATATCGCGACGAAGCATTACAAGTGCGTATGTTCTTACAACTATCAGCCTTACCCTTGTTCTATTTATGTTGGGTATAGTAGGATGGTTGTTGCTTAATTCGAAAAAACTTTCCGACGCCGTAAAAGAACATATTACCCTAACTATTGTCCTGCACGATAGCATAAACTCCGAGGATATAAACCTGATTCAGGATGAAATTCGGTCGATGAAATATATTAAATCGTTTCGATTCATCTCAAAAGAACAGGCAGCTGAAGAATTCTCCAGACAAGTAGGAGAAGACTTTGTAAACCTGATTGGATACAATCCTCTCCTGCCAAGCGTTGAAGCCACCCTGCATGCGCAGTATGCCAGTACACCATTCATTCAGCTCATTGAATCCAAACTTAAAAAGAACCCGCTGGTCAAAGAGGTAATTTACGAGAAATCGCTCATCCACCTGGTAAATCAAAATATCCGAAATATAAGCTTGATTATCCTTGGTTTTTCAGCATTACTGTTTTTAATAGCCATTTCACTTATCAATAACAATGTGCGATTGTTAGTATATTCCAAACGCTTTATCATCCGTACCATGCAGCTGGT
This sequence comes from Bacteroidales bacterium, assembly GCA_049968755.1. Lineage (GTDB taxonomy): Bacteria > Bacteroidota > Bacteroidia > Bacteroidales > DTGW01 > JAKPGM01. The sequence goes on from JBMFQE010000002.1 coordinate 357,226, forward strand.
CGGTGCTACCCGTCGATTTATCCGAAGACCTTTTCTCTACAAAAGCCTTTTGCAAGGACTTATTGCAGGCATACTTGCCAGTGGTCTTATTTTGGGTATTATTTATTTGGTCAACAGAGAGTTGAAAGAAATCAACCTACTGCTTTCGTACGATTTACTGTTATATCTTTTCATTTGCATTATCCTTACTGGCATCATTATTAACTGGATATCGACCTTTTTTGCTTTGAATCGATACTTACGCCTGAGCACCGATAGCCTTTACCGATTATAAAACACACATGAAAATAGGAATGAGTAACCAAAAAACTTTATACCGATGAAAAAGAAAAGTCCAACAACTCCTTCACAGAATTTTGCGCTGGAAAAGGAAAACTTTAAATTAATGATCATTGGGTGCCTTATCATTCTGATCGGCTACATTCTCATGTCGGGAGGAAAGTCACCCGATCCAAGCGTTTTCAATGAGAAAGAGATTTTTAGCTTTCGACGAGTTACCCTGGCACCGATAGTCGTTCTTGCCGGTTACATTTTTGTACTTTATGCAATTATGAAAAAGCCCCGACAAACAACCAAAAATTGACTTTATTGGGCTGCAGGCGCAGTATTAATAGTACCCTTAAATGTTTTTTGAAATTCTTCAAGGGAAATGTTCCGGTATTTTTCGAGGGCAATGTAATTGAGAATCGCTTCCATCTGTTCAGGAGTTTTATATCCTGGGATAACTCCAAGATATTCGAGTCGTTCGGTAAAATATACGATAGAGGGGTAAGAAGGACGCCAGTTGAGCAATGATAAAGCCAAAGGGTGAGTACTGCGTTGCCCACGGATGAGGTTGATATATTTTGCCCCATTAAACTGAATGGTGTCGGTAGTTTCGGCATTAAATTTCACCGTATAAAAATACTTACTCAACAGCTCTGCTATTACCGGATGCGAAAAAGTGGTCTGATCCATTTTTTTACACCAGCCACACCAGTCGGTGTACACATCTATCAATATTTTTTTGGGAGCAGTTTTATTCAATCGCTCAGCCTCTTCGAGACTATACCAGTGTACTTGCTTTATCGCTGTCTGAGCATGAACCCAGCCCGCTGCAAACACTAAAAGTGATAAGGCAACTTTTCTCATGATTATACAAATGTGCCTCAAAGTTACACAATTGTTTGATTTGTGGTTGTAAAAATACAGTTAATCCTACGCGTCTTTACCAATCCGTCCTAAGGAAATAATTTTCTAATGTCGATCATTTATAAAGAGAAAGATAGATTCAAAATAAAAACGCCCGAAGATTTAATTTCGGGCGTTTGGAAATTGGCATATTTTCAGAACTAAAAATGGAACATCACATACAATCCACCGTAGGTCGCAGGACGAAACGTAGTAACCGAGAAAGCTCTATTTCCTGGCGAGAGAGGTTGGTCGCGCTCAAAACGGGCACCGTTCTGAATGAGCTCGGTCTTAGTATTCCCTTGCGACCCCCAGGAATAGGTAAGCATCAGACTGGCTTCGCCGCCAATGCAAACCTTGGGCAGAAAATAATACTCAACACCCAGAAAAACGCCGCCTCCGATTGACTGATTAATACCATTATCGGTTTCCAGCGTGCGTTCGGCTACATTTCCCCAGATAGAGGAGGGTGCAGGGTTGGCAACGGTCATCTCATTACCATATTCATACCTTACCTGGTTACGCCCAAATGCATACCGTAGCTGCGCTCCATAAAAACCACGAACTTTCTCATAACCCCGGGTTTTCATTATCCCCAGCGTAAGTCCATAGTTCTGATTGTGGTTGATCTGAACGTCTATGACTTTGTCCTGGCTCAGAGGGTTCACAAATACTGCTGCATCATCACGTACATAGGTGCGATTTTTTGTAACACTATCAACAACGGTGATAATAGCCCGAATGGCCATATCGTCGGCCAGAAAATAACGGACGTAAATATTGTTGCTACCCAAAGCCAGAGTATTGCCGACCGTATTGTTAAAAATATTACCCAGATAATTCAAATAGGGCAAGGCATCAATACCAAAGGCTATATCGCCCGCTACCGGAAGCCGGTCCGACCCTGAACTCGTAGGCGTAACCTCCTGGGCGCTAACCTTGATAGCCAAAATAAAAACAGTTAATATTATCAGTATTTTTTTCATTGTATTTTCAGATTAGTTAACAACCAAATATAAAAGATTTCGCCATCATTTCAGGGAGCAGGCACACCACCACCCAAATCTAACAGAACATCGGTTTCCGTGGCAAAATTCCCAGCATAACCAGATTTTACTTCATATTTGTAGTTTTCCTCCTTATATCCCCCACCATCGGGTACCGTCTTGGCATACTCAAAGGAAATGGTGTAAAAAATGTTCTGATTGGCAGGTACTACTGCCGTAAACTTACCATTTTCGTCAGTTGTATATTCCTGTGCCCAATCGGCATTGTGCAAAGTTATTTTCTGGTTAGCCACCGGCTCATTGCCAGCAATAGAATTATTGAGTTCGGCTTCAACTGTAACATTTATCTTCACTTTTTCCACATAGCTGGCTGGGGTTGTAGCTGCGTAGAATACTTCTATCACCGGCACCTGAGTAGTTGAAATATTTCTTACAACAGGTGCAGCGGTATAGAACTTTCTAATGGTGTTGCTGTTAGCGCCAAACGGTTGAATTTGATTATACTCGAAGGCTTCAGCTTCGATGGTCAGGGTTACCCCATTGTCGTCAACAGGAACAGCAATCGAAAATTGTCCATTTTCGTCGACCCGTACTGTGTCGGTCCATTTGCCGGCACCAGCGGCTGGGTTCAGATCCCCATAAGGTACGCTGCAATAGATTAACGTCCCGGCTGGAGCAAATTCTAAGCCCGCACTGCGGTTATTCAATTCTGCGTATACGTATCCTTTCACTGTGACAGTACGCGACAAATTCACAACCAGCGCCGAACTCTCCACCTCTTTATCGCAAGAGGTCATAAGGGCTGCCAATAACAGGGTAGGCAAAATAAGCATTTTTCGTTTCATACATTTAAATTTAAGGGTTTGTTAAAATGTAAAAATAATATTAAATTCTATTTTTTTAGCCTATTGGGATTATTTTTTATGAATTCCTCCCACGAGGAATGAGTGTTTTTGGTACTTTTCGATTTTGTTTCAAAAGGGTACTGCCTTTGAAAAGCATGGCATACAGCTGCAGCTAGGCCGTCGGTAGCATCGAGGTATTCGGGGATAGCTTCGAGATGAAACATTTGTAGAAGCATGTAGGCAACCTGCTCTTTCGAAGCGCCCCCTCGACCCGTGATGGCCTGCTTTATACGCAAGGGAGCGTACTCTGCAATGGACACCTTACGGTACAATGCAGCTGAAATTGCTGCTCCCTGTGCCCTACCTAATTTTAGCATCGACTGCACATTTTTTCCGAAAAAGGGCGCCTCTACTGCCAGCTGCTGTACCCCATACTCGTCTATGAGCGAAAGCGTACGATCAAAAATCCTGCTAAGCTTTTCGTAGTGGTCGTCGAGACGGGATAGTTTTAATACGCCTATGGTCAAAAGTTCCATCGATGTTCCTTTAACCCTTATAACCCCATAACCCATTACTGTAGTACCAGGGTCGATACCTAAAATTATCTCTTCCATTGTTAGTAGGCACCAAATTCACGATCCCACCACGAGGTAGGTTCAGGCCTTGTCGATCGTTGACCCACCCGCAGTATCTGACGGAACGACCCCTGCTCGATGTAATTCAGCGTTGCCTGCAAGCAATCTTCTTGTTTATCCCCAAAATTATGGACCATATCGTCGTTTACCTCAGCATTTACCGGTAAACCATCAAAATATTCGCCCTCGCCATTTTTGTTGACTATCCTGAAGGAAACAGGGAACAAAACATAATCGTGTTGTTTCCATGTCAACACGTTCATACCTACAGGCTTACCGTCGGTTTTTTCGCCCACAGTATATACCTCCATCATAGGACGAAGACCATTGATGATGATTTCGCTGGTAGATGCAGTACTGCTGGTAGTTATTACGAACAATCGATTCAGGGTTAATGAATTATTTTTTGTTTCCAACCTTAAAGAAGTATCCATGTCGGTTTTCTTGTTGTTGTGCAGAAAGCTGCACCATATTTCATGGGGATGATTTTTTCCGGCAATGTAGGAAGCCAGCAAAAGCCCGATATTTGTAAAACCTCCTGTATTGTACCGCAAGTCGACTATGAGGTCGGTTATGCCTGCTGCTGCAAACTTGCTAAATACCCGGTCGAGTTCATTGGCAGCATCGGCAATAAAGCTGAATAGAACCAGATAACCCACCTTTCCCGATGTTACCGTATACACTGTATCGAGCAATACCATATCCATGGGCACTTCTTTCTTTTCGGATGAAATTACCGTATCAGGGCCCTGCGGACGACCAAAGGTGAAACTATTGATGATGCCTGCCCTATTTTCGCCTAGCAGCCCGCTTACATTTTGGGGAGTAACAGCCGTATTGTTAATTTTTTTGATAATCCAACCCCTACGAACCCCGGCAGGATAAAGATCGGAATTTTTAAAAATGTAAATTATCCGTACATTCCCTTCACCGTCAAATCCATACCCAAATCCATGGCCAAAATATTTTCCCTCCACAAAATACTGCTGATATTCGGTGGTAGTGATGATAAAACTCCAGCGGTCGTACTTCCTGTACTTTATGGCCTCCAGCAGTTGCGCAGGGCTTTGGTACTGCTGCGGATCCACAGAGGGTATCTGTTCGTACCACAGGTACCATTCTTTCATTGCGTTGTAAACGGCTACATTAACTGGTTCACTTTCCTCCTTCGAGCACGAGAGTAGAAGCATTACGCTGAGGAAACATAAAAAAAATATTTTCCGCATAACCTAAATATTTTTAGTTATACTCCAAATTCCATTGACCCCGGATGGTATCGAGCAATGAAATAAGCTTCTCGCTAAAGCTAAGGGGCAAGAGTGGGCTCTCCTTTAGCCCATTCAACAAGCAATTGGTCACCTCCTGTGCTTCGAATTCGTAGCCATTGGCAGCATATTGAAAGCGAATATCTTCGCTGGTGCCATCGTTTTTAGTAAGGGTCAGGAAGGTAGGGGTGTGCCACATCCTGTGCATGCGAATTCTGCCCTCTGTGCCACTGATAATGGTTTCGGTGGGCGTGTTGGCCATGAAGGTGGCTGACAGGCTGGCCATCTTACCCGTGTTGTATTTGAAAATTGCTGCCATAGATTCATCCACACCTGTTTCTCCAATTATGGCCGACGAAACAATTTCATCGGGCATGCCCAATAACAACAAGCTGATAAATACAGGATATATGCCAATATCGAGCAGGCTTCCACCTCCAAGTTGCTTGTTAAACAAGCGCCACTGTGGATCGTAAATCGCCTTAAATCCAAAGTCGCTTTGAATTTGAATGATATCGCCAATAGTTCCTAAAGCTATAAGTTCCTCGATATGTCGAACGGTAGGCATAAATCGGGTCCAGAGTGCCTCCATCAGGAACAAGTTTTTCTCCCGCGCTTTATTAATCATTTCGCTTACCTGACGGGCATTCATGGCAAACGGTTTCTCGCACAGGACAGCTTTTCCGGCCTCGAGACACAATAGCGTATGCTCGGCATGAAAAACATGGGGACTGGCAATGTAAATTACATCTACATTGGGATCCGATGCCAAATCGGCATACGAACCATAGGCCCGTGGTATACCAAACCGGCTTGCAAATGCATTGGCCTGTTCCTGTGTGCGCGAGCCCACGGCATACAATTGTGCGTTCGATACATGTTGCAGTCCAACAGCAAATTTCTCAGCAATACGCCCTGTACCTAATATTCCCCACTGAATGGTTGTTTTCATAATTGACCCTATTTTACAGTAAAATTACATTTTCTTCATTACAAATCCCCTCTTGCCCGCATTATTTTAAACAAATCGAGCTCAAAATACTCGCCTGGCGACTTAGCCGGGGAAAGCAATAACTTGCCGTCTGGGCCTATCAAATAATATACAGGAAACCCCCTTACATCATACTGTCGCACGATATCGGGCTGACGTCCATAATGCAAAAAAATCCAGTTCATGCCAGCCGTTTCGGCATAGGGTTTCATGCTGGTGGAATCCTCGTCGACCACTACCGTCACAATTACAAAATTTTTATTACCATACTTTTGGGCTAAGTTTCGTAACAAATCAAACTCTTTCAGGCAGGCATAGCTCTGGCAAGAGCAAAAGTTTAGATATACATAGTTGCCTCTCAAATCCGACAGGCTGATGATACGATTGTGGTTGTCGTAAAGACTGAAGGCAGGCGGTTCAAAACCAGGCATCAGGCGAATTATTTTTTCCCGTATCGATAAGGCATACCGCGTATGCAACTTGTTTTGCGTATGTTTTATCAGGCTGTCAAGTATATTCAATAACCCCGACCTTGAAAACCGACTGGCATAAAATTCATCGTGGACATTTTTTAGAATAACCAGCATGCGTAAGTCGGGATTTATTAATACCGGATCATTCTGCAGAAGACTATCGAGGGCACCATAACTTTTTCGCTCATTGATAATTGTATATATCAACTTACCCTGCGGTGTTTGACCAAAATAGTAGAAATATTTATCGTACACCCGGTTGAACAAGTCGAGGTAGGCTTCATTGTTGTATAGTATTGGTTTGTTCTCAAAATACTGTTTCGAAAGATATTTAACCCGGTATTGCATAGCCAGCAGTTCCAACAAACCTATCTTGTAGGTAACATAATCCTTAAAAAACTGGGGATCATCATCGAAAACAAGAGCTAGCAGCGTATCTTTTGTCCGATTAAGGCTATCGCGATTGACGCTGCGAGGAGGTATAAATTTTTTGAGAAGTTTAAAGAAAACCGTATCGAATTGCAAGATACGTCGATTCAGGGAATTTGGACTGGGGTCATTTTCGATGATAAACTGAAACTCAATGGGCTCAAAAAACGGATTGAGCTTATCGGCAGGGGACATGTCCTGCCATTCGGGCATAGATACCACATATTTAACATTGGGTTCGGCATGAAGATACCCCTTGAAAGCTCCCAAACGGGCATAAACCAGCTGTGGCCTTTCGAGGTGGAACATCAACCTGAAAGCACCCATCGAATCAACTTTACAGCCAGCCAGCAAAGTGTCTTTGCCCGTAAACGGGTCGAGGTAGGTATTTATTTCAATAACTTTACCTGCATAACTAACCTGTTTGCCCTCGATAATTACCTCTCCGGCATAAAGCACCACCGACTGCCATACAGCCAGCAACGATAAAAAAACTAACCTACCACTCATAATGGGTATACATATCGTATAAGGATGATTGTAAGCACCAGCAAATTAAAAAGTATAAGCTTGAAACGACTATGCCGGCCTGTCTGAAAATAAAACGCAATTACATAGGATACAGGTATGGCCATAAGAATAAATATCTCCCTACCTACCTGCGGAACAAGCCCGTAAAGCAATAACAAATGAATGATTAACAGGAAGAAAAGGTAATACGACTTACGCGCAAGTATTTTAATGCTTCCCATGTTACGCAATAGGGAAAAAACTGATAATAGGAGTATAAAAATAACATAATAAAAAACAACCAAACTGCCAGTTGTGGTATTTTTTAGACCTTCGCAACGAAAAGTCAATAAATTTATGTACTCTAAGAAGAAATGGGAACTCTCTGGCTTATCTAACAAATACAACAACGCAAAGGTGAAATAAAATGGCAATGCCATACCCAGCAGCACCAATAACCACTCCCTCCAGTAGAAAGGTCGAAGAATGGGCAAAATCAGCAAGCAAAACAATAGCAGAAAAAATAGGGGAGGATAGAATACCGCCGATAATCCAATAAAAAAGGCTGCATCGAATACCCGGTAGGAAAGGCTATCGTAACGGTAAGTGCCTAAAAGCCTATCGATAGCAAAAAGTAATAAAATTCCGGCCCATAAAACCGGATGAAAATTCTGGGAATGATGTATAAGTAGGCTTAAAAGCAAAAAGAGGATACCCGGAAGATACGAACGCTGTCCTATAAAAAGATATTTAGTATTCAGCTGAATTACCAATGAAGCCATTAGCAATAGCGAAACCAATCCTGTTAATCGTATCAAAAGTCCAGTACTTTTCGACAAATCGTACAACCAGCGATAGATAGAGATAGCAGGTACATTACAATAGTCGCCTCTTATAGGCACAGTAAACCACATCACGCCCACCGCCAGCATCACAATTACAAGCACATAGGGTTGGGTCGAACGGGCAAATCGTAGCAACATAAACGGTGTTGTTAGAGATCAAAACCAATGTCGCGGCGGTAGTATTTTCCCTGAAAATCTATAATTTCGGCATTTTTGTATGATGTAGCCAATGCTTCGTGTAAATTGTTTCCCAACGAAGTTATGCTCAGTACCCTGCCGCCCGAAGTAACCGTACGACCATTGTGAAAGGAGGTTCCTGCATGAAAAACAATTGATCCCTGCACATTTCCCAGGTTATTTATTTCAAAGCCCTTTTCATAGGAACCGGGATAACCTTTAGAAACCAGCATAACAGTTGCAGCCGTTCGAGGATCAATTTCCAGCTTGTACGAATCAAGGGTCTCATCAACAATTGCATTAAATAGCTCTAGGATATCACTTTTGATGCGGGGAATAATCACTTCTGTTTCCGGATCTCCCAGTCGTGCATTATATTCCACCACATAGGGTTCGTCGCCCACCTTCATTAAGCCGAAAAATATGAATCCCTTATAGGCAATGCCCTCTTGCTGAAGGCCTTCGATAGTAGGTTTAATTATCTTATTTTCAACCTTCTGCATAAATTCGGGTGTAGCAAATGGCACAGGTGACACAGCGCCCATACCACCGGTGTTGGGTCCAGTATCTCCCTCACCCACCCGCTTGTAATCTTTGGCCTCGGGAAGTAAAATGTAAGACTTGCCATCGGTAGCAACAAACACCGAGAGTTCAATACCTTTCATAAATTCTTCGATAACCACTTCTTTACTGGCGTCGCCAAACTTACCCTGCAGCATGGCATCAATCTCTGCCTCGGCTTCGGGCAAAGTGTTTACAATAACTACCCCTTTACCCGCTGCCAGACCATCAGCCTTTATCACATAGGGCGGTTGTAGGGTATGCAAAAAAGCGCTTGCTTGCTGCCGGTTCGAAGCATTTACCCTAAAAAATCGGGCGGTGGGTATCCGGTATTTCGTCATAAATTCTTTGGCAAATGCCTTGCTTCCCTCGAGCAAAGCTCCTGCACGTGATGGGCCTATGATGGGAACCGATTTTAATCGTTCGCCCGCGGCAAAAAAATCAACAAGTCCCTTCACCAGCGGCTCTTCCGGCCCCACTACTACCATGTCTATTTTGTTGGTAATTACAAATTTTCCTATCGACTCAAACGAGTAAGGAACGAATTCTATGTTTATAGCCACATTGCCGGTCCCTGCATTACCAGGGGTAACGAACAGTTGTGTCAAATGTTTGCTTTGTATTATCTTCCATGCAAGGGCGCTTTCCCTGCCACCCGACCCTATCAGTAGAACCTTCATTGAATGCAAATTTAATCGTGTGCTAAAATAATGATTTTTTCCGATGGATTTGTCTTAGTGACTATTTTTGCAGGGAATTTATCATGGCATATCCTATTAGTCTTTCATACCGGGCAATAGGTGCCCGATAATATACAAAAACATAGTAGTCGTTTTCGGTTTCAAAATGACTCCCTTCGACATAGGTAAAATCCACTTTTCCCTGCTCGTTGCGATAGGCTATCTGGTAATTATAATATCCCTGCTTAAGTAACAGGCTGGCCCTGTAGGCTTTTGCTGCAAAATCGTAGGTTAGACGTGAACGTTCATTACACACCCAATTATTAAAACCACCTACCAGGTAAAGCTGTCCTTCCATCAAAGGCTCTGCAGCAGGCAAAGTAAAATGTACCATTACATAATCTGCGTCGCGGTCCTTGTTGGCACCCTGCTGGTTTGCTATCAAAAATCTGCCGTTCATGTCAATTTCGCGCGAGTAGCGTGCCCGATGACGCCATTCATCGGGGGTAAGATATACCTCATAATAGGTATTCAGGAAATTGGTCGACTGGATACGAGGCGTAAGCGAACGAAAACTCTTGGTATCAAAATAGCGGAACTCATTTCCACCCAGAAAAAGGTTTGAGTCGGGGTCGTCGTAAATAAGCATTGTGCCTCCTCTAAGCTCCGATAAATAACTTTTCTGGGTGGTATAGTGATTCAGATTTTGCACAACCAGTGTGGTTATTTCTGCACGAAGATCATGCGAATCGGGACAATTGGGCACTAACTTGATTTTGTACTGCTGATAGCGCTGCATGTAACGCGGTATCTCCGGACGAAGCAACTGCACCTCAAGGTTGGCCTGTGGCTCCACCACGTAAAAACGGGCTGTAAATAATACTTTTTCGGGATTGTTATCCTCAAAAATCTTTATGCGATAATTACCCGATACCTTGATGCGACAATTTTCATTGGGAAAAATCAACCGGTAATGAATGTAATTTACCACCGTACCCACCGAAAAAACATAATCGGTGATAGCATTCGACTCAAATCCATCATAAAATTCGTTATAGATCAGGTCATCAGGTTCCCAGTTGTGATTGCAATGCTCAAAAGCATACCATAAATTGCGCACATAGGGCGAAAAATCATCGAATGCCAACACCAACCTATCGTTTGAACCCAGATAAAGCACCGGTGGTGAGGTTTCCCAGCCCAGCTTGTAAAGCTGAACGGTATGGATTAAACTGTCGGTTATCTGGGCAGATAGGCTTGTGCAAAAGCCCCATGACAGGATAGTTAGCATGTGGATAATCCTGGCCATTTTACTTATTTTGGTCACGGTTACGAAATTTGGGTATGAATAATCCAATCAACCATCCGATGGCAAAACTGATGATTAAAAATAATGCAAACGAAGCCTCAACCCGCCAGAAAAAGAAATTGAGCACTACCAGCTGGGTATTCATCAGCGCAAACACCACAACCAATACAATGCCAATTACAACGCCTATAATTTTTAGCCAACGGTACATACAGCTGAGTTTAAAGTTGTATACTCATTTTTAACACTACCGGACAATGATCCGAAAAATTCACGTCGGCAAGTATACTTGCATCGGCCAGGAAGGGACGAAGGTTTTCCGTAACAAAATGATAATCGATGCGCCAGCCCAGGTTTTTTTGACGAGCCCCCGCCCGGTAACTCCACCACGAATACTGGTTGGGCTGCTGGTTAAAAACGCGAAAGGTATCCACAAAACCTTCTGCTACAAACCGATCCATCCATTCCCGCTCTTCGGGTAAAAATCCCGACATCTTCGTGTGTTTTTCAGGATGGTTGATATCGATAGGCTTATGGCAGATATTAAAATCGCCCGAAACAATAATTTTTGGGAAATTTTTTTTTAAATTTTTCAGGTATTGCAAAAAATCTTCAAGAAATGCCATCTTAATTTCCTGCCTGATATCACCCATGGTTCCGGAAGGGAAATAGGCACAAACCCAGGAAAATTCGGAAAAATGTGCCGTCAGCACCCGGCCCTCACTATCGTACGGCTCTTTGCCTATTCCGGCAGTAACCTCGACGGGCTTGTTTTTAGTAAGCAGGGCAATGCCAGAATAGCCTTTTTTTTGGGCATAATTCCAGTAATGATGATACCCAAGACCTTCGAAAAGCCACGGATCCACCTGTCCTGGCTGTATCTTTGTTTCCTGCAGGCAAAGCATGTCGGGCTGCTCGGACTTCAACCATTCATAGAAGCCTTTGGAAAGAGCCGAACGAAGCCCATTTACATTAAATGATACAATTTTTAGCATACTCGAAATTTCAATTAGCCAAATGTACAAAGTTATTTTCAGTTCATTCATAAAAATAACATCTTTCAGGGCGCAAACACCAAAAATGATGCAACAAATCTGCTATTTAATTGTTACAAGCAATACATAGGTAAGGAAGAAGGAAATTTATAAGGAAATATTATTTAAATGTGAAAAAGGTATTATATATTTGTGAAATAAAATAAACTCCGACCATGCCTGATGGAAAAGATGATTTAATTAACCGGTTGCAAGTGAGCATTGAGAAGCTTAAATTGCTCTACGAGAAAGAAAAAGCTGCACACGAGCAACTGAAGGTAATTAATTCAGAACTTTCTGAGAAATTACAGCAGAAAGAAAGAGAAATCGAGGCGTTGGAGGTCAAAGTAAGCACTTTAAAACTGGCAAAGTCGCTATCCAATACGGTCGATACACACGATGCCAAGGTTAAAGTGCTGAACTTAGTGCGGGAAATAGACAGATGTATTGCGCTTCTAAACAGGTAATTATCATAAATGGAAGACAAGTTTTCAATAAGGGTCAACTTGGTCGACAGGTACTATCCGCTGAAAATTGATCGGAAAGACGAGGAACGCATTCGTAAAGCGGCCAAACTGATCAATGATCGGGTACTACAATACAAGCAGCGCTATGCCGACAAGGATAATCAGGATTTTCTGGCCATGGCAGCTTTACAGCTGGCTATCAAGAACCTTGAATGGGAAGAAAAGGAAAATGACCAGGAAATGTATGGCAAACTTGTTGAAATTACCGATAGTTTAGAAGAGTATATACAACGTCAGAGCGTTCTTTAAAATATAAAAATATAGCCCGCATTATTTCTTCAATGGCGTGAAACTCAACACAAATCAACAATGAGTGTCGCTCATCCATTGTAGGGCAGGCCTCACCCGCGTAAGCGGGCCACCTCGTGTGGCAGTGGAAGTTCGAAAATGGGTGGCAGCTCTAACGTACCTTTTTGGGGTTTCTTACCCTCAATGAAGAAATTAATGCGGGTTTTTTTATTAACCATTTTTAAACATATAAACACTATAATGCCATGTTAGCGATATTTTGTACGATGCTGAACTTTATAAACATAAGCACCCTCATAGTGGGGGGACTAAGCCTCATCATCGGAGGTGCAGGAGGATATTTCCTATTCAACTTTTTACTCAATAAAAAGAAAAAAAGTATCCTCGAAGAAGCCGAAAAGGAAGGAGAAGTAATCAAAAAAGATAAAATTCTCCAGGCCAAGGAAAAGTTTCTGCAGCTCAAAGCAGAACACGAAAAAATGATAAACGAGCGAAACGCAAAGATTCTTCAGGCCGAAACCCGGATACGACAAAAAGAACAGATTCTCACCCAAAAGCTCGAGGAAGTTCAAAAGCAGAAAAAAGAGGTAGATGTCATCCGGGAAAACTTGACCGCCCAAACAGAGCTTATTGAGAAGAAGAAAGAAGAACTCGACAGGCTTCGCAAGCAACAAATTGAGCAGCTCGAGGTTATTTCGGGGCTTACGGCCGAAGAAGCCAGAAATCAGCTGGTAGAATCGTTGAAGGAAGAGGCCAAAACACAGGCCATGTCGTACATTAATGAGATAATGGACGAAGCCAAGATGACTGCTCAAAAGGAAGCTAAACGTATTGTAATCAATACCATTCAGCGAGTTGCCACCGAAACGGCCATCGAAAATTCGGTTACGGTTTTCCATATTGAAAATGAAGAGATGAAGGGCCGTATCATTGGCCGCGAGGGTCGAAACATTCGAGCACTCGAGGCTGCTACTGGAGTTGAAATCATTGTCGACGATACCCCCGAGTCGATCATTCTATCGGCCTTTGACCCGGTTCGTCGCGAGATAGCTCGTCTGGCCTTACATCAGCTGGTTACCGATGGACGTATTCACCCAGCGCGCATAGAAGAGGTAGTTCAAAAAACTCAAAAGCAGGTAGAAGAAGAAATCGTTGAAATTGGTAAACGCACCTGCATCGATCTGGGTATTCACGGACTGCACCCCGAGCTCATCCGATTGGTGGGTAAAATGAAATATCGTTCCTCGTATGGGCAAAACCTGCTGCAGCATTCACGCGAGGTTGCTAACTTATGTGCCATCATGGCCTCGGAGTTGGGGCTTAATGCCAAGCTGGCCAAACGTGCTGGCCTACTACACGACATTGGCAAAGTACCCGACGATGAGCCCGAAATGCCACATGCTATCCTGGGCATGAAACTGGCCGAAAAGTACAAGGAAAAACCAGAGGTATGCAATGCCATCGGCGCACACCACGACGAAATAGAAATGACTACTCTCATTGCACCGATTGTACAGGTGTGCGACGCTATATCCGGAGCACGTCCTGGTGCCCGCCGCGAAATTGTGGAAGCCTACATCAAACGTCTCAAGGAACTTGAAAATCTTGCCCTTTCATATCCCGGTGTAACCAAAACCTATGCCATACAAGCTGGCCGCGAACTACGGGTCATTGTTGGTAGCGAAAAAGTGAGCGATAAGGACGCGGAAACCCTATCGTACGAAATTGCCAGAAAAATTCAGGATGAAATGACCTATCCCGGGCAGATAAAGATTACCGTTATACGCGAAACCCGTGCAGTAACGTACGCCAAATAAGATTAAAAAGCCTATCATACGAGAAAGCGGGGCCCAAAAGGCTTCGCTTTTTTTTCATGAATAATTCTCTTACACCATGATGCATGGACAGTTAGCTGACATACTCACACCGAAGTACAAATCACATAGCCTTTTTCGAGCTTTTTTCTTTAAGCAATTTTTCGAGGGCAAAAAGTTCGTCGCGCAAGCGGGCAGCTTCAAGGAAATCGAGCTGTCGTGCAGCAGCTTCCATCTCTTTACGGGTTTTATCCACCAGTTTTTTCAGCGCTTTTGCGTCGAGATATTGCACAACAGGGTCGGCAGCATAATCTATGCTGTTTTTTTCGATATATGCTTTAGGTTCGGGTTGTACCATGGTGGAGGTGATAGAGGATAGCGTAGATTTAACAATCTGCTGCGGGGTAATCCCATGCTGTAGGTTGTAGGCCATTTGTTTTTCACGCCGACGGTTGGTTTCGTCGATAGTGCGCTGCATGCTATCGGTAATACGATCGGCATACATGATTACCTTGCCGTTAATATTACGTGCCGCACGACCAGCCGTTTGTGTAAGCGAGCGCTCCGACCGTAAAAAGCCCTCCTTGTCGGCATCGAGAATAGCAACCAGTGATACTTCCGGCAAATCGAGTCCCTCCCTGAGCAGATTCACCCCTACCAGTACGTCGTAAGCCCCCATGCGAAGATTTTCCAGAATTTTTACCCGCTCTATGGTGTCAACGTCGGAATGAATGTACTGACATTTCACCCCATATCGTGTAAGATAGGCCGTAAGCTCTTCGGCCATCCGTTTGGTCAGCGTAGTTACCAGTACCCGTTCGTTACGGTTTACACAGGTCTGTATTTCGTTCATCAAGTCATCAATCTGATTCAGGGTAGGTCGCACTTCAATCACTGGATCCAGAACACCCGTAGGACGTATCACCTGATCGATAAACACCCCACCCGTTTTCTCCAGCTCGTAATCGCCTGGCGTGGCACTTACATAGATGGTCTGAGGGGTCAACTGTTCAAATTCTTCAAATTTCAGGGGACGATTATCGATGGCAGCAGGTAGCCGGAACCCATAATCTACCAGTGTTTGCTTTCGGCTGTAATCGCCACCCCACATAGCCCTTATCTGGGGTATGGTCACGTGACTTTCGTCTATGATCATCAGAAAATCTTTGGGAAAATAATCCAGCAAACAGAAGGGACGACTACCTGGGGGACGGCCATCGAAATAGCGCGAGTAATTTTCAATGCCCGAACAATAGCCCAGTTCCATTATCATCTCAAGATCGTAGTTGACTCTTTCCTCGAGTCTTTTCGCCTCAATGATTTTTCCCTGACTCTTAAAAAATTCTACCTGAGCTACCAGATCGTTTCGTATCTGCTGAATGGCCATGTTGATACGGTCACGCGTGGTAACAAAAACATTGGCTGGATAAATATAGGCCGTTTGAAGTCTGTCGAGGATGTGACCACTTACCGGGTCGAACTGCAAAATTTCCTCAATCTCATCACCAAAGAATGCTACTCTATAGGCAGTGTCGTTGTATGGCAGACAAATATCCACTGTATCGCCACGCACCCTGAATGTAGCCCGCTTAAATTCAACCTCATTGCGCGAGTACAGACTGTCGACTAGGCGTCGAAGAAATTGATTACGCCCTATCTCCTGTCCTACCTGAATTACAATAATGTTTTTATGAAAGTCATCGGGATTACCTATACCGTACAAACACGAAACTGACGAAACCACTATAACATCACTGCGACCCGAAAGTAAGGCCGAAGTGGTACTTAACCGAAATTTTTCTATTTCCTCGTTAATAGACAGATCTTTTTCAATATAGGTATCCGTCACGGGCAGATAGGCCTCGGGCTGATAATAGTCGTAGTAAGAAACAAAATACTCTACCAGATTTTCGGGAAAAAATGACTTAAACTCGCTATAAAGCTGGGCTGCCAGGGTTTTGTTATGGCTCAGCACCAGCGTGGGTTTCTGAACCTGTTCAATAACATTGGCAATGGTAAATGTTTTGCCCGAACCGGTAACACCCAGCAATACCTGATAACGATCCCCTCTGCGAATACCCTCCACAAGCTGACGAATGGCATCGGGCTGGTCGCCGGTAGGTTGAAATGCGGATACAAGTTTAAATGGCATTTTGCCTTTTTTTTGTGAGATCAAAGTTAGCTTATTCTGGCAAAACGCAACAAGCTAATATTGGGAACATGGATAACAGGATGAAGTAAATTTTTCAGATCTTTCTGTAACTATAAGTCTCCTCCTATCTGTTATCCGTATGCCATCCTTGATGACAGCATAGTTTATCGACGTAGTTTACCTCTAAGCAATCTAACTTTAACAAATAAGGTAAGTTCAAAATAAAAAAACCGGTCGTAACTATTACCACCGGCGTCAAAATATAGAAATTTCGTATATTCTGCGTTTATTTGCTTTTTTGCTTGTCGTAATGCTTTTTGTAGCGGTTCATAAACTTATCCACACGACCAGCTGTATCGACCAGCTTCATCTTACCGGTATAGAACGGATGAGAAGTGCTTGATATTTCGAGCTTCACCAGGGGATACTCAACCCCATCGATGGTAATGGTATCTTTTGCTGGAGCCGTCGACCGGCAAATAAAAGTAAAATCATTCGACATGTCCTTGAAGGCAACAAGCCTGTAATTCTTAGGATGAATATCTTTTTTCATTGTTCAATAAATTTCTCATTTTGGGTTGGCAAATTTATACGTTTTTTTCTATTCCAAAAAATATATCGCCAATTTTGTTCTCGTTTTCATCATAATAAAATTAATTTTTAAAGGTATGATGGAACACCCATGTTCGCAATTTTATCACTTTTGTGTTTGCGCTCGCAGGGACATGGGTGTTTCATAAATAACGAAACTGCACCTGCTGTCTCATCCAGCAGGATTGCTTTTTCAAACCTACGCAGAACAGGCTAACTATACGACCCGCAGCTTTGGAATTGGCCGCAGAAAATTGTACTTTTGGGTGGTACAATTAAAAATAAACATGCGTAGCTTATTTATCAAAGAAATTTCAAGTTTTTTTAGCAACATAACAGGATATCTGGTAATTGTTGTGTATTTGCTTATCAATAGCCTTCTGTTGTGGATTATTCCGGGTAACTACAACATTATCGATTCGGGTTACGCCACTCTTTCTCCGCTTTTTGAAATTTCGCCATGGGTATTTCTGTTTCTGGTGCCAGCCATTACCATGCGGTCATTTGCTGAGGAGCGGCGACAGGGGACGCTTGAACTGTTGATTACCCGTCCCCTGAGTGAATTACAAATAATACTCGCTAAATATTTTGCTGCTCTTACGTTAGTAATACTGTCCCTATTACCAACCCTTATTTTTTATCTATCGGTATACCTGCTGGGTAATCCACAAGGAAATATAGATACGGGAGGCACCTGGGGTTCGTACCTGGGACTGTTTTTTTTAGCAGCTATTTATGTCGCCATAGGAATATTTTCGTCTTCGTTTACCGAAAATCAGGTAGTGGCATTTATTGTAGGCACTATACTTTGCTTGATCATGTTCATGGGTTTTGAAATTATTGCTACTTTACCGTTTTTTTCGGGATTCGAGCACTGGATTGCTTACCTGGGCATAAACGAGCATTATCAATCCATTAGCCGGGGCATTGTAGACACTCGCGATATTGTTTATTTTGTCACAATTGCGATATTTTTTGTTTTGCTTACCCGTGAGGTGGTAGCAAAAAGTAAATAAATAGCCTGCGACCGAAAATAAAAGAGACGATTTGCAGATCATTTGTCAGAAGGGAGGATTCATCTGGTTTGAAATTATACTTTCAATCCCATAATCAGAATGTCATCCGTTTGTTCCATGGAACCTCTCCATTGGAAATGGCGCTGGTACAATTTTTCCTTTTGTTCGGCAAGGGGTAGGGTATGAATATCCAGAAGCAAGCGGGCAAATTCGTCCTTCCGGAATTTTTTAAGTGTTTCCTCACCAATCTGGTCGCGGTAGCCATCAGAGAAAAGATAAATCAAATCCTGATCAAATATGGGTACGACCTGTGCTTCAAATCCTTTAATAATTGGATGAATACCAATAGGCATGCGGTCGGCTTTAAGTTCAATGAGTTCACCCTGGCGAATTAGGTAAGCAGGGTTATTGGCTCCAGAATACTCGAGCACACCCATATTTCGATCGATAACACACAAAGCGATATCGATACCATCTTTTGCCTCATCTTCCCTGCCCTCTTGATGTAATGCATTGATAAGCGAAGCTCGCA
Organism: Bacteroidales bacterium; assembly: GCA_049968755.1. Lineage (GTDB taxonomy): Bacteria > Bacteroidota > Bacteroidia > Bacteroidales > DTGW01 > JAKPGM01. The sequence goes on from JBMFQE010000002.1 coordinate 376,038, forward strand.
GCTGATTAAGCACTTCGTTGGCATGGAGCGCATGCTGCTGCATCAGGATGATTTCCTTGGTAAGTGAAATACCCAGAATGCTCATAAATGCACCAGGAACGCCATGTCCCGTACAATCGGCCACCGCTACATACACTTTTCCTTCTACCTCGGCCACAAAGAAATAATCGCCCGTAACAATATCCTTGGGTAAATTAAGAATAAAGTAATCGGAAAAATAGGCAGCTACCACTTGCTCGGGAGTCATGATGGCCTGCTGAATGCGACTGGCATAGGTAATGCTATCGGTCAGCTGCTGCTTCTGGAACCCAATCATTTCGCTCAGCAGCCTCTTCTCGCGATAACGCTTGTAAACCTGAAGGCTCAGAATCGAAAGCAGAATAATCGACAGCATGGAAAATAGAAACAAGGAACGAAAACGTACCACTTTAGAGCGTTGCTGTTGAAGCTCCATATCCTTGATCATGAGCTCCTGTTCCTTTTGCTTATTGATTAATGCGCGATTATCGGCCAGAACCTTCTGCCGGTATAGCTCTTTACGCAGAAAACTGCCCACATTCCTATCCTTGCCATATAGAAAGCTGGTTTCGAGAACGGGGCTTTCAATCGAAACAGGAGCTACCGCAATGTTTGCATATTCCTTGTATGTCTTCACAGCACCACGAAAATCATTGTTCAGCTCATACACCCGTGCCAGCGTTAGATACGACTGTTGCAACAGCTCAATGAATTGAAATTTTTTTGAAATGTCAATGCTTTTTTGCAGAAAGGTATCGGCTTCGGCCAATTTTTTTAGTTCAAGATAAGCAGTACCAATATTGTAAAGCGTAACCCCTATCCCCACCTGAAAATTAATTTTCTCCTTTATTTTCAGGGACTTATCATAATATTCAAGTGCTTTATCGAACTGGTGTTGGGCAAAGTGAATATTACCGATGTTATTGTACGATAAAGAAACCTCTTTAGTGTTTTGTCCGCCACGGCCTATGCGAATGGCGCGGTTAAATTCTGCCAGTGCAGCATCCAGATTCCCCATTTTGAAAAATAGCACGCCAAGATTGTTGCGTAAGAGACTCTGTGTTTTTCGATCCCCCAATATTTCTGCATATTTTAAGGCCTTGCGGTAATAGTCAGCCGCTTGCTGATATTGATTCTGGACATGATAAATGTCACCCTTATCAGTAGTAAGCTCGGCAATCAAGATGGTATCGTGTAATTGATTAGCCAGTTCAAGCGTTCTATCTAAATAGCTCAATGCCCGTTCGTACTGAAAGGTATTTATAAAATTTTGAGACTGCATGCCCAGCAATCGAATGGTTTTTAGCGTATCCCGCATGGATGAAGCTAACCCAATAGCTTCATCGAGCGTAAGAATGCCTGATGCATAATCGCCGTCGAGAAAATAAACGTTCGCCAGATCTTCCAACACGCCGATCTGCTCAGGCAACTGGTTGTTACGGCGAAATGCCTCCAGCGACTGCAATAAAAATATTCTTGCACTGTCGGTTTTCCCCTTCTCTATGAAAACTTTAGCTATTTTATGACTTAGAAATGGTTTATCCGATGCTTTGGCTGTGTTGTATGCTTTTAACAAGTTTGTCAGGTTATTGCCAGCAATAATTTCGGTTGCCAGGTTTTGCCCACGATTGCTCATCTGGGATTCTCTTCTACTACTTTGTTTTTCAGCATTTTTAATTTTGTCCAGTTGTTGCAACGGATAAGTCTCATTGGGTTTAATGCCAGCAGCTGCGCGGTACAGGCTGGCAGCTAAAGCATACTGTTTGTTCAAAAAGGCTTCATCGGCCATACGTATGGTGTCAGCATAGTCTTGCTCTATTTTCAGTTGCCTGAGAGCCTGTGAGGTTTCAGCTATTAAACGATTTACTTCGGCAGTGTTATATCCTAAAGCCAGTGCCTGCTGATATTTTGATAATGCCTCCTGATAGTTTTTCTTTGCACGCAATGCAGCGGCTTCTGTCAGCAGTTGATTGTACTTTGCTACCAGCTGCTTTTCTTCCTGCTCCTTCTTTTTCTTTTCATTTTCAATAGTCTTATTAATAGCCGCTATCTGCCGGGTCACATACACATCGTCGGGAATAATATCTTTTGCTTTTTCGTAGTATCCAAGTGCTTCCTCGTATTTTCCAGCTTTTGCAGCTGCATCCCCTTTATTTCGAAGATTGTCAAACTCATCCTTTTTTTCGCTGTACTGGTACGACAATATTGAATCCATGCGATGAACAGCGGATGCAGCATATACATCCTTGCTATTCAACATTGCTGCACGTATATATAGTGTCTGAGCCTGATAGTATTTCCCAGCTTTACGAAGTTCGTCGGCCGTGCTAATCGCATCTTCATACGCCCGCTTCAGAGAATCGCTTCCCTTGAGCTGTGCCTCCACTTCTTTAAGTTTTGCCATAGCCTGTTGATGGGCCGGAGACAACTCTAAAACCTTTTTCAGGCTGATATAGGCCTCAACAAAGCTTTTTATTTTTATGAGATTTAAAGCCGTTTTTAATTCGGCATTGGCTGTTCGGTTTTTAATGCCTTTTATCTGTCCGGTAAACCCACTAACCGGTTTCGAACGTCGCCGATCGACTTCAAAATAGTAATTGCGTTCATTGTACACGTAATACAGAATGGGGTTATCAAAGGTTTCGGCCTTAATTTCCGGAAAAATTTCAAACATGGGAATGTCGTTATCAATGGCCATACCTATGCCACCCTCTTTCTGAAGCTTGTCACTGATCTTAGTGTCGATAACCACTTTCTCAATAAAAAAGCCTTTCTTGACCAGCTCAAGGGTATATTCCTTATTGTGTCGCAGATAAATAACAAATGTACCCTGACGTGAGGTCAACAGCTGTTTTATACGTTTTCCATCGAGATAGAGGTTGATTACTACTGCGGGTACAGGCGACTCGTTACTTACAGTGCGTCCCTCGAAACGAAATGAATCTATTACAGCAAAATCAGAAACCCCTGATGCTGAAAGGGAATATAACATAATTAGAACCAACAGCGCTAATTTTCGCCTGCAAGTCATGAAAATTCTATTAACTATTTAACCTCAGCACACTTTGTTAAATCTATATCGGGTTGTTAGGGGTTATTTCGCAATTTTAAAGTTAATACATCCTATTCAATTATACCAGACATTTTTTCGTGGGAATACAAACATTTATTATTTTTACCCAAAAACCACGACATGCGTAAATTTATACTTCTTTCGGTATTTTTTTCGGGCCTTGCACTTTTCTTTACCTCCTGTCAGAAGCAAAGTATTGGGGGTAATGGCATTGTGAAGGATAAGACCTATGCTCTGCATGGTTTTCATGCACTTTCGCTAAAGGGTGCATTTGAGGTACACCTATTCCCTTCCGACAGCTTTACGGTACGAATTGTTGCCGACGAAAACCTGATTCCTGAAATTGGTGTAGAGGTGAGCGACAGCACGCTTGAAATAGCTCCCCGGAAGAATATCATCCGTTCGCGTGAGTTGAAACTTTACATTGGCAGTCCCGAAATACGATCAATCGTATTGTCGGGTGCCTCCGAAGTAACCACCGATACCATGATTACATCCCCCCATCTGAATATAAGCATTTCGGGTACAGGCAAATTATCGTTAAAGCTTCAGGTAAGCACGCTTAGTATTAATATAAGCGGTGGAGCCGAAGTAATTCTAATGGGTAAAGCCAAACAGTTCAATAGCAGCATTACTGGAGTAGGAAAAATTGAAGCCCAAAATTTTTTGACCGATACTTCTAACATTGAAATATCGGGGTATGGCCATGTGTCAGTGAATACCTCCCGATTGCTAAGCGTCAACGTGTCGGGATTTGGGAAGGTGTTTTATCTTGGCAACCCTGTAATAAAGCAAAATGTTACAGGAAGTGCCAAAATAAAGCAAAAACAAAATGGCAGTAATTAATCAGTTGGGGCAACGATTAGTTTCAGGCTTTCTTTTTTGGTTTCATGCCAGAGGACGTAGGGGGCATGGCATACATTCTCCTTTTGTATTTCATCTGGTTACAGAGGTATTAAATAATAAGGAACATGCGGCAGCTGAGTTGCGGAATATTGAAAAAATTCGCAAACAACTAGCAGGCGATAAACGCACCATTACCCATCAAGACCTGGGGGCTGGTAATTGGCCACAGCACATCCGCATCAAAGATGTTGTCAAAAAATCGGTAAGCCCGCCCAAAAAACTCCAAGTATTATATCAGTTAGCCCACTACCTGCAGCCTGTTTCGGTAATTGAGCTGGGGACTTCGTTAGGACTTTCGGCGCTCACCTTTGCTCGAGCATGCCCCGAATCCAGGATTATCACTGTCGAGGGTTCGCCATCCCTTGCTCTGCTGGCAGAGGAAAACTTCAAAAAACTGGGTGTCAATACGATTGACCTGCGAATAGCCGACTTCGATTGCATTTTGTCCGAAATCGTGTCAACACTTTCTTCGCCATTTCTGGTTTACATCGACGGAAACCATCGTTATCGAGCGACAGTAAGTTACTTCAACGCTTTTGCCGAACGACTGGATACGCGTTCGTGCATTATCATCGACGATATCCATTGGTCGGGCGGTATGGAAAAAGCCTGGCAGGAAATATGTCTTCATTCCCGTAGCACATTCTGCCTCGACTTTTTTGATTTTGGGATTATCTTTTACCGGGAAAATACGGCTAAAACTCACTATTGCCTGAGGTATTAGGCAGCTTTCAAGCGACTCAGATCGGCCTTTTCGAGTTTTTCTTTAGCATATTCAACTGTCACCGTAAATTCTTTGGTATGCATTCCAGGAAGCTCGTACATGGCATCAATCATAATCACCTCGCAGATTGAGCGCAGTCCTCGTGCACCGAGGCGAAATTCGATGGCTTTATCGACAATATAGTCGAGGGTGTCGTCGTTGAAATGCAGTTTGATACCATCCATCTCAAACAGCTTAATGTACTGTTTGACGATAGCATCCTTGGGTTCGATAAGAATACGGCGCAGCGATTCGCGATCGAGAGGATTGAGATGGGTAATAATAGGTAACCGGCCGATTATTTCTGGAATCAATCCATAAGCACGTAAATCGTGCGGGGTAATGTATTGAAGCAGATTTTCCCGGTCGACCTTGTCCTTCTGTTTGGCAGCATTGTATCCAACGGTTCTGGTATTAAGCCGCAGGGCAATTTTCCTTTCTATACCTTCGAAGGCTCCCCCGCAAATAAACAATATATTTCGGGTATCTACGGCAATGAATTTTTGTTCAGGGTGTTTGCGTCCGCCCTGTGGAGGAACATTTACGAGGCTACCCTCGAGCAGCTTCAGCAGTGCCTGTTGAACACCCTCCCCCGATACATCGCGGGTTATGGAGGGATTGTCGCCTTTACGGGCTATCTTGTCAATTTCATCAATGAATACAATACCTTTTTCGGCAGCTTCAACATTGTAATCGGCTACCTGCAACAAACGGGACAGGATGCTTTCGACATCCTCGCCTACATACCCAGCCTGAGTAAATACAGTAGCATCAACTATGGTAAAAGGCACATGTAACATCTTGGCAATCGTACGTGCCAACAGCGTTTTCCCTGTTCCCGTTTCCCCTACCAGCAGGATGTTAGACTTTTCAATTTCTACATCATTCGTACCTTTTTTCCCTTTATTGGCATGGATAAGCCGCTTGTAATGATTGTAAACTGCTACTGACAAGAACTTTTTAGCCTCTTCCTGTCCAATCACATACTGATCGAGAAAGGCCTTTATCTCTGCAGGCTTATGCAGGGTAATTTTTGAGACATCGAACGAGGAATGCGAGTGAGCATTCTCGTTAATCATCTCGTATCCGTTAATAATGCACAGGTCACATATTTTGGCATTATTCATGCCATTGAACATCATGTTAACCTGCTTGACATTGCGGCCACAAAACGAGCAATTATTAGATTCCTTCATCCTTGCGTATTATTTTTCTTCTTTCCAGAACCTCGTCGACCATACCGTATTCTTTGGCTTCAGTGGCTGTCATCCAGTAGTCACGTTCGGCATCTTTTTCAATTCGTTTAACAGAGTTGCCCGAATGTAACGCTATGATTTCGTAAAGTTCTTTTTTGAGTTTCTGAATTTCGCGAGCGGCTATTTCGATGTCAGAGGCAGGTCCCTGTGCTCCTCCCATGGGCTGATGGATCATAATGCGCGAGTGTTTCAGCGCCGATCGTTTACCCGGAGTACCTGCACATAATAATACAGCGCTCATGGAGGCAGCCATGCCTGTACAAATGGTTGCTATATCGCTATTGACAAACTGCATGGTGTCGTATATTCCCAGTCCCGAATAGACAAGTCCTCCAGGCGAGTTAAAATAAATTTGTATGTCCTTGTGTGGATCAACCGAATCGAGAAATAGAAGCTGCGCTTCGATCACATTGGCTACATAGTCGTCGATGGGCAAACCCAGAAAAATGATCCTGTCCATCATCAAACGGGAAAACACATCCATCGTGGCTATGTTTAATTGCCTTTCTTCAATGATAGTAGGCGAAATGTAGTTGTCATACACTGATTTGATCCGGTGCAGGGTAAGACTGCTTACCCCCATTTTACTACGAGCAAATTTTTCAAATTCTTTTCCGTAATCCATTTTGTGTAATTTTGGGAATTTATAAGAACAAAGTTAGTGCTTATCACTATTTTATCCACATTCCTGCAAACAATATTTATTGTCTCAGGAATATAAGAAACAATGCTAAGCCGTATTTGTTAAAAAAATGAATAAGCTAACGATTGTGCTATTTTACCAGTTCGTAAAATTCTTCGGGAGTGACCTTTTTAAGATCAATCTTTGCGTGATTTTTGGCAACGTCGAGCACCTTATAGTCGAGTACATCCGACACCATACGCCGAACGTCCTCTTCTTTCTGTAGCAGCATTTTTCCGTACTCTCTCAATTTATCGTCCGACATGCCAGAGATCCCATAGTAGGTTTTCATCTGCCAACGCATGATATTGGCTGCAAAATCAAGTACTTCTTCCTCCTTAACCTCGAGCTGATTATCCTTAATGATTTGATTTTTTATCAATTGCCACTTTAAGTCCTCCTCAAGGGCAGGGAATTGTTTTTCCAGCTCCTCCTCCTTTTTTTCTTTCTGCGTACTTTTTAGCCATTTTTTCAAAAATTCCGAGGGCAGCTCTACTTTCTGGCTGGCTATGAGATATTTTTTAAGCTCATTAACATTGGCAGCAGCCACATCCCGTGAATAAATGACTTTGACTTCCTCACGCATCTTTTCGCGAAACATTTCTTCAGAAGTAATCACTCCTTCCCCAAAGATTTTATCGAATAATTCCTGATTGATTTCGTGATTGTGATATTTATAGATTTGGGTAATTGTTAACTGAAAATTATCTGGGATTTCTGCTATCGTTTTATTATCCTGTCGAAGTCCATACAGGAGCTCTTCTTCGCTGTTCATCAAATTTTTAAGGTTAAGCACAATAGGCGTTCCTTTTTCTGCGCCAATAAGCTTATTTTTCTCCTCCACCCGTGCCTTTGACATATCGATAGCAAAATCCTTCATGGCAAGTCCATTTTCCTTAACCTGCCCATTTTCATCGACTTCGGCAACATCACAGACTAACCTGCAGTCTTCAGTGACCCGATCAAGATCTTCCCTTGTGCCAAAACGACGGGCATTGATATTGATTTCATTTTCGACCATTTCGTCGGAAATGACCAACTCGTATTGCAGAAGCTTTTCTTTTTTAGGCCATTCGATAGCTACCTGAGGCTGTAAACCTACCTCAAAGGTAAATTCAAAATTTTCGGACTTATCGGGATCAAAGGCTGGCGTATCGGCCATAATGGGATCCCCCAGAATATTTAGCTGTTGGGTCTTTATATAATCGTTAAGATGTTCATTGATTAGTCTATCGATCTCGTCAAGCAACACAGCCTTTCCATACATGCGTTCTATCATTTGCATGGGTACTTTACCCGGTCGAAAACCCGGAATATTGGCGCGTCGCCTGTAATCTTTCAAAGTTTTTTCAACGTGGGGTGCATAGTCTTCCCTGCTGATTTGTAAGATAATTTTCTCCGTTAGTGATCCTGTACTTTGACGTGTAATATTCATGCGAACAAATTTATTATTGGGTTGTCAAATTTAGCCGTGTTTTTATAAAACACTGTCGCAAAGGTTTATAAAAAAAAAACAGTGCGGATGAAGGGACTCGAACCCCCACGCCTTTCGGCACCAGATCCTAAGTCTGGCTCGGCTACCAATTACGACACATCCGCAATTTTTGAGTGCGCAAAGTTACACATTTTTAATCAGTTTTTAAGTGAAATCCCTCGTTAATTTTTTTTCATTGCTCAAACCATGATTTTCAGCTGCTCATTGAGACCATTTTTATGCATTTTTCAAATATACTCCATGCATAAGCAGGAACAGCTATGCAAATGGTTACCTGGTTCAGACCGCTGTTTGAACATTTGTTGTTTGATTGGGGTTTGTACTAAATTTGCACAAGGAAAAAATGCATGGAAAAAATTAAATTACTGGGTTTAACCTTACAGGAACTGCAAGAACACGTAAAAGCCTGGCAACTTCCTGCTTATACGGCTCAGCAGATAGCACACTGGGTGTACCATCGGCAGGCCAACGATGTATCGGTGATGACTGATATCTCGGCAAAAAATCGTCAACTGCTGTCGGAACTTTGCGAGGTTGGGGCTTACGCCCCCATAGAGGTGGTGTCGTCGGTGGATGGTACGCGCAAGTATTTGTTTAAGGCGGGTGCCAACCGTTTTATCGAGTCGGTGTATATCCCCGATGACGACAGGGCTACACTTTGCGTATCGTCGCAGGCTGGTTGCCGGATGGGATGTAAATTTTGCCTCACCGGTAAGCAGGGATTCAACGGACACCTTACCGCAACCGACATTATTAATCAGATACGCAGTATTCCCGAATTCAGCAAGCTTACGAATATTGTATTTATGGGTATGGGCGAACCGCTGGACAATTACGAAGAGGTTAAGAAGAGTCTTGAAATTTTGACGTCGGACTATGGTTTTGGCTGGTCGCCCCGGCGAATTACGGTCTCAACGGTGGGGATTATTCCCACCATGACTCGTTTTCTCAACGAAAGCCGCTGTCACCTGGCCATTAGCCTGCATTCGCCTTTCCACGAGGAGAGATTGCAACTGATGCCGGTAGAAAATGCCTACCCCATAGAGCGGGTGGTGAGCGAGTTAAGGAAATTTGATTTCAATCAACAGCGCCGCTTGTCGTTCGAATATATTATGCTCAGGGGAGTCAACGATACACCGCGCCACGTAAAAGGGCTGGTGCGTTTGCTCAATGGACTGAAATGCCGTATCAATCTGATACGTTATCACAGCATTCCGGGCGAAGCTTGGCAAACCTCCAACGACGATACCATCTTAACCTTTCAACAGCAACTCAAAGCAAAAGGAATTATCACTACCCTGCGAGCATCCCGGGGGCAGGATATATGGGCCGCATGCGGTATGCTTTCCACCGATGCTCTGCTCAAGCAGTGACTACCAGCTACCACTGGCACCGCCACCACCAAACGAACCACCGCCAAAACCACCAAAACTGCCCGAACCTGAGGAAAAACTTCCCCAGTCATTATTCCGCGAACGACCCGAGCCACCCATCATGCTACCCAAGAAAATCCAGAAAGGAATATCATCTTGCACACGACGACCAAGAGTATATCGCTTTTTACGCGATTGAGCCAGTGAAAAGATAAACGAGAAAAACATAAACGCAAGAACACCCAGTGCAAACCAGGGTGAGCCCTCAAAATCTGTGTTTTTTCGGGGTATGGCCTTATATTGTCCTCGGCAAGCCAGCATAATAGCGTGGACGCCTGCCTGGATGCCTTCAAAATATTGATTATTCCGGAAGAATGGGATAATTTCCTGCTCAATGATTCGCTTCGAGAGCGCATCGGTGAGCACCGGTTCGAGTCCATAGCCCACACCAATGGCTACCTGCCCACGCGAATCGGGTGTTTTGGGTTTCACCAGCAATACCACCCCATTGTTTCGTCCCTTGTGGCCTACCCCCCACGATTCTCCGATCTTATAGGCAAAATAATTGGCATCCATTCCCTGCAGCGAATTAACAATAACGACCACTATCTGCGTGGAGGTTGAGTCGTTATAAGCAACCAAAGCATTTTCAAGAGCCGCTGCCTGTTCGGCGTTAAGCAAACCCACAAAATCGTTTACCAAACGGGGGGGATTCAGTGGACGCGGAATATCCTGGGCCGCCAGCAGTGAAAAATAAAACAACAATCCTGCAAACCAGGTAACTCTTGCCATTAACCAACGAAGGCTATAGACCCTATTTCCCATACGATATATCATCGCTCAATTCGTTTATGTCGTCTGCCTTATAGGGAAAAAATTCTTTCAGTTTCTCCCCAATCCTATTAATACCCTCAACTAAACCTTCAGCAAAACGTTGCTGCCGAAAATAACTTCCCATCAAATCCTTTACATCTTCCCAGAAATTAGTAGGAACCACAGCATTAATCCCTGCATCGCCCAGAATTGCAAAGCGCCTATCGTTGATCGACAGGTAGATGAGTACCCCATTGCGAAGTTTAGTTTTATGCATACCCAGCCGCGCAAATGCTGCAGCTGCACAGTCCTTAACATCTTTACTGCCACACGATAACTCAATATGAACCCGTATTTCACCCGATGTTTTGCCCTCAGCCTTATGGATTGCTTCTACTATTAACCTTTTTTCATCCTCAGAGAAAAAGTCGGAAGCCTTCATGGTCATAAATTTTGGTAAAGGTACACTTAATTACGAATCTGCCGGTAATTCTCCCCCAAAAATTGCGAATGTTAATAGATGAAATTGATCATTTTAACTTGCTTATTTCCACAAAAGTCCTCAGCCTGTATTTCAAGTCGGTGTATGCCGCCGGTCGAAATACATTTTTCGTCGAAGGTGTAGCATAATTCATCATTTTTCCGGTCGTACTCGAACAGCACCCATTGACCATCGATATAACCTGCCCATGATTTAATGCCAGCCAGGTTATCAGTTACCCTCACCCTAATGTTACTGGATGCTCGAGCATTTTCCTTAAGGTTTATAAATTCAAGGATAGGTGGAATGGTGTCGATGGCCAGTGAAAAGTTGCCCAGCCTTTTAGTCCTGACTTTTAGAATTTGTCCTTCCAAATCTCCGCCAATACTTTCCATGCTATTGCCTTTAAGGCGAACCACCCTTAGTTTGGGCCAATAGCGATGGGGAATGTCCGAAAGTGTAAATTCAAGGGTAACAGTATTCTTCAAAGGAATAGCCTCGTGACCCACTTCGAAAAAGAATCCTGTATAAAGCGAAGCACGCCTTTGCCTGCGTACGTCTATTTTGCTGTTGGCATACAAACTGTTGGGCAAAAATACTATATTAAAGCCTGGCCTATGAATTATTCGTAACTTACCAGCAGGAATAAGGGTTTCAGTCGATTCCCTCGCAGTTTTATTGATCCCATCATTTGCTGTCGAACGCTTTATTTTAAAGCTAAACAATGCGCGATTACCCGTAAAATCCATAACTTCAACAGTAAGCTGATGTACTAAGGTATCATTTAAGCTAATCAGCCCGTTATTTATGGCTTTTTTTACGGGAGTGGGCGTAAAACCAGGATATAGGAATTGCAAATAAACATTTTCCTTCTGCAAAATTTTTCGCTGGTAATCGATCAGTCCATTTACCCCCCCCATCTCGCTAAAAGCAAGCTCATCCATCAAAAATTCAAAAACCACTGTATTATCAACCCAGATGCGTGAGGCATAAAAGGAAAGCTGCCTTCCGTCACTGTCAATCTGATCGTAGGCCGATAATCCAATAAAAAATTGAGCCGGAACCTGCCATGCCGTACTCGTGTCGACTGCATATTTTCTGATTAAAAGACGATTATTTGCAGAAACAGCACTTGCATATTTGCTAGTAGCAATAGTTAAAGCGGGCAACGGTTCTTTCGAGAGATACTGAAATTTCGGATACAATAGTACTTTTTCAAGTACAGGAGGAATAGTATCGGGGCTATGGAAAGCAAAAACAAAGGGCTGAATTGTATTTTGATTCGACGTTTTCCGCAACTCAAAGTGCAGATGGGGACCGGTCGACTGACCGCTGTTGCCGCTGTAGCCAATTATCTCACATTTTTTCACCCTAAACTGGCTGCTGTCGAGCTGGATATCCTGGGCAAACGACCGTGTTTGATACTGTTTTTCCCTGACAAAACGTGCAATTACCGAACTAAAAGAATCGAGATGGGCATATACCGAAGTAATACCGTAAGGATGGGTAATGTAAACGACTTTGCCATAGCCCCCCGCCTCAACCTTGATGCGGCTTATGTATCCCGAGTCGATAGCATATACTGGCAGACCACGCTTGCCCATCGTTGTATAATCGATGCCAAAATGAAATGAGGAGGCTCTTACATCCCCATAATTACCAGATATGGATAAGGGTAGGGACATAGGAGAACACAAATCGTTTCGTCCATGAAGGAACTGCTGACCATAGCAATACGAACCAGTAACGAATACTATTACTATAAAAAAAGATTTTGCAGCCATACAAGATTCTCATACAAATGTGCTGTAAAGAAAATAAATATCTCTTTTATTGCAAGAAAAATCTTAAAACCAGCATGGGTTATCTCATTTGTTGATGGTGGAAATTTTCGAAGCCTTATGAATTTCAATTTTCTCCTGCATTCTGTTAATTATGGCTATACAAATCATTAGTAAGTTTCAATCGTTATTCTGTACTAAATTTGTAAAAAAGTGATTTAGCTACAGGCAACTTTTCTGCAAATTGTACATCTAAAAATAAAAACTATTGTTGCCCCATCAGGTTAAGGAAATAATAGCTGGTTGCTTAAAAGGTGAGGTTTCTGCCCGGGAAAAGCTGTATCGTATGTATGCAGGGAAAATGTGGGTGGTATGTCGACGCTATGCCATGGACATAGAGCAGGCAAAAGACATTTTGCAGGAAGGCTTTATTGTGGTGTTTGAAAAAATTAATCAGTACAAGGGTAGTGGTTCCTTTGAGGGCTGGATGCGGCGTATTTTTGTCAACCTGGCATTGGCCGAATACCGAAAGAGACGATTGTTTTTTTACGACACCAATGAACTACCACTTCAACCCATGCCCGATATTTCCGAGGAAGAACAGGATACAATGGCCAATATTTCCGAGACCGAGCTGTTGGAAATAATAGCTTCATTACCCCCACAATATCGGATAGTTTTTAACCTGTATGCTATTGAAGAAATGAGCCATAAGGATATAGCACATATACTGGGCATATCAGAAGGTACCTCAAAGTCAAACCTTTTTAGGGCAAGGGAATGGCTTAAAAAAAGAATTGCGGAAAAAAATGCGGGAGTACGACATTCCTTAAAATTGAAAATATGAAACACCCATGTTCCAACGAACGCAAACACAATAGTGATAAAATTGCGAACATGGGTGTTCCATCATACCTTTAAAAATTAATTTTATTATGATGAAAACGCTTGACTATGCAAGATTCAGATAATGGGATAGACCGGCTGTTCAGGGATAAACTGGCCCAGCATGAGGAGGAAGCTCCTCCTCAGCTGTGGAATAAGATTGTGGAACATTTGGAGCTAAAACGACGGAAGCAATTCGTTCGTATCTATGTTTCGCTTGCAGCTTCCATGGCACTAATAGTATCGATGGGTATAGGATATTATTTAGGGCTGCAAAGGGCCAGCAGGCAGGTTGCAGACCAGCAGATATTAAAAGATTATAAGGTTGTTCATTTACCCCATAAAAATAAAGGCGAATCTCTCAGGGTATATACTGCAACTACAGAAAAAAGGTATGCCAATAGCCATGCTGTTCGTGAAGTTAATGAAACTAATGAGGATAAATATGCCAATACTCCCCTATCAGCAGTATCCTCCTACACAGCTCTTGAATCAACTATGGTTTTAAATAAAAACAGTTCCTATCCAGAACCTGTTGCCAACCGCCAGGGGTTATGTCAGCTGACGAACACAAAATACCCCGCTCTGCCAGTAAATGATTTACCCAAACAGCAAGTCGACAAGCGGAATATTTTTGATAAATTCTACCTGTCGTTTACTGCTGCCCCTTTGTACTCGTACAGGGTGGTAAATGGGGTACAATCGGCAACGCTCGATAACTTCGAAAAACCTGCAGTAACTTTTTCGGCAGGTATGAATGCAATCGCAGCTAAAAACAGATTACAGCTTTCGGTGGGCTTATATTTTACTCAGATGGCACTTCGTATCCACCATGTTCTCGTTAGCCGAAACCCCCTCACCTCTTACGATACTTACGCTATTGAAAAAGGCACTGGATCGGTTACATTGCTCAATTCATCGGGCAATATTCTCGCCGACACCCCTGAATGGGCGTTGAGCAATTCAGAGTCTTTCGTAGCCTTACGGTATTCCTCTCATTTTATTCCGAACAGTAACGACAAAGGGCTGGCAGACTCTGATAACATGACCTACGGTAATAACCCCCTACCCTTGACATACCTTACCCAAAAATTCAATTATCTGGAATTTCCACTGAATATACAGTATAATCTTTACCAGCAACGTATCACAGTGGGGATCCAGGCGGGCATCAATGCCAATCTATTGATTTCCAACGCTACTTTTGCAAAGGTGGATGGTACCCAAACCCGTGTGGGGCAGACAACAGGGATTCGCACCTTCAATATTGCAACAACACTGGGGGGATCAGTGTCTATTCCTTTAGCGGGTCGCCTGAGTTTTCTGATTGAACCCCGCATTCGCTATTACGTTTTTTCGGTCAATAGAAGCAATGCTATTGACACACATCCCTATTCATACGGTATATACACGGGCATTCTGTTCAGGTACTAATGCTTAAAATGTCGTATCCCTGTAAATACCATAGCCATATTATGTTCGTTGCAGAAGCTGATGGAATCGTTGTCACGGATGGAACCACCCGGCTGAATTATTGCTGTAATTCCGGCCTGATGCGCAATCTCAACACTATCGGGGAAAGGGAAAAAGGCATCGGAGGCCATTACGGCACCCTTAAGGCCAAATCCAAAACTTCCTGCTTTGGCGATAGCCTGTTTAAGGGCATCGACCCTTGAGGTTTGCCCAACACCACTGGCAAGCATTTGTTTATTTTTAGCCAGCACAATAGCGTTAGATTTGGTATGCTTTACAATTTTATTGGCAAAAAGCATGTCGGCTACCTCCTCGGGGGTAGGAGCTCTCTGGGTTACCTGCCTCATGTCGCCTTCGTCCTCAACCTTTGTGTCTCTATCCTGGAAAAGCACACCATTCAGTATGGAACGGAATTGCGTTTGGGGAAACTCAAATTTTTTCTGTCGGAGAATGATCCGATTTTTTTTCGACATCAGTATTTCAAGAGCCTCGTCATCGTAGCCGGGAGCAATAACTACCTCAAAAAATATTTTGTTCATTTCCTCGGCCGTATTTTTATCAATGGCGACGTTGGCAACAATAATGCCTCCAAAAGCCGATACAGGGTCGGCGGCCAATGCATCTTTCCAGGCTTCGACCAGCGTACTACGTGAAGCTACCCCACAGGCGTTATTATGCTTAAGGATGGCACAGGTGGTTTCGTTAAAGTCGCCTATCAGGTTAACCGCCGAATCAATATCGAGCAGATTGTTGTACGAGATTTCTTTACCTGCCAGCTGGTCGAATGCTTCCTCAAAGTTTCCAAAGAATATACCTGTCTGATGTGGATTTTCTCCGTACCGAAGCACTTTCGACTCCTGAATGCTGTTTTTGAATACAGGTGCCTTATAGTCGTGGTTAAAGTAATTAAAAATAGCCGTATCGTAATGCGATGAGACGTTAAATGCCTCGGCAGCAAACATTTTTCTGTCGCTCAAGGACGAATATCCGTCCTTATTTTCAAGCAAATCGAGCAAATCTTTGTACTGCGCTCTGGAAGCCACAATAAGAACATCGCTGAAATTTTTGGCTGCAGCACGGATAAGCGAAATACCTCCTATATCAATTTTCTCGATAATTTCCTCTTCCGAGGCCCCCGAGGCTACGGTATCTTCAAAAGGATACAAATCGACTATGACCAGGTCGATTTCGGGTATATCGTATTGTTGCAATTGTTCAAGGTCGTTGCTATTGGAACGGCGGGCCAGAATACCTCCAAATATTTTGGGATGCAAAGTTTTAACACGACCTCCCAGTATCGAAGGATAACCCGTGAGTGTTTCAACTGCAGTAACATCAACACCAAGTTGCTTTATATAATCGTAGGTACCTCCCGTTGAGTACAATTTAACCCCCAGACTTTTCAGCTTAAGCACAATTTCATCCAGATGATCCTTGTGGTAAACCGATATAAGCGCCGAACGAATCTTTCGTAAACCAGTCATATATTTTCTTTTTTGGCAAAATTAGGAAAATTATCATAATAAACGGGTAACTTTACAGTCCAATTCCATTTGCAAAACCAGAGAAATGAGTGCTGTTCATCATAAGAGGGTGCTATTTACCAATCTGATTGTAGAAAGTTTATCGATGGCCTGGCAGTCGGTAAAAATAAACCGCCTACGGGCTGTACTAACGCTTTTTGGGCTTAGCATTGGTATATTTTCCATTGTGGCTGTTTTTACTGCAGTGGATGCGCTGGAAGCTGGCATTCGGCGGAATGTAGCCAGCTTGGGTAGCGACGTTTTGTATATTCAAAAATGGCCTTGGACGTTCGAGAGTGACTATAAGTGGTGGGAGTACGTAAAAAGACCTGTACCCACCTACAGCGACTACGAAGCCATTGAACGAAAAATACTTTCAGCTGAACTGACGGCTTTTTCGGTAAGTACGGTGAGAAGTGTAAAATATGGCAAAAAAGTGTACGAGCAGGGAGGCATCTGGGCCAATACTTATAACTTCATTTACCTGAGAAACCTGGAAATTATCCAGGGAAGATATTTTTCACCAGCTGAGTATCAGTCGGGAAAAAATATTTGCTTGCTGGGAGCTGATGTAGCCAAAACTCTATTCGGTCAGGATAATCCAATTAACCAGTATATCGTTATTGATGGACAAAAAATTCGGGTGGTAGGAGTATTGAAGAAAGAGGGAGCTGGTCTGGTTGGCGGTAGCCTCGACAATCTCGTATTGCTTCCCATGACCTATGCCCGCAATATTTTTGACATACGCAGCGATAATCTCAATCCGTTTATTATGGTAAAGGCCCGTGATAATGTACCGCTTGAACAGCTCAGAGAGGAGCTCAGAAGTTTCCTGCGCAAGCGTCATGGGCTCAAGCCAGAGCAAAAGGACGATTTTTCTATCAACCAGTCGAGCATGATTATTGCAGGGATTAATCAAATTTTCAGGGTTATCCATCTGGCGGGCTGGGTTATTGGTGGTTTTTCGCTGCTGGTTGGAGGTTTTGGCATTGCCAATATCATGTTTGTAAGCGTCAAGGAACGCACCAATCAAATTGGTATACAGAAAGCACTGGGAGCAAAAAATGTTTTTATTTTGCTTCAATTCATGTTTGAGGGTGTCATTCTGGCGTTGCTGGGAGGATTGGTAGGCATTTTGCTGGTATTTATCCTGGTTCAGCTTGCCCGCGTGGTAATCGATTTTCAGCTAACGTTTACCCTGGCCAATATCTCCTTTGGCCTGGCAGTATCGTCGATAGTGGGGATTATTGCTGCGCTATGGCCAGCGTATACTGCTGCACGCCTGAATCCGGTTGAAGCTATCAATGCAACTTTCTGAAAAGGTTAGGTTGAAAAAATGGAATGTATCAATGAGTGTACAAAGATTTTTTCTAAAAGATGGCAACACGTTTGAAAAAAAGGATTTTTATTTGCCCATACTTTTTGATACATGTATTTATGAGGTAGTAAGAGTGATTGAGGGGGTAGTGCTTTTTGCCGAGGATCATGTCAACAGGCTTTTTGCTTCATTAAACACAAAGGGTATAAAGCATTCACTCAATGCTGACACTGTGCTTGACGAGCTATATAGGGTAGTGCGGCTAAACGACAGTGTAGAAGGGAATATCCGGTATGATTTGTACATTAACCAGGAGCACATTCAACGATGGGTATACTACATTCCTCACGTATACCCACCAAAAACACTATACCGGCAAGGGGTAAAGCTGGCAACATTAAAGGCCGAACGCAGCGAACCCTCGGTGAAGATATTTCATGGCCAGTTACGCAGGCAGGTAGAACAAATCATGCGACAAAGCCGGGCCTACGAGGTAGCATTGGTCGATGGCCATGATCGAATTACCGAAGGGAGCAAATCAAACCTGTTTTTCATCCGACAGGGAAGTATTATCACCGCTCCCGATGCAAACGTGCTAGCCGGAATTACGCGGAAAAAGGTAATTGAAATTATTGCACAGCTATCCATCCCCCTCATTTATGAGCCAATTAAATATGCTGATCTTTCGTCATGCGAAGCAGCTTTCCTTACAGGCACATCGCCTAAAATTCTGCCAATAAGAAAAATCGATACTATAGATTTTGCTGTAAATCATCCTTTTCTATCCCAGCTAATGCAGGAATATGATGGGCTAATTCAAAAATATATCGACTCGCATAAAAATTTATAGGTAAAAGTAATTAAACGAACAAAATTATCGACGATGCTATGAGTCAGGTGCTTGTGACACAGTTTTACATGTATTTTGTTTTGATGTTTGTGGGCTATATTGCGGCCAAAACCAAAATCATTCACGACGATAACGCGTCTTTTCTTTCGGCATTTATCCTAAGAATAACGTTCCCGTTGCTGCTGGTAACCACCATACCCCATTTGCCATTTAGTACAGGTACCCTAAAAAATCTGGGATTAGCTTTTGGGGTTAGCTATGTGGCGCTTGGCCTTTTATTTATAGCTGGCTGGACCACGCACAAATTTTTTTCATTATCGATTGTCGAACAAAAGGTTTACCTGTTGCATGCCGTTTTTGGTAACATCGTATTTATTGGTTTCCCTTTCCTAGGTTCGCTTTTCCCCAATGGTGAAGGACTATTGTATGCGGCAGTGTTTCAGATTGCGTCCGATTCGTTGCTATGGACGCTGGGAATAGCCTCCCTTCAACAAACCAAAAAGCAACGATTTATCGACTATTTGAAAAAACTCTTTAATGTCAATACCCTTGCCTTTCTGGCAGCATTGCTATTGTGGATTCTTCAGGTACAGATACCTACTGTCATTGAGCGGCCATTTGCTGCAATTGGTAGCACCACTCTTACACTATCGTTGGTGTATGTGGGGTATATCCTCTCGCAGGTGGCTATCGACAAAACTATTCGTAAGGGTAGCATTTATCTGTTATCCTTTAACAAGCTCTTGTTAGTACCCCTGGTGGTACTTGTGCTGTTGTGGCTTTTAATGCCCCATTTGCCCAAGGCACTGGTGTCAGCCATTGTTTTACAAACAGGTATGCCAGCCATGGCCACCATAGCTATTCTGGCCAGAGAATATCTCAATGACGACTTGCTCGCTTCAGAAAATATCCTGGTCTCTACCATTTTTAGTACAATTAGCTTACCTTTACTTTGGTATTTTATTAATCGATTATTTGCGTGAAGGAGGGATTAGTTACAAAAGCGGCAGGGAACGTTTATACCGTCAGAACAGCTGAGGGTAGACAGCTTGCATGTTTTGCCAAAGGAAATCTGCGTATTCAAGGGCTAAAAAGTACCAATCCCATTACCGTGGGCGATAGGGTATTATATACCCTCCAGCCTAACGATCACAAAGGGATGATACACAAAATACTTGACCGGAAAAATTATATTATCCGACGCGCCATAAATCTCTCCAAACAATATCATATCATTGCAGCAAATGTTGATCAAGCTATTCTGGTAATTACACTTGCCGATCCGCCTACCAGTACAGAATTTATTGACCGATATCTGGTAGGCTGCGAGGCTTTTCGTATTCCGGCTGTATTAGTTTTTAATAAAATAGATACATACAACGATGAGATTCGCCAGCAATGCAAGGAGCTTGAAGAAGTATACACCCAGATAGGCTATACCTGCATAGAAACCTCTGTAACAAAGAATATCAATATCGATCGTTTTAGGAACCTTGTTGCAGGTAAAATATCAGTACTCAATGGGCATTCGGGTGTTGGAAAATCGTCATTAATTAAGGCTATTGCCCCTGACATAGATATTAAGATAGGGGATATTTCGGAATATCATCGTACCGGCAAGCATGTTACCTCTTTTTCACAGATGTACGAAATTTTTGAGGGAGCATTTATAATCGACACACCTGGCATAAAAGGTTTTGGTCTTGTTGACATTGAAAAAAATGAGCTTTACCATTTTTTTCCGGAAATTTTTGCACATTCCACTGCCTGTAAATACAACAATTGCACCCATATCCATGAACCCGAGTGTGCAGTGGTAGAAGCAGTTAAGGCCGGGCAAATAGCCTATTCACGCTATCGTAGCTATGTAAATATCTATTTCGATGAAGATGAAAAATATCGCAGCCCTTTTTAGAGAAAAGGCACAGGATATCACTTCTTTTACGTTTAAAAATACCCGTCTCTTTGTAACGGGTGTGATTGTTTGTATGCTTATTGGCAATATTTTACTGTTTGTTTTTATTTTCGTTAAGCAAAAAAATTATCAGCAGGCTGTAATGATACAGCAGGCCGATGCTTTTACTTCGCATCTCGAACAGGAGGGACTGCTTTTCATTAACGACTTTAATGGCATGGCCTATCATTTCCACGACCAATTTTTGCCAACGAAGGTTTCATCTGGCCTCTCACCTTCATTCCTCGAAAAAATTAAACTTTTTTATGCCAAACACCAACCGCTGGTAAGTAATGTTTACCTTATTGACACAACGCTTCATGTAACAAATATTTACTGCGACCCATCGGGGACCTTTCTAATTGACAGCTATGAATCCAGGCAGAATAATGCACTGCAGCCGGTGGAAAAACTTATTGTCAAAAATGGCGAATATCTGTATACCATTCCGCTATTCACAAATGGCAGGTTGGTGGCTAATCTGGTGGCTTCGCTCAATGTAAAAAAATATTTTCACACCCGTATTCAACCAATATATGCGGGAAAATCTATTTTCCAGTCGATTTTCATGCCAATGAATACCTGGGAAACATTGCCGCTGATAAAAGTTAGCTATGATGAAAAACAGCATCATTTGGCAAAAAGGGCTATCGAAACAAACAAACCAGAAGTAATCTCATGCTCTCTGAATGTGGATGGGGAGTCTGCAAAATACCTTTGTACGCTATATCCTTTTAAATTTTTAAATATTCCGTTTGTTTACTTGTACCACTTCCGCATACAGTATATCATGTGGCAGGTATTGTTACATAGTATACTGCTCATAGGTTTTAATCTTATCCTGCTGTTCATTGTGATTTTCTACTACCTGCAGATGGTACGAAACAAGAATTTAGAGGAAGAAAAGCTGCGCGAGTCGGAAGAGGCCTTTAAGGAAATTATCGAATCAATGCCCATCGGTATCATCCTGACCACCAAAAACAATCGTATTATCAGTATCAACAAACTGGCCACACGTATTTTACAAATTAACGATTCGGGCGATCTGATTGGAAAAAATATCAGCCATAAATTTTTGGCTACCAAAACGCTGGCCTTCGATGATGAAATTGCCTCGGCCTTTGAAACCGACCATTTTATCCAATACGAAAGCAACGGAAATGAGATAGTGCTTTACAAAAAAGATATACCGCTACGCTTGAAAGGGGAAGAAATCGTGGTGCAAAGTTTTATAGACGTTACGCCCATTGAAAAATCGCGTAAACGTGAGATTGCAGCCAATATGGCCAAGTCGGAATTTCTGGCAAAAATGAGTCACGAAATTCGCACCCCGATGAATGGTATTGTGGGCATGGCCGATGCCCTGCTGGCACAGCCCCTGACAAAAGAACAGGTTGAATTTGTAACAATTATCAAAAAATCGGCCGATACCCTACTCAATATCCTCAACGACGTACTGGACCTGTCGAAAATAGAGGCTGGCAAGATGGTACTTGAGGAAATTCCTTTTGAGCTTCGTAAAGAGCTGGCACTGGTTACCCATTTATTTAAGGTACCTGCCGAAGAAAAAAATATTGCCCTTCAGGTAGAAATTGAGCCTTCCGTTCCGGAAAAAGTCATTGGCGACCCATTTCGACTGCGACAAATCCTCACCAATCTAATAAACAATGCTATAAAATTTACCCACGAGGGCAAAATTTTAATTACGGTAAAAAAAGTAGAAGACTACAATCGAAATCTTTTGCTCCAATTCAAGGTTGCCGATACCGGCATTGGGATTCCCAAAGACAAGATTTCACGTATATTTCAATCGTTCACTCAGGCCGATAACAGTACTACGCGCAAGTACGGAGGTACTGGTTTGGGCACAACCATAGCCCGACAACTGGTTGAGCTGATGAATGGAGAAATTTCTGTAGAAAGCCCTTCGGGCATTTCCGACAACCCCGAATATCCTGGCACCTGTTTTACATTTACCATCGAGCTTTTCTCGAATGAAAAATTACCCAAAAATATTGATACCAGCACAATTACCACATTTCATCAGATAAAAACGCTATTAATAAGCAATCAAGCCCCTGATGACAACGCTATTGCAGAAACTTTCTCACTTTTCAATGTACCCCTTGATATTCATGGATTTTCCAAAAGCACGCTTGACATCCTGAAGAAAAATGTGCAGAGCGAAAACATTGTGGCAAAATACCAATTGCTGGTTATACGGGACACCCCACGTTTTGATGGTTTTAAACTACTGGCTCAACTGCAGGATACTCAGCTGGTAGATGCATTCCATATTCTGGTTATAAGCAACAACGACCGACAGGGCAATTTTCTAAGAGCTTTGCGCATGGGAGCCGACCATTACATGATTATGCCTTATGAAACCTCTGAGATATTCAACTTCCTTTGCGAAACCTTCCCAAATCTCAAACTTGAGGACGAAATTGCCCGGTTCAAAGTGCAGCAGCTGCAACCCGACCTGAAAATTCTTGTAGCCGAGGATAATCCAATTAATCAGAAAGTAGCGCTCACCCTCTTTAAGAATATTGGCTATGAGGTCGATTTTGCCAAAAATGGAATAGAGGTACTCGAAAAGATCAAAAAACAACATTATCACATCATTTTCATGGACATCATGATGCCCGAAATGGATGGCATTCAGGCTACGATTGAAATTCGCAAGAGTGGCAACCGTATCCCCATCATCGCCATGACAGCCAACATATCTAAGGATGAACGTAAGGAGGCTTTAAATGCCGGCATGGACGATTATGTTACCAAGCCCGTTAGAATGGATACCGTAAAAAAAATTTTGATTAAGCTGTTTTCGCATCATTTATAGCTCACCTCGGGCTATGACATAAATTTGCTCTATTACATCTCTTTGTTCATACCTTAAGGACTAAAGAACTACACGTATCCTCTTAGGACGAAAGAGCTTCTGGTCTGTTAACTCCCTAATTTGGGACAAAAGCTAACTTTGCGTGTTCTTGCCGCAAAGTCCGCAAATATTTCATAGAACTGTTAAACCATGCAGACTTCGCGGTTGACATTTATTCAGTATTAATTATCTTCCTCTTTATCAGGTTGAACTGACTAATCCATTGAACCAGCTTATAGTTTCACAAAACTTTTAGACAGCTGATTTCCCTCGATAGTCACCTGCAAAAAGTAAACACCGCCTGCCAGGTCGCCTATGTGAATTTGCGTTGCCGGCGCTTGTATCGGCAAAGATTTTACCCGTTGACCAGCACGGTCAAGAATAATTGCCTGTACATGGCCTTTTGCAGAGGCTGATAGGGAAATTTGCAACCATTCGTTGGCTGGATTGGGATATAATTGCAAGATGTGTTTCGAAGGTAGCACCGCTGCATTTACTGTGCTGTCGTAGTAAACCTCCAGCTCGTTAAGCGAGTAGCCATTTGTCGATACGCGAGTGAGACAGTTGATACGCAAATATTTGGCTACCACAGTGTTAAAGGTATGGGTATTGATGCCCGACTTGCCATTGAGAATATTGGCAACCGATGTCCAGTTATTCCCATCGTCCGATATTTCAAGGTTGTATTTCCGAGCATAGTTGTTGGACCAGTTTAGTACAACCTTATTAAAGGTTTGTGGTTTTTCGAACTCAATAACCAGCTGTGCGGTAGTAGCGTACGACCACCAGTTGGTGGTGTTTTTTCCATCGGTCACGAAATAGGGATAGTAATTGTAAAAAATATCGGATGCAGTTACCTTTCGGAATAAAGCCCGATTGGCTGAAGTGGTGTCCGGGATATAGATATTAAAGTTGGTAGTGGAAGATTTTCCTCTGGCATCAGTAACCTTTAAGGTTATCAGGGCTATTCCAGTATTAGACGAATTGGGAGTAATGCTGAGTACCGAATCGTTGTTGAGTGCGACTGCAACTAAGCTGGTATTTGTATTGTTAGCTATTTTCAGCGTAAAAGCCGTATCGTCGGGGTCGGTTATGATTTGATGGAGGGGTAGGGTTATGGTGAGGGGTTGACGATTGGTCAGGAGTATATCGTTGGGTCGCTGAATAAATCGCGGGCTGAAGTTGAACTGGTTACGGTCGATTTGCAGGGTATCGGCATGTAAGGCTACCAAATTTTCGAGGGCAGGTGCAGCCTCGGTTAATCCTCCATTGCCATCGTGGGCGGTCATGGTCCAGGAGAGTGCACCGGCATAGCCATTGTTGTAAGCATAATTATATGCTTCGATGGGCGAGATGGGGACACTGATTTGCCCCCCATACATGCCCATGGCCGGAAATTCACCAATAACCAGCGGCTTATTTAAATTCCAGTACGACTTGGGGTGATGAAAGGGCGATTCGTTGGGACCAAAATGAACGTTATAATAGTGCACCATGTAAAAATCGAGAATACCCAGCGAATCTTTCCCGGCAGCGATGAGGCGGTCGTCGCGATAATAGTTGTACATGCCATTGACATCGGTAAGCACCTTAATGTTCCACGAACCATTCGAAACCCTGGCCTTTGGGTCGAGACGATGAATGGCACCGGCTATGCGATTGGTCCATGCCTGAATGGCTGCCATTGTGGTTCGCTCGGTCGACCAACCATACTCCCTCGACATACCCTCGGGTTCGTTGCATACCTCCCAGCAAAGTATGGCAGGATGATCTTTCAATGCATTAACAAGTGGGGTCAAGGCATTGCGAATATATGCGGCAGTGGCTACCGAATCTTCGATAAGTTTTTTGTTACGTGCTATTCCACTTCCGGCATTTGATTGAAGCATATCGAACGACCACAGACAAAGAACCAGACGAATATTGTAGCGTTGAGCCGTATCGAGAGCACGCTTAAGGTTATTTATTTCTGTTGTGGTAATGCCACTGACCGTATCGTTTGTAAATTGAGGGCTGGAAGTACCATTGGTATGTAACCACCAGCGCAGCGTATTACCCCCAGCGGCCGAAAGCGCCTTACATTGCTGAGTAAAAGCAGTAGCGTTGAAATACCGTACATCGTTCGCAAAACTTATCCAAGCCAGATTCATCCCGCTGGCAAAAAAGGGCTTTCCGTCAACTTCCAGCAAATCATTTGTCTGTCCTTTACTGGACAGGACAGTCAACAAAAATATGCCTGTAAAAAACGTTTTTCTAAAATAATGAATAATATGAGAATCCTGGGGATTCCTTTTAACCCTGTGCAAATATTTCTCTCTCATAACGCTGTTTTTGGGCAAAGATAACCCACCCCCCATTGAAGGTGTTAGCAAAAATGTAAACAATAAGGGAACATTTTATAACTTCTGGAGGGCATTTTCTATTCGTCTTAGGGTGGTTTCTTTACCCACTGTTTCGAGGATTAGGGGCAATTCGGGACCATATGATCCACCAACCATACAAAGCCGCAACGCATTCATAACAGCTCCCATGTTGGCATTGTTTTTTTCAACAAATTGATGCAGAAATGTTTTCAGCTCCTCTGCCTTGAAACTTTCAAGCTGGGCTAGTTCTTCCTTGAGTCGACGAATGAGTTCAGGGACATTGTCTTTCCAGCGTTTTTTTACCACTTCAGCGTCGTATGTCTGAGGATCGGCAAAGAAGAAATGCGCCTGGTTCCAGAAATCGTTAAGCAAAATCAGCCGTTCACGTACCAGCTCAATGATTTTCAGCAAATAATCTTCATTAGCTTTCACTCCCCGCTGCTCAAGGATGGGACGGAGGAGTTGCAACAGTTCGTAATTACTTTTCTTTCGTAGGTATTGCTGATTGAACCATTTAGCTTTTTCGAAATCAAATTTTGCACCCGACTTGCTTATGCGATCGAGCGAGAAAGCTTCGACGAGCTCGTTGAGCGAAAAAATTTCCTGGTCGTTACCCGGATGCCAGCCTAACAAGGCCAGGAAGTTAACGAAGGCTTCGGGTAAAAAACCGAAATCGTCGTACCCCTGACTTGCCTCACCAGTAACAGGATCGACCCAGTGAAGAGGAAAAACCGGGAATCCCATCCGATCGCCATCACGTTTGCTTAGTTTACCTTTACCATCGGGCTTGAGCAATAAGGGTAAGTGGGCAAATTGTGGCATTACCTGCTCCCAGCCAAAGGCTTTATAAAGCAGCACATGCAACGGAAGCGAAGGCAACCATTCTTCACCCCTTATTACGTGGCTAATTTGCATCAAATAATCATCCACCACATTGGCCAGATGATAGGTAGGCAACCCATCTGCGCTCTTAAAGAGCACCTTGTCGTCGAGGGTTGAGGAGTTCACCACCACCTCGCCCCGTATAAGATCGTACATGCGAATTTCTTCATGGGCAGGAACCATAAATCGGATTACCCATTTCTCGCCACGGGCAATACGTTCCCTGTAATCGGCAAAAGCCGGGTTGAGCGATGTTTTAAGCTGTTGGCGAACCTGGTAATTATAAGTAAAAGCGTCACCCTTTGATTCAGCTTCCTTTCGAAATGCTTCGAGCTCCTCTGGAGTATCGAAAGCGTAATAAGCATGCCCGCTTTCAACCAATTGCTGGGCATACTTAAAATATATGTCCTTACGCTCGCTCTGTCGATATGGAGCGTGAGGACCACCCTCTACAACACCCTCATCAAAACGAATGTTGCACCACGCCAACGATTTTATAATGTATTCCTCAGCTCCAGCTACCCAACGTGAGCTATCAGTATCCTCAATGCGTAAAATAAAATCGCCCCCGTGCTTGCGGGCAAACAAATAATTGTACAGAGCCGTACGTACACCACCAATGTGCAAAGGCCCGGTGGGACTTGGAGCAAAACGAACTCTAACGCGTCTTTCCATTTTGGCACAAATTTTGGCTCAAACCTAAACGAATTTTATTAAAAATTCAAACATCATGATACCCTTCTTTGTTATTTTTGCAAATCATTTCAGGAGGCTGAACTATGGACAAGATAAAAGGGCTATATGCTATTGCACTGCTTATTACTTCTAATGCCTTTATGACGCTGGCGTGGTACGGACACTTAAAGTTTAAGCACATAAAAGGTTTTTCAACTCTCCCTTTGTTTGCTGTTATTCTAATCAGCTGGGGCATAGCCTTGTTCGAATATTTCTTTCAGGTGCCGGCCAATCGCCTGGGTTACAAGGATTATGGAGGTCCCTTTTCATTGGTTGAGCTTAAGGTTATTCAAGAGGTCATTACCCTAACAGTATTTACGATATTTTCCCTACTACTTTTCAAAAACGAAACATTCAGGATTAATCATTTAATAGGCTTTTTGTTTCTTATCTTAGCGGTGTATTTTATTTTTAAAAAGTAGGAGCGCGATTGACCAAATAACGTACCCGGCGTTAAATCATTTTCAGCAGTGTGTAGCTGCACCTGCCTGTTCCATTATTTGGGCGAAAGTTGAATTTAAATTTGAATTAAACCCATCAAAAAGAGGGGGTCAATATCACCGAAATATCCATAAAATGGGGCTATAGCCAAAGAGTGAGATGAGGACTGGTTAAGCAGACAGAAATACATGGAAATGGAACCATTATGGAATTGGGAAAAAGAACGGGATATGCTAAAGAAAAGAAAAAATTAAGCGTCGTAAATTAATTTTACAGAAAAATAGTTGTACAACTAGTAATTATTAGAAGAGATTTTATCAAACATTCAGACTAAATATACACTCCTATGGGGAAAGCCTTTTTCCCTACTGGAAAAGGAGGTAATCCGGCGTTTTGAGTTTGAAAGCCTTTACCATGCCCGCGATGTCTTGGAACGATATTTTAACTGGCATAATCACAAAAAACGTCGGCATGCTCTGGGCAGAATGAGTCCTGCTGATTATTAGCATACAGCTTTTCCTTGTCCTAAACCATTTTTTAAAAAACGTCCAGAAAATAAGGTGTTAAACCATAAATATCCCTCCACTACATATTCAATCGGCAGTTTTACTCAACAGGCATGGTTTTTTATTGTTTTATAGGATCAATGATCCCACAACAGGGTTAATTGTGTTAAAGCCAATATTTTCGTGTACTTTTGTAAAAATTATGATGGATATGACAAAAGCTAACATTTACGAAGAAATAGAGAAACGCATACTGATTCTCGATGGGGCGATGGGTACGATGATCCAGCGATATCAATTAAGCGAGGAGCAGTATCGGGGCGAACGTTTTAAAGATTTTCCTTACCCGTTGAAAGGTAATAACGATATTCTTTGTTTAACTCAGCCTGCTATCATTCGTGAAATTCACGAGCAGTATCTGAATGCTGGGGCAGATATCATTGAAACCAATACCTTTAATGCTAACTCAATATCACAGTCGGACTATCACCTGGAGGATATCGTTTATGAGTTGAATGTTGCAGCTGCCCAGCTGGCTCGCGCGGCCGCCGACAAATATTCGGCACTAACCCCCGAAAAACCAAGATTTGTGGCGGGGTCTATTGGTCCTACCAATAAGACTGCTTCTATATCGCCCGAGGTTAATGACCCGGGTTACAGGGCTGTTAGTTTCGACGACCTTGTAAAAATATACAGTGAACAGATTGTAGGTTTGCTCGACGGGGGTGTTGACATATTACTGGTAGAGACTGTTTTTGATACGCTCAATGCCAAAGCGGCCGTATTTGCCATCGAAAATGTTGCCTCGCAGCGTGGTATGCGTATTCCTGTTATGGTTTCGGGCACAATCACCGATGCCAGTGGACGCATGTTGGCTGGACAAACGGTCGAAGCTTTCATGATTTCGCTTTCGCATGTCGATTTGTTAAGCATAGGCCTCAACTGTGCACTGGGAGCTATGGAAATGCGTCCGTACCTTCAGGAGCTGGCCAAAAAAGCCAACTTTTACGTGAGTGCTCACCCGAATGCAGGGTTGCCCAACCAGTTCGGACAATACGACGAAACCCCCGAACAAATGACCCCACATATTCATCAATTTGCAAAAGAAGGATTGGTGAACATAGTAGGAGGATGCTGTGGTACCACGCCCGATCATATCCGACGTTTCGCCGAAGCTATTAAAAACGAAAAACCGCGACCTAAACCAAAAGCCGAACCTGTAACTCGGCTTTCGGGACTCGAAGCATTGTACATTACCCCGCAATCGAATTTTATCAACATTGGCGAACGTACCAATGTGGCCGGCTCAAAAAAGTTCGCCCGGCTCATCAAGGAAGAAAAATACGAGGAAGCTATCGCTATTGCCCGCCAACAGGTTGAAAACGGGGCCAACATTATCGATGTGAATATGGACGACGCCATGATTGATGCAGAAAAAGCCATGGTTCGTTTCCTCAACCTGCTTATGGCAGAGCCCGACATCGCCCGGGTCCCCGTTATGGTCGACTCTTCGAAATGGGAAGTCCTCGAGGCCGGACTCAAATGTTTGCAGGGAAAATGTATTGTCAACTCTATCAGTCTGAAAGAGGGGGAAGAAAAATTTCTACAGCAGGCACGTCTTATCCGCCAATACGGCGCAGCAGTTGTGGTGATGGCTTTCGATGAACAAGGACAGGCCGACACCTTCGAACGTAAAATTGAAATCTGTAGTCGTGCCTATAAGTTACTCACCGAAAAAGTACATTTTCCCCCTCAGGACATCATTTTCGACCCCAATGTACTGGCCATTGCCACAGGTATTGAGGAGCATAATAACTATGCGGTTGACTTCATCAACGCCGTTCGCTGGATTAAGCAAAATTTACCACATGCCAAGGTTAGTGGGGGCATAAGCAATATCTCCTTTTCGTTTAGGGGAAACGATGCTATTCGCGAGGCCATCCATTCTGTTTTCCTGTACCATGCCATCAAGGCTGGTCTCGATATGGGTATTGTCAATGCAGGGCAGCTGCAGGTATACGATCAAATTCCCGATGACATCCGTGAAGCGGTAGAAGATGTGGTACTGAACCGTCGGCCCGATGCCACCGAGCGGCTCATGGCCATTGCAGAAAATATAAAAAGTAGCGGCCAGTCAGCTGTTGTTAACGAAGAATGGCGCAACCTTTCGGTGGAAGAACGTTTACAGCATGCACTCATTAAGGGAATAACCGACCACATTGAAGCAGACGTATTGGAGGCGCTGGAAAAATATCCCGACCCTCTTGAAATCATTGAAGGCCCCCTCATGGCCGGGATGAATGTGGTGGGGGATCTTTTTGGCGAGGGTAAAATGTTCCTGCCCCAGGTAGTAAAAAGTGCGCGGGTAATGAAAAAAGCAGTAGCCGTACTCATGCCCTACATCGAGAAAGCCAGGGAAGCTAGCGGCAAAACAAATACGTCGGCCGGCAAAATTCTGCTGGCTACTGTCAAAGGCGATGTACACGACATCGGCAAAAACATAGTGAGTGTGGTGCTTGCCTGCAACAATTACGAGGTCATAGATCTGGGAGTGATGGTCCCCTGTGAGAAAATTCTCGAAACCGCCAGAAAAGAAAAGGTCGACATTATCGGGTTGAGTGGTCTTATTACCCCCTCGCTCGAAGAAATGGTACATGTAGCCACAGAAATGGAACGGCAAGGTTTTGATATTCCATTGCTTATCGGTGGCGCTACCACATCACGCATTCACACGGCGGTAAAAATCGACCCGGTTTATCAGCATCCCATCATTCATGTAAAAGACGCCTCGAAAAGCGTTCCCGTGGTAAGCAACCTACTGTCGAAATCGTTGAAGAAAAACTTTATCGAAAATGTAAAACGCGAGTACGAAGAACTACGTGCCCAATACGCCAACTCTAAACAAAAGCAACAATACATATCGCTCGAAGAAGCGCGTGCTAACAGGGTAAAAATCGACTGGATAGCTGAACCGCCTTTTCCACCGAAGTTTGTGGGCACCAAGGTATGGAAAAATTATCCCATTGCAGAAATTCGTCCCTACATCAACTGGATGTTCTTTTTCATCGTATGGCAATTGCGAGGCAAATTTCCCGATATCCTGAACGATCCAGAAAAAGGAGAAGAGGCTCGCAAGCTATACGACGAGGCCAATCGGTTGCTCGACGAAATAGAAAAACGCAAGCTACTGAAAGCGAATGCGGTGTTTGGTATCTATCCGGCCAATGCTGTTGGCGACGATATTGAGGTTTACACCGACGAAACTCGCACGAAGGTGCTGAAGGTATTCCGCAACCTGCGCAATCAGGTGGCCAGACCTGCAGGCGAGCCCAATCCCTGCCTTTCCGACTTCATTGCACCGAAAGAAAGTGGAATTAAGGATTATCTGGGTGCTTTTGCCGTTACTGCAGGAATAGGTCTTACCGAGCTCATTCAAAAATATAAGCACGAGCATGACGATTATCGCGTAATCATGGTTGAAGCACTGGCCGATAGGTTGGCCGAAGCCTTTACTGAACTCATTCATCTGAAGGTTCGAAGAGAAATTTGGGGATATGCCCCCACCGAGAATCTCAGCTTCGAGGATCTTATGCTGGAAAAATATAAAGGTATTCGACCCGCCCATGGTTATCCAGCCTGCCCCGATCACAGCGAAAAAGCCACACTGTTTGAGTTGCTCGACGCTCAACGGACAGCAGAAATTACCCTTACCGAAAGCTATATGATGTTACCCGGCGCATCGGTAAGCGGTCTCATCTTTGCTCATCCCCGTGCGCAATACTTCTTTGTTGATAAGATTTCTCGCGATCAGGTAGAAGACTATGCCCGACGCAAAGGCGTTACCCCCGAGCAGGTAGAAGCGTGGCTGCCCGCTAATCTGAATTATAAATAGTACTGCTTTTCAGCGCAAATGAGCGACGGAAAATGCTGTTGTGGGCTTGGCTATTATATTAAACCCTTTGCAGCTGTACGTTTGGCCTAATAAGAAATCTGGGATAATAATGATGGCCCTGACATTTTAATTATACCAAAACACCAGGGCCACCTTTACATTGCTATTTACTATAGGCTTAATTTGTCATTGCATACAAATGAAAAAATTAAACTTTATAGACTAAAACTACTGCTATTTTAATTGCTGTAGCGCTTCTGTGAACCTTTCCAGGGCAATTTTTAATTTATCATCGCTGGTAGCAAACGACAGGCGGATGCATTTGTCGTTACCGAAGCCTGAGCCCGGCACCGTAGCAATAAAAGCCTTCTCAAGCAGATACATACTCATGTCATCAGAGCTATTGATCACCTTGCCATTAGCCGATTTTCCATAGAACGAACTTACGTCGGGGAAAACGTAAAAAGCGCCTCCCGGCTTATTACACTTGATGCCAGGTATCTGCGAAATAGCCTCATAAACCAGGTTGCGGCGGCGTTCAAAAGCTTTTCGAAATTCCTCTACGCAGCTTTGATCGCCATTAAGTGCAGCTATAGCAGCACGCTGGGCAATGGTTGAAGCATTGGTAGTCATCTGTCCCTGCAACTTGTTACATGCCTTGGCAATCCATGGAGCAGCCGCCATATACCCAATACGGTAGCCCGTCATGGCATACGACTTCGATACCCCATTAATCAGCACCACTCTTTCCTTTATTTCGGGGAACTGAGCAATGCTTTGATGACCGCCTATGTAGTTGATGTGCTCATAAATTTCATCGGTAATTACAAAAATATTGGGATATTTTACCAGCACATCTACCAAAGCTTTTAATTCCTCACGGGTATATACACTTCCGGTAGGGTTGGAGGGCGAACATAGCAAGAATGCCTTGGTTCGAGGGGTAATAGCACGCTCCAGTTGCTCGGGAGTAATTTTAAAATCACTTTCAACTTCGGTATTGATAATTACATTGGTTCCCTCGGCCAACTTTACCAGCTCCGAATAGCTAACCCAATAGGGAGCAGGTATGATTACTTCATCCCCCTTATTAATCAAGGCAAGTATAGCATTGGCCAGACTATGTTTGGCACCGTTCGAAACTATAATTTGATTGGGCGCATAATCAAGCCCATTCTCACGTTTAAGCTTTTTGCTGATAGCGTCCAGCAGTTCAGGATAGCCTGCCACATTGGTGTAAAACGAATAATTGTCATCAACCGCTTTTTTAGCTGCCTCTTTGATATGTTGCGGAGTGTAAAAGTCTGGCTCACCCACCGTAAGATTAATCACGTCAATACCCTGTGCCTGTAGTTCCTTGGTTTTAGTATTCATGGCAATGGTCGATGATTCCGACAATGCCGTAACCCTATGCGATACCTGCTCCATATTAGAATAATTTTCAGTTAATGATACAATTTAACATGCAATATTACTTAATTTCTTCAACACTACTGAATCAAAAACATATTTTGGTTTAAAATTATAAATTTCTTTTGGCTAAAAATAAAATGCCCTTATGAATTTTTGTATTTTTGGGCAAAGCAACAACTATGGGTCGAGTATTTTGTATAGGCGAAACGGTATTTGACATTATTTTTGACGGCGCCCAACCCGCTGCGGGTCGCGCGGGGGGGTCGATGCTCAACAGCGCTGTATCGATGGGACGAATGAATTTGCCAGTGTATTTCATCAGCGAATATGGTAGTGATCAGCTGGGAAAACACATCGATGATTTTCTAAAAAGTAATGGGGTCAATACCGAGTATATTTATCGTTTTTCTTCTGGAAAAACCTCAGTAGCATTGGCTTTTCTGGATGAGAAGCGTAATGCTTCGTATGCTTTTTATAAGGATCTTCCGGCTGAACGATTGGCCATTCCTATGCCCGATTTCACCCCAAACGATTATGTATTGTTTGGTTCCTTTTATGCCATTAATACTGAAATTCGCAGCACAGTACTAAATCTGGTCTCTCAGGCTCGTCGGGCCGGGACCACAATCATTTACGACCCAAATTTTCGTAAGGCTCACCAACATGAGTTGCATCAGCTTTTACCCATGATTATTGAAAATATGCAGCTGGCCTCGCTGGTAAAGGCCTCGAACGAAGACATGAACATGATTTTTGGTACTACGAATTTTATCGAAAGCTATCTGGCCATAACTCCTTACTGTCCACGGCTTATTTACACTCAGGGGAGCAACGATGTTATCTTCAAAAGCCCCCATTTGCAGATGAGCGCGTCTGTACCTCAAATCGAACCCCTCAGCACTATCGGTGCTGGCGACAGCTTTAGTGCGGGAATACTATGCTTTCTTTATGCCAATAAACTTAAACACAATGATTTGTTACATCTCAACGCAGATTTGGCCCAAAAACTCCTTCAAGCAGGGATTGATTTTGCGTCGAACGTATGCATGAGCTACGATAACTATATTTCCACAGCATTTGCTCAGGAATATAGCTGCACTATCCGTTAAACCCAACCTTACGTTTGTAGTTGGTTGCAGCATTGATGTAGAAGGCCTTGTATTTGATGTAATGGTTGCCTTTTTTAAATTCCCAGATAACATTTCGAGCGGTATAAATTTTACCAATGCAGGCCTCGAAAATCAGCGAATAGTGAATACCTGTAGCCGCAGAAGCCTCAATGATACTACGAAATTCCACACTCTTATTAGCAAAATGTCCTATGACCGGCACATGGTACTTTTTGCTCATCAGCTTTCGTTCCGTTTGTTTATTGGGTATCCTGAGTTTTCCGATCATTTTCATGGCTGAACATTTTTTCAAAGTTAAAAAAATATTTTTTTCATAAATAATTATTCCTCATAAAAAATTATGTCAGTACATCCATCAAAGCCTGCGCCTTCAGGCAACACTCTTCGTATTCTTGCAAGGCGTTGGCGTAAACGGTGATAGCGCTACCCGCAGGGATAGAAACATAATGTTGGACCGCATCGTACAGAATGCTACGGATAACTACATTCAGGTCAAAATTGCCGTCGGGCGTGATATAGCCAACAGCACCTGAGAATAGTCCCCGGTTGAAGGTTTCGTACGCTTCAATAAATCTCAGCGCATTTCTTTTGGGGGCACCCGTCATTGAACCCATGGGAAAAGCCAGGCGAATAGCATCGATATAAGACAGCCCCCGACGCAACCGGCATTCAATGGTCGATATCATTTGATGTACGTGTCTAAACGTGTAAACACCACACAGATCGGATACCCGCACAGTTCCTTCTTCAGCAAATTGAGCCAAATCATTGCGGACCAGGTCAGTGATCATGATGTTTTCGGATCGGTCTTTTTCACTATTTTGTAAAAGTATGCGTAGCTCTTCGTCCTCATTGCTATTTTTTCCACGTCGGATAGTACCCTTGATGGGTTGAGAAATGACCAAGCTGTCTTCCTTTTTGAGAAAACGTTCGGGGCTGGCCGAAAGCAAGTACAAGTTGCCATGTCGGTAAAATACTGAAAAAGGTGCAGGTGAATGTCCCGAGAGCCTTAAATAAGTTGATACTGGATCGATGACGGCTGCTTCAGCATAAAAGTTGATACAATAATTCATCTCATAAATATCGCCGCGTGCCAGATGGCTTTGCACCGACTCAAACGCTCTTTGATACTCGTCGAAAGCAGGCCTACGAAACCTTATGCTGGACGAATGTTGCAGGTTGATGACCGCTGGCCGAAGCAGCTGCTGAAACACCTCATGTGCCTCCTCCTCCCCCTTCGAGGGAGGGTAATGTAACTCTATCACATCCTTTTTTACCAGTACCAACCACAGGGGAGAAAAAATGAAGGCTGCCGGAAAACCAAGCTGATCAGCATGCTGAGAAGGCACCCCATGCGTTTCAGCCTTTACCCCAAAGGTTAGATGCAAAAAATACCAGTCGGGTTGGGCTTCCACCCATCGTTTCATCGATGAAAAAACATGATGCTGAAAGCATGAACCATACATGATACCCGCTGCTGCAATAAAACGATAATTCAGATACGATGCAGGCAATTGCCCATAACCAGCTTCGCTATTCGAATCGAGCAACATAAAATAATCGAACAAAGACCCCCATTGCAGCAGGCTAGCTCTTAGCCGTTGCTCATCTTCAAGCGGCACCGACAACACTTTTCGCATGGCTCGTTTTTCAGGGTGTAAAAATAAAAAAAGCGCCCTTGTGCAGGCGCTTTTTTATATGTGCTGAAAAGTTAATTTTTGCTAAGATACTCTGCAATCCCTTCATGGGTGGGCTTGATAGCTTCCTTGCCCGGTTTCCAGTCGGCAGGGCATACTTCTCCGTGTTTTTCATAATATTGCCATGCATCTACTATACGGAGTGCTTCTTCAATACTACGTCCCAGAGGCATGTCGTTAACTACCTGATGACGCACAATTCCTTCCTTATCGATGAAGAATAAACCACGATAGGCCATCGGCGTACCCTCAAATACTGCATTGCCATCGTCGTCGATGTCATAACGCCCAGCCAATACATCATAATTTTCTGAAATGGTTTTCGATAGATCGGCAATAATGGGGAAGGTAACCCCCTTAATACCCCCGTTACGCTTCTCGGTGTTGAGCCATGCCCAATGGGTAAATTCCGAGTCGACCGAACATCCCACAACGGCTACATTCCGTTTTTCAAATTCAGCCAATTTTTCCTGAAATGCCAGCACTTCGGTCGGACATACAAAAGTAAAATCTGCAGGCCAGAAAAAGAGAATCACATACTTCTTCCCCAAATATTGGTCGAGACTAAAATTATCAACTATTTCTCCCCCGTTAACAACGGCTTTTGCCTTAAATGATGGGGCTTTTTTACCAACTAAAACTGCCATAATTTTTAAAATTTTAATTACACATCATGTTACCATTCAAATATAACCCAATAAAACACCACAACCAAATTTTTGTTCAAACAAAATCATTCATACGCAATACTCCCCTGTTATCATTTGCTTACTCCAAGAAACTGTTTTCAATCCAAATATAAGCTACAGAAAACCAACAATAGGTTGTGTGTAACCCTGCTGTAGCCCCTGGAAGAACGTGCCTACCTTGGGAGCAGCTGACCCGCACCAGCTGCTGCCCCCCTTTGGCCTAAAAGCCCGACCCGGCAATGGGTCGGGAGCGGATCGTGGCCTGGGGTCTGTGCAAGCG